>JASBSU010000024.1 GCA_030148725.1 Hyphomicrobium sp.
ATAGACGCCGATAAGATAGCGCGGCAGCCAAAGCGCGAGAGCGACGAAGGCGCCGAAGACGAAGAAGTAGTAGTAGGCAAAGCGCCAGACGCGTAAGTCGCGGAGTGCAGAAAGTTCGAGCATCATGGGCTTGGCGGCGCCGCCCGTCTTGCGACGCTCGACGAGCACGGGGTCGTGGTTTGTCGCGAAGTAGAACACGACCGCCATAACGACGAGCACGGCCGCCCAAGCCAGTGCAACGACCTGCCAGCCCCAGGCGAGCAGCACGAATGGTGCCGCGAACTTCGTTACCGCTGCTCCTACGTTGCCGACGCCGAAGATGCCGAGAGCTGTTCCCTGCCGTCCCTGCGGAAAAAAGCGAGAGACGTAGGCGACGCCGACTGCAAACGATCCGCCGGCGAGCCCGACACCGAGCGCCGCCGCCAGCACTTGCTCATAGGTGTGCGCGAAGGCCAGCAGTGCGGTCGCGACGCCCGTAGCCAGCATCAGCAGCGTGAACACCAGGCGGCCGCCGTAGCGATCGGTCCAGATGCCGAGGAAGATGCGTGAAAGCGATCCTGTCAGGATTGGCGTACCGATCAGAAGACCAAATTCGGTTTCGCTGAGGCCAAGTTCGTCCTTGATGCGCACGCCAATGATGGAAAAGATTGTCCACACGGCAAAGCAAACGGTGAATGCCATCGTCGAAATCCAGAGGGCGCGTCCCTCTTCGGTCGACGGTTTCAGGTCACCAGCTCCAGTCTCGTGCATGCGGCTATCTCCGAGGTCGCAAAGCCCAAAAACAAAAAAGCTGCCGGCCAAGCCCCTGCGCTAGTGCGCAATGGCTTGAACGGCAGCTTTGCCTAACGAGCACCCGTCGTTGGGTGCGAGCCGATCTATCTGCAGCTGTGTCAGTACGGCGCTAACGGCCACCGTGATCAGCTTAGATCGACGTGTTACATGATTTGCTACGCCCGTTGGTGCGGTGCGGCAAGGCTAAAGAATAGCCAATTTCAATGCGCAGCGGCACAAAGTTTGTGCAACGCAATCGCTGCGGCTCTCTTAGCGGCGCTGCGCCTTGATGTAGGCATCGAGCTGGTCGGGATCGAACAGCGCGCTGTCGAAGAAGCCATCGGGGCCGAGCGTGAGGCTAGCCCCGGCTGAGCCGACAGGTGTCGAAGTTAGCAGTGCGCCCTCGACCTTGGCGTTGGCGGATGGCAATGCGACGCCGAGTCCGTTTAGAGCGCTACGGTAGATGTCTGGCCGATATGTCTCGCGCGCGATGGCGGCGTTCTCCGGAGTGTGCGCAACCTGTCCCCATCGCACCATCTGCGAATAGAACCACAACGCGTGGCTCTTCCACGGAAACGTCGCGGCCTTGGCGAAGGGTTCGAAGAACTCCTGCACGCGACGTATGTCACCACCTCCCACGTCGAGCGCACCGGAAAGACCGTGTAGGAGCCAGTCGGTAGGTCGGGCGATGTAGGATTGTCCGGCGAGGATCTCTGCCAGCTCGCGATGGTTGGCTTCCTCGCCGCACCACTGCGCGGCGCGGCTGAGCGCGCGCAACAGCGCCGCGAGGGCGTCCGGCTCGCGCTCTGCCCACGCAGCCGCAACGCCGAGCACTTTTTCAGGGCTTGAGCGCCAAATCGCTGCTTTGACGGTAGCGACGCGGCCGGTTCCGGCAACGGTCGCAGCCGTGCCCCAGGGCTCGCCGACGCAGTAGCCATCGAGCGTGCCGGCAGCGAGCGCGTCAGCCATTAGAGGCGGCGGCAAGATCACGATTTCAACATCGCGATCAGGATCGATTCCGCTGGCTGCAAGCCAATAGCGCAGCTCGTAGTTGTGACCGGAAAAGGGGTGGACGACGCCAAATCTCAAAGTCGGCGTGCCTTGCGCGACCACGCGCTGTAGGGCCCGCCCGGCGGCTGAGGGGTCCAGATCGGCACTGGCGCCGCTATCCGCCATTTGCGCCCATAGCGCGTTGGACACAATGATTGTGTTTCCGCCGAGCCCGAGCGCAATTGGTGCGATGGTTTTAATAGCGAGCGGTGTCAATCCGAGATTCGCGGCGATAGGCATAGGTGCCAGCTGGTGAGCCACCTGAAAGTGCCCGACGGCCATGCGGTCTCGAATGCTGGCCCATGAGCTTTCGCGCACAAGCCTCAGGTCGATGCCCTCGGCCTCGGCAAATCCCTTTTCCTTTGCAGCCACGAGGATTGCGCTGTCGAGCAGCGGCATGAAGCCAGCGACGATCTCGTGAACGCGGTGATCGCTCATATGTCCTCCGACGGGGCCAGCAGGCCAGCGGCCAATATCAAGCTTTCGGCGATCTCGGAAATCTTGCGGTTTTGATTCATTGCTGTTTTGCGGAGCAGCGCGTAGGCATCCGCTTCACTGAGGCCCCGGGTGGACATCAAAATTCCCTTCGCCCGGTCGATGAGCTTCCGGCTTTCGAGTTGTGAGCGCGCGTCCTCCAGTTCGCGCGCCATGCGAGCGAAGGCATTGAAGCGGCTGATCGCCATATCGACGATCGGCTTCACACGCTCCCGCTTCAGCCCATCGACCACGTAAGCGGATACGCCGGCTTCGACGGCCGCCTCAATTGACGCCTGGTCGGAGCGGTCGACAAACATAGCGATGGGGCGTTGTACAGCGCGCGTGAGCTGGAACATGCTTTCGAGCATGTCGCGATTTGGATTCTCCAGGTCGATCACGATGACATCCGGAGCTGTTTCCGCGATCTTTCGCGCGATGCCGACCACGTCGTTGATCACGGTCAGATGAATGTAGCCCGCATCGCGCAGCCCATCCTCGATGACCGCGGCACGCAGGCGGTTCTCATCGATGACGAGGATGGACAGAGGCTTGGGGCGTTCGGGCATAAGGCGCTCGGGCGGCGGAGACGCGCCATTAGCACGTCTCTACGGCGACGGACAACAGCAGCGACGGTCCTGGGCGGGGCGGCCGAAGCAGTGCCGTCGTCGTTGGGACGCGCAGACGGGTCACTGCGGTGCTACTTTCGAGTGAGGGCAGCTATCTCGGCAAAGCGACGTTGTGACCGGTTCATGCGTCCGCGGATGGACCACGGAGAGCGGTGCCAATGGGGTATTGGCGCTCGCTGCCGCCGTTGTCCGACACCCGACCTTGCTGAACTTGTTCCGCAACTTTCGACATGACAGAGTCGCGCACGAACCATCAACGAGTACGGTGCATGGCACGAAGCGACCTTCTGGTGAAACTTGTAGAAGCCGGTGCCACCGGCGACCGTGCCCTTGCGCGCAAGGCAACCGAGGCGATCATCGCCGAGGAGAAGTCGCGCCAGCACCACGCCCTTGCCGACCGACTGACCCGCGCGCTCACCTCAAATCCAACCGTCGTTGCGGGGCCGGTTCCCAAGGGCCGCGACTACCTGGCCGAGATCACGCCCCGCCGACAGCTCGCGGACATCGTTCTTGCTCCCGACACCCGCACCAGGATTGAGGAGCTTATTGAAGAACAATCTCGCGCCGACGTTCTGCATGCGCATGGCGTCGAGCCTCGCAATCGCCTTCTGCTCATCGGCCCCCCGGGAAACGGCAAGACCTCGTTGGCGGAAGCCATAGCGGAAGCCTTGAACGTCCGCTTTTTCGTGGTGCGCTACGAGCTGCTCATCGGCAGTTATCTTGGCGAAACCGCAGCGCGTCTGAGGCGTACCCTCGACTATGCTCGCACCACGCCTTGCGTCTTGTTCTTTGATGAATTCGACGCCATTGCCAAAGAGCGCGGCGACACCCATGAGACAGGCGAGGTCAAGCGCGTCGTCTCTTCGCTCCTGATGCAAATTGACGAACTGCCGAGTCATACCGTCCTGGTCGGTGCCACCAACCATCCCGAACTTCTGGACCGTGCCGCATGGCGGCGCTTTCAGCTCCACGTCGATCTCCCAGCTCCAAAGCAGGCTGACATCGCCGCCTATATCTCGGCGTTCGCCCCCGCATTCGGCGATGACCTGGGCACTAAACCTGCCACCATTGCCAAGCGGCTCGGCAAGGTCAGCTATGCCGAAGTGGAGGAGTTCTGTCTCGACATCCGCCGCGCCCAGGTCCTCACCACGAGCGACAAGCCCCTCAAGGCTATCGTTCAGCACAAGCTCGAGTTATGGAAGCGCCGCTGAAAGTGATGAATAGGCGCAACCAGTGAAGTGCCGCTCGGCGGAGAGCCTCGCTTCGCGACGCACAAGCGAAGCCAGCCCGCTATCGGTATGGAGTGGTTTTGCGGTCAGATCTCCATTGGTGATGTGAAGGCGATCTTTTGCAGCCAGCGGTGCTTGTGCTCGAGGGTTGTCCCGCTGCCGTACATATGCTTGTGGCCGAGGATGTCCTCCTGGATGTCTTTTGGAGCCTCGACCGCCTTCAGTCGGTCGATGATGGTGTGGCGCATCGAGTAAAGAGTCTGTCCCCTGCCCCCTGGCCGAAGATTACGTACGTCCAATGCCTTATTGATGAGGGCGGACGCGGTATCGGCGTTGTCGCGATAGCGCGGAAATCCGTCTGGCTGGGCCTGCATGGCGCGTAGTGCGACACCAACCAGCGGTATCTGGCGAATGGACTGCTTCGTTTTTGTTGTGCGATTGATTGCTTGAATGTCGACGTACGGCACAGGCCCGTCGAGGTGGATCGTCGAGCGATCTAGGGCGCAGGCTTCGGACAGCCGCAGACCCGTTTCGATGCAGAGAAAGATGATTCGGCGGGCTTCCGCGTTGAGGTCGGCGAACTGACCTTCGGCCAGGTAGTGCACCTGCACGAAGGCAGGGTCGAACGGAATGCGCTTCCCCTCCTCTCCTCCCGGAATGCGGATGCGGTCGAAGATGCGCGGGCCATCGACCTGATGATAGTCCTTCACGATCGAGTAAAGCCCGGACACGTGGCGGATTTGGCGATTGGCAGAGTTGATGCGGATCTCGCCGTCATCGATGCGCTTCTGCCAGTACTTGCGAAATGCCTGGGCGTCCTTCCGGGTCAGTTCCTTGAACGGCTTGTCGCCGCCGATGACGATAATGAAAATGTCGAGGGCGCTCTGCCGGTGCACCCGCCACTTCGCCAGCTGTCGGGGTGATTTACGGGCGAGCTCAGAGGAACGGATTTCCGCGTATTCGTCGAGCATACGCGAGGCCATGATGCCGGCCGCGGTGTCTTCCTCGTCAGGCGCCTGCGTCGCGCCGAGCGTGGCGGCGATGTCGGCGCGCATGGGCGCGGGATAGTTTCCGTCCAGAAACGCTTTCTCACCCCAGGCGGCGAGCAGAAGCGCAAAGCGCCGGTAGATGTCGTCGAGACTGGACGACGTCGCGAGCTGCTGGTTTGAGGCGTAGGGGATCTGCAAGGCGGCAGCGCGCGCGACATTAGCGCGATGGATATGCGGCAGCGGCAACGCCACACCGGCGAGCAGCTTCTTCCAATGCTGCTGCACCTTCTCGTCCTGCTGACGCACCAGCAGCGTAGCGCGGATGGCGCGCGGGTCATCCCGGACCGGGATGCCAGTGCTCCACGTCACAGTGCCCCGGCCGTCGAGCTTGGCGAGGTGCTTCGGCACCCGGCGCACGAGGTACCAGATGCCGTTGCGGTTGATAGGTTGGGCAGGTTTGGGTTTGTCGGCCATGTCCGTCCTTCGCTCCTGGCGCAAGGTGGACGGACTGAATTGTCGACGTAAATGTCGACGTAATTGGCCCTACTAGCTACTATTAGCTACTCCCGCGCTGCAGCAAAGCGTGGGATATCAAGGTGTTATGGCTGTTCAGAATGGTGCCGCAAGAGGGATTCGAACCCCCGACCCCGTCATTACGAATGACGTGCTCTACCGACTGAGCTATTGCGGCTTTCTGCTGCTCGATCAAAGCCTCAGAGCCAGCGCTGGGTGGGCGGAGCCCGTCGGACCGGCGCGAGCTGCCGGGGCAGCATCAGGAGCCAGCCGAATAGACCAAACCGGCCCTCGGTTCAAGATGTGAGGTGGTTAAAGCGCCGGGTGATTTGGCACAGCGTGCGAACGCGTCCAGAGCGCCGCTCTGCGGACCCTACCAGTTCAGGCGCCCGGAGCCTCGCGAACTGCGCCAGATAAGGCTTGCAGCTGCCTGCGGCGGAAGAGCCGGGCTGCCGCAAGCCACCGGATTGCGCGGGCGGGCTATTTCCAGCCTGCTTCCTTGTCACAGGCCTTCATCTCGTCTGGATGGGTCTTCTCCCACTCGGTGACGGACTTGGTCTCGCCGTCTTCCATCTTGTTGTTCATGCAGACGCAGTATTTCTGCACGACTTCCGGGCTCGCGCCTTCCTTCTTG
>JASBSU010000031.1 GCA_030148725.1 Hyphomicrobium sp.
GATCGGCGGCAGCCACGCGGGCGTCGAATACATCGAGCTGAAGCTAGCCAATCGCCACGGTCTGGTAACAGGCGCCACCGGCACCGGTAAGACTGTCACGCTGCAGGTCCTGGCAGAAGGTTTCTCGGCCGCCGGCGTTCCCGTGTTCGCCGCCGACATCAAGGGCGACCTTTCGGGCATCGGCGCCAAGGGAGAGCAGAAACCGGGGCTCGTTGCGCGCGCCGAGGAAATTGGCCTGCCGGGCTATTTCAACGCGGCATTTCCGGTGGCTTTCTGGGACATCTTCGCCGAGCAGGGCCATCCGGTGCGCACGTCCGTGCAGTCGATGGGCCCGCTGCTGTTGTCGCGCCTGTTGGACCTCACCGAGCCTCAGGAAGGCGTCCTCAACATTGCGTTCCGCTGGGCCGAGGACCGCCGGACGACGCGCGACCCGAAGATGGTCATCCGCAAGCTGCGGGACCTGCGCGCCGTCATCGAGGAGATGGGCCGCCGGGCGCCCGAGCTGCGCAGCCGCTACGGCAATATCGCGCCCCAAACGGTGGGCGTTCTGCAGCGCCGGCTTCTTGTTCTGGAGGAGCAGGGTGCCGACAAGTTCTTCGGCGAGACGGCCCTCGACATCAACGACTTCATGCGCGTCAAGGATGGCTACGGTGTCGTCAACGTGCTTGCCGCCGACAAGCTGATGGACAACCCGCGCCTCTACGCGACGGCGCTCCTCTGGATGCTGGACGAGCTGTTCGACAAGCTCCCCGAGGTCGGCGATCTCGATAAGCCCAAGCTCGTCTTCCTGTTCGATGAGGCCCATCTGCTGTTCGACGATGCGCCGAAGGCCATGCTCGACCAGATCGAGCGCGTGACGCGCCTCATCCGTTCCAAAGGCGTCGGCGTCTACTACGTGACCCAGAGCCCGTCGGACGTGCCTGATCGCGTCTCCGCCCAGCTCGGCAATCGCGTCCAGCACGCCCTGCGGGCTTTTACGCCAAAAGAGCAAAAGGCGATCCGCGCCGCCGCCGACACGTTTGTCAAAAATCCCGAGTTCAATACCGAGCAGGCGATTCAGCAGCTGAAGGTGGGCGAGGCGCTTGTCTCCACGCTTCGCAACAAGGGCGAGCCGTCGATGGTGCAGAAGGCGCTCATCCGTCCGCCGATGGCGCGCATCGGCCCGCTCACCAGGGAGGAGCGCCGCGCTCTTATCGAGGCGGACAGCGAAAACCGCAGCAAATACGGCGAGGAAACGGTCGTCGAAGGCGCCTTCGAGCGCATTGAGGCGATGAATTCCGCGATGGGCAACATGTCCGAGAAACTCACCGACGTAAAAGAGAAGCTCGGTGGCTGGTTCGGGATCGGCCGCAAGGACGGGTGAGGCACCAAAACATCAATTCGGACCTGAATTTACCCGCCACTTCTCATGTGAGTTCGCAGATAATAGCTTTGCAAATTGGGGCGACTCGACGCCACTTGGCGTGAATAGCGTCGCCAATGGGTTTTCGAACCTTCAAACGGACGAGGATCGACGATGGGCTTCCTTCCAGGCTTTCGTTTCCGCAAGCAGATCGGTGTCGCGCGGGGCGTCAAAGTCAACGTGAGCAAGTCGCGCGTGAGCACGAGCCTCGGCGGCAAAGGTGCCACGATCAACGTCGGCGCCGACGGAAAGCGCATGGTTACGCTGGGCATCCCCGGCACCGGCATGAGCTACCGCACGCCATTGACGGGAACGATCTTCCTGTTGCTGCTGGCAGTCGTGGCAGTGGTCTTCATCGCATACATTTTCCAGCCGACGCTCGTTCGCGCGGCTTTGCATTGGTGGCAGCCGGCGTGGTTCTGAGCAGCGGGGCCATCGGCAGAATTCTTTTGAGCGCCGCCGCCATGACGGCGCTCGCAACAGCCGCGACCGCTGAGACCAACCCGCTGATTGCGAAAGGCCAGGCGCTACTCCAGGCCAATTGCGCCCGCTGCCATGCGATCGGCGCTGACGACGCCAGCACGCACAAGGACGCGCCGCCGTTCCGCGTTGTCGTCACGCGCTATCCACCTGACAATCTCGCCGAAGCGCTGGCCGAGGGGCTCGTCTCGGGGCATCCCGATATGCCCGAGTTCGTGTTCGAGCCCGACGAAGTCGTGGCGATCACGACTTACCTGGAATCTCTCAAGCCACAATCCAAATAGCCCGTAAAAAAGGCGCCGCCCTAGGGCAGCGCCTCTTTTAGTCGTTCGATCGTGCAGCGCGAAGTCTAGACCGCCTTCGCAGCCAGCGCTTCGACATGATCCCAGTTCACGAGGCTGTCGAACCAGGCTTCGAGATACTTGGGACGCGCGTTGCGATAATCGATGTAATAGCTGTGCTCCCAGACGTCGCAGCCGAGAATAGGCTGAGCGCCGTGCATCAGCGGGTTCTCGCCGTTCGGCGTCTTCATCAGCACCAGCGCGCCGTCCTTCACCGCCAGCCACGTCCAGCCGGAACCGAACTGCGTCTTGCCGTTCTCGATGAAGTCGTTGCGAACTTTGTCGTAGCCACCGGCCCCGTCGACGAGTTTCTGGACGGTGCCCGGCAGCTTGTTGCCGCCTCCGCCCTTCTTCATCCACTGCCAGAAGTGGTTGTGGTTGTAATCCTGGCCGACGTTGTTGATCACCGGCTGCGCCTTGTCGGCATAGGCTTCCTTGCAGATCTCCTCGATGCTCTTGCCTTCGTACTTCGAGCCGGGGATCAGCTTATTGGCCATATCGACGTAGGCCTGATGATGCTTGTCGTGGTGATACTCCAACGTCTCGGCAGACATGAAGGGAGCGAGTGCATCGTAGGCATAGGGGAGCGGCGGGAGCTTGAATGTCATGTCGGCCTCCGGGGTCAGGTACAGCGATGCGGGGTGGTAGTCTGAATTGCGGCGAAACTATCGGCTCGCATGAGCATTGGCAACGCAGCCCGCGCGCGCCGGTTCCGCACGCCGGCATATGCGCCAGCGCCAACGCAGAAACAAGCCTGACGTGGCTATGAATTTTGGAAGGGGTGAGGGCGCAGCGACCCTGAACGCTGCGCCCTCTTGGATCACTCCGGGGAAGATGGGAGTTCAGGGTTGAGGCAAAGCTATCGTTAGCCACCTGAACGGAGGCTGAACGCAATTTGCGCATTTGTCGCCGCCCAGCATCAAGCATGGGCAGTTCGGCGGAATTCAGGGTTTGAGTTGCAATCGCTTTACCCGCGCTGGTTGCGGTTTGTTCTCAATGCATTCCCTGAAATGGTTTTTTGGCGCTGCTTGACAAAATGAAGGCAAAAAGTAATTGAAGCTGCTCTAGATGTGGCAATGGCGAATTGCCTGGAGTTGGGATTTAGGAAGGACTGCCGGATGGCCACCCCGAATGTCGATAAAATGTCGCTCAAGGATCTGCTCGAGCTCGAAGCCAAAGTTCAGAAGGCTATCTCGGCTGCTCGCGATCGTGAACGCGCAGAAGTAAAACACGCGCTGGCTGCTCTCGCTGAGAAGCGGGGCTTTTCTGTTTCCGAACTGTTCGGTGGTCGCGGGCGCGGCAAGTCCAGCGCCGCCAAGTATGTCAATCCCGACAACAAATCCGAGACGTGGACGGGGCGCGGCCGTAAGCCCAACTGGCTTGTCGCGAAACTGAGCAAAGGCGCAAAGATCACCGATTTCGCGATTTAAACGCCGGCGGTCTCGGCCGCCCTGGTGAACGACTGAAATGCAGCAATAAGGCCCGCCGGCGAATGTCAGCGGGCCTGTTATTTTGTTACCTGCAGACTCGTAAGGAATTCTCCGGAACGCCTCCGCCGCAGAATGGTTGTTGTCCTAAATAGGAGAACGCCATGCCCTCGATTAACAAGAGTCATATCCTGATTGTCGCAACCAACGGCTTTGAGCAGTCTGAACTCGAGAAGCCCTTCGAACAATTGAAGGCCAAGGGAGCGAAGGTATCCATCGCAGCCCCCGAATCCGGCTCCATCAAGGGATGGGACGCGCAGGATTGGGGAAGCTCCGTGAAAGTCGACCTGACGCTCGACGACGTCGTCGTTGCCGATTATGACGCGCTCGTCCTGCCGGGCGGCGTCATGAACCCCGACAAGCTGCGCATCAACGACAAGGCCGTCGCTCTGATCAAGGCGTTCGTCGACGCGGGAAAGGTCGTCGCCGCCATCTGCCACGCGCCCTGGCTGCTGATCGAGGCGGGCGCCGTGAAGGGACGCGCAGTGACCTCCTACCCCTCGATCCGCACCGACCTCATCAATGCCGGCGGAAAGTGGGTGGATAAGCAAGTTGTCACCGCCGAGGGGATCATCACCTCGCGCAATCCCAGCGACATCGACGCGTTCGTCGCCAAGATCGTCGAGGAAGTCGAAGAAGGCCGGCACAGCCGGGCGGCTTGATTAAACAGCGCTAACCCAAGCTAAGCTTTAATTAATGCGCTCGCGCGGATAGTGCGGGCGCAATTACTGCTGCAACAGTTTTTGGCACTCAAATCTTGACAGTGCTAACAGCGACGATCATATAGCCGTCGCGGGGCGGTAACGGCTCGACGGGTAAGGTTGTGCCCCGCTCACCCATCATTGCCTGACCCCGCCAACGCGGGGCGGCATATCAAAAATTGAAGCTATATCATGAGGTTGATCCGATGAAGTTCCGTCCTCTTCATGACCGCGTCGTCGTTCGCCGCGTTGAGGAAGATACCAAGACCGCGGGCGGCATCATCATTCCTGACACTGCCAAGGAAAAGCCCATCCAGGGCGAAGTCGTTGCCGTCGGCCCAGGCGCCCGCGACGAAGCTGGCAAGGTCAACCCCCTCGACGTGAAGCCCGGCGACCGGGTGCTCTTCGGCAAGTGGAGCGGCACCGAGGTGAAGATCGATGGCGAGGATCTCGTCATCATGAAGGAGAGCGACATCTTCGGCGTTCTCGAAGGCAAAGCCAGCGTCAAGGCCGCCGCTTAATCGCCCCCTCACCAACACTTTCAAAGCTGATAGGAGCTTCCCCACATGTCCGCCAAAGACGTGAAGTTTTCACAGGACGCGCGCGAAAAGATGCTGCGCGGCGTCGACATCCTCGCCAACGCCGTCAAGGTCACGCTCGGCCCCAAGGGTCGTAACGTCGTCATCGAGAAATCGTTCGGCGCGCCGCGCATCACCAAGGACGGCGTGACGGTCGCCAAGGAAATCGAGCTGGAGGACAAGTTCGAGAACATGGGCGCCCAGATGGTTCGTGAGGTCGCCTCCAAGACCAACGACCTCGCCGGCGACGGCACCACCACCGCCACCGTTCTCGCCCAGGCGATCGTCAAGGAAGGCGCCAAGTCGGTTGCTGCCGGCGCCAACCCGATGGACCTCAAGCGCGGCATCGACCTCGCGGTGGCTGCCATTGTTGAAGAGCTGAAGGGCAAGGCTCAGAAGATCAAGTCCAACGACGAGATCGCCCAGGTCGGCACGATTTCCGCAAACGGCGACACCGAAGTCGGCGCCAAGCTTGCCGAAGCCATGAAGAAGGTTGGCAACGAGGGCGTCATCACCGTCGAGGAATCCAAGAGCCTCGAGACCGAGCTCGATGTCGTCGAAGGCATGCAGTTCGACCGGGGTTATCTCTCGCCCTACTTCATCACCAACGCTGAGAAGATGGTCGCTGAGCTCGAGAGCCCGTACATTCTCATTCACGAGAAGAAGCTCTCTGGCCTGCAGGCGATCCTCCCGGTTCTTGAGGCGGTCGTGCAGTCGGGCAAGCCGCTGCTCATCATCGCTGAAGACGTCGAAGGCGAGGCCCTCGCCACGCTCGTCGTCAACAAGCTCCGCGGCGGCCTGAAGGTCGCTGCCGTCAAGGCTCCGGGCTTCGGCGACCGTCGCAAGGCCATGCTCGAGGACATCGCCGTTCTCACCGGCGGCACTGTTGTCAGCGAAGACCTCGGCATCAAGCTCGAGAACGTCACGCTGCAGATGCTCGGCCGCGCCAAAAAGGTGACCATCGACAAGGAGAACACCACCATTGTCGACGGCGCCGGCAAGAAGGACGACATCGAGGCCCGCGTGAAGCAGATCAAGGCGCAGATCGAGGAGACCTCCTCGGACTACGACCGTGAGAAGCTGCAGGAGCGTCTCGCCAAGCTCGCAGGCGGCGTTGCGGTTCTGAAGGTTGGCGGCGCCCCCGAGGTCGAGGTGAAGGAGCGCAAGGACCGCGTCGACGACGCGCTGCACGCAACCCGCGCAGCTGTCGAAGAGGGCATCGTTCCGGGTGGCGGCGTCGCTTTGCTGCGCTCCATCAAGGCGCTCGAGAACCTCAAGGTCGACAACGAGGACCAGAAGGTCGGCATCAACATCGTCCGCAAGGCTCTGCAGGCTCCGGCCCGTCAGATCTTCCAGAACGCGGGCGAGGATGGCTCCGTCATCGTCGGCAAGATCCTCGAGAACAGCAAGTACAACTACGGCTACAACGCCCAGACCCTTGAGTACGGCGATCTCGTCGCTCAGGGCGTCATCGACCCGGCGAAGGTCGTGCGTTGCGCGCTGCAGGACGCCGCCTCGGTGGCTGGCCTGCTGATCACCACCGAGGCCATGGTCGCCGAGCTGCCCAAGAAGGAGCACTCTCACGCTCCGATGCCGGGCGGCGGCATGGGCGGTATGGGTGGCATGGACTTCTGATCCAGTCGCAACGCGATTGTTACCCAAAGAGCGCGGCGCAAGCTGCGCCCTTCTGCGTTTCGAGCGCTATCCCCGTCACTTAAGCTGCACTTAAGCTGCAGCTGTTTTGCAGGCCCAGGGACATGGCCCCGGGGCTTTTCCACGATTCGTGAGGCATTTGGCGGCGAACTGTGGCCTAGAGGTGCCATGTTAGCCTTGACGGCAATATCCATCGATTGCCACATGCTTAACCGTTCGTTTGCGTCGAATCCGGCCCAGCCACGGCCATTTTCTCCACCTAGCCTTCAGGCGCGATTGGAGACCGAGGGATGACGATAAAAAAGGCTGTTTCGACGCGCGCTGGGCTTTTGCCTGCGATCGCGGCGCTGTGCGTTTCGGGTTCGGTCGCCGCGCGTGCCGAAAACCCTGCTCCAACGCCGCCCTCCGCCCAGACGACCCAGAGCCAGCCGGCTGCCGCGGCTCCGGCAACGACAGCGACCGCCCCCGCTGCTGCGCCAGCGCAGGTGCCCGAGCCTAGCGTCGGCTCCGCGACGGCCGCACCGGCTGCGACGTCTCCCGGCGCCACGCCCGCAACGCCCGCGGCCCAGCCGGCTGCGCCTGCCGCCACCACAGCAACCGCGCCAGCTGCTACAGCAACGGCGCCCGCTCAGGCGGCGACGACCGCGCCCGCCGCAACCCAGCCAGCGCCCGCTCCTGCGGCTGAAACCGCTCCGGTTTCTCCGCCCAATTCGACCGCCGCGCTCCCAGACCCAGCCGCGACGGCGACAGCCGCGCCTACCGTTCTGCCGCCCGCTGACCCGATTGTCGCCAGCATCCGCCAGAAGCTTCCCGACATGGCCAAGTCGATCGGCCAGGAGGACACTGCCGCGCTGACGGCGTATTATGGAGAGCTTACTGGAACGCCGCTCTGGGCGACAACGAGCGGTCTCACCGACAAGGGTAAGGCCGTCGTCGCTGAGATCGGTCGCGCTGAAAATTGGGGTCTGCCGGTTTCGGCCTTCAGCGTTCCATCTTCGGCCGTATCCGGCTTGACGCCTGAAACCGCCGCCGACACCGAGCTCCAGGTGGCCGCTGCCGTTTTGAAATACGCCCGCTTCGCGCGTGGCGGACGCATCAATCCGCGCAGCATCTCGCAGCTCATCGATCAGCAGCCGACGCTGGTCCCGCCGAAGACGGTGCTGAGCGAGATTGCCGCTTCCAGCCAACCCGACGCTTACCTCACCTCGCTGCATCCGAAACATCCGCAGTTTGAGGCGCTTCGCCAGGCTCTGATCAAGCTTCGCGGTGGTGAAGTGAAGGAAGAGGAGCCGGCGGAGGATCCTGCGCTCGCCGTCCAGCTTCCGATGGGGCGCATTATCCGTCCGGGATCGACCGATCCTCAGGTCACGCTGCTGCGTCAGCGTCTGAAGGTCCCCGCTGGCGACCCCGCGAGCGAGAATGTCTATGACGAGACGCTTCAGAACGCGGTACGCGAGTTCCAGCGCTCCAAGAATCTGACGCCGGACGGCATCGTCGGCAACGGTACGCGGCAGGTCCTCAACGGCGGTCCGCGGCCCGTTGCGCAGTCGAACGACTCGAAGATCGAGCGCATCCTCATCAACATGGAGCGCTGGCGCTGGGTGCCAGCCGACCTCGGCGAGTTCTACGTCTGGGACAACATCCCCGAGTTCCTCGCGCGCATCGTCAAGAACGGCCAGGTCATCCACACCGACGAGATCATCGTTGGCCAGCCGTCCTGGCCCACGCCTTCGTTCTCAGCCGATATGAAGACCGTCGTCTTTCGCCCAAGCTGGGGCGTGCCCCCAGGCATCAAGGCGAAGGAGCTTGCTCCGCTTCTGCGCAAGAGCTCTGGCGGCGCCGGCTTGTTCGGTATCTTCGGCGGCGGCTACTCCGCCCAGGCCGTGCTCGACGCCTACGACCTTCGCGTCTATTCGGGCGGCCGGCAGATCGATCCCAACTCTGTAAATTGGGCCAACGTCAACATCCAGGCCTACAGCTTCCAGCAGCCGCCAGGCCCCAAGAACGTGCTGGGCGAAGTGAAGTTCATGTTCCCCAACTCGCACGACGTCTACATGCACGACACGCCTGAGCGGAACCTGTTCGGCAAATCGTTCCGCGCACTCAGCCACGGCTGCATGCGCGTGCACGAGCCGCGCAAGCTCGCCGAGATTTTGCTTGCCGAGGACAAAGGCTGGTCGGCTGCCAAGGTTGGGCAGCTATGGAACAGTGGTGGCGAGGTCGCGCTCGACAAGCACATCCCGGTGCACATCACCTACATGACGGCGCGCGTCGACGACGACGGCCGCCTACAGACTTATGGCGACTTCTACGGCCTCGACAGTCGGACGGCCGCTGCCCTCACCGGCAAGTCGATCCGCTTCGAGCAGCCCGCCTACGCTGACGACGCTGTCGCCTCGGCCGAGGACAACCCGGTTAGCGGTCAACAGCAGTATCAGCGCCGCGCAAAGAAGAAGCAGTCGCAAGGCCCGCAGTCGCTGGCAGATGCGATCTCGGGGCTTTTCTCGCCCTAAGCGAATGTAACATCAGGCGTCGCGGCGAGTAGATAGCTCGCCGCGCGCCAGCTCTTCCAGCTTCGCGCGGCCTAGCGCTTCCTCGCTCGGGAACCCGGCCCCGATCCACCACTCCTCAAAAGCTGAGATGACGCGCCCGACGCCCGGCCCGGCCGGAACGCCGAGCGCCATCACATCGGCACCGCGCACCGGAAGCTTCGGAGCGCGCCAGCGCATCGGCAGCCCGATGCGTTCCACGCGTGCGGTGTCGTGGGCCGCATCTTCGGACCGCGCCCAATCGAGCAGCGCACCGTCGACGAACGCATCAGGTCCATGCCGGTAAATGAAGGCCCGCGCGACAGCCTCATCGGTTCGGGGATCGAACGCCGCATCACGCCGCGCCGCGTCTGCGAGACGTCCCGCTTCGGCGAGCGACAGGCGTAGCCGGTCCTTGAGCGCCGGTGCGCCGCTCCCGGCCAGCGCTGCCAGGCGCAACACGGCATCTGGCGTGCGCCCCAGTGCCTCTTCAATTGCGGCCAGACGCGCAACCGTCTGGATGTCTCCCGGCACGCCAATCAGCGGTCGGATCAATCCCGCGCCGTCCATGGCCCAAAGCGCTGCGATGACGCCCGGCGCCGCAAGCAACTGCAGCAGCTCCGCCCGGATGCGCTCGCCTGAAAGCTGCGCAAGCCCGTCCCGCTCGCTCTCGGTTGCCGCGAGCCCTTCGGCGTCGGGCGCGGACGCATCCCCATACTGCGCCAGGAACCGGAAGAAGCGCAGGATGCGCAGGTAGTCTTCCCGAATGCGTTGGCGCGCATCACCGATGAACCGCACGCGCCGCGCCATGAGGTCGGCATAGCCGCCGAGCGGGTCGGTCACATTGCCTTCTGCATCGCAGTAGAGGGCATTCATAGTGAAATCCCGCCGCATGGCATCTTCGCGCCAGTCGGTGGTGAAGGTGATCCGCGCATGGCGGCCGAACGTCTCGACATCCCGGCGCAAAGTCGTCACCTCGAACGGTGTCCTGTCAGCTACGACCGTCACTGTACCGTGCTCGAACCCGGTGGGGATTGCTGTCAGCCCCGCGCGGCGCGCCAGCTGCACGACATCCTCCGGCAGAGCCGTGGTCGCGATGTCGACGTCGTTGACGGGAATGCCCATGAGCGCATTGCGAACCGCTCCGCCGACGGCCCGCGCCTGTGCGCCATTCTTGGTGAGCGCATCGAGCACCTTGCGCGTCGTCGGCCGCGTCAGCCATTCGGCCTGCGCGAGATTTCCAATCCCCGCGCTGTCTTCGGAGCGCGCCATGAGATCCGTCCGCAATCGCTATTCGATATGGCCCGGCTGTATCTTGCCGTCCTTGAAGGAAGGCGGCGTATACGTCTGCCCTGGTTTCCCACCCGTCACCGAGCCAAAGCTGACCAGGGTGATGATGACGACCGCGGCGCCAGCGACGAACAGCCAGATCAAGGGCGCATCGTCGAGCACACGCAGCGCGCCCGGCTTTTCATCACGGGTCAGGTAGATATAGGCCACGTAGACGATCGTCGGCAGCAGAAACAGCAGGATGTTCTCGGCGACGATGCGGATCATGCGGAAAAGAGCCTCATCTTCAGATTTCTGACTATGCCTGCCGTCGCGCCCCAAATGTATCGTTGCTCGAAGGGCATGGCGTAGAAGCGCCGCTCCTGGCCGCGCCAAAAACGTGTCTCCGTTCGATGGTTTGCCTCATCCATCAGGAATGCAAGTGGGACTTCGAAGGCATCAGCAACTTCGCGCTCGTCCAGCCTGAGCGAGAAGCCCTCGCGCACGATGCTGACGACCGGGAAAATGCGGAAACCTGTTCCCGTCCTGTAGGCATCCAGATAGCCGAGCGTCTCGACGAATGAGGCATCGAGACCGATCTCCTCGTGGGCTTCGCGCAGCGCCGTGGCGGTCGGATCGCGATCCGTCGGCTCCATGCGACCGCCCGGAAACGCGATCTGCCCGGCGTGCCGCCGGAGGCTGTCGGTGCGTTGCGTCAGCAGGACGGTCGGCTCGGGGCGCGCCACCACGGGAATGAGCACGGCGGCCGGTGCCAGCGGCGCCCGCGCGATTTCCGGCACGAGCTCCGGGCTGAGATCGAAATCGCTTGGGGTGTCGGGCGCGTTAGGATCGGCAACGGGGACCGTTGAGCTGAGGTAAGTGCGTGCGCGCTGCCGGAATTCTTCGGCCGTGACGGTGGATGGCGTAGGTTTGCTCACGTCCTGCATATCGCATCGAGACCATTCAAAACCAAGTCGAATCGGGATCGGAAGTTCGCCTTAAGAGGTTTGCGGGCAGGTTTGGCTCGATTAGCCTCGGCAAATCACGATAACGTCCAACTGTCACGCGATCCTCAAGGCGTGGGTTCGCGCGAAAGGAGGCCCGGTGCCGCAACGGCATTGCCGTCGATTGGTCATTTTAGTCGCTGCGCTCGCGGCGGGACTATTTGCGTCCACTTTTGCAGCGACGGCCGCCGGGGTGCAGGACTTTCTCGCCACGCTCACGCCTCAGCAGCAGAACGAGTTCGTCGCCTGGCGCACCGCCAAGAACCAGCACGACCGTATGCTCGATGCTTATTGGCAGCAGGTCGAGAAGAAGCGCGAAGGCCGCCGCGCCAAACGCAACTCGACGAAATTCTTCGATACCGACGATTATGTCTGGACCTACCCGCCGACCTACAAGGGCCCGCGTCTCAGCGCCGATCTCGACAAGCAGTGGACGCGCTTTCTGGCCGCGCAGGAAAAGCACCCCGAGGCGCCCAAGCCATCGAAGCCGTTGCCCGGCATCGCCGATTTTCTCGCGGCAGCCAAGAGCCACTATGGTTTCACGCCAACGCGCATTTCCGAACGCGAGTTCAAGCGCCGCTATGCCGCCGAGGCCCTGCAACTTGGTCTGAGCAAGGAGCAGGTGGTCCGCGTCTACGCGCTCGAGACCGGCGGCGATGGCACCGCGGATATGCAGGCCGGCATCAATCCGATCACCAAGAAGGGCAAGCCGATTTCCTCGGCGCTCGGCTATGCCCAGCTTTTGCACGCCAACACCATCGGCGAACTGGTGAAGCATGGCGACGGCTTCGTGAAGCGCCTGCAGCGGCTGCACGCCAACGCCCCGACGCCCGCCCGCGCCGATGAGCTGCAGCGCAAGATCGCTTCGCTCCAGGCCATGCTCCGCACCGCCAAATCCGTGCCGAACAACTGGTTCCGCCACGTCGCCTTCGCCCAGACCTCGAAGGGCTATGGGATGCACGCGATCAATCTCGACGGCGACATCGGACCCTGGCTTCAGTCGCTGAAGCTGCGCGGCCTCAAGGACTTCGCGGCCCGCAAGGGGGTCACGAACATGTCCGGCGAGGAGATCGAGCTGATGAACCTCTCCGGCCCCGCCACCGGCCTCGAGATGATGCAGCCGACCGGACTGACGGCCCCGACCCCGAACTTCTTTGCGCGGCGGGCCTACTACGTGAACAAGATGGTCATCGACAAGACGTCTGCCGAGCTTCTGGCCGAATTCACCCGCCGCATGGACAGCGGCTCCCGCAAGGCTGGGGCTGTGGAGTTCGCTGAGGCATTCGACGAGGTGGCGGGAATCCGCCAGACCGGCATCCAGGGCGAAAAACTCCCCTGGCGCTGAGGGTTAGCGCGCCCGCCGCTATGGCCCACGGCGCATTTGCGACGATGATTTCACGCCCGGCGATGCAGTTTTGCATCGGACTTACGCGGCCTGCCCCTGTACTGTGGGGAGCAATTATTGGGGGATCAGCATGCGTGGCATCTTGGGTGGGTGTGGTCGTTTCGCGTGCATTTTCGCCGGTGCAGCGGCATTGGTAGCCGCCACGGTGCCGCGGGCGGACGCCCATGAGTGGTTCCGCATTCCCAACCTCAGCTACGCGACGGATGCCGAGCTCGGCCCGATTAACCGCACCGGCTACATTCTGTCTCCCGACTTCGAGATCAGCGACGAGGTGAAGCTCGGCGGCTCCGGTGGCGCTCTGCTCAGCGACCCGGACGGCTTCTCCATCGGCGCCAAGGCCGGCTACGACTATCAGACCGGCGGCATCCTCATCGGCTTCATCACCGACGCCTTCTACTCCTGGGCCGACGGCGGTGGCGTCAACGGTCTGAAATCGGACCTCAATTATTACGGCACCGTCCGCGGACGCCTCGGCGTCTCTCTGGGCCGCTTCCTGCCGTATGCGACGGCTGGATATGCCTACGGCGGACTGGAAGTCACAGATACCGTCAATGGCCTTTCGGACAGCAAGACGCTCAGCGGCTGGACCTACGGCGGCGGTCTGGAGTTCGTCTGGAACAAGGACATCACCCTGCACGGTGGCTATCGCCGCATCGACTTCGGCGACGCGACGTTCTCTTCGCTGCCGGCTGGCCAGAACACCCTGTCGCCCGAGATGGACGTGTTCGATTTCGGCTTCGTCCGCCGCTTCTAAGCGCTCCTGCAACGACTGGCAGCCGACGACCGGTGCGTGAGCGCCGGTTGAGCTGGCGCGTCAATCGCGGGCCGTCCATCCTCAGTTTTCAAAGAGCAACACGCCGCTTTGCCAGCGCTCCGATCGCCCGAGCGCCTTTCGGCGAGGGCGTTGAATCGGCAGCGCCCAAAAGCTCCGATCGCCCGGGCGCCTTTCGGCGAGGGCGTGAATCGGCAGCGCCAAAAGCTCCGATCGCCCGAGCGCCAGCGCCATCAAGCTGAGCCACGCGCCAACCGGCCATTGCGGCAGAAGAGTGCAGCAGACATGCGCCGGCGGCCGGCTCCCCGCGGGGGAGTCGCCGGCGCAATCAAAAACCAGGAGCGCGGGCGCCGAAACGCTGCGATCTAGTTTTAGTGAGGCAGCCTTTCGGCGCCCGCGTTGGCTGCTTGCCGTGCCGGAGGGGCGAAACTCGTCGTCAGCGTGTCTCAGGTCCGGCCCTTGGCGGTCAAATGCGGGGCCACATCGTCAGGACCTTCCACGTCTGCGCTCGCGTCGTGCCGGTGTGCGAGCGCCGCTGCCAACGGGCGTCCGTGCGGTCCATTGCTGGGGTCCGCACAGCTCCGATCGACGGCCCCGGAATATGAGGGAGCTACTCCTCGCGACAGGCATCGCGACGGTGCGACACCTGCCTCAACCGGGCACCATCCCCTGTCCCGCCTTCGCCGCTCAGCTGCTGCGTCCCAGATGGACAGGGGTGGGCCCACTATGCTGTCGGACAGGCGCGCGGGGATTAGTTTGCGCTGCTCGCCCAATCTCAACGTCATCCCGACGCAGGTCGGGATCCACGCCAGCTTCAGCGCGCGCATCTGCGCCGGCGGGCGCCACGCTGCAGCGTGCGGGCCCACCGCCGGCGCTGCAATCCTGGAGACTTGCGTGGGTGCCGGCCGTCCATGCGCAGCATGGCTCCGCCATGACGCCGGCAAGACGAGCGAGCCGAAACCTTCAGCGCCTGCCGATCACGGCCACTTAACGATGGGCGGCATCGACGACAGGATGGAATCGACGTTCCCCCCCGTCTTCAGCCCGAACACCGTGCCGCGGTCATAGAGCAGGTTGAACTCCACGTAGCGGCCACGCCGCACCAGTTGCTCCTCGCGGTCGGCGTCCGTGAATTTCATGCCGTAGTTCCCGCGCACCAGCATCGGGTAGACGCGCTGGAAAGCACGACCGACGTCCTGCGTGAAGGCGAAGGCCGCGTCCCATCCACCCTGCTCCGACGAAGGCGTCAGGTAGTCGTAGAAGATGCCGCCGATGCCGCGCTTTTCTTTGCGATGCGGCAGGTAGAAGTATTCGTCGCACCATTCCCTGTAGCGCTGATAGTCGGCCACCGGATGGCCCGCGCATGCCCCATACATCGCGGCGTGGAAAGCGAGGGTGTCGGCATCGCTGTCGGTACGCCGGCGCATCAGCACCGGCGTGAGGTCTGCGCCGCCGCCGAACCACCACTTCGACGTCACGACCATGCGCGTGTTCATGTGCACGGCGGGGACGTTCGGGTTCTGCGGATGTGCAATGAGCGAGATGCCCGATGCCGAGAACTGCGGGTTCTCCTCCGCGCCCGGGATCTGCTTGCGGAACTCCGGGGCGAACTCTCCGAACACGGTCGACGTGTGAACGCCCACCTTCTCGAACACCCGGCCGTGCATCAGGCTCATGATGCCGCCGCCGCCGGGCGCCCCGGTGTGGTCGGACCGCTCCCACGGCGTGCACACGAAGCGGCCGGGCGGAAGATCCGACATTGGCGCACCCGCCGGCAGGTCGTCCTCGACCTTTTCGAGCGCCGCACAGATGCCGTCGCGCAGCTCACCGAACCACGCGCGTGCCTTGTCCTGATGCTCGCCCAACACACCTTCGCGCGTTGCGGTCAAATCCGCCATGCTCTGTCCTCGGCCCCTTTTGTTGGCGCATTTCCCCCTATATATCCCGTGCAGCGATGTCTAGGGGCGCCTAACCGTAGTCGCCCAAGACCCGAAAAACCTGAAAATCTGCGCCTTGACGTGTGCCCCTGTGCCCGCGGCGCTTTTGACGCCCGCTGAGGGCCCGGAGCCCGACATGATCGCCAGCCTTTTCCGCCGGCTCGAAAACCACGTTGAATCTTTCCCGGCCGCGCAGCCGGCGATGCCGCCTGCCTCCTTCTGGGGATTCATCGCGCACTACACGCGCCCGTTCTGGCCGCTGATCGCGGTGTCGGCCGTGCTGTCGGCAACGATCGCGCTGATCGAGGTATCGCTGTTCGGCTTCCTGGGCAGTCTCGTCGACTGGTTGCAGAAGGCAGATCGCGCCACCTTCTGGTCGACGCACGGTCTGTTTCTGCTGGGCATGGCGGGCGTCGTGCTGCTGGTGCTGCCGAGCCTCAAGTTTCTCTACGAAGCCATCATCCACCAGGGGCTTCTGGCCAGCTTCACCATGCGCACGCGCTGGCAGACGCATCGCTATGTGCTGCGGCAGTCCATAGACTTTTTCAATAACGACTTCGCGGGACGCGTCGCCACGAAGGTGATGCAGACGGCGATGTCGGTGCGCGAGGTGGTCATGAAGATCACCGAGGTGCTGCTCTACGTCTCGATCTATTTCACCGGCGCGGTGCTGCTGTTCGCGGCGACGGACATTCGCTTGTCGGCACCGCTGGTGCTGTGGCTCGGCGGGTATCTGGTGGCCATGCGCTACTTCATCCCGCGCCTCGGCAAGATCTCGCATGTGCAATCGGACGCCCGCTCGGTGATGACGGGGCGCGTTGTCGATAGCTACACCAACATCGCGACGGTGAAGATGTTTGCGCATGCCGAGCGCGAGGACGGCTATGCGCAGGAAAGCATGCAGAGCTTTCTCGACATCACGCAGCAGCAGTTGCGCCTGGTGACGCTGCTGACGGTGGCGCTCAACTGTCTCAACGCGGCGCTGCTGTTCTCGGTGGCGGGAACGTCGCTGTGGCTATGGTCGATCGATGCCGTGTCCACCGGCGCGATTGCACTGTCTGTGGGCCTCGTGCTCCGCCTGCAGGGCATGTCGCACTGGATCATGTGGGAGACGGCGGGCCTGTTTGAGAACATCGGCGTGGTGCAGGACGGTCTGGAGACCATCGCGCGGTCGCGCAGTGTGGTCGACGTGCCGGATGCAAAGCCACTCAAGGTGACGAAGGGCGAGATCGTCTTCGATCGCGTCAACTTCAACTACAACCGCGAGGTTGGGTCCGAGCGCGGCAGCGTGATCGACGATCTGTCGCTGCGCGTGGCGCCGGGCGAGAAAGTGGGCCTCGTGGGGCGGTCGGGTGCGGGCAAGTCGACGCTCGTCAGCCTTCTGCTGCGCTTCTACGACCTCGATGGCGGGCGCGTTCTGATTGATGATCAGGATATATCGCGCGTCACGCAGGACAGCCTGCGCGCGCAGATTGGCCTCGTCACGCAGGATACCTCGCTGCTGCACCGCTCGGTGATGGAGAACATTCTCTACGGGCGACCCGATGCTGTGGAAGGCGACGCCGTCATCGCAGCGCAGAAGGCCGCGGCGCACGACTTCATCCTCGGGTTGGAGGACCTGAAGGGGCGGCGGGCCTACGAAGCGCACGTCGGCGAACGTGGCGTGAAACTGTCCGGCGGCCAGCGCCAGCGCGTTGCGATTGCACGCGTGTTGCTGAAGGACGCGCCGATCCTGGTGCTCGACGAGGCGACAAGCGCCCTCGATTCAGAGGTTGAAGCCGCGATCCAGGAGCAGCTTACGAACCTCATGCAGGGCAAGACGGTGATCGCCATCGCGCACCGCCTGTCGACGATTGCCGCCATGGATCGCCTCGTGATCATGGACGGCGGTCGCATCATCGAGCAGGGCACGCACGCCGATTTGCTGCGCCGCGGCGGGCTTTATGCCGAGCTGTGGACACGCCAGTCGGGTGGCTTCCTGGCGCAAGACGCCGCCGAATGACGTTAATCAGCGGCGGCGTCACATGCGCCATTTTGCCTACGGCATTCTTCGCCGCCGGCCTTGAGCGCTCTTTAGAACGATGTCAATAAACCGCATGGCAAATCGCCGGTTTCTATTGCCCTATCGCGCTGACAGCGCCTGGGCTCGACGGCACTAGCCCACTTGAGCAACGGCCGTCATCACTCCCGGCGCCAGCCGACGGATAAAAAACTAAAGCGCTGCCCTGATGGGTCAGCGATCAAGCGGAGGCTCCCGTGGCATTGGACGCCGAAGAACCGGACCGCAGGGATTTCCTGGTCCTGGCGGCAGGCGCATTCGCAGCCGTAGGCGGCGCGATGACGCTCTGGCCGTTCATCCAGCAGATGAATCCGGACGCCGGCGCTCAGGCTCTCGCATCGATCGAGGTCGAGCTCTCTCCCGTCAAGGAAGGTCAGGCGATCACAGTTCTGTGGCGCGGCAAGCCGGTGTTCATTCGCCATCGCACCCCGGAGGAGATCAAGGCCGCGACCGCCGTTCCGATGGACGCGCTGGTCGACCCGCTCGCGCGCAACGACGCGCTGCCGGAGGACACGCCGGCGACCGATCTCAATCGCACCAAGGACGGTCACGAGAACTGGATCATCATGGTGGGCATCTGCACCCACCTCGGCTGCATCCCCAAGGGTCAGTCGATGGGCGACTCGAAGGGCGACTTCGGCGGCTGGTTCTGCCCCTGCCACGGCTCGCACTACGACACCGCAGGACGCATCCGCAAAGGCCCTGCGCCACGCAATCTCGAGGTGCCGGTCTATAATTTCGTCTCTGACACCAAAATCAAAATCGGCTGACGGGCGGCGACCTCCATGTCTGGACACGAATCGACTTACGAGCCGACGACGGCATTCGGCAAATGGCTGGACGCGCGGCTTCCCATCGTTCGGATGGTGCACGCTCAGGCCGTCGACTTCCCGACGCCGCGTAACCTCAACTACTGGTGGACGTTCGGCGGCATCCTGTCGTTCTGCCTCGTTGCGCAGATCGTCACCGGTATCGTGCTGGCGATGCACTACCAGCCGAGCGCCGAGCTGGCGTTCGACAGCGTCGAGCGCATCCGCCGCGACGTGAACTTCGGCTGGCTGCTCCGCAACTTGCATGCGGTCGGCGCCTCGATGTTCTTCCTCGCAGCCTACATCCATATTTTCCGCGGCCTCTACTACGGCTCCTACAAGGCGCCGCGTGAGGTGCTGTGGATCATTGGCGTTCTGATCTTCCTCGCCATGATGGCCACGGCGTTCATGGGCTACTCGCTCCCCTGGGGCCAGATGAGCCTTTGGGGCGTCACCGTCATCACCAACCTGTTCTCCTCGCTCGACAGCATCTGGAAGGGCCTCGGCACCACCATCGTCGAATGGCTGTGGGGTGGGTACTCGGTTTCGGGAGTAACGCTCAACCGCTTCTACGCGCTGCACTATCTGCTGCCGTTCGTGCTGGCCGGCCTCGTCGGCCTGCACATCTGGGCGCTGCACGTGGTCGGTCAGAACAGCCCGACCGGTCTCGACATCAAGACCAAGTCGGACTCGGTCCCCTTCACGCCCTACGCGACCTCCAAGGACGCGGTCGGCATGTTTGCCTTCCTGCTTCTGTTCTGCTGGTTCGCGTTCTTCCTGCCTGACTACCTCGGCCACGCCGATAACTACATTCCGGCCAACCCGCTGGTGACGCCGCCGCACATCGTGCCGGAGTGGTACTTCCTGCCCTTCTACGCGATCCTGCGCGCCATCCCTTCCAAGCTCGGCGGCGTGATCGCGATGTTCGGCGCCATTGCCGTACTGTTCTTCGTGCCCTGGCTCGACACCAGCAAGGTACGCTCGACCAAGTATCGCCCGCTCTATCGCTGGTTCTTCTGGCTGTTCGCATTCAGCTGCCTGGCGCTTGGCTGGCTGGGCTCCAAGCCCGCTGAAGCCGAGTACGTCTTCTGGGCGCGCGTCTTCACGTTCTACTACTTCGCACACTTCCTCATCGTCATGCCGCTCGTCGGCTGGTTCGAGACGCCGCTGAAGGTGCCGGGGTCGATCACCGAGGCGGTGCTCGGCAAAGATAAAGGCGCAAAACTAGCGCCGGCCAAGAGCTGACGGGGGGCTCTCATGAAACCAGTGCAGCCGAGATTGCGCTTTGCGGTGATGGCCCTTCTGGGCAGCCTGCCGCTGTTCGGCGGAATGGCGCACGCTGAGTCCTCTCACAGCGGCCCTGAGATCGCGCGCCAGGATTGGACCTTCTCCGGGTTCACCGGGCAGTACGATCAGGCGCAGCTGCAGCGGGGCTTCCAGATCTATCAGCAGGTCTGTGCGGCCTGCCACGGTCTGAAGCGCGTGCGCTTCCGCAACCTCGCAGAGCCCGGCGGGCCGCAGTTCCCCGAGGAGTCGGTGAAGGCGCTGGCGAAAGCCTGGCCGTATCAGATCTCCGGCGAGCTCGACGACCAGGGCAACCCGATCGACCGTTTGCCCGGGCTGCCCGATCCGATCATCGGACCCTACAAGAACGACGTGCAGGCTCGTGCCGCCCAGAACGGCGCGCTGCCGCCCGACCTGTCGTTGATCGTCAAGGCGCGTAACGTCGAGCAGCCGTCGCACTGGTACAGCCAGTGGCTGCTGATGCTGCGCGATATCGCCATCGGCTACCAGGAGGGCGGCGCGGACTATCTCTACGCTCTCCTCACCGGCTATCACGAAGCTCCGGCTGACGTAAAAGTCGGCGAGGGCATGTACTACAACGTCGCCTTCCCGGGCCATCAGCTCGCGATGCCGCCGCCGATCTCCGCGGATGCCTTCGTCGACTATCAGCCCGAGGCCGGCATCAAGGGCTCGCTCGATCAGAATGCACGTGACGTGACGGCATTCCTCGCCTGGGCCGGCGATCCGCATCTCGACGCGCGCAAGCGCCTCGGCTGGCAGGTGATGCTCTATCTGCTCATCACGACCATTTTGCTCTACCTCGTAAAGAGGAAGATCTGGTCGCGCATCAAGCACTGAGGGCACCGGCAACCTGACCGCGTGCTACACATGATCGCTTCGGGCTCTATCGGTCCGAAGCGAAACTGACGCGAGGGGAAAAGCCGTGGTGAAATCCGTCCTTGGGATCATTGGCGGCAGCGGCTTCTACAACCTACCGGGCATCGAGAACCCGCATTGGGAGAAAGTATCGAGCCCCTGGGGTGAGCCCTCGGACGAGATCCTTTTCGCCGAGATCGACGGCCTGCCATTCCGCTTCCTGCCGCGCCACGGCCGCGGCCATCGCATCTCGCCCACCCACATCAACTTCCGCGCCAACATCGACGCCCTGAAGCGCGCCGGTGTTACTGACCTCGTGTCGATCTCGGCCTGCGGCTCCCTCAAGGACCAGTTCGCACCCGGCCACTTCGTGCTGGTCGATCAATTCATCGACCGCACCTTCGCGCGCGAGAAGAGCTTCTTCGGTGAAGGCTGCGTGGCGCACGTCTCCCTGGCGCACCCCGTCAGCCCGCTGCTCGTCGACGTGATCGAGAAAGCCGCCAAGGCCGAGGACATCGACCACACCAAGGGCGGCACGTACCTCGTCATGGAAGGACCGCAGTTCTCGACGCGCGCCGAGTCCTTCCTCTATCGCAGCTGGGGCTGCGACGTCATCGGCATGACCAACATGCCTGAGGCCAAGCTCGCCCGCGAAGCCGAGATCTGCTACGCGACCGTCGCCATGGTGACGGACTATGACTGCTGGCACGAGGAAGTGGCGCACGTCGACGTCGCCTCGGTACTCGCGGTCATGAAGGGTAACACCGAGAAGGCGCAGCGTCTGGTGCACAGGCTCGCCGAGATTTTCCCGCGCGAGCACCAGCCGTGCCCGATAGGCTCCGATACCGCGCTCGACGTCGCCATCATCACGCCGCCGGACGCGCGCGACCCGGCGCTTATGGCGAAGCTCGACGCCGTCGCCGGCCGCGTGCTGCGATAAGCCTGAACCGGGCGAACTGGATTGTCATCCCGGCAGCAAGTGCCGGGATGACAATTGCACTTCTCAGGCCGCGGCACTGCGCTGCGACAGTGCCACAGCATCGGGGCCGGCTGGATATCGAAGCTTGTCGGACACGTCGTTCGCGGCACGCCAGACGACCTCGGCGACGTCATCCGCTGTCGTCACGGCGGCAGGCTGCGCGAATGCAGCGAGCACCGACTGCGCGAACGGCGCGTAGGCGAGGGGTATCGCATCCTGGATCGGCGATGGCGTGTTCTGAGTGAAGCGTGTCGACGGTCCGTAGCCGGGTTCGACGAGCTTGACGCGGATTCCGAAGTCTTGAAGCTCGTACGCGAGTGAGCCGGTGAAGCCTTCCATGGCTGCCTTGCTCGCCGTATAGGCAGCGACGAGCGGCATCGGCATGAGTGTCGCGCTGGAAGTCACGTTCACGACGACGCCTGATCGGCGGGTGCGCATTTGCGGCAGCACGGCCTGTGTCATCGCCATCGCGCCGAAGGTGTTCGTCTCGAACAGGCGCCGCACCGTTTCCATCGACGTCGCCTCGAAGGCGCCGAACATTCCGATGCCGGCATTGTTCACGAGTACGTCGATGGGCCCGCAAGCCTGCAGCGCCGCAGAAATGGTCTCAGGCTGGGTCACGTCGAGCGCCAGCACCCGCATCCGCTCCGACGGAGGCAGAACGTCGGAACTCGGCGTGCGCATCGTGGCGATGACGGACCAGCCCTTGGCGTGGAAGAGGCGCGCGGTTGCCAGGCCATAGCCCGATGAGCATCCAGTGATCAGCACGGTTTTCATGATTGGCTCCTGTGTGAGTTCGATCACCGGACGATAGCTATCGAGAGCAGGACGATCGACAATTGAAAGTCCGGAATTCATTCGCTATCGTCCGGATATGGTCGATCCCCTTACACAAGTCATCACCCTCCTGCGCCCGCGCACGGTCTTCTCCAAGATCATCAGCGGCGCTGGCCGGTGGGCCGTTCGCTATTCCGATTTCGGACAGCCGAGCTTCTGCACCGTGCTCGACGGCAGCTGCCGCCTCGTCGTCGACGGCCATGAGCCGATCAGGCTCGAACAGGATGATTTCGTGCTGCTCCCGACGACACCCGGCTTCACGATGTCTGGGTTCGATGGGGCAGTGCCGGTAAGAATCGACCCGCGAGCGATGCCCGCTCCGACCGACGAAGTGCGTCACGGCACGCCCGATGGCGACCCCGATGTCCGCTTGCTCGGAGGCTACTTCGTCTTCGAATCCCCCGATGCAGGATTGCTCGTGTCGCTGCTGCCCAATGTGGTGCACCTGCGCGGAGCCGAACGGCTGTCGACCCTTGTGAAGCTCGTCCGCGAGGAGGCGATCGCACAGAGCGCTGGCCGAGATCTTGTGCTGTCGCGCCTCGTTGACGTGATGCTCGTGGAGGCATTGCGGGCGACGCAAAGAGCGGACGCTTCCCCAGGCATGCTGCAGGGCCTGCGGGACGCGCGGCTAGCGGCCGCGATGCGAGAGATGCATGCCTCTCCCGCTTTCCCCTGGACGGTGGATGAGCTCGCGGACAAGGCGGCACTGTCGAGATCAGCATTCTACGACCGCTTCACCCGAGCCGTAGGAGTACCACCGATGGAGTACCTCCTCACTTGGCGCATGGCGATTGCGAAGGATCTGCTGCGGCGAGACGATATCGGCCTCGCCCAGGTCGCCGAGCAGGTCGGCTACGGTTCGGCGAGCACCTTCAGCACCGCCTTCAGTCGTCACGTCGGGCGCCCGCCAGGACAGTACGCGCGCGAATGTCGGACCGCCTCGTGACGTGATCGAAAAGGCCGCTAAGGCCCTGGACATCGACCACACCAAGGCCGGAACGTACCGCGCAGCCGTCGCTTGCCGCGGTCCAGCACTCCTGATACCCGGAATGGGCGCCGGCAACGCCGATTCTTCAGAGAATTCATGTACGCTAACCGCAAGCCGCGCGCCGCGCCGCGAGCTGCGTTGCTGTTCGGTTTGGTTTTGTTGGCGACCGCCGGCGCATCTCCGATCGTCCGGGCAGACCAGGACGATGACGCTGAGCGCGTGCCGTCTTCGGCCGGCGAGATCTACAGCCCGATCCAGCGCACCTTCGACAAGCAGCCGGCGCTTCCCGGCGGGCCACGTCAGTTCGTGCGGCCGATGTCGGATGAGGACGGCGAGCCGGTCCTATTTCAGGATCTGAAGGATCGACTGCGTGCCGCCGACCCCTTCTTTCGCGACATGCGCGTCAGCTATTACACCCGCACCCATGCGCTCAACCTTGAGAACTATACCGGTCCCCCGTCCAAGGCGTGGGCGCTCGGTGCAGCGTTGGGTCTGAGGACCGGTTTCCTCGACGACTGGCTGCAGTTCGAGATCGCGGCGGCGACATCCCAGCCGTTGTGGGCCCCCGAAGGCGAGGGTGGAACGCTTCTGCTCACCGACAACCAGGCCGAGGTGTCCTCACTCGGCATCGCCAACGCGCACATGCGCGGCATCGGCCAGGAGCTGACCATCGGCCGCCAGCTCGTGAAGACGCCCTACATCAACCCGCAGGATAACCGCATGATCCCCAACGCCGTCGAGGGCGTGGCACTCATGCGCCGCCGCGACGAGGCGCAGACGCTCGATTACGGCTTCGGCTATCTGTGGGGCTTCAAGGCGCGCGACAGCAGCTACTTCGTGCCGTTCTCCGAGGAACTCGGCGTCGAGGAGAACCGTGGCGTCGCCGTCGCGGGTGCCAAGGTCATGCCTGTGAAGGGCCTGACACTCGGCGCTATCGACTACCTGATCCCCGACGTGCTCAACACCGCATTCACCGAGCTGGACTGGATCGTCGACGCCGCGCCCGTGCAGATGCGCTTCAGCGTGAACTACACCGACCAGCGCACGGTGGGCGCCGATCTGTTGCCGGGTGCGCCCTATGACACGAACCAGGTGTCAGGCCGCTTCGCCGCCAGCTACGCCAATGCGACGCTGCTCGTCGCCGCATCACGAAACGGCAACAGTGGCGCCTTGCAAAGTCCGTTCGGCAGCTTCCCCGCCTACACGGTGCTCGACCAGCTCAACTTCAACAACCCGGGACAGAACACGCTCGTCATTGGCGCTGCCTACGATTTCTCGAAGATCGTGATCGATGGTCTGAAGCTGCAGACGCGCTATGGCTGGTCATGGGGCGCCGGCGCTGCTTTGGATTCACCCGCCGGCCGCCAGAACGAATACAACCTCGAGCTGGAATACCTGCCGACCTACGGCCCGTTGAAGAACATCCACGTTCAGGTGTTCTATTCCGCCGTCGAGTTTCCGAACAATCCGCCCGGCGAAACGCAGCAGCCGCAGGTGCGGGGCATCGTCACGTATCTGATCCCGCTGCTTTAGCGCTCATGTCGAGCCGCCGCTCGTACGCCTCCACGTGCTGCGCGGCAATTTCGAGGATCGGCGTCTCCAATCCGTGGCGGCGCGCCCGCGCGAGCATGTCACCGAGAATATGCGTGCCCTCCGTACGCCGCCCCGCCTCGATGTCGCGCAGCATCGAAGCGGTGTAGGGCGAGCCCTGCTCGGTCAGCAGGTCACGGTATTCCCCCATGAGGTCCTGCGGCGGAGAAAAGCCTTCCGCTTCCGCAACCGACTGCGTCTCTTCGAGCAGCGCGAGGATGCGCGTGCGACCCTGCTCCGTCGCCATGATGGCGCCGATGCTGGCGCGCATGAGGCATGTGATGCCGGCGAACGCCGCCAGGAACACGAACTTGTTCCACATGTCTTGGCGGATCTCGTGTGTCGCATGCGCATCGACACCGCCCGCCTTGAGCCGCGCGACGACCTCGCTGCCGACAGCATCGCTCCCGCCGATCACCGGACCCGCGAGAACCGTCATGAACGGCGACAGGTGCACGACGGTGCCGTCCGGGCGCAGGTCCGTCGCCCCATGCACGATCCCGCCGAGCAGAGTCGTTGCCGGAAATCGAGCCGCGAGGACATCGAGATGCCGCACGCCATTCAGCACCGGCAACAGCCGCGTCGACGGGCCGAGGACCGGCGCGACAGCCTCGATGGCCGCCGCGAGGGCCGGCTCTTTGCACGCGAGGATGACGGCATCCGGATAGGGATCGGGTGTAGTGCCGGCCATCATGACCTTGACGGGAGAGGCGAAGTCACCCAGCGGGCTCTCGAGCACTAGCCCCATCGAGGTGAGCTGGCCGGCGCGGCGCTCGCGCACCAGGAAGGTGACGTCCGCGCCGCCCGCAATGAGTCGCGCACCGAGATAGCCGCCGACACCGCCGGCCCCTAGAATGACGACACGCATCCCGGTGCTCCGATATCCATGCAAGACGGACAACACGTGGCTCTATCCGCGCCGCGACACAAGTACGAAGTGGCGCCGCGCCTGGGAGGATCCGTTTCCAGCTATTAAGACTTGCGCGCAGGCCCATTGAACGGCACATCACCCACCATGCCTGACGCCGCTCCGAGCCCTGATGCCCTGCGCCCGTTCGATGCGCGCATGCTTTCCGTCGGCGATGGCCATTGGCTGTACGTCGAGGAGGTCGGCAGCCCCGGCGGCACGCCCGCGCTGTTCCTGCATGGAGGGCCCGGCAGCGGCTCCCAGCATTTTCATCGCCGCCTCTTTGATCCCGACCGCTTCCACGCATTCCTGTTCGACCAGCGCGGCGCCGGCCGCAGCCACCCTTATCTGTCGCTCAACGAAAACACGACGCAGACGCTTGTCGCCGACATCGAAGCCATCCGCGAACACTACGGCATCGATCGCTGGCTGATCGTCGGCGGATCGTGGGGCTCGACGCTCGCCGTCGCCTACGCCGAGGCGCACCCCGAGCGCGTCACCGGCCTTGCGCTACGCGCCATCTTCCTGGGAACGCGCGCCGAGGTCGAATGGGCTTTCGTAGAAGGGCCGAAGCTGTTCCGCCCTGATCTTTACGCCGACTTCATCGCCCAACTTCCCGAGCACGAACGAGCCGATCCGCTGCCTGCCTATCTGCGTCGCCTCGCCGACCCCGATCCCGCCGTGAAGGCTGCTGCCGCGCACAGCTGGGCGGCCTACGAACGAGCCCTCTCAGAACTGGTGCCCGCCCAGCCGCGCCTCTCCGCCCCGCTAGGGCGCAGCGACCGCCTTCCGCCGACGCCCATCATCGAAGGGCATTACATCCGCAACGATTTCTTCCTCGACGATGGTCAGTTGCTGCGCGATGCCAACAAGCTGCGCGGCATTCCCGGCGTCATCGTGCAGGGCCGCTACGATCTGCTTTGCCCACCGAAGACCGCCTATGCGCTCGCAGAAGCCTGGGAGACATGCCGGCTGGAGATCGTCGACAAGGCCGGCCACGCCATCACCGAGCCGGGCGTCATGGATGCACTCACCGCCGCCGTCGCCGAGTTGGGCGCGCGGCGCTGACGGTTCAACTGCCAGCCAGCGGCTCCCAACGCCCCTTTGCCTGCAAAGATCGCGGCGCGCTACACTGGGTGACGAGGTCGTCGATCCGCGAGGCACTATGCGTCAGGCACTTCTATTGCTGGCTTTGATCGTGCTTGCCGCAGGCCCGACAAGGGCGGACGACACGCTCACCTTGACCTTCGGCGACAACGTGCGCCGCTTCACGGCCGCCGAGCTTCTGGCGCGTCCCGATGCGTCCGACATCGAGGTGCCGGACGACGTTTCCTACGGGCGCGCCATGCGGTACCGCGCCGTGCCATTGCTGGCGTTGATCGGCGAAGTTCCCAAGGACCTCGACACCCTGGAAGCCAGCGCCGCCGACGGTTTCGTCTCGCAGATACCGCGCGCGCTGGTTGAGAAAGGCGCGAACGGCGGCAGCACGGCGTGGCTCGCCATCGACGACGCGCAGCAGCCCTGGCCCCCGCTGCCCGGCAAGGATGCCTCGGCCGGCCCATTCTATATCGTCTGGCAGCACCCCGCGCGCTCGGGCATCGGTTCCGAGCAATGGCCGTACCAGACGGTCGCCATAACCGGGGTCGAGTCTCCGGCGCATCGCTGGCCGCAAATGCGCGTGTCGGACGATCTTCCTGCGAATGCGCCGGCACGCCACGGCCAGTCGGTTTTCACCACGCAGTGCATGCCCTGCCATCGCATCAAGGGCGCTGGCGTCGCCGAGCTTGGACCTGACCTCGGCCAGCCCATGAACCCGACGCAGTACATGACTGAGGAAGGTCTGCGGGCGCTGATCCGCAATCCGAAAGCCGTGCGCACCTGGCCTAACCAGATCATGCCGGGGTTCGACGAGAAGAAGCTCTCTGCCGCCGATCTAGACGCCGTCATCGCTTACCTCGCGCAGATGGCGCGCCAGTAGCAGCCTATTGAGCCGGACGCCGCGCGATCAGCACGGCAGCAGCTTCTTGTTGCGCGCGTACGCGGCCATGCCGCTCCAGATCCCTGGACCGCCTTCAATGGCCGCACCATCGCCGAGCTTCACGACAGTCGGTCCGCCATCGAGCGCATAGAACTCGTCGGTCAGTGCGGAGAGACGCTTGTCCCAGTCGTTCCACTCCGGCCGCTCGAAGTAGCGCGCCTGCCGCTTCGCAGTATCGCGCTGGTACTTCGCGCCGAACATATCGAGGCCCCGCTTGAAGATGGCGGCTTGCCGTTCGAGCCCCAGCTCTACGAATGCCTCGTAAACCTCCGGCGCGATGGCACCGGTGGAGTTGAGGAAGAACTGATGCACCCCGCCATTCTCGAACTCGGCATTGAAGAGCTGCATCACCAGCAGCGTGCGCTGCTCCATTGGCATGGCAGCGAGCTGACGCGGGAGCGCCGCATCGGACTGGTCCCAGTTCCGGGTTCGCTCCAGCAGCGCCTTGTTGAGAAAGCGCAGTCGCGCGATCTCCCCGAGGTGGGCGCGCTCCGCCTCGATGCGCGAGAACAGATTTGGCGTGCGCTCGGCATAGCCGCTGACGGCTTTGCCGAATGTCTCGCGCGAGCCGAATTTCGCGGAAATCGCCAGCATACGCCGATCGAAATCGTTCATCGGCGTATCCAGCGAGGAGAACGAAAAGCGCGTTGCGCGCGCGGCGTTGTCGACCGGATATTGCGGACCGAACAGCGACATGGCATCGACGAAAAGCTGATGCTCGCGCTGCAGGCCCGCGGCTTTGAGGGCATCACGTATCTGCGGCGCCAGCGCACCGCCTTTCATGTAGAAGAAGGTGTGCAGGCCGTCGCGACCTAGTCCGTTGCGCAGCACGTCGAGCAGCACCAGCGTGCGCATCTCCGGTTCAAGACCGTCGAGTGAGGCATTGAACGCTGCCGGCGGATCGAGGATCGCGCGCACCGACTGCGGACCGACGACATCGCCGATGAGTTCTTCGAACGCGACATGCCGAAGGTCCGCGTCCGCTTCTGCGAACGTCTCATCCGGCGAGGCGCGCACGTGACAGCCGTTGTCGGCGACATCCCTCGAATGCGAAGGGATCGGCACCCGAATTTCACCGGGATCGCCGCTTCGCTGCCCATGCGTCCCGTCTTCGCCATCTTCGGTCGCGGCGTGCGCGATCACGGAGTGCCCCGCTGCAGCAATCGCAAGACCTGCTGCCACGAGGATGGCCGAACCTAGACGTCGCATGAGAGCAGATATCCGCCTTGCTGGACCATTGAACGCCTCGGACCTTATCAGCCCGAAGCGTCGATCATCTAGCCGGCCTTCGGGAAGCTGATAAGGATCTGCATATGCACCAGCTCCGGATAGTACGCCTTGAGCAGGGCGCCAGCGACCCAAAGGATCACGCCTAGCAGCATGAGTGCGGGGATGGCGGCCAGCACCGCCTTCATGAAAAACGCCATGAGATGGCCGAACGGCACGTCGAATCGCCCTACCGAAACTCCGGCTGCGTCTTCGATCGGACGCACGGTCTCCTCGCGCATGTCGGACGCACCGAAATCGTGCGTCAACGTGGCCGATCGTGCCTTCGCCTCCTTCTCGCGTTTTGCACGCTCACGTGCATCGCGCTCGCGTCTCAGTGTCCGTGGGAGATCTTCCGCGCCCTCATCCGCCATGAGAGGGAAATCAACGCTGGCCACGCTCAATGCCTCCAAGAAATATTGCCGCCTTCGGCCCGGGGGTGAGCGAAAGCGGCGCCTATGCAATGTGCAGCTACCGGGGCGGTGAAACGCCTACCGCCCGATGATCGATATTGCTATTTTGCGCCGGCAATTTGGCGGGGAGGGTTTGATTTGAGCGACTTGCGGCACTTGATCCGAACGATTCCGGATTACCCGAAGCCGGGGATTATGTTTCGCGACGTGACGACGTTGATGGGCAACGCCGCAGGCTTCAAGGCCGCGATCGAGGCTATGGCCGCACCGTTCCAGAGCGAGAAGATCGACGCCGTCGCCGGCATCGAGGCACGCGGTTTCATCCTCGGGGGTGCCGTGGCCGACCGGCTGTCATGCGGCTTCATTCCCATCCGTAAGAAAGGCAAGCTCCCCTGGAAGACCATCGGGCAGCAGTACACGCTGGAATACGGCGTCGACATCATTGAAATCCACGCCGACGCCATCAAGCCGGGTGAGCGCATCCTCATCGTGGACGACCTCATCGCGACCGGCGGCACCGCCGAGGCAGCCGCGAAGCTCATCAGCCGCACCGGTGGTCTCGTTGCGGGCGCGGCCTTCCTCGTCGACCTGCCCGATCTCGGCGGGCTCGATCTGCTCCGCAGCCACGGCGTCAGCACGCACGCGCTGATGGCCTTCAGCGGGCATTAGCAACCCAGTGGCCGCAACCTCGCTCCCCCCAGAAAAACTGCGTGAGGCGCTGGCTCGCATCGCCGAGTGGCGCCTTGCGCCGGTCGATCCAGTCGCTTGTCCCATCTGCGAAAATGACGGTCTTGTCATAGACGATCGCTCGACGCGCCCCTACGCGGAGTGGTACGCGCTCTCCTGCCCCTCTTGCGGGCTAGAGCACACGATCCACATCCCGATGTCTCCGGTCATGGCCAGCGGCGAGTGAACGATGAAAATCAACGGCAAGCCGTATCGGACGATCTGGCTCGCACCCGATGGCTGGTCGGTGGAAGTCATCGACCAGACGCGGCTGCCGCACGAGTTCTCCGTCATACCGCTGCGGTCGATGGACGATGCGGCGCGAGCCATCCTCTCCATGCAGGTCCGTGGCGCGCCTCTCATCGGCGCGACGGCGGCCTACGGGCTCGCGATGGCCATTCGCGAGGATGCCTCCGACGAGGCCATCGATCGCGCCGTCGCGCATCTGGCCAAGCAGCGGCCGACCGCCATCAATCTGCGCTGGGCGTTGGACGAGATGCGCCGCGCCGTGCAGAACCAGCCGCGCGAGGAGCGCGTCGCCGCCGCCTATGAGCGCGCCGCGCTGATCTGCGACGACGACGTCGAGACCTGCCGCCTCATCGGCGAGCATGGTCGCAAGCTCATCATGGACATCGCCCGCAAAAAGGCCGGCGCACCCGTCGAGGTGCTGACCCACTGCAACGCGGGCTGGCTCGCCTGCGTCGACTGGGGAACGGCGACGTCCCCCATCTATCAGGCACACGACGCTGGCGTGCCGCTTCATGTCTGGGTCGACGAGACACGGCCGCGCAACCAGGGTGCCGCCCTGACGGCTTATGAGCTTGGCAGCCACGGCGTGCCGCACACCATCGTCGTCGACAACGCCGGCGGGCACCTGATGCAGCACGGCCGGGTCGATCTCTGCATCGTCGGCACCGACCGCGTAGCCGCCAACGGCGACGTTGCCAACAAGATCGGCACCTACCTCAAGGCATTGGCGGCGAAGGACAACAACGTGCCCTTCTACGTCGCGCTGCCGCACTCGACCATCGACTGGACGCTGTCTGAGGGGATGTCGATCCCCATCGAGGAGCGCTCGGCCGACGAGGTCCTGAAGATGCCCGGGCGCCTGCCTGATGGGTCGGTCGTGACGGTCGAGATCGCGGCCCCCGGCTCCCCGGCCGGCAATCCGGCCTTTGACGTGACGCCCGCCCGCCTCATTACCGGCTTCATCACCGAGCGCGGCGTGTGCCCGGCGACGCGCGAAGGGCTCCTGTCGCTTTACCCCGAGCGCGCCCCGGACTGAGGTTGCTACAACCCTTTATAATTCTGCCAAACAACCTGTGGCACTCTCCGCCGCAGGTTCTGATGGTATGGGCGGCGGGGCGTGGCTAAGGCGAAATCGGAAGCGAAAGCTAAGAAGAAGGTCGGCGCCAAGAGCGACGCCGAGAAGCACGCGCGCCGTGCCGTGATCGACACCGCATTGGCCATGAGCCGTTCCGGTCTCTCGCCGGGGCGCTCAGGCAATGTGTCGTGCCGCTGGAATGGTGGGATGCTCATCACGCCCTCCGGCATGGAGTACGAGACGCTCAAACCCCGCGACATCGTTTTCATTTCTGCGAAGGGCGTGCTGGCGGGCAAATCACTCCGCAAGCCGTCGAGCGAGTGGCGCTTCCACCTCGCAGCATACAATGCCCGCCCTGATATGAACGCGGTGGTGCACGCCCATTCGCTGAATGCCACCGTGCTCGCATGCGTGCACAAGTCGATCCCGGCATTTCACTACATGGTGGCGGTCGCCGGCGGCAAAGACATCCCGCTCGTGCCCTACGACACATTCGGCACGGACGAACTGGCCGCGCACGTCGCGGCGGGGCTTGCGCAACGCAACGCCTGCCTGATGGCAAATCACGGCCAGATCGCGATCGGAAAGGACCTATGCTCTGCGCTGGAGCTTGCGCACGAGGTCGAGGTCTTGGCCGAGCAATACGCGAAGGCGTTGGCGCTCGGCGAGCCTCACATTCTATCGGATGAGGAAATGACGCGCGTGCTGGAGCGCTTCAAGACTTACGGCCAGCGCGCGCAGAACATGTGAGACGTCAGTTCGCCAGGCTCTGCAGCGTCGTTTTGCAGGAGCGGCGCCATTGCTGCTTCGTCATGTGCGTACCCTTGTCCCAGATCGCCATGCAGTCCTGCATGCGCTGATCGAACGTGGGCTCGTTTACGATGCTGCCGGTGGTGACGGTCGCCGATGTATCGGTCTTTGCCGCCCCGCTGCCGGCCGCGCTATCGCTCGAGAGCGATGTGTCTGCGAGTGCAGCGCCGCTGAAAACGGATGCCGCCGTGAGTGCGATGATGAGGGTCTTGGCAATGCTCATGTTCTTTTTGTCCCCGAAGAGGCGCAGCGACGAAAGCCGCTGCACCCAGAGCCTTCGCGTCCTCGTTAGCTGACGCGCGGCCCTTGCATTTGCTTCAACGCCGCTTCGATGCGGCGCCAAACATGCGCCTCGATTGTGTTCCCTTGGTGCTCGAAATCGCGAGCCTTTTGAGCGGCATGAGCGACGGCGAGATCGCCGCGCGCATCCCGCAGCTTGCGTGCGTGCTCTTGAATGTCCATCGCCTGCATGTCGCAAACCTCCATGATCGTTGGCGATGGAGGAGCATATGGGCGTGGTACGCCGGACCGCCAATGGCCAACGCGCGCTATTGCGACAAATGCCGCGCTAGCCACGAGTTTTCCACAGTGTAAACGCGGAAAGGTTGGTCGCGGTTTCAGTTCGCGAAGCGGAAGTGCATCACGTCGCCGTCCTTGACGACGTACTCCTTGCCTTCGAGGCGCATCTTGCCGGCATCCTTGGCGCCGACTTCTCCGCCGAGCGCGACGTAATCCTCGTACGCAATCGTCTCGGCGCGTATGAAGCCTTTCTCGAAGTCCGTATGGATCACGCCTGCTGCGGCCGGTCCCTTCGTGCCGCGCGTGATAGTCCACGCGCGCGCTTCTTTCGGCCCGACAGTGAAATACGTCACGAGGTCGAGCAGCTTGTAGCCCGCACGAATGAGACGGTTGAGCCCTGGCTCTTCGAGACCCATCTCGGCGAGGAACTCGGCGCGATCGGCCGGCGGGAGACCTGCGAACTCGGACTCGATCTTGGCGGAGATCACGACGCTGACCGCGCCTTCGGCCTTCGCCCGTTCCTCGACCTTCTTGGAATGCGCATTGCCCTGCGCAGCCGACGCTTCCTCGACGTTGCACACGTAGACGACGGGCTTTGACGTCAGCAGTTGCAGCCCTGCGAAGATCGGCCGCTCTTCCGGGGTGATGTCGGCGGTGCGCGCCGGCTTGCCTTCGCGCAGCGGCACGAGCGCTTTTTCCATGACGGCGAACAGCGCCTTGGCTTCCTTGTCGCCTGCCTTCGCCTTCTTCTCGGCTGCTGCGATGCGCTTTTCCAGGCTCTCCATGTCGGCGAGCATCAGCTCGGTCTCGACCACCTCGGCGTCGGCCAGCGGATCGATGCGGTTTTCGACGTGCGTGATGTCGTCGTCCTCGAAGCAGCGCAGCACGTAGGCAACGGCATCGACCTCGCGGATGTGCGACAGGAACTTGTTGCCGAGCCCTTCGCCCTTCGAGGCGCCGCGCACCAGACCGGCGATGTCGACGAACGTGAGACGCGTCGGGATGATCTGTCCCGAGCCAGCGATGGCGGCGAGCTTTTCGAGGCGCTCATCGGGAACGCCGACCTCGCCGACGTTCGGCTCGATGGTGCAGAACGGATAGTTCGCGGCCTCGGCTGCCGCCGTCTGCGTCAGCGCGTTGAAGAGGGTGGATTTGCCGACGTTCGGCAGACCCACGATGCCGCATTTGAAGCCCATGATTTCTCGCTCGAAGCTATTGGATTGTCGGGTGCTGAGGCGCACACCGAGGCGTTGCCAGATGCCTATGCGGTCGGAGGCTGAATGTGAAGCCTTCCTTTGCCGCAGTTGACGCCAAGCCACCGCAAGCCTGTGAAGGCCGGCGGTCGCAGCCCGGCACCAGGCGGCATTTGTTAATGTAGAACAGTCCGTTGGGCTGGCGTGGCGGCCCTATCGCAGGCCGGCACGGTCGCTGCTGCACGGGTATATGGCGTTGACGATTCCAACCATCACGTCATCGGTTTCCGCGCCTGCCCTGCCGAACCGCGCCGCGGAGAGCTTCACCCGCACGTGCTCCAGCACCGACACCGGAATGACGCCACCGCCCAGAACGATGCCGCCGAACGCACGCGGCAGGCAGATGCGGCGCTGCCGCCCCTCGTTCAGGCGATTGAGGCGCGCGTTGATCAGCGAAAAGCAGTCTCCGAGGCGCTCCTCGCGACATTGCTTGACGAACTCATAGACGGCCTCGGCGCGCGCTGGAGCAGAGCCCAGCACCAGGCCAATTCCCAGAATTGCCGCCACCAGTCGCATCGCCATGCTCCCTCGATCGATCCGAGAACATCCGCGCAGGTTAGGGTAGCCTATATTGGATCACTCAGCATGCGCCGCAAATGCGACCGAAACGTCGCGGTCTCGACGCTGCGTTAGCCTGCGCGGCGCATGACCCGCGCCACGACGATCGCGGCGAGCGACAATCCGGCCGATGCCGCGAGCGCCAGCGCCAGTCCGCTGCCCGATCCTGCCGCGGCGCCGAGCAGTGCGTAAACGCTGGCGAAAACCACATTGGCGAGCGTCGTCACCACCAGCACCTGTTTCAGTCCCATGCCGGCAACGCCGGCCACGATGACGGAGGCTTCCGCCAGAACCGGAACCGGCCGGCACAGCGCGAGCACGAGCACGCCGTAGCGGTCGAGCTGCCGGTGCAGGTAGCCGAAATCCTCCGGTCCCAAGCTGCGCTCGGCGAAGTCGTGTCCGAGCCAAAGCCCCAGCCCGTAACCGATGAGGCAGCCGAGCGTAAGGCCGGCCACCGCGACCGCCGTTCCGTTGAGGAGGCCTAAAGCGCTGCCCAACGCGGTGATGACCAGCGTCGAGGGAACAGGCAGCGCGACGTCGGCCGCCAGCAGCAGGAACCCGGCGGTCGCCGCAGCGAATGTAGATGTGGTGCCGCTGACGAGATCCCGGCTCAAGGCTTCGAGGCGATCCCCGAACAGCGCGAATGGAACGATGACGAACGCCAGCAGCGCCGCTGCCAACACGGCGAACCTGCGCCAGCGCCTGCCGCCATCCGCGATCCGGCGCGACTTTGGCTGCGTTGATGAAGCGTCTGGCATCAGCGTCAGCCTGCCGAACTGGCGCCCTCGCGCAGCGATGCAAGCTCCCGGCCCTGCGCGATCAGTCGCGCGATTTCCGCATCGGTGAACGTCCGCTCGGCGCGGTTCGCGACGCCGAGCGCCCCGATGACCTGCTCGCCCTCGAAGATCGGCACGACGATGGAGCCCGCAAGACCCGTGGCGCGCGCGCCGGGACGCACATCGCCGCTGTTGTCCGTCTGAATGTTGCAGGCGTTGACCGGCTCCGCGCGTTCGACCGCAAGCCCCGCCATGCCCTTACCAACGGGAATGGTGCGGATGACGGCCAGCACGTGGTCCGGCATGCCAGCACTCGCGGCAGCCAGGTGCAGCATTCCGTCCGCGCCGATGAAGTGGATCGTCCCGCTGTCGGCGGCGAAATCGCCGACGATCCGCGCCAGTTCGGTGGAGCAGTCGTGCTGGGTCGTTTCCATTGCCACATCGCCTCCTGAGAAATAGGGAGGGGGAGTGTAACAATGTTACGTCGCGCTGCAAGCCGCGGCGCCCCCTTGAGCGCCGGAGGCAATCCTCGTTGCCACCTAACCTCGGTAGGCCGCCTCGAGCTGCGCGATGTCGAGCTTCACCATCCCCAGCATCGCCTTCGATGCGGCGGCAGCGCCAGGACCGCCTCCGGAAATCATCTCGCCGAGGCGACGCGGCGCGACCTGCCAGGAGACGCCATAGCGATCCTTCAGCCATCCGCACTGCACCGGCGTGCCGCCTCCTTGCAGCAGGCCGTCCCAGAGGTGGTCGATCTCTTCCTGAGTATCGCAGATGAGCATCAGCGAAATCGCATCGTTGAACTCGTGATGCGGGCCAGCGGAAAACGCCACCACGGGCGCTCCCGCGATCGTGAAGGAGACCACCGACACCGATCCCGCCGGACCTGATGGCGTTTCGACGGGTAACGTTGTGACCTGATCGATCGAGGAGTTAGGAATAATGGAAACGTAGAATTTGGCCGCTTCTTGGGCGTGGGCGGCGTACCAGAGATGCGGAGCGAAAGTGACGCTCATGGACTCGAGACTCCCTTCAAGGGGCTTCTGCAATGGCCTTGAGGTTGGCGAGCCCTTCGTCGAAGTCGCGCGCCATCATCCGCTCGCAGTCGACGAACAGCGCGAAGATTTTGCCGGGCAGCCCCGCCACACCTTTCATCGCCCATGTGACTTCGGTCGCATCGTCGACCGGCTTCAACGTGAATTCGACGCGATTGTCGCCGGCGAACGGCTTCGTCATGAGAAGCCGCATGCCCACCATCGTGGGCGAGCTGTCGACGACGGTCACCGATCCGGTTCCGCCTTTGCCGGCAAAATGGAACGTTGCGCCGGGCCCGCGATCGGGGCCGCTGTAATGTGCTTTGCCGTCGCAATCGCGTAGCGCGTAGGGGTTCCAGGTATTCATCTGCCTGAGATCGTTGATCAGGCCGTGCAGGCGCGCCGCAGGCGCCGCAATCGTCAGAGAGCGTGCCGCGTAGAAATCGTCCGGCCGCCGCGAAGCGATGAACAGCGTGATACCGACAGCGCCGAGCACCGCGCCGAGGAGAAAGATCCAGACTTCTGACATCTACGGCTCCTGCTTACAGACAACTTGAATTGACGTTAGGTTGATATCAACGTAATAAAGGTGGCATGTCAATGCGCGGCGAGCCTTCGCTGTCGATAACCCACGAGGTCCGCGACCGTTGCCTTTGTCTGCATGTGCAGAGGGCGGCGCGTGCGCTGGCACGCCGTTTCGACGACGCCTTGCGGCCGTTCGGTCTCACGAACGGTCAGTTCTCTCTGTTGATGTCGCTGAACCGTCCGGCGCCGCCGACGATCGGAGAAGTTGCGCAGCTCCTGGCGATGGACCGCACGACGTTGACGGCAAACCTGAAGCCGCTGCAGCGGCGCGGGCTGCTCGACATCGTTGTCGACACCGAAGACCGCCGTAATCGTCGGCTGAAGATCACCGAGGCCGGACGCAAATCGCTGGCGGCTGCTGTGGACGTCTGGCGCAGCACGCACGACGACGTCGATGCTCTGCTCGCCCGCTCGCCCGATAAGCTGCGCCAGGACCTCCTGCGACTATCGCACGAGGACTGAGCGTTGCGGCGTGGCGCTCTGTTGCTTTACCGGAAGCGCGTCAGCGCGAATGCCGAATAGCTCGTCGGGCTCGGCAGCTTGTCCTTGCCGCTCATCGCGTCGGCGAGGGCTTCACCGATATCGGTGCCCGGTTCGGCGGACTTCACGGCAATGACGATGAACGGGCGCTGCCAGCTCGTGCCGCCGGTTTCGCAATCCGCGCACGGGTTGCGGTACTGGCCGAGATTGAGCGTGTAGATCGGCACGTCCGCGGCAACGGCCGTTGATACGAGACCAGCAGCCTGCTTCGCCCGGCGCTCGGCGCGCGCGACCTCTTCGGCAGCGATGCCCTCCTGCGAGGCGGTACCGACCGTGATCACCTCTTTGGCGTCGCTCAGCGCGTTGCGCACTTCATCGTCGAGCACCGCCGCAGCGAGCTGATCGCGCGGGATGGGCTGTCCATCCTTCTCGAGGTCTTCCGCGCTTCCGCGCACCCACAGGTAGCTCTTGTTGAGCACCACGACGTCGAACGTCCCGGTGCGCCCTGCCTTGTCCTTGCCTTCGATCGCGAAGACGGTCGAGTTCTGCGTCTGCCGAACCTCCGGCTGCGTCTCCTGCGGCACAGCGGCCGTCTCGACCTTCATCGGCTCGATGACGTTGCGATGGATTTCCACGGCCCCGTAAGTCGCTGCAGCGCCCGTCGAGGCGACGAGCATCGCGACGCCGGCATTCGTCTTGAACAATCCGAAGAACCAGCTGAGCCGATCCCACCAGCCGGCCCCGCGATCGTAGATGCGATAGCCGCGCCACAGCCAGCCGAGAATGCCGCGTCGCCGTTCTTCCTCGTCTTCGAAACTCGAGGCATAGGCCGCTGGATTGGCACATACCGCCCACGACGCCAGGAAGCCGATAGCGAACGCACCGGTGGCGTACCAGACAAGTCCGGAGATCAGATCAGGCATAACGCAGTTTCCGCTCGCAAAACGACGCTGCGAGGCGACGGAACAATCCGCCCCTCGGCGAACCGGCTAGAAATTGACGTGCTGGATGACGTAGCCCGCGCCGAAGGCGATGAGGCCGGCAATCACGATCTGCGGCAGCACCGAAACGAACGTGCTGAGCAGCGACACGAAGGCCTGGAACAGCGACACCACGCCGGACCAGAGCACCAGGGCCGCGCGGTAGAGGATGTACGCAATCGCGACCATCGCGACGATCAGGATGACGATTTTCCAGATCGGCAGGGCCTGCCAGTCGGAGGAGAAAACAGCGACGATCTGGCCGAACGACCACGTCCAGATGAGCTGCAGGAACTTGAAGATGGCGGCAATTCCCTGTTGCAGGAATTGCACGATGGAATTGATGATCCCGTTCATTTGTCCCTCCCCTGTCGGTGCCGAGCGCCCGCGTACCGGTCGCCCCCCGGCTGGACCGCGTTACAGTGCGACGGCCTTGTTGCCGGCGCAAGCTTGGACATCGCACTTGCTCAAGCTTTGAGCCGGTACCCCGTGGCGAAGATTCGCCAGATAACCCCCAGGCAGACAAGCAGAAAGACGAAAGTCATGCCGAGGCTGGCGACGATGTTGACGTCAGAAATTCCGTAAAAGCTCCAACGGAAGCCGCTGACGAGGTAGACCACCGGGTTGAACAACGTCACTTTCTGCCAGAACGGCGGAAGCATGTTGATCGAATAGAATGTGCCGCCGAGGAATGTCAGAGGCGTGACGACGAGCAGGGGAATGGCCTGAAGTTTTTCAAATCCGTCCGCCCAGATGCCGATGATGAAGCCGAGCAGCGAGAACGTCACCGCCGTCAGCACCAGGAACGCCAGCATCGAGAAGGGATGCTGGATGTTGAGATCGACGAACAGCGATGCCGTGCCGAGGATGATCAGCCCGACGCCGATGGATTTCGTTGCCGCCGCGCCGACGTAGCCGATGACGATTTCGAGCGGCGATATGGGCGCCGAAAGCAACTCGTAGATGGTCCCTGTGAAGCGCGGGAAGTAGATGCCGAACGCCGCGTTGGAGATCGACTGCGTCAGCAGTTGCAGCATGATGAGGCCAGGCACGATGAACGCGCCGTAGCTGACGCCGTCGATCTGCGCCATGCGCGAGCCGATGGCGGCACCGAATACGACGAAGTACAGCGACGTCGACAGCACCGGCGATATGATGCTCTGCATCACGGTGCGCAGTGCGCGCGACATCTCGAAGAAATAGATCGCCTTGACCGCGTGCAGGTTCATCGTTTGCTCCTGACGAGATCTACGAAAATGTCTTCCAGCGAGGACTGCGTGGTGTCGAGGTCCGCGAACCCGACCCCCGCCGATCGCATGTCCTCGAGAAGGCTGGTGATGCCCGTGCGGCCGGCGTGCGTATCGTAGGTGAAGGTCAGCGATTGCCCGTCGCCTGCAAGCTCGAGCTCGTGCCGCGCGAGGGCGGCCGGAATGGCCGAGAGCGGCTCGGACAAACGCAGGATGAGCTGCTTTTTCCCGAGCTTGCGCATCAGCTCGGCCTTCTCCTCCACCACGATCAGTTCCCCGCCGGTGATGACGCCGACCCTGTCGGCCATCTCCTCGGCTTCCTCGATGTAGTGCGTCGTGAGGATGATCGTGACGCCGGTCGCGCGCAGGTCGCGCACCACCTGCCACATGTCTTGCCGCAGCTCCACGTCGACGCCCGCCGTCGGCTCGTCGAGAAACAGGATGATCGGCTCGTGCGAGAGCGCTTTCGCGATGAGCAGCCGCCGCTTCATACCGCCGGACAGCGTCATGATGCGGTTGTCTTTCTTCTCCCAGAGCGACAGCGCCTTGAGGATCTTCTCGATGTAGGCCGGATTCGGGGGCTTGCCGAACAGTCCGCGGCTGAACGAGACCGCGCCCCACACCGTTTCGAACGCGTCGGTCGTCAGCTCTTGCGGAACAAGGCCGATCATCGCGCGCACGCGGCGGTAATCGCGGATGATGTCACCGCCGTCGATGGTGACGCTGCCCGTCGTCGGATTGACGATCCCGCACACGATGGAGATCAGCGTCGTCTTGCCAGCGCCGTTCGGGCCGAGCAGCGCGAAGATCTCGCCGCGCCGGATGTCGAGGTTGATGTGCTTCAGCGCCTGGAAGCCGCCGGAATACGTCTTCGACAGGTCGCGGATGGAGATGATGTCGCTCATGACCCGGGGGAATAAGCATTTGCGCGATAGCCTTCAAGCGCGCTGTGGCATCATTCCTTGCCGTCGCGGCCCGCCAGCCACTTCTTGAGGTTTTCTGCGAGCGCCGAGGCGCGCTTGCCCTGCCGCTCGCCTGCGGGGTGCGGATTGCGTGGCGCAGGCTTGGGCTTGGCGGCCGGCTTGGGCGCCGCCTCCGCGTCAGGCTCGTCCTCATCGCGCGTTTTCAGCGCCACGTGAGATAAGAAGCGCGAGCTGTCGCCTTTGGCGAGAAAGGCAGACGCGTCCGCCATCGCATCGAGCATCGGATCGAGCCAGCCGTATTCGGCCTTGGCGAAATCGTGCAGCACGTAATGCGCCACCGCGTCCTTGCTGCCGGGATGCCCGACGCCGATGCGCACGCGCGTATAGTCGTTGCCCATGTGAGCCGTGATCGAGCGCAAGCCGTTGTGGCCGGCATTGCCGCCGCCCGACTTCACCTTCAGCTTGGCGGGCGCCAGATCGATTTCGTCGTGGAAGACGTAGATGTCTTCCAGGGGGATTTTGAGGAAACGCGCAGCCTCGCCAACCGCGCGGCCGCTTTCGTTCATGTACGTCATCGGCTTCAGGAGGACGACGCGTTCCCCGCCGATCGTGCCTTCTGCGGTCTCGCCTTGGAAGCGCTTGCGCCAGGCTCCAAAGCCGTGCGCGGAGGCGATCCTGTCGAGCGCCATGAACCCGACGTTATGGCGGTGACGCGCATATTCTGCGCCCGGGTTCCCCAATCCGACGAACAGCTTCATGGGTGCTCACCCGACGAGAAAAAGCGGGCGCAGCGTGAGGCCGCGCCCGCGTTTCGCATGGATTACTTCTTGCCGGCCGGCTTGGCGGCCGGAGCAGCAGCCTTGGCCGCGGGAGCAGCGGCGCCCTTGGCTGCAGCCGGAGCTGCGGCCTTGGCACCAGCAGCCGGAGCGGCCGCAGCAGCGCCTTCGGCAGGACCGGCAGAGGCAGCCTCGTCTTCCTTCACCGCGCCCGCGATCGTGGCGATGGTGAAGTCACGATCCCTGATCGTCAGCTCGGCGTCCTTCGGAAGGGCAATCGCGGAGACATGGATCGAGCGACCGATCTCGAGGCCGGTAAGGTCGATCTCGAAGTACGGCGGGATGTGATCCCAAGGGCAGATGACTTCGATGTCGTGGCGCACGATGTTGAGCACGCCGCCGCGCTTCAGACCCGGGGAGGCCTGATCGTTGACGAAGCGCACCGGAACCTCGACGCGGATGCGTCCGTCCTTGCCGATACGCAGGAGATCGACGTGAATGGGAATGTCCTTCACCGGATCGACCTGCAGGTCGCGCGGGATCACGCGGCTCTTCTTGCCTTCGACGTCGATGTCGAGGACGGTCGAGGTGAAGTGGCCCTTGAGGACCTGCTTCCAAAGGTCGTTGTAGTCGAGGACGATGGTCTCGGGCGTTTCCCCGTTGCCGTAGATCACGGCCGGGACTTTTCCTTCACGACGGGCTTGGCGTGCGGCCCCCTTGCCTGCACGCGGGCGCGCCGTGGCTTTCAGCTCGATCGGTTGCTGAGCCATGGCAGTTTCTCCAAAAAAATGAGGGCCTTGCGGCCCGTTAACCGACGCGGCCTCCAAGGGTGCCGGGCGCCGTCTCATGCCTTTTTGCTTGAGATGGCGCGGTTTATACCCGCCGGCCCGTAAATTGGCAATTGCCGCGGCATTGACGCGCCGCGCGCTATCGCTGAGACCGTGCACCGAGCGCGATTAAGGGAACCCATTGGCCATCCAAGCTTATCCTGTAGGCGGGGGTGAGCGGCGGCGCAGATTGATGCTATATTATGTGCGTTGAGTTCAACCGGACGGATCGATGACGCGGAAGCTGACGAAGCGCCGGGCCGCGCCCGAGCAGGACAAGATGATCGCCGACGCTCTGCGCGATGTCGGCCGCCCCGTCAGCGCCTATGAGCTGATCGAGGAGCTGCGCGACAAGGCGAGCCTCGCCCCTCAGACCGTCTACCGCTCGCTCGACCGCCTCATCGCGGACGGCCAGGCGCACCGGCTGGAATCCATCAATGCTTTCGTCGCCTGCTGCCACCCGAGCCACGATGGCGCAGCTGTATTCGCGATCTGCAACGATTGCGGCACGGTCACCGAGTTCGCCGAGCCGGCGGCTGTTGACCGGCTCAGAGCTTGGGCCCGCAAGTCGAAATTCGCCGTCGAGACCATGACGCTCGAGCTGCGCGGCCGCTGTCGGGACTGCACGGCTAGCGCCCAGACCTGACCGCATCCTCTCTACATTCCTAGACTGGAATGTCGTGCGCGCCTCATGCCGCCAGCGACGGCACGACACCGCGCGTCCGTGGCGCACCCGCCACAGCAGAGGGCTCCAAAACCCTTGACGAAAGTTAACGTACGGATATTATAACATCCAGTAAGCGTATCGGGGGGCGTATCAGTGAGAGTTTGCGTTGCGTGGAGCGTCGCTGCGGCGGCGTTGGTGATGACGGCTGCGCCGCTTGCAGCGCAGTCAGCCGGCGGAAGCCAGGGAGCGACTGCAGCGGGAGAATCCGTCCAGCTCCCCGAGATCACAGTGACGACCGCGAGCCCGGTCGCCAAACCTCCCAAGACAAAGAAGAAAACCGCTGCGAAGAATGGTTCGCCGGCGCCGGGTGCAACCGCCCCGGCACAGCCGCCAGCCATTCTGCCGCTGCCCGGCACCATCGTCGCCGATGACGCGTTCGTAGCGGTGACCGTCGCCACCTCGCGCGAGATCCAAGCCACCGGCGGCGCGACGATCACCGACACGTTGATGAATAAGCCCGGCATCATCGGCTCGACGTTTGCGCCCGGCTCCAATCGGCCGATCATCCGCGGGCTCGATGAAAACCGCATCCGCATCCAGGAAAACGGCATCGGCACGCAGGACGTGTCGGCGATCTCCGAAGATCACGCCATTCCCGTCGATCCCTACGCGGCGGACAAGGTCGAGGTCGTGCGTGGTCCTGCCACCCTGCGCTATGGCAGTCAGGCGATCGGCGGTGTGGTGGCCGTCGAAAACAATCGCATTCCCTCGTACATGCCGCGCAACGGGTTCGATGCGGAGATCCGCGGCGGCATCAACTCTGTCGACAGCGGCCGTGACGGCGGGTTCAGCACCAATGCGGGCTCGGGCAATTTTGTCTTCCATGCCGATGCGTTCAAGCGCTCGGCCGACGACTACAATACCCCGCTAGGCCGTCAGTCCAACTCGTTCGTCGACACCGATGGCGTGTCGTTTGGCGGCTCGTTCGTAGGCCGCGACGGTTATGCGGGCGTTTCGTTCACCGAGTTCAACAGCCTCTACGGAATCCCCGGAGAGGACGCGCGCATCGACATGCAGCAGGAAAAGATCATGTCGAAGGGCGAATGGCGCGTGAACGCCAACGGCATCGCGGCCATCCGCTACTGGTTCGGCGCCAGCGACTATCAGCACAACGAAGTGTCGCCCGAAGGCGAGATCGGCGCGCGCTTCCTCAACAAGGAGCAGGAAGGTCGCATCGAGGTCGAGCATCAGGCGTTTGCGACCTCGCTCGGCGAACTGCGCGGCGCTGCCGGCATCCAGATCGATCACCGCAAGACGACAGGCCTCGCCTTCGAGGACGATGCCGACAACCTGCTCGAGCCTTCGACGACGGACCAGTTTGCCGGCTTCATCTTCGAAGAACTGCAGGTGTCGCGGTATCTCCGCCTGCAGGCAGCCGGCCGCATCGAGCAAACCAGCGTCGAAGGGCTCGGTTGGACGAACGTCGACGACCCGAACAACCCCGCAATATTTGAGGGAACGCGTGATTACACGCCTTTGAGCGCCAGCCTTGGCGCTCTCTACGAGCTGCCCAGCGACATCGTCGCCCGCGTCACGGCAGCCTACGTGGAGCGCGCGCCGGCAGCGACCGAGCTGTTCTCGAAGGGCGCGCACGAGGCCAGCGGCACCTTCGAGATCGGAAACCCCGATCTCGGCATCGAATCCGCGAAGACCGTCGAATTGGGCTTCAAACGCTCGACGGGTGCGCTGCGCTTCGATACCAGCGTCTACTACACCCAGTTCTCGGACTTCATCTACCGGCAGGTGACGCCCGACGTCTTCTGCGAAGAAAACCTGGCCTCATGTGCTCTCGGTGGGAGCGGGGACCTGCGGCAGGTGACCTTCCAGCAGCGCGATGCGACCTTCTACGGTGCCGAAGTCGCCGCGCAGTACGACGTCGGACGCGTGTGGAACGGCCTTTGGGGTATCGACGGTCAGTACGACTTCGTGCACGCCAAGTTCGCGAACGGCGAATACGTGCCGCGCATCCCACCACACCGTCTCGGCGGCGGCATTTTCTACCGTGATCCCGCCTGGTACTTCCGGACTGGTTTGCTGCACGCCTTCGATCAGGACCAGATCGGTCTCGGCGAGACCACGACCGAAGGCTACACGCTCGTGTCTGCGGAGCTGAGCTACACCTATCGCGGCGAGACGCACGATGGCATCACGCCGGTGACCACCATCGGCATCAAGGGTGAGAACCTCGCCGACCAGGAAGTCCGCAACCACTCCTCTTTCCTCAAGGATGAGGTTCTGCTGCCCGGTGCAAACGTTCGCCTCTTTGGCACCGTGAAGTTGAACTGACGGCGCACGTGCGCGTTGGCAGGCCGGGTTGCTTCTCGGCTGGCCAACGCGGCGTGTCTGCCATAACATCGCGCTTCGTTGTTTCCGCGTGCAGCGGCAGGGAGGCGCCCCATGACGAGTTGCTCAAAACCACATCATACCGATCACGCGCATCAGCATGGTCCTGGTTGCGGCCATACTGCAGTGCGTCATGGCGATCACGTCGATTACCTGCATGACGGCCACCTGCATCACATGCACGGCGATCATGTCGATGAGCACGTGATCGAGGTGTCGGGCAAGAACCCCGACGAGTGTACGCCCGACCACAAGTGCGGCGGCCACGAGCCCGGTCATAAGCATGGCCCCGGATGCGGCCACGAGGCTGTGCCGCATGGCGACCACGTCGACTATCTCGTCGACGGCCATCTGCATCACCCACACGGCGATCACTGCGACAACCACGGGCCGGTCGACCCCGCCTAATGCCGGACGCGCTGCGCCGCGTCCCAGACGGCCGCCTCTCCGCGGCCGTCTTTCACTTGCCCGCTTAGCTAAGCGCAAAGCGCGCTCGCGCTCCGATCGCCCGGGCGCCTATCAGCGAGGGCGTGAATCGGCAGCACCAAAAAGCTCCGATCGCCCCAGCGTCTACAGCGCGGGCGTGAATCGGCAGCACACAAAGACGCCGGTCCCCAGCTTGCGCAACGACAGCCGCAGAAAAACCGCCTAGCCGCTCGTGCCAGCCAGTCGCACAACGCCACTCCTGGCCGCGCAGCGGCAAGGGCGCAAGGCGCCCCGGCGCGTGCGTCGGCTAACAGCTCGCGCAACGCCCGCTGTAAACCAAGCGCTCGCCGCTCGTGTCAATAAAACAAGCTCGACACACTTTCCTCGCGCGCTGTGCGCAGGATGGCTTCGCCGATCAGCGGCGCGATCGAGAGCACGCGGATGTTCTTGGCCGCCAGCACAGCCGCGGTCGGCTGGATGGAATCCGTGATCACCAGCGACTTGAGCTTCGAAGCCTGGATCCGGCTCACCGCGCCGCCCGACAGCACGCCGTGCGTGATGTAGGCCATCACCTCGACGGCGCCCTGCTTGAGCAGCGCTTCCGCTGCATTGACCAGCGTGCCGCCTGAATCGACGATGTCGTCGATGAGGATGCAGCGCATCCCCTTCACGTCGCCGATGACGTTCATCACCTCGGACTCGCCCGGTCGTTCGCGGCGCTTGTCGCAGATGGCGATGGGGGCCTCGATGCGCTTGGCCAGCGCCCGCGCACGGACCACGCCGCCGACGTCCGGCGACACGACCATCAGGTTGTTGCCCTTGTGCTGTTCCTGGATGTCGCGAACCATGACCGGCGCGGCGAACAGGTTATCGGTCGGGATGTCGAAGAAGCCCTGGATCTGACCTGCGTGCAGGTCGAGCGTCATCACGCGGTCGGCGCCGGCGCGCTCGATGAGGTTGGCAACGAGCTTGGCGGTGATGGGCGTGCGCGGGCCTGGCTTTCGATCCTGGCGGGCATAGCCGTAGTAGGGAATGACGGCGGTGATGCGGGCTGCCGATGCGCGCTTCAGCGCGTCGATCAGGATCAGCAACTCCATCAGGTTGTCGTTGGCTGGGAACGAGTTCGACTGGATCACGAAGACGTCCTGACCGCGGACGTTCTCCTGTATCTCGACGAATATCTCCATGTCCGCGAAGCGCTTCACCTGTCCCTTTGTGAGGGGGAGCTTCAGGTGTGCGCTGATCGCTTCGGCCAGGGGTCGATTTGAATTACCTCCAACGATCTTCATCGTGGGAGTTGCCCGGCCCTCTGGACGGGGATCGAAGGGCATGTACGCCTCCACAGCCGCTCGGAGGGGGCTTCTAGCAAGAGGGCCCGCGCCTGTAAACGGCGGAGCCCTCTGAATGCCCTTGGCAATGTCGGCCTTAATGACCGTTTAGTTCGAGCTTGTCCGCTGTCCAGCTTGAGGCAGCAGCTTCACGATGCCCTGCGCAGCAGCAGCTGCTGCGGCGTCAGCGGTCTTACCCCACGAGTTGTCGAGTGAGCCCTGAGGGACCTCGTTCTTCTGCGACACTGTGCCGAGCTTCTTGCCGGTCGGATCCGTCACGCTCCAGTCGATGGTGATCGGCTGCTTGCCGTCTTTGCCGGCACCCATCGCGACCCTGCCTTCGACGATGTAGGTGTCTCCGCCCGACGGCGCGTCGGTCAGCGTTACACCGTTGCGCGTCAGCTCACGCTGCAGCGCGGTGCGAAGCGAACTCGATCCGTCTCCGGGTGCACCAGTGACGACCGGCACCAGGGCCTTGACCGGCCCCTTGCCGACGCTGCCCGTGACCATCGCGGACTTCGGCGACACGTACGGCGGCTGCGCCGTCGCGGCTGCCGTTTGCACGAGGCCGCCCTGCGTCGCGCTGGCGACCGCAGCACCGCCGCCGCTGGGCATCCACCCGGCGACCGAGGTGACGGTCTTCGACGCGATCGACTGCACGATGTTAGGCGTGACAGCCGTCCACGGATCCTTGCTCTTGCCGGAAGGCGCTGTCTCTTCGCCGCTCACGCGGTGCACGCCTTTGCCGCTCGCGTCGGTGACGTCCCAGATATAGGACACCTTGGACTTGGAGCCCTTCTCCAACGACGAGACGACGTAGCCGCGCAGCGTGTACTCGGCCTTCTCGTCCGGAGACTTGGCGACGCGAATATTCTGCCGCTCGAGATCCGCGACGAGCTGATTGCGAAGATCGGTCGAGACGTTCTCCGGTGGGCCGATGACCGGCGCAACGGCGAACTGTGCTCCGCGTGCAGCCGCCATCGGCGGCGGCGACGCAACCGATGCCGTCGGAGCGTCACCGCCCGACGAGCTGAATAGTGAAGATGAAAGCGAATTGGCAGTCTCGCATCCACCGAGTCCGAAGGCTACACAGCCTGCGATCACTGCGAATGCAATTGGCTTCGTCTTATGCCAAGCCGCAGCAGCATCAAAGGTCGTCACGGCGACGCTCCCCCATTGAGTACTCGCTGTTTGTTCCGGCGGCCGGCGTACGAACCCTGCGGCCTTACTCTCCCTAATGACCGGTACCTCTCTAAGAATCGTCTAACCAGTCATCCAAGCCGCGTCCAGATCGAATCCGATCATCCTGGCACCCGAACGCTTTTCGCCTGAGAAAACGCTGGTCGCCACTGTGGATTATGCAATTAGGACACGACAATGGCGGAGATTTGACGGCCGTAATCGGGTTCTGAACGGTGCTGCGAACGCCGAAAGCTGAAGAAGTCCGATTCGTTTGAATAAGTGCACGGCGACTTCCTCTCGACGTCAGCGACACCGGCCTTCTTCAAGCGCATCTCGACAAACGCAGGCAGGTCGAAATGCGCCCGTTCGTGGGGACTATTGCGCGAAAGAAACATTGCGTTGTTCGCGCAACTCTCCACGAGGGTCGCTTCGAAGTCTGGCCCGACTTCATATGAAACTTGGTTAATGGCCGGACCAATTGCCGTGAGAATGCGATTTCGCCGCGCCCCGAGTTTCTCCATTTCCGCGATCGTGGCTTCGAGCACGCCCCCGACGGCACCCCGCCATCCGGCGTGCGCTGCCCCGACGACACCGGCTTCCGGGTCAGCGAACAGCACCGGCGCGCAGTCAGCCGTCAGCACGCCGATCACGAGACCGGGTGTGTTCGTAACAATTCCGTCCGCCTTCGGCCGCGCGTTGGGCCGGATGGGCTCATCCACGCTGATCGCTTCGCCGCTGTGGATCTGATAGAGCGTCGCGACGTCCGGATGCGTGCCACCCAGATGTCGTGCGACCCGCGCGCGGTTCTCGGCGACGTTCGCCGGCGCATCAGCGGAGCCTGGACCGCAATTGAGGCCAGCGTATAGCCCACCCGAAACACCGCCGGCGCGTGTGAAGAACCCGTGGCGGATGCCGGACGAGCGGGCGAGCGAGGTAGCCTGGATTGGATGCACCATGAGCGTACTGACCTAGGTTGCGTGCCGCCCGTTTTCCATGGGCGTCAATGCAGGTAGCAGGCCGAGGTCAACGCTTCGTATGCCGAGGACCTGGAAACGTCCGCCCATGCCCGTCGGAGCCATCAACCGCGCGACCGCCGCTTCGATGTCGCCCGCTCGGGCTGGATTGGCTGCCATCAGTCGCGAGGCACGCTCGACAGCGCCGAGGCGGCCGAGGAACTCGCCCTGCGGCACCGGACCGTCGCAGGCGATGCCGTGCTCATGCAACGCATCGGCGAAGGCGGCGAAGTCCACCTGCGCCGTGAGGTCCGCTTCGCCCGGAGCTTCGAACGGCCCCGCATAGCGGTGCCGTGCGACGGTCTGCAGCGTGTCGCCGTATCCGGGCTTCGCATGGCCATAGTCTATGAACAGTCCCGCCATCGGAGCACCGAGCTTCGCCAGCGTGCGAGCCAGCGCGTCGAACGCCCGCCGCCGTGTTTCGAGCACGTCGCCTTCGCTGGGGGAGGGCAGTCCCGGCGGCAACCCGGCGTCCGCAGTGCGCAAGCCATCGAGGAACGTGAGGTCGCCGGCCGCATCGAGACCCACCAGCCGTTCCTTCCACGCGCCATTGCGGAAGATGAGCTGCTCGACCGGCAACGTATCGAGGAACTCGTTCGCGATCACGATGGTGGGGGCGGCATCCTCTTTGAGGTCATCGTGCCATGCGGCCGGAACGCCCGCATCTGCGAGCGTCGCGCGCTGCACGTCGATCAGTGTTGTGTTTGTCTCGATCAGCACCACACGCAGCGCATCGCGAAACGCCGGGACGAGGCGAACGGCACGCAGCGCATCGCGCATCAACGTGCCCCGTCCCGGTCCCAGCTCGACGAGCCGCAAGGACGCTGGCGATCCCATCTGCTGCCAGACGACGGCGCACCACAGGCCGATCAATTCCCCGAACACCTGGCTGATCTCCGGCGCGGTGACGAAATCACCCTCCGCGCCGATCGCGATCTGCCGGCGATAATACCCGTGCTCGCGATCCTGCAGGCACACCTCGACGTAGTCCGCGACCGGGATCGGCCCAATGCGGCCGATGCGGTCCGCCAGCTTGAGCGCCAGCGGCGTTGGTCGCGAAGCCGAGTCTCCGGTCACTTCGCCTCGCGGCTGACGGCGTAACGCACGATGAGGATTCCGAGCAGCAGCATCGGGATCGAATACGCGATGCCCGCCGTAAGCGGCCCGATGTTGAAGGCATGCGCGAAGTGCGGCTCGCGGAACAGTTCCGATGTCGAGCGCGCCAGCGCGTAGCCGATGAGGAACATGCCGCTCACCAACCCCGGACGCTTCAGCGCGCCGAAGTGATGCGTCATCACCCGCAGTATGAGGAACAGGGCTAGGCCCTCCAGCGCCGCCTCGTAGAGCTGGCTCGGATGGCGCGGGGTCGGCTCGACGCTCGGGTAGTGGATGGCGGCTTCCGGAAACACCATGCCCCAGGGCATCGTCGTCGGGCGCCCGAACAGCTCACCGTTGATGAAGTTCGCGATGCGCCCGAAGAAAAGCCCGATCGGCACGGCCGCGGTGACGAGATCGCCCGTGCTCCATGGGCTCACGTTGTTGCGGTAGGCGAACGCCCAGATGGCGATGGCGCAGCCGACGAGCGCGCCGTGGAACGCCATCCCGCCTTTCCACACGGCGATGATGTCCTGCGGATTGGCGAGGTAGTAGCTCGGCTCATAGAAGATGACGAAACCGAGCCGTCCGCCTAGCACCACGCCGGCGGTGATGTAGAGCAGCAGGTCGTCGACTTTCGCGGCTGTGAACGGCGGCGTGTCGTTGGCCCAAAGCTCGGGTGTCGTCAGCAGGCGACGAATATAGAGCCAGCCGAGCAGCAGTCCCGCCAGGTATGCGAGGCCGTACCATTTGATCGCCACCGGCCCCAGATGCAGGGCAACCGGATCGATGTTCGGGAATGGGATCGCCCACAGGCTGGTCAGCAGGTTCATGGATCAGATCGGGCCAGCGTGGCCGCTCCTATGGGCTTGATGTTTCCTCGTGCACGAGGCGCCGCACGATTTCGGCGCCGCGACGCTCTGTCAAGGCTCCCGCCTGTCCGGAGCGCGAATTCGGCGGACGCCAAGCTTGAACGGACTACCCCGGTTGCCCATAGTCGGAATGTGCGCCGAGCATGAGCGCAGGAGAGGCCCATGACCCAGACGACCAATCGCTTCCTCGATGAGTTTGCCAAGCTGATGACAGACGCCGCTGGCGCGGCCGATGGCCTCAGGAAGGAGGCCGAGCAGCTCTTCAAGTCTCAAGGCGAGCGCTTCCTGAGTGAAATGGACGTGGTGCGCCGCGAGGAGTTCGAGGCCGTCAAGGCGATGGCGGAGAAAGCGCGCGAGCAGAACGAGACGCTCGAAGCACGGATCGCGACGCTCGAAGCGCAGCTAGCGCAAGGGCGCACCGTCTGAGCCAAAAAAGCGCCTGTGGACAGGCACTTTGACCGTGGACAATGCCGGGGCGAACTTGCGACTCGGACCTGCCTCTGTTTTCGTCGCGCCAGTTGATTGAGTGTCGCCCTGTGGTGTCGCGTAGCTTTGTATCAACTACGAAAAAACGAACGCGATACTATAGAGGGATCCTCGAAGCATGTCGGCTGAACACGTCGGCTACGGCCGGGTGACGAACCCCATTGATCTCATCGAGAGATTGGCCGCGGCACACGACTGGAGTTGCGACCGGACGAATGACGACGAGCTGACTCTTGTCATCGCCGGCACCTGGACCGACTACCACGTGTCTCTCAACTGGCGCGACGATCTCGAAGCCCTGCACCTCGCATGCGCGTTCGACTTCCGCGTCCCGGAGAACCGCCTCAACGAGATGTACAAGCTCGTGGCTCAGATCAACGAGCAGTTGTGGCTCGGCCATTTCGACCTTTGGACCACCGAAGGTCTGGTCATGTTCCGCCATGCCCTGCTGCTGAATGGTTCGGTCGCCACCTCTCGTCAGTGCGAGGCCATGCTGCAGGCCGCGCTCGAGGGCTGCGAGCGCTACTATCAGGCCTTCCAGTTCGTCGTCTGGGCGGGTAAGCAGAGCCGCGAGGCGCTCGTCTCGACCATGTTCGAGACTGAGGGTCAGGCCTGAACGGGCGCCAACGCGCCCCCACGCTGCGGGCGCATACATGAGCTTTTCACTGCAAGGTCCACTGCTCCTGGCCGGAGCAGGCAAGATGGGTGGAGCGATCCTGGAAGGATTGCTCGCCCGAGGTCTCGATGCACGGCAGGTGATCGTGCAGGAGCCTTCCCCGGCGCCCGCCGTCGCCGACTTTCTCGCCGATCACGTCATCGACGTCGTGCCGCGCATCGACGCCCTGACGCAGCCGCCGGCTGTGATCCTCGTAGCGGTGAAGCCTCAGATCATTGACGAAGTGCTGCCCGGGCTCGCCAAGCTTGCGGGCCCGCAGACACTTGTCGTGTCGATCGCCGCCGGACGGCCCATTGCGACCTTTGAAAGGTATTTTCCGCGCACCGCCGTGGTGCGGGCAATGCCCAACACGCCCGCATCGATCCAGCGCGGCATCACCGTCGCCGTCCCGAATGCTGCCGTCACGCCTGTCCAGCGCGCGCTGGCCGATGATCTGCTGTCCGCCGTCGGCGAGGTGGTGTGGGTCGACGATGAAAAGCTGCTCGACCCAGTGACCGCCGTTTCGGGCTCGGGTCCGGCCTACGTGTTCTATCTCACCGAGTGTCTCGCCGAGGCGGGACGGGCAGCCGGCCTGTCGCCCGAACTCGCGTCCCAACTCGCCCGCGCCACGATCATCGGATCGGCGGCATTGCTGGAATCGTCCGCGCTTTCGGCGGCCGAGCTGCGGCACAACGTGACGTCGCCGAACGGCACGACGGCTGCGGCGCTTGCGGTTCTCGGTGGCGATAATGGCTTGCAGAAGCTGATGACGGCTGCGGTGGACGCTGCAACGAAGCGCGGCCGCGAACTGGCCAAGTGAGCGGAAAGCTCCAAGCCGTCGCGGCCGCGTCGCTTGCTGTTGCCTGAGCGGGCGTTAGCCCCGGCGGGCCCAGGCAATTCGGTGGGCGGTGGCACCAACGACTCAAAGCCAAGGAGGAGGAGGCTTCTCGCCGGTTGCGCGTGAGGCGCCGTTCCGCGTCACATCCGTAAGCCCAGTTATGATATACTGTTACACTTGTGACAAGGCGCATCTCGCCGCATCACGAGATCGTGTGTGATTGGGAGTTATTCCTGATTTTTCGGCGCGTTATTCCCAGTCAGAACCTATTGGCGGCGCCCGATTTTGCACGCCGCGAGGGGGCGGACGCCTGTCAGGGATATGTATTCGACCGCACCGCTTCCGTTTTGTGGGCCCAGCACTTACCTGACAACCGTCGCCAAAGGGAGTTCGCCATGCTGGATCAGTTGACCATCAAGGGACGTCTCGTCGCCGCCGCCATGCGCCTCGCAGCCGAACGGCCCTGGCACAAAGTGACCGTCGCCGAGATTGCCGATGCCGCGGGCGTCAGTCTGGTCGACGTCCGAAACGAGATCGGGAGCAAGGGCGACCTCGTCGCGGCGTTCGTCCGCATGGTCGATGACGCGGTCCTGACGCGCGCCCCGCAGCGCGCCGGCGGCCAGCCGCCGCGCGACGCGCTCTTCGAAGTGATCATGAGCCGCTTCGACGTGCTCGCTGCCTACAAGCCCGCGCTGAAGTCGATCGCAGCATCTTGGCCCATCGAGCCGCAAGTCGCGCTGGCCGTTGCCGGCTCCCAGCCTTGGATGCTGCGGGCTGCCGGCATTAGCGCCGACGGTGTGGAGGGCAAGCTGCGTTCGGCGGGCCTCGGCGCTCTCTATGCTTCTGTGTATCGGACTTGGCTCTTCGACGATGATCCCGGGCTGGCCAAGACCATGGCGGCGCTCGATCGGCGCCTGCGTCGTGGCGAGCAGACGCTGCAGCAGATCGATGGCGTCGTCGGAAAGTTCTGCGGCTTTGCGCGCTCCTGCCGCGACGCCGCGCGAAACCATTCGACCGCGAAACCGTCCGAGCCCGACCCCGGTACCGACGCGGCATCGATCCCGCCCGGCGCTCTTTCGTAAGCTAGCAAACGACAGGTACCTATTCGTACCGAGAGCTGATGCGCAACTGAAGGTTGTGATACACCACCAGGATATGCAATCCGGGGGCGTATTTGCAGGAGAGATACAACCTTTCCGAGCGAGCGCAGTCCATTGCAGTGCATCCCGTCGATGCACCTCCCGCGATTGCATGGGAGAGCGGTGGAAGTCGCGAGAGGGTTTTCAGACTCGAGTGCCTGTCGGACAGCTCCAATTTCGGGGCTGTCGGAGCGAGGCGAAGCGTCCCGCATTTGCCCACCAAATCCCGGTCGACATCCGCGGATCGCGCCGTGCACGGGGAGGCGCGCCGGCTTGCTTCTAATCTCGCCGACTGCAGGATCATCGCCATCGGCTCAGCCTGCAGCGAAGCGCTGCAGGAGCTGCGTGAGAACGGCGCGGACGTCATTGCCGTCGAGGCTACTCATGCATCGTCGGCGCATGAAGTTGCAGGCGATGTAACGCCGTGCAATCTCGACGACTGGCAGGCAACGGTCGATCTGGTGGCCCACCTGCGCGACGCGCGCCCCACCGTCATCGTGCTCGCCAACATCATCGCGCAGCTGTCCAATCCTCTGCCGGCACTTTCGGCGATCCGTTCGCTGCTGGCGATGCACCCCGACAGTCGCCTCGTCCTGTCGACCCCGGCTTCCCAGGTGGGCGCGTCTAAAGCAGGAGAGCTGCCTCGCGATGAATCGCACGTGCGGGAATGGACGCTCGAAGGGATTTGCGACTTGCTCGTCTCGAGCGGGTTGGTCATCGAGCGGTTTGGACGCGCGCGCGAGCCGGGCACCGACGACTGCACGAGTGTGGTCGTCGCCGCCTACGATGCGGATCGCTACGAACGGCAATTGGCGCAACTTGGCATTTCAACCGGGACGGCGACGAAGCAGCTTCTCCTCACGACCGAGTTGAGCGGCGTGGGGCGAGCGGGCGGCATCGGTACCTACGTCGCGACACAGCTCGCGCGCGATGAATACGGGCTCGTGCTCCACTGCGAAGCTGAGGGCGCGGCGTTGCCCGACCGGGTCGTCGACTTGGATGCCTTCTCGACCGATGCCGAAGCAAAGAACCTACCTCGGGACGATCGCATCCTGGAGGTAACGAGCCGGCTTCTCTTTCTGCTGCCCGGGATCGAAAGCGTGGAGTTTCAGGAGCACGGTGGAATAGGGCTACGGATCTGTGCAGCAAAGCGCGTTGGCCTGCTGCCGGATACATTCAAGACCGTCACCCATTGCCATGGAAACCAGCACTACCTGGAAAATGGCCTGCGCAAGTGGCTTCGTCCGCGAGTGCCGTTCGGCTCGGTTCGAGAACGCCTGAGTGTTGAGCTATCGGACATAGTCGTTTTCTCGACGAACTACCTGCGCGCATTCTATGACCGTATGGGCCACCAGTATCTGGGCACATGTGGGGTCCAGAGGTCCTCCTATCCCGAAGTGCCTGCGGCTACCGCTGCGCGGACGAGCATCGACACGCTGGTGTTTTTTGGGAAAGCTTCGGTGATGAAGGGCTATGACCTCTTCATCAGTGCATTCGACGCGCAGTTCATAGAGGAACTCAAGCGTAACGGGGTTCGGCGCGTTGTGCTGATCTCTCCAGGCGCTGATCCTGCAGCAGCGAAGCACATTGGGACACACTTCGAGCTGATTCAGCATGGGAGCTTTCAGCATGAAGACGTGCGCCGCTTCGTGCGCGAGAACGCCGGCCGGGCGCTATCCACCGCGCCTTACCGGGCCGACAACTTTCCTCTCGCGATTTACGATGTGGTGCTGAACGGCGGCGAGATCCTGGCTGCACGCGCTGGCGGCATTCCGGAGATATTCCCGACCGCAGATTGGGATGCTTGTTTGTTCGACGTGACCGTGGACGACTTCCGCCGCGCCGTCCTTCGCCACTTTGACCGCACGCCGGCAGAACGTGAGGACATCCACGCATCGCTTATCCAGTCCTACGGCGATGCCGACCGTAGCTATGGCGCTTATCGCGGATGGTCGGTGTCGGCCCGCGCAGCGACGCATCGCCCGACCGCCACGGTCATGATCCCCTTCTTCAACACCGAACCCAAATATTTCGAGGAACTAATCTTCGGCATCAATCAGCAGATCGAGCTGCCGACCGAGGTCATCATTGTCGACGACGGCTCAGACGAATTCCACGCCGCGCAGATCCGCCGCATCGCCGGCCAGCTCGTCGTGCCATTCCGAATCATCCGGCATGAGGCGAACAAGGGATTGGCCGCTGCGCGCAACACGGCGCTCGAAGCTTGCACCACCGAAATCCTCATCAATCTCGATTCCGACGACGTGCCGCTAAGGGAGTTCATTTCAAATATCACCCGCGCATTTGCGCGCGACCCCGGCATTGCAGTGGCCGCGGGATACCTTCACGCGTTCCAGGAGGATTTGCCGTTCCAGCGCGCATTATTTGAGAACAGCTACGACTTCCGCCCCGTAGGAGCTGGCTTCATCGCCGGCCACAAACAGAACCTGCTTGCCCACGCGAACTCCGGCGTGCGCGTCGACGTCGCTCGTCGCCTGGGCGGCTGGGACGCGACCTCGCGCGCCAAATACGAGGACTGGGGCTTCTATTTGAAAGTTCTCGGTCGCGGCGAACGCATCGCCATCATCCCGAAGATTGACAGCCTGTACCGCCGCCGCCGCAACTCGATGCTGACCAACTACGACGATTGGGAAGGCGTCGCGCGCATTTCGATCGCGCAGGACGCGTTGCCGCGCTTTGAGGGGATCGAGCTGCTGCGTGAATTGCGGGACGTCGACGATATGAGGCATCAGCTGGCGCGCCGCGAGGTGCGTGTCGCCGTGAGCCTCTCCAGCGTCATGAGACAAAACCGCCTGGTGCGCGCCGTGTGGCAGAGGTTCTGCGACGCGAAAGCCCGGCTGCGCCGCGCGAACCGGCTGCCTACAGCGGCACCGAGATAACGGCACGCAGCCCGCCCATCGAGCTCTCGCCCAGCGTGATGTCGCCGCCGTGGCTCTTGGCGATGTCGCGCGCGATGGCAAGGCCGAGGCCGGTGTTCCCCTCGTCCTGATTGCGAGCGTGGTCGAGGCGATAGAATGGTCGGAACACGTTGGCGCGCTCGTCAGCCGGAATGCCGGGCCCGTCGTCATCGACTTCGATGCGCACCCACTGCCCCTCGACCGCGCCGCGAATGATGATGTGCTCGCCGAACCGAGCCGCGTTCGAGACGAGATTGGTGATGGCGCGCTTGAACGCCTGACGCTTCAGCGGCAACACGATGTCGTGCTTGCGCTTACGCAGCTTCAGCTCGATCGGCGTGCCGTAATACTGCGCCTCCTCGTAGATGTCCTGCAGCAGCTCGTTGAGATTGGTTGGCGCACTTTCCTCGCCCCCGTCGCCTTTCGCGAAGGCAAGGTAATCCTCGAGCATGTCCTGCATCTCGCGCACGTCGGCCTGCAACGACAGCGCCTCGGGTGAATCGCCGAGCAGCGCCAGCTCCAGCTTGAAGCGTGTGAGGATGGTGCGCAGATCGTGGCTGACGCCGGCCAGCATCGTCGTGCGCTGTTCGACATGCGTGGTGATGCGGTCGCGCATTTCGAGGAAGGCGACGGCCGCCTGCCGAACCTCGCGTGCGCCGCGCGGGCGAAAATCGTCAGGAACACGGCGCCCCTTGCCGAACGCGTCGGCAGCTTCCGCCAGTCGCAGGATGGGACGGATCTGGTTGCGCAGGAAGAGAATGGCGACCGTGAGCAGGATGACCGACGAGCCGATCATCCACAAAAGGAAGATGTGCGAGTTGGATGCGTAGGTCTGCGACCGCGTCGCGACGAAACGCAGGATCGCATTCTCTAGCTTCACGCGGATCTCGACGTGCCGCGACTGGCCGACGGTATCGATCCAGAACGGCTTTTGAATCTGTTTGCGGACCTCGTCCGAGAGCGCTCGGTCGAGCAGGGCGAAGAACGGCTTCGGACGTGGCGCCGGCAGATCCCCTGGTGGCAGCACCTGCATCGACAGGCTGAGGCGGTCGCGCGCCATCTCGATCAGCTGGCTGTATTCGTCGCGCTTTGGATACTCCTCGTAGATGTCGATCAGCGCTGCGATGTCACGCGCCGTCGCCTCAGACAGACGCCGCGTGACGGCCTGCCAGTGCCGTTCCATGAACACGAAAGCGATGACGCCCTCGAGCACCACGATAGGCGCGATGATGATGATGAGCGCGCGCGCATAGAGACCCTTCGGCAGGAAGTCCGACAGCCACCCACCGATCAACGCCATGTTGCGCTCGTGGGTGCGTGCGAACCAACTTCCGAACGACACCAGCCACGTCGGCGCTGGCGGAAGTTTTCCCCACGTCGTCTTGAGGACTTCCGGTGTCCGCAGCCGTCTCAGGCGCAGCCGCGGGAGCTTCGGCAAGCGGACACGCCCGAGCGTCTGCCGCAGGCGAGGCCAGGGCAGAAACGAACGGCGCTCAGGCTCGTCGTCTCTGGCGAGCATCAACCGACCTCAGGTCGCGCGGGATCAATCGGAATAAAGGATATACCCTTTGCCGCGCACTGTCTGGAGGTACACGGGATTGGACGGGTCAGTCTCGATCTTACGCCGGAGACGGTTGATTTGCACGTCGATGGCGCGGTCGCTGCCCGTGGAATCCTCCGGCGCCAGCTCATGCCGCGGGATGGGCATGCCGATGCGCTGGGCGAACATGCGCAATAGATCGCGCTCGCGCTCGGTGAGCTTCACAGTCTCTTCGTTGTGCTTGAGTTCGCCGCGCGCCACGTGGAACGTGTAGTTCCCCATGCGCACTTCCTCGCTCGGACCACCCCCGCCGGCGGCGCGGCGCAGGATGTTCCTCAGGCGCAGCAACAGTTCGCGCGGCTCGAAGGGCTTCGGCAGATAATCGTCGACCCCGGCTTCCAGGCCCTCGATGCGATGCTCGGGGTCGGAGCGTGCCGTCAGCATGCAGATCGGCACCGGACGCGTGGCTTTCAGTTCGCGCGCCAGGTCAAGGCCGCTCTCGCCCGGCATCATCACGTCGAGTAGCACCGCATCGAATTCCAGCCCGCGCATCCCCGCGCGTGCCGTCGCTGCATCCTGTGCTGTTGTCACGCGGAAGCCCTGCTCGGCGAGATAGCGCCCAAGCAGATCGCGAATCTTCTGGTCGTCATCGACGATCAGGACGTGCGGTGCGTTATCAGGAAGCGGCGCTGTCGCAACCTTGGCCGTTCTCATGTTCGCCCCTCGTCAATGCAGTGCCCGCGCCTCAAGGACGCGTCCCTGAGGCAAGCTTTACCAGCGCCTCCACGCGCGGGCGATCCGACTCGGTAATCATGGCAAAAAGGAAGCGGCGAGCAAAATCATCGGCGCCTGCCCCCAGCGTTGCAAGTGCGGCCTCGATGTTCTGTGTCTGCAGCGCCGAGAGCTTTTCTGTCAGTCGACTGCCCTTTGCCGTCACGAAGAGCCGCCTTTCGCGCCGGTCGTCATTGCCGGCCCGCTGCATAATGAAACCTTTATCGATGAGCTGCTTTAGGACGCGCGCCAGGCTCTGCTTGGTGATTTTGAGGATGTCGAGGAGATCGGCGACCCTGAGGCCGGGGTTGCGATAGACGAAATGCAGCACGCGGTGGTGCGCGCGCCCGAACCCATATTCCTCCAGCGCCGCGTCCGGCCCCCCGGTAAAGTCCCGATAGGCGAAGAACAGCAGCTCCGCGAGCGCAATGAGGTCGTTCTGGGAGACGCCCTCCAGAGGCTCGCGCGTGCCCCCGCTGGGGGCGGCGGGTGTGCCGCCGGCGCGTGACAAGCGGCGGGCCGCAACGCTGTCGGAGGTTATGTCAGTCATGTTGACTTATTTGGCCTCGATTGTTAGTCATGGCAAGTCATTTTGCGCAATGTAACTGCGCCTTCGCGCGGGCAAAAATGACCGCCAAGCGCAGGCTGGGGGAGCCGGATCACCGGCAGCGACGTCCCACGAGCTGTCTCGTCATTGGGCCAGTGTAACTAGCGATCTTGGCGCGAAAGTCTACGGAGAGAATACGCATGTCCGGGCCAACCCCATTTCACGATCGCGACGGTCTCATCTGGCTCGACGGCAAGATGGTCCCTTGGCGCGAGGCGAACATCCATGTGCTGACGCACGCGCTGCATTACGGAAGCGCCGTGTTTGAAGGCATCCGCGCCTATGGCGGAGCGATCTTCAAGCTCTCCGAGCACTCCCAGCGGCTGAAGGACAGCGCCGAGATGCTGGACTTCGAAGTCCCCTATTCCGTCGCCGAGATCGATCAGGTTTGCCGCGACGTGGTCGCTGCCAACAAGCTCTCCGACTGCTACATCCGCCCCATCGCCTACCGCGGTTCCGAGCAGATCGGTGTTTCCGCCCAGGCGACGAAGATCCATCTCGCGGTTGCAGCATGGGAGTGGGGCTCGTACTTCCCGCTCGAGCAGCGCCTGAAGGGCATCCGGCTGACGATGGCGAAGTATCGTCGTCCTGACCCGGCAACCGCGCCCTCCAAGAGCAAGGCCGCGGGCCTCTACATGATCTGCACGGTCGAGAAGCACCGCGCCGAGAAGGCCGGTTACGCCGATGCGCTGATGCTTGACTGGCGCGGCCGTGTCGCCGAGTGCACCGGGGCCAACATTTTCCTGATCAAGGATGGCGTCATCCACACGCCCGATCCCGACTGCTTCCTCGACGGCATCACGCGCCGCACGGTGATCGAGCTTGCGAAGAAGCGCGGCTATCAGGTCATCGAGCGCGCGATCATGCCGGAGGAGCTGAAGGACTTCTCGGAAGTCTTCGTCACCGGAACGGCGGCCGAGGTGACACCCGTTTCCGAGATCGGCGAGCTCAAGTTCAAGCCGGGTCAGATCAGCGAGAATCTGCTGAACGACTACATGGCCTACGTACAACCCTCGCGCAAAGCCGCCGAGTAAATCCACAAGGCCTAAAGGCGGTGGGCGGATTTTTTCGCCCGCCGCTCAATGGTTCCCGCGAAATCCGTGGCCACAACGGCACACCGGTGCGCAGCTCAGGCACCGAGAACCGGCCATTCGGTTGCGAGATTCCAGGCGCTCCCGCACACTGCATTCGGGTTGAGATGCAGCGGGGCGATGACAATGCAGCGCTTTGGCTTATCCGCGATGATCCTGGCCGCGGCCTTGGCTGTGGCGCCGACGTTCGCCAGCGCTCAGGAGGGTCCAGGCGGCCTTCTCAACCCGCAACGCGACTGCCAGACCATCCGCACATGCAACTTCCGCAAGGGCGGCTCCTATCGGGGCTGCCTCTCCAGCTATAGCTGCAAGGTGTGCAAGTTCGTGCGGGTTTCGTGCGGCGGCGGGCGCGTCTGCGAGAAAATGCGCTGCGGCTGGGGCGGCGTCAGTTAGGTCGCCGTTCGCGGGTTAGGCCCTGCTGGTCAGCACCTGAAACACTGTGGCGCAGAACGCAGCAACAGCCGTTCCGAAGGTCATGAGGGCGGCGGCGCTTGGGGTATGCCCGACGGCCGAGCCGATGCCGGCCAGACACAGCGTCCAGAACAGCGCCGGGAACAGCGACACCACAAGCATACCGGCGAGCTGATAGGCGGCATCGTCATTGCTGCGGATGCGGGCTGCGCGGGCGATGGCCTTCGTGGCGGTCGGCATGGGCGGCATTCGGGAACTCCGTGCGGATCTGACTCGACGAAGCTAGGAGTGCGATCCTGAACGAGGCGCTAAGACGTTTGACCACCTGATAGTTCCCGGCGGAGACCCTTAACGGCGGGTAATACACCGTTCACTCTGGAACATCAGGGCCACTGTCGCTATGCGCTATGTCAAATCGAGGACTAGCGAGCATAAAAAATGACCAGGGCCGGCGCCAACGACCCCATCGACGTACTTATCATCGGCGCGGGCCATAACGGCCTCACTTGTGCCGCCTATCTGGCCGCGGCCGGCCTCAGCGTCGTCGTGCTGGAAAAGAACGCGGTCGTCGGCGGCGCCGCCGTCACCGAGGAGTTCCACCCTGGTTTCCGCAATTCGGTCGCCTCCTACACGGTGAGCCTCCTCAATCCTCAGGTAATCGCCGACCTGGAGCTGGCAAAGCACGGCCTCAAGATCGTGCATCGGCCGGCCGCGAACTTCTGGCCGGTGGACGATCAGCGCTACCTGCTGATGCGTGGCGGCCTCGCCGATCGTCAGGCTGCGGTCGCGCAGTTTTCGGTACGCGACGCAGAGCGCCTGCCGGATTACGACGCCACCCTCGAGCGTGCCGCCAACGTCCTCCGCGACCTCGTTCTGACGACACCCCCAAACGCCGGAAGCGGCATCCTCGAAGTGATCGGCGGACTGCGCGTCGGCAAGCGCCTCTATGATCTCGGCCTTGCCGATAAGCGTGTCCTCGTCGATCTCTTCACCCGCAGCGCCGCAGACTTCCTCGACGGCTGGTTCGAAAGTGATGTCGTCAAGGCCGCCTTCGCGTTCGACGGCATCGTCGGCAACTACGCGGCGCCGTCGACGCCCGGCACCGCCTACGTGCTCCTGCACCACTGCTTCGGCGAAGTGAACGGCAAGCGCGGCGCCTGGGGGCACGCTATCGGCGGCATGGGCGCCATCACGCAGGCCATGCGCGCCACTGCCGAAGCCCGCGGCGTCCACATTCGCACCGGCGCCAAAGTCGCACAGGTTTTGACGAACGGCACCACGGCCATCGGCGTCGAACTTGAGAACGGCGAACGGCTGTACGCACGTGCGCTCGCCGCGAACGTGCCGCCAAAGCTCCTTTTCCGCGATCTCATTCCCACGACATCCACGTCCGATGCGACGCGCGCCCTCTTCACTGGAATGAAAACCGGCTCCGGCACGTTCCGCATGAATGTCGCGCTGAGCGAGCTACCGGACTTCGCCTGCCGGCCGGGGACGAACGCGCAGGATCACCACGGCGCCGGCATCGTCATCGGTCCGACGCTCGAGTATCTGGAACGCGCCTTCCTCGATGCAAAGCTCGGCGGGTGGTCTGAAGCGCCGGTCGTCGAAATGCTCATTCCCTCGACGCTCGATGACAGTCTCGCCCCGCCCGGTCAGCACGTCGCGAGCCTTTTCGTGCAGCACGTGGCCCCGCATCTGCCATCCGGCCGAAGCTGGTCCGACCCACGCGAGAAGGAAGCGTTCGCCGACCTCGTGATCGACACCGTGACCCGCCACGCCCCCAACTTCAAAAGCGCGGTGATCGCCCGCCAAGTCCTCTCGCCACTTGATTTGGAGCAGCGCTTCGGTCTCGTCGACGGCGACATCTTCCACGGCGCGCTGTCGCTCGATCAGCTCTTTTCCACCCGCCCGCGGCTCGGCTATGCGAACTACCGTCTGCCGCTCGGCGGGCTATACTTGTGCGGCTCGGGCGCGCATCCCGGCGGCGGCGTCACCGGCGCGCCCGGACACAACGCGGCACGCGAGATCATCCGCGACTTCAAAGGACGCCAGCGCGGACCGTTCCGCGCCGGCCGAGAGCGCTGACATGGCCAAGATTGCCGTCACCGACCGCATCGAGATCGACGAGACGGAGATCGAGGAGCGCTTTGTGCGTTCGTCCGGTCCCGGCGGACAGAACGTCAATAAAGTGTCGACCGCAGTGGAGCTGCGCTTCGACGTGCGCGGCTCGGCTTCGCTGCCCGGTGATGTGCGCGTCCGCTTGTCGCGCCTTGCCGGCCGGCGCCTCACCGACGAGGGCGTGCTGGTCATCCGCGCCGAGCGCCACCGCACGCAGGAGCGTAACCGCGAGGATGCGCGCGCTCGGCTGCTGGACCTCATCCGCGACGCCACGGTCGAGCCGAAGCGGCGAATCAAGACCAAGCCCACACGCGCCTCCAAGGAGCGCCGGCACGAGGCAAAGGTGCGGCGCAGCAACGTCAAACGCCTTCGTGGCTCGAAACCCGACTTCTCTTAGCCGGCTCGTCCTGCGCGATTTGCCGCTCTGCAGCATAACGCGGCGCTAAAAGTCACAGCTGCCATGCGTGCTAGCGATTGTGCGGGAGGGGCGGTGAACTTATCGTCGTTCTGAGATGTTGCGCGCGTAACTGCCGCCTATCGCGCATCTGACATGATTTGCGCGAGTTTCAACGAATACAGTCTGATTCGCCGCTCCCCGCGGGCGGTCCGATCACGAGGGTGGAATACAGATGGGAAGCTTTGTGAAGGCGTGCCTCGCCGCCGCTGCAGTGGCCATGGGCACGAGTGCATTGGCGACGGAGGGGCCGCTGGGCATCTGGTACGACCACACCGGCCGTGGTGCGGTTGAGATCACCGATTGCAACGGGGCGCTCTGCGGCAAGGTCGTATGGGTGCAGGACCCGAAGTACGCGAAGGGTTGCGGCATCCAGATCCTCGGCAATGTGAAGCCGATGGGCGACGGCACCTTCGACGAAGGCTGGATCTACGATCCGGACAAGGATGCCAAGTTCGACGTGGAGCTGGTTCCGCAGGGCGACAAGATGAAGGTCGTCGGGTACGCGGGCGTCAAGTTCCTCAGCCAGACGTTCGTCTGGACGCGCGCACCGAACAATTTGCAGCGCTGCTCGTCCTGACGGCAGGAGCCAAGCCGCGCTAGGCCGATTGCGAGCGCCGCGCGGCTTCCTCCATCACGACCGCAAGCGGATGATGCGCACGCTTCATCCGCTGCACTTCCTCCAGCGTCCACCAGTAGGCATTGCGCACCAGCTCCGAATGTCGGTGCCAGTCGAGAATGCCCATGTCCGCCGGGATGGGCGGCACGAGAAGCGTGTCGCCCGGCCGCAAGTGCCGGTGGAAGTCGTGCCGGTTCGACATGAGCGAGCGCATCAGCACCGTCGTCAGCCCTGGCGCCTCTGGCAGCTTGCCGCGCGCCATCGGGTTGATGGTCATGCGGATCAGCTCCGCGCGAGACGGCAGCGAGCTGTAATCGACCGAGAACCGCTCCAGCTCCGGAATGTGAAAACTGACGACGACGTTCGGACCGCTCTTGATCTCGTGCATGACCCGCACCGGCACGTTGTCGAGCAGGCACCCGTCGACCAGCATCTCCCCATCTGCCGTATAGACCGGCGGCAGCAGCACCGGGATCGAGCCCGACGCGCGGATCGCCTCGAAGAGATCGCCCCTGTCGTGCCGGTGCAGTTTGTAGCTCGATAGGTTGGTCGACACCGCGAAATAGGGGATCCACAGATCCTCGATGTTCGTGCCCGCGAAATAGCGCTGCAGCTGCGCATCGTAGTGGCGGTGATCGAGCAGCGAGTAGCGGGGCCACGTGTAGCGCTGCATGGCGCGATTGGTGACGAAGATATCGTGCGTGCCGCGGTCGATATCGTCGGGGTGCTTGCCCATGGCGAATGCGCCCGTCATGGCCGCTCCGGCCGAAGTCCCGCCGAACGCATCGAACTCGAACCCGCTTTCGATCAGCGCTTTGTAGAGGCCGACGTGTGCCGCGCACAGGGCGCCGCCGCCGCACGCGATGAACCCGACCGCGCTGCCGTGGATGAAGCGGAACAGCCGTGCCACGGTGCTATCGTCGTCGAGCGCCACGTGATGGTGCATCCCGACCTTTCGACGCCTCAGCCAGCGCGCGGTTCCCGTGATCGGCGCCCGCCGCTCATGCAGCATCACCAGCCGATGCGCCTCGGGCGCCACGAATGCCGACGCCAACTCTTCCAGCGCATTGGGCGCCGCATCGCCGCCCTCGACCGCCACCGCGAGCACGACATCTGCATGACGGATCGCCTTCTGGGACCACTCGGTGAGCGTCGGGTCGGCAAGGAAGATCAGATAGTCGTGCGCACTCTCGAGCTTGTTGAGGACTTGCGTCGCCTCCGGTCCCTCCAGCCCCGATCCGGCAGGCAGCAGCGAGGCAGCGCGCTCAGCGTCGACGACCAGCGTATTCGTCGAGCCCGAGAACACCGCCGCGAGCGTGTCGATGAACGTCTGCGGAATGTGCGCCGAGCCCGCGCGGATGACCGCGATCGTCCGCGGACGCGGATCGGCGATCACCGTTGCCGGCGCTGTCGTCGCGGCAAGCCGTTGCGACAGTGCCGCCGTCAGCGTTCTCCAGATGCCGGGGCAGCGTGCAGCGATGCGATCGAACTCCGCGCGGCCGAGTCGCAGCACCAAGCTGTCTCGCATCGCCGAGACCGTTGCCGTGCGCGTGCCACCCGTCAGGAAAGCGATCTCGCCGATGGGCTGGTCCGGACCGATCTCGGTGACAGCGTCACTGCGCCCCTCCAGAGTGACCGCGAAGCGGCCCGAAATGACGAAATAGAGGGCGTCGGCCGCATCGCCCTGGCGGACCAACACATCGCCACGCTTCAGGCTGCGCGTCTCGAGCTCCGCCATGAGGGCCGCGCGCTCGTCGGCGTCGAGCCCGGCGAAGATACCGGTTGTGAACGGTTCGGACGCTGGTCGCGGCGGATGCATGTCTGTTCCCGGTCGACCCTGCCACAATAGACCGCTGCTGCTTAGAACACCCGGTGAAACTCGGTGTCGCGGGCACTGGCTGCGGGCGGTGCGGCTCTGTTAGCATAGGCGCGAGTGCGATATTGCCGTCGGGATCATTGAGGATCGGATATGAAGTTTCTGGCTTTCCTGCTCGCTCTCGTCGCCACCATCACGTCGGCGGGAACGCTGCTCATGGGCTTCATGCTCACCATGACCGACAACCCGCAATCTCCGGTCCTGACGTGGGGCTACAGCCTGATATTCGTGGCCTTCCTCATGGTGCTGCTCGGCGTGCTGGCGATGGTCTTGATCTGGGTTCGCCCAGGCGCGGCCGATAAGGCGCTGTGGCTGTTGATCCTCGATGGCCTCATCGCAATGGTCCTCATCACCATAGCGATGACGGTCTCTGAATCGCCTCAGCCGCCGACGATTGGCATCATTGCAGGAAATCTGCTGATGGGCGGTCTCATGCCGGCCGTGGCAGCGTACGCGTCGCTGTTCATCCTGCGGCGGGTACCCGCGCAGCAACCGACCGGAGCCGCCTAGGGTCAGGCGGCGAGGCGCATCAGGGTCTCGCGAACCGTCGCGTCGCGACGAACCTCGGTGCGCGCCACCTGGCACGCGCTGGCGGCCGTCAGCGCAGCAAGGAACGTCTGCGGATTGAAGCCACGACGACCGTTGAGCCGCAGGCTGGCCGCAACCGTGACCGCCGGTGCGATCAGCGCGTACCCGCTTTCGAGCAGCATCTGCTGCAGGCGACGGGTTCCGAACACCGAAACGAGATGCCGGAAGCGCATGAATGCCGCGAGTGCGCGCTGCGGATCGGTGCGGTGGCGCTCCTGGAGGAGTTCGCAGGCCGTCGCGAGGTCGGCGTCGCTGGCGCCGTTCAGGAGGAGAAGCCCTCTGCCGTCGGCGACGAACGTCTGCATTGCGAAAGCGAGGTCCGCCGCGTCGGCGGCCGGGACGTCGCACATGTCGAAGCTGGTGCCCATTTCGATCTGCTCCATACCGGGGGGTTAGTGGCGGGTGCCGTGGAAGACGGTCCACGGCGATCCGGTCATCAGGATGATGTCCTTCGGGCGGCGGGCATTCAGAACGAAGTCGACGCTGTGGCCGACCAGCCTGCCGTTGAGATTGACGACCTCGCCTTCCGCAAAGCGGTACCTCGATCCGTCGTCAGCCTCGATCACCCCGAACCCGTTCTTGGCGCTGAACTTGGTGATACGTCCGTGCATGGCACACTCTCCGTTTACTGAGCCGCTATGGCTGTCTCGTGGAGGGAGAATGGCGTGTTGGGGGCAATCGCGCTGTTCCACCTGTGACAGGGTGTCAGGTGTGGCCCTGGCGCCATGCGATGGCTCGCCGCGGCCGCAATTGCCGTGTAAGAAGCGGTTGCGGCAGGGTCCTGCGCCGGCTTCACATTCAGCGCGGGTTCATGGGCAGGGAGCTAGCCTCTGCGAGTATGAGGCTTGAGGACGTTAGGGTGACGAAGATGACGACCGTTTGGCGTCGTAGTGCAATTCCGGTTCTGGTCCTGCTCGGCTTGGCCGCGCCCGCATCCGCCAACTGCGACTGGTACGTGAAGACGTCTCTCGAGCAGCAGCAGCGCAACCTGAAGCTCAAGTGCGGCTTCTCTGGCCCCGAGTGGTCGGTCGACAAGGGCGCCCACGCCGCCTGGTGCGCCACCGTGAGCCCGGACACCTCCCGCGCCAGCGCGCAAAAGCGCGAAGGCCAGCTCGGGGCGTGCGCCTCGAAGTAACGGCAACCTGAAAGACCTCGCGGGCGCTCTGGCCCGCTTCGGACACAGCACCAAAGTCGGGCGCTTTATCGCCACACCGGGCTTGATCGTGTCGTGACCACGGCCGATGCTGCGCGCAACGCACGCCGCCGACGCCACGCGAGGGTCATGACCAATCCTATTCTCATTGAGGTGACACGCGGCCCCCTGGTCGAAAGCTGGCATCGCGGAGCGGTTGCCATCGCCGCGCCGTCGGGCGCGCTGGCACTGTCGCTCGGGGATGTCGAGAGCCCCGTCTATCCGCGCTCTGCGGTGAAGGCGCTGCAGGCGTTGCCGCTCATTGAATCCGGCGCCGCCGACCGCTTCGGCTTCGGCCCGGCCGAGATCGCGCTGGCTTGCGGTTCGCACGCAGGCACGGAGCGCCACACGCACCTCGCGGCGACGATGCTCGATCGCGCCGGTCTCGACCCCAACGATCTTGGCTGCGGGGCCCACATGCCGCTCGGCAGCTCCGCCGCCAACGCTCTCATTGCCGCTGGCGAGAAACCCTCGCAGCTTCACAACAACTGTTCCGGCAAGCACGCCGGGATGCTGGCGACGGCGGTGCATCTTGGTGAGCCGACGCGCGGCTACTGCGCTGTCGATCACCCGGTCCAGCAGCGCGTCCACGAGGCGCTGCGAGACATCACCGGATTGCCGCTCGGAGCCGACGTGCGCGGCATCGATGGGTGCTCGGTGCCGAACTGGGCAATGCCGCTGTCGGTGATGGCGCGCGCTTTTGCGCAGCTCGTTACGGGCGTCGGCATGTCGGCCGATCGCAAGGCGGCCGTGGAACGCATTCTCGATGCCTGCTGGCAGTACCCCGACATGGTCGCCGGAAAGAGCCGTGCCGACACCGTCGTCATGCGCGAGCTGCCACGCCAGGTCTTCATGAAGACCGGCGCAGAAGGTGTCTATTGCGGCGCCTTCCCGCAACTCGGCCTCGGCTTCGCTTTGAAGATCGAGGACGGTGCCAAGCGCGCCGCTGCCGGCGCCGCGATGGCGCTCGTCGAGCGGCTTTATCCTGTCGCGCGTGGATTGATGCCGGTCGGTGCCATCAAGACGTGGCATGGAGTCGAGGTCGGCGAGGTGCGCTCAGCGCCCGTATTCGAGGACGCGCTCGGCACGCTGAAGATTTGATTCGTCGGCGCGCGTGCGCGCCACGCCAGCCCCGCAGTGACGACGCTGATATTCACAATACGGCGTATTAGTGTGGCAGCAATGACCCATGCCAATAACCGAACTGCAATAACTTGTGCTCCGCAGGCCTGATTCGATGACCTGCATCAGCGGGGGCGCATATGAGATTCAAAATTATACTGACGATCATCGCGAGCGTCATGGCGCTGCCGGCCGTGGCTGACGGCGTACCGGTTGCACTCAATGTTCCGTCCGACGCACTGGCCCGCGGCGTTTACGTCGGCGTCTTCGGCGGTGGCGGCTATGGAAGCTCCACGGATATCACGCAGCGCGGCACCGCTTTCTTCATCGAGGCGCAAGGCGGACCACTTGCCATAGATGGAAGAGGAAGCACCGACAGCGGCGGGGTCGGCTTCATCGGCGGTCAGGTCGGCTATGAGTTCTCGCACAACGCTTTGATGCTGCCGGCGTTCGAACTCGAAGGCTTCTATCTCGCGTCCGGAACGCGGAGCGGCACCGTCGCGAACCCCAACGACCGCCTTGGCGAGCACAACTTCAACGACAGCTTCAAGATCAACAACGCCGTGTTCCTTGCGAACATGGTCGTGAGCTTTCCGTCCGTCCGTTGGGGTGTGACACCCTACATCGGTGCTGGTATTGGCGCCGCGCGCGTCGCCGCCAACAGCGCGAATTCTCTGCAGGTCGATCCGCCCGAGCCGGGCGTCAATCACTTCAATTCCGACACAGATTCCGAAGCCTGGACGTTTGCTGCGCAAATCAAAGCTGGCGCCCGCTACGCTCTCACCAGCAACGCTTACATCTTCGGCGAGTACCGCTACCTCTACGTCGGCTCTTCCGAGCAGACCTACGGCTCGACTGTGTTTCCCGGCCATGCTCCGACCAGCCCCTGGACCGTCAGCATGGATTCGACGTCCTACTCCCTTGGCACCGCCGGCATCGGTGTGAATTTCTAGCCTGCGCTATCGACGTGCCGCCGAGGACGCTGCGTCCCGGCGGCATGTCGCGCCACGCAGCTCTGCTCAAACCGCAAGGTTTCCGGCAATCGCCAGCATCTTGTTGGCACCCTCGCCGTGCGCCAGCTCCGCGCCGATCGGATCGCCGTTGCCGTCCATCGCACGTATGGACCCCGCGCTCGCGCCAGAGATCATGTTGTTGGAAAGAAGCGCCGCGCCCGCGCCCGGATCCGACGAGATGAGAATGCCGACCTTTGATGCGCGCACGAGATTGCCTGTTGCCACCACCTCGCGCATGAACGGACCCCAGCCGATTATGATGCCGGCCGTCGGCGCTTTCTCGATGACGTTGCCCGTCAGCGCCGTGTCGGCCTCGACGGTGATGCCGTGTCCGCGCTTGTCGATCGGCTCGTGCTCGCGCCGGAACAGGTTGCGCACCAGATTGCCTTGCACGACGGCGAGGCGCCCGCCCTCGTTGAAGTTCGTCACCGTGATGCCCGTCGCCGCCGTGTCGACGACGTTGTTGGCGATCAGCGCGCCCTCGAACCCGAACTCCGCATAGATCGCCACCTCGCCGAGCCGCGCGCAGGAATTGCCGACGATCTGGATGTCGGAGGCGGCGTTGCCGCGCACGGCGGTGAAGGCGCAGTCCGTGATGCGGTTGCCCGAGACGAGCACGCTGCCTGCGCGATAGACGCTGACGCCGTTTCCGTTCTGGCCACTGCCACCGCCATCGGCCCTTATGCGCACGATGCGGTTTGCGGAAACGATGCTGCCATCCTCGCCAAGGTCCGAGCGCCAGACCTGGATCCCCGCGTTGCCGCAGTCGGCGACGGCGTTGCGGCTGATGTCGAGCCCCGTCGCATCCATGCTGCGGATCGCCGCCTGCATCACGTTCGAGATCCGGCAATCGCTGACGCTGCCAGACGTATTCGTGAGCGAGATGCCGTTGCTAGGGCTGCGTGTAATCGTCAGGTCGCTGAGCCGTGCATCGCGCACATTGCGAAACTGCACGAGTCCTTCTGCATCGAGTGGCAGGTATGCCCCATCGAACCCGATGCCTTCGATGACGATGCTGTCAGCATTCTCCGCCGTGATGAGGCTGCCGCCGCCCGAATACTCCAGCGTCGTGGCGCCGCTCGCCCCTATGAGGCGTATGCCGGTGCGTAGCTGCAGCGGCCCCGTCCGAAAGCGTCCAGCCGGAAGCACCAGCGGCTCGCCGCGCGTCGCCGCAGCGTCTATCGCCGCCTGCAAGGCCGGTCCTTGATCGAGCGGGCTTTCGCGCACCAGGCCGAGGTCCACGGCCGATGAAGCGCGCGTGCGTGCCGCAACGGGACGCGCCCCTGCGACGGCGCCGGCGGAAAGTCCCGCTACGGCCCCGGCTGCCAGCATGTTTCGGCGGTTTATGGTCATGGCATGAGCCTCGAGAGATCTGAGGCTGATAGCTAAGCAAGCCGAAGGCCAAAGGCGGTGAAGCGCCGCTTCGATGGTTAAGCGGGAGTATCTTTGTCGAGGCAGGCGGCGATGATCTCGATGCCTCCGGAGAGCGCGTCGTCCCACGTCAACGCGCACGTCTCATCGAGCATATCGGCAACCGACAGCGCGGCGGGCAGGTGAATGAAACCCGTCATCGGCTTCTCGGCGAGCGCATGCGCGCGCGTTAGAGACCGGTACAACACGGTGTTGCACAGATAGGTGCCGGCACTCTCTGATGTCGCGCACGCAATACCCGCCCGCTCCAGCCGCGCAATGATGCGATCGGCGGGGAACGACGACGCGATGGTGTCCGGGCCAGCCTCGATCACACGTTCTGTCCGCGGCAGCGCGCCTGTCGCATCGCCGCGTAGACCGCAGACGTTGCGTCCCACCAGCTCGATCTGAAATCCGCTCGCGTGTTTCGTCACGCCGAAGTGCAGCGCCACGATCGGATTTGTGCGCGCCAGGATTTCATCGAGCAGCTCCGGCGTGCGGTCCCATTCGACAGGCAGCACCTCGTCGATGACGTCATGCTCGCGAAACTCTTCGCGCGCCCTCAACGCCAGCTCAGGGACGAGCGTCGACGTGGCGTTGGCGGGAATGCCTGGAAAGGCCCCGAAGCCCGTCAACAGAATGGTCGGTCGCGTTTTGGTCACCCTGGGTCTGCTTTCGCAATGTTACGCGCGAATGCCGGCGAGGCTCATTATTTCGTCGACGGCCAGCGTCGGCAACAGTTGGCCCGCACGCACCTCTTCCTCGATCGCCGGCAGGCGTGCCGCGACTTTCGGGTTCGACTGGATGCTCGACATGATGCGGTCGTTCAGCATGTCGCGCATCCAAGCCACGGCCTGGCGCTGGCGCCGCTCGGCGAACTCTCCGGTCTCAGTGAGCGCCTTGCGGTGTGCGAGAATGTTCTCCCACAGCTTGTCGAGGCCTTTGTTCTCGCGGCCGGAGATCGTCACCACCGGAGGCGACCAGCTCGACGGTGGCGTCAGGATTTGCAGCGCCGCGCGATACTCCGATGCGGCGCGCTCTGCGCGTGGGATGTTGTCGCCATCGGCCTTGTTGATGGCGATCATGTCGGCGATCTCGATGATGCCCTTCTTGATGCCCTGCAGATCATCGCCCCCGCCCGGCAGCAGCAGCACCAGGAAGAAATCGACCATGTCCGCAACGGCGATCTCAGACTGGCCGACGCCGACCGTCTCGACGATGATCACATCGAAGCCGGCGGCCTCGCAGAGCGCCATCGTCTCGCGCGTCTTGCGCGTCACGCCGCCGAGCGTGCCTGAGGTCGGGGACGGCCGGATGAAGGCCCTCGGCTCCTGCGAAAGCCTTGCCATGCGCGTCTTGTCGCCGAGGATCGAGCCGCCCGTGCGCTTCGATGTCGGATCGACCGCCAGCACCGCCACCTTATGGCCGAGCCCGGCGAGGTTCATCCCCAGTTCGTCGATGCTGGTGGACTTGCCGACACCGGGCACCCCCGTGATGCCGAGACGCAGCGCGCCGCCCGTCGCCGGGAGCAGCGCCTGCAAGAGCTGCTGCGCGCGCGCCTGATGCTCGCCCTTGGTGCTTTCCACGAGCGTGATCGCGCGCGCCAGCATGGCTCGATCGCCCGAGCGCACGCCGGCGATCAGGTCGTCGATTGTCGGGCCCTTAGGGGCGGCGGCAGCCGTTTGCATCGAGCGCGGTTCCCTCGCATCCATCAAGGCCCGTTGATAATTGGATAAATTCGCCGACCGCAAGCCTGTCTTGCCGCTGCCGACGGGATAAGCCGACGCATGGCCGGCCAATCGTGTGTCGCCGAAGCTCCACTAGGAACAACCAACTGTCGCCAAGCGACAGTAAAGCTTGTTGTCGAAAGGGCCTCCGGCGCCCTAAGGGAGCCATAGCCGGAGAGTAAGTGCGGCGCTCGAATTGCCGCCTTGATCGGGGACGTTCCACGTGTTGGCACGCCAAACAATTGTTTTTTCGAGCCTTTTTCTGTTTCTCGCGCTGTTTTCGGTTGTCACGCACAACAGCGCAGCCGCCGAGGAGCGCTGGCCGCCCTGGCAGAGCTTCACCGAGGCCGAGGAGGCCGCGCGCCAGAAGGCCTTGAAGCGCAAGGCGGCCGCCGCGGCCGCAGCCGCAAACAATACGGCCAACATCAAGCGCCAGATCGAGCAGCTGAAAGGCGCCGGCAAGTTTGCCCAGGCGGTGCCGCTAGCGCAGCGCCTCCTGACGTTAGCCGGCCGCAAGGGGCCGCAGAGCCTCGAGGTGGCGGACGCACTCGATACGCTCGCCGGGCTCTACGAGGCGCAGAACAAGTTTGCCGAAGCCGAGCCGCTGCTGAAGCGCTCGCTCGCCATCCGCGAGAAGGCCCCTGGCCAGCCGGGCGTTGCCGCGACGCGCGACCGCTTGGCCGCCACCTACGAAAAGCTGGGTAAGCCGGACGACGCGAATGCCGTCCGGACCGCGCAAGCCCCGACACCCATTACACCGCCATCCGGCGAACAGAAGAAAGCCGAGGAAAAGCAAGCCGCGGCTCCGACCGATGCCAAAGCACCGGCTCCTGAGGAAGAGCGGGTCGTCGTCGTGCCCGAGGGCCGGGCCATGGTGGAACCTGAGAAGCCCTTCTCGATACCGTCTGCCGACGCGCCATCGCCAAATGCGCCGCCGGCTGTCGTCGAGGCCGAGCCGGCACCCAAGGCCATCGAAGAGCCGTTCTCCATTCCGTCCGCTGATGCGCCATCGGCCGGCGCACCGCCCATGACGGCGGAAGCCGAGCCGCCGGCTGAATCGTCGGCCGAGCCTCCTGTCGCAGCGCCGGAACTCCCAGAGGCCAAACCCGCGCTGCCGGAGTTCGGTGCCGGTCGGATCGTCAGGCCCCGCATGGGCGCGCCACGTGCCGCCGCGCCGCCGAGTGAACCCGACGTCGCCGCCGCCCCGCCTTCACCCGAGCAGGCGGCGCCGGCCCCGCAGGTCGATGAGCCGTCAGATACCCGCGAACAGCGGCCCGACGTCATCGGTGAGCCGATGCCGGGCGCAGGCGAGGACGAGCCCGCGACGGCCAACGAAGCACCGAAGCCGACCGAACCTTCGCCGCCTGCCGCGGCCCCAGCACCGGTCCCCGAGCCGCCCGTCGTCGCTGAGCCGGAGGTGCCCGACGGCCGGCCCGCAGCACCCGATGATTCCGCCGCCGCGCCCGCGCCGCCACCGCAAGATCTCGAGGGCGGTAGCGGCCAACGCCGTGGCTATTACAACGGTCCCGGCCCGCACACCGATGGCGCGCAGGCGATGCCGCCCGCCGGTGGCGCCGCTCCCGCGCCGCCGCCACCTGCCGCTGCTGCCGCACCCCCGCCCCCGCCACCGGCTGCGGCGCCGATGCCCGACCCGGTGGGCGGCGCCGCACCGCCGGAAAACCCCGATTGGCAGCTCGTACCGGTCTACTGGGGCACCGACCGCGCGGTGCAGCCGAACGCGCAACGCCTCGCCTTCGGCTCCGATCGCGCCCGCAAGCTGCAGCTCGGCATCGCACAGATCACGGTTCCGAAGGTCCATGAGGTGCCGAACGTCGAGCGTCCGTGGGTGGTGAAGATCCCCTACTTCGACGTGACACTCTACGCGCAGTCCGAGGACCCGAAGAAGCACTTCACCGTCAAGGAGATCAAAGCCCTGACGAAGGAAGAGCTGCTGGCCCAGGTGAAGGAGCGCCTCAAGACCTCGACCCTGTTCAAGGATCAGGCGCTCGTCTTCGTCCACGGCTACAACACGTCCTTCGACAACGCGCTCTATCGCACCGCGCAGATCGCTTACGACCTCGACTTCGACGGCGCCCCGTTCCTCTATAGCTGGCCGTCGGGCGGCGCTGTCGCCAGCTACACCTACGACCGCGAGAGCGCCCAGGCGTCGGAGCCGTACCTGCGGCAGTTCCTCGAGATGATCGTCAAGGAAACCGGCGCCAAGCAGGTCAGCATCATCGCGCATTCAATGGGCAACCAGCCGGTGATGGACGTGCTGCGCGACATGCGCAACGCGGCGCCCGAAGGCGTCGAGATCAGCCAGGTGATCCTCGCCGCTCCCGACGTCGATGCCGACAGCTTCTCGAACCTTGCCAAGACGATCCAGGGGCTTGCCAAGAACATTACCCTTTACGTCGCCGGCAATGACCGCGCGCTGATCGTGTCGCGCAACTTCTGGGGCAGCTACCGCGCTGGCGACGTCCCGCCTGCCGGGCCGCTGATCCTGCCAGGCATCGACACCATCGACGTCACGGCCGCTTCGACCGACACCTTCGCCATCAACCACTCGGGCTACGCGTCGAACAACAAGCTGCTCGACGACGTGGGAGAGCTTCTCAAGACCGGCTTGCGCCCGCCTGAGATGCGAGCCCTGAAGCCCGGCAAGGTGACGACCAACGCTGGCGATTACTGGCGCTATATTCCGACGCCTCAATGAAGCCGGCGGTGGCGCCTCACGCCGCGCCGCCGCGGAAGAATTTGTTTACCATGTGATGCCACAGTCCCCTTTGGTCGGCCCATCCGCCGGCGGTCAGGGGCGCGCATCGGCTATCGCCGGCGCGCGAGAAGCGTATGCGTTGGCAGCCACTATCCATTTCCGAATGCATCGAGCATGGCGACTGGCGCGCGGTTTGGTCCCGCTTGGCGCCGTCTTCCGGGCTCGTCGCGGGCGTCGTGGCAGCTGCTGCCGTCGTGTTCATCGCGCTCCCGGTTTCCGTGCGAGCTGAGGAGGTTGTCGACGGCGGCGAGGTCTCGTTCAGCAGCGAGCTTCCCGAGCGCGGCATGCCGGCCAGCAATCCGCGCGTGAAGCCGCTGCTCAGCGGGCACCCCAACGAATTCGTGACCATCTGCGTTGCCGGCTGCGATAAGCCACGCATCGTGCAGACACTGCCCAAGCCGCGCGAGAAGCGGATCGGTGCGATGCGCACGACGGCCGGCGGAGACGCAGCGCCGCCCGCGCCGAGCTACGAAGCGATCGACAAGGACGCAGTCATCTGCGTTGGCGGTTGTTCCGGCCGCACCGGCCAGGTGCTCCAGCGCCTGCCCGAGCTGCCGCGCGTGAAAACGGAGCCGCCCCGCAAGTCCGAGCCGCCCCCCAACGAGCCGCTCGACGTTCGCTAACGACCGCCGTCAGCACACGGTCCGACTAGCTGCCGGCTGCGCCAATCAGCTTGCGCACGGCGTCGTAGCTGTCGACCTTGTAGACCATGCCGTTCTTGATGAAGTACAGCCAGTCGAGCTTGCTGCTGGCGGCAAGATCCTCCGGCGTCACCGATTGCAGAGCATCGAAGTTCTGCTTGCGGAACAGCACCGCCGTCGTCTTTGACGATTCCTCGTCGAGATAGCTCCAGTCCTCGCGATCGGGCAGGCGCGTCGCCGCCTCGCGCTCGAATACGACCTCATTCAGCGCCGCTGGCGGGAGCACGCCGGATTTGATGTACTCGATCGTCGCCTCGACAAAACCGACCTGCACGAGGCCCGAGCAAATGAACTCGTTGGGTGGGTTCCAGTTGCGCTCGCGGAAGCGCTTCACCGTTTTCTCATCGCCGCTCACGCTCTGCTCGACGCCGAACCACAGGCTGCGCACGATCGATCCGATAGCCCAGTAGTTATAGCTGGCCTTGATCTTGTCGAGCAGCAGCCCGCGTACCCGTGACTGCTTCTGCTCGTCGAACCATTCCTTGCGGAAACGCTTGATGGCGATGAAGGCACTCTTGTCGGCGATGTAGTCGCGCAGGTCCGAGATGTCGACGCCGCTCGTGCCAGCCTCGATGACGAACGTGCTCGAGTAGCCGGATTCGAACTGCGGGCCGGTGAACACCATCGCCGCGTGCGAGAAGGGCGACTTGGTCGCCCAGCGGATGGCCCACGATGCAAGGTTCCACTGGCGCTGCGTGAGCACCACGTCGGCGCGCTCCAGGTATTTTCCGGCGAGGAAGTCTTCGACCGGCATCGGCCAGACTTCCTGCACCACGTCTTCCTCCGGCGGCAGCGCCAGCGCGGGGCTGGCTTGCGGCGTTGCCGGTGCGGGCGTCTCCACCGCCGCTGGGGCTGCGGGCTGGGGGGCCGGAGCCTCGCCCGCCTGCGCCATAGATGGTTGGGTGGCCGGCTGCGGTGCGGGCGGTGTGAGTGCCAGCGTGCTGCCGGCAATGGTGGCCAGACCGATCAGGCTCAGACCGGCGGCGGCGAGGTAGCGCTTCATCGACAGCCCCCACAAAAACGCATCGTCTCGAATGACCGGATCCCAGTTTTCCGGCGTCCCTAAGGCGAGCATAGCTTGTTAACGTCAGTAAGGCATCGCGCTTCGGACGGTCAAAGGTAGCCCCCCTGCCCGTAGGGCGTGCAGCATCATCGACCTTGCCGATCCGCCTCGCGTCGGCCAAAAGAGCGGCCCTGATGATAGCAAAGGCGACGCCAGGATCATGGGCGCGGTACAGCCGGTAAACTTCGAGGCTCTGGAGGCGCAGGCCCGCACGCTCCTGTCGGTATTCATTGCCGCCGGGTACGAGGCCGTTGCGCCCGAGACCATCCAGCCGGCCGGGGTGTTCCTGAATGTCGTCGGCGAGGCCCTGCGCGGGCGCACCTACGTCTTCACCGACCTCAACGGCGAGGAGCTGTGCCTCCGGCCCGATCTCACGGTGCCGACCTGCCGCCTGTACCTGCAACGCTATCCGGCCGCCGACCGCGAGGCTTTCTACAGCTACAACGGCCCCGCCTTCCGCTTTCAGCCGACCGGCGCCGATGCCTCCCACCCGCGCGAGTTCCGTCAGGCCGGCATCGAAGCGTTCGGCGATAAGGATGCCGGCGAAGCCGATGCGCGCACCCTGGTGCTCATACTGCGCGCCGTGCAGCAGGCCGGCCTTTCGGCCTGGAAGCTGCGCGTCGGCGACATCGGCCTGTTCGATGCCATTCTTGGTGTCGCCGACATGCCCGACCGCTGGCGCCGGCGCCTGCGCCACCAATTCTGGCGCCCCGAGGCATTCCGTGCCGAGCTGAAGAGGCTTTCGACCGAGCCGGCCCGCTCCATGGCCGGCGTCCCGCAGGCGCTCATCGACGCGCTCCGCCCCGATGACCCTGTCCAAGCCGAGGCGCTTGTCGCCGAGCATCTCCAGGCGTCGGGTGTCGAGCTGATCGGCGTGCGCTCGGCTGCGGAAATAGCCGAGGGGCTGCTCGCCATCGCCGCCGACGCGAAGGCGCCGCCGCTCAAGCCCGAGACGGCAGCTCTCATCGATACATATATCCGCACCCGTGCGCCTGCCGCCGAGGCCGCCGCCGCGCTGCGCCGTCTGACCGGTAAGTCGAGCAACGGTCTTGCCGCTGCGATCGACGCTTACGAGCGCCGTTGCGGGCTGCTCGCCGACAGCGGCGTCGACATGAGCGGCGTCGATTTCTCCGCCGAGTTCGGGCGCAGCGTCGGCTATTACACGGGCTTCGTGTTCGAGGTGCTGGCCGATGCGCTGGGACCGTCGAGCCCCGTTGCCGGCGGTGGTCGCTACGACGGCTTGCTGAAGGCGGTCGGCGCACCGCGCGATGTCCCGGCCGTAGGCGGCGCCGTCCACACCGAGCGATTGCTCACCGTTGTCCGCGGAGGTCGGCGATGAGCACGCGCCTTACGTTCGCCGTGCCGTCCAAAGGGCGGCTGATGGAGCAGACCGCCGAGTTTCTCGCCGAGTCCGGCCTCAAGTTGAAGAAGGTCGGCCACGACCGCGGCTATCGCGGCGAGATCGAGGGCCTCGATGGCATCGACGTGGCGTTCATTTCCGCTTCCGAGATCGTCGCGTATCTCAACAGCGGCCGCGCCCACATTGGCGTCACCGGCGAGGATCTGATCCGCGAGAATATCGTCGACGCCGACGACCGCGTGACGCTTTTGAAGCCGCTCGGCTTCGGGCGTGCCGACGTGGTGGTGGCCGTGCCGAACTGCTGGATGGACGTCCATGCCGTGGCGGACCTCGAAGCCGCTTCGGTGGTGTTCCGGCGCGAGCATGGTCGCCCGTTCCGCGTGGCGACTAAGTATCTGAATCTCGCGCGCCGCTTCCTTTCTGGCAAAGGCATCGCCGACTATCGCATCGTCGAGAGCCTTGGCGCGACAGAGGGCACGCCCGCCGCTGGTACCGCGGACCTCATTGTCGACATCACGACGACTGGCGCCACGCTCGCTGCCAACGGCCTGCGCGTGCTCGACGATGGCGTGATCCTGCGCTCACAGGCGAACCTCGTCGCGTCGAAGGTTGCCGATTGGAGCCCCGAAACGACGAAGGCGCGCGATGCTCTGTTCGCGCGCCTCGGGATCTCTGGCTGACATCGGCTTTCTCTACGAGTACCCACTCTTGGCCGCCGCGGGCGCCAAGCGCTCAAGGCGCCCCGGCGCGAGCGCCGGCCATCAGCTCGCGCTGCGTCAGTCGCACACAAAGCTTAGCGCCACTCGTGTCGCGAACCGCTTCAATCAAGGCCTCACGAACGCATCGACACGCATACCCGGCAGCAGCGGCACCTTGCCGTCGAGGTTGATGGTCATCTCCAGCACCTCGATGTCCGACGGACGCCGCGGCCCGCGCGCCGAAATACGCGGTGTCGCCATCGTCGGTGCAAGATCCGTGACCGTGCCCTCGAAATCGCGGCCCGGGTAGTTGATCGAGCGCACGAAGGCCTTCTGCCCGATCTTGATCTTTGCGACGTCGCCGTCATCGACCTCGGCTTTGACGCGCAGCACCGCCATGTCGCCGACGACGGCCAACGGCTGGTCAGGCGACGGCGCGACGATCTCGCCCGTCTTTGCATTGACCTGCAGCACCGTGCCGGCGCGCGGCGAGCGGATGCGCGTCTTGTCGAGCTGCGAAGCGGCGAGCGCGACATTGGCGCGCGCGGCGGTCAGTGCGGATTCGAACTGGTTCGGTGAGGGAAGGTTGGCCTTGGCCTGCGCCTGCGCATAGTTGAGGCGCTCCCGCTCCACGCGCTCCTGCGCCTTGGCCAGCCGGCGGCGCGCATCTGCGAGCTGCTGGTCGGTCGTCTCGCCACGCCGCTTGCCGGAGAGCGCAGCATCGAGCTCGAACCGCGCACCGATAACCTCGCGCTCTGCCGAGAACACGTTGTCCTCGCCGCGCGTCACGTCCTCGCGCCCGCTGGTGGCGCTCTCGCCATCGCGCTGGCGCTTGCGTAGCCCGGCTTCCGCTTCTGCGGCGGCCAGTCGTGCGCGGGCCTCCTCGTCATCGAGGCGGATCAGCAGTTCGCCTTCTTCGACCTTGTCGTTGACCTTCACCGTGACGTCGGCGACCTGCCCGAGAATAGCCGCGCCGATGTTCACTTCGCCCGACACGGGCTCGACGCGCCCCGGCGCGGCAGCAACCCATTGCGAGCCGGTCTTGACCTCGGCCTTGGCCGATTTCTTGGCCTCGCCAGAATAGTAGGTGCCATCGCTCACCACGTAGCCGAGCAACGCGGCACCCGCCAGAGCACCAACGATACCAATCGCTTTAAGCATGACGTCTGATCCTGAAGCGGCGGCCGAGAGACTTCGGCGGCGTTGTTGGGTTCTCGTCCTGCGGCGTCACCGCGCTTTGCGTGGCCGCCGGTTCATTGTGTGGCTCGTGCGCGTCGTGGCTGCTGCCGTAGGTCGGATTGGGATCCTTCTTAGGCCGCTCGTCGCTGTGAATTCGCCCGTCCTCGATGCGTACGATGCGATCTGCATAAGGCAGCGTGCGATGATCGTGTGTTACGGCGAGAACAGCTCGGGTCGGATCTTTTGCGACTTCCGAAAGCAGCTGCATCACCGCGCGCCCGTTCTCGGCATCGAGCGCCGCCGTCGGCTCGTCGGCCAGGATGACGGACGGCGCACCCGCGAGCGCGCGCGCCAATGCCACGCGCTGCTTCTCGCCGCCCGACAGCTTGGAGGGATAGGCATTGGCGCGATGTCCAAGCCCGACCGCCTTCAGTGCGTTGAGCGCATGCGTCGGCGGATCGACGACCGGCCGCGCGCGCACGTCCAGCGCCAGCATCACGTTCTCCCGCGCCGTCATGGTGGGAAACAAGTTGTAGCCCTGGAACACGAACCCGACGTGACGGCGCCGGATCTGGGCGAGGCCCTCCGCGTCCTGTCCGTGCGTCGAGTTTCCGGCGACGACGAGCTGACCGTCGGTCGGCGAAAGGATGCAGCCGAGGATGGACAGCAGAGTCGTCTTGCCCGAGCCCGAAGGTCCCATCAGCAGCGTCAGCTCGCCCGCGTAGAGTTTGAGGTCGATGCCCTTCAGGGGCTTCACCTCGCCGGCGCCGGAACCGAACACCTTGGTGATGCCTGAGGCTTCGAGCAGCACCCTGCGGCTTACGTTGTCGGTCATCGGCTGAAGACTCCTGCGGGATCGATGCGAGTGACTTTGAAGATTGCGGACACGGCGGCAATGGCGCACATGCCGATGGTCAGGGCGAAGAGCAAGAGCGCCAGCCCCGGCGTCATGACGATATAGAGTGTACTGTCCTTCGACGCCCAGATGACGAGCAGCGACAGCGCCATACCGATAGCATAGCCAACGACCGCGCTGAGCATGGCCTGGATCAGAATGACCTTGTGGATGTAGCCCGCCGACGCACCGAGAGCACGCAGAGTGGCGAACTCGTTGATATGGTCTTTGGTGCTCGAATACAGCGTTTGTGCGACGATGACGACGCCGACGATCATGCCAAGTGCCGCACCCGCGATAAGCGCCGAGCCCGCACCGGTCTGGAACAGCCAGTAGTCGACGCTGCGATTGCGGAACTCCTGCTGCGTGAGGATCTCGCGATCCTGCAGCCGATTGATCAGATCCTGCCGCACCGTTTCGAGATCGGCATCCGGAGAAACCGAGACGAGTGTGTAGGAAGCCTGGTTGCCGCCGGCATCGATCAGCATGCGTGCCTGCTTGAGCGACGTGAACACATAAGGCAGCGTCGTGAACGAACGGATGCCATGCGTGACGGCCGCGATGCGAACCCGCACCCCATTGATCTCCGCCGTGTCTCCATTCTTTTCGACGCCGAGGTCTTTGAAGTACGTGTCGTCAGCAGCAACCGTGAACGGCGCATCGAGATCGCCGATGCTGCCCTCCGTGAGGTTCCACGGCTTGAGTGACCCTTCCTGATGGTCCGAGCCGACCAGCAGCACCGCCGTGGTGCCGCCCTTCGGTTTCCTCCAGGCTGCAAAGCCGACCACCAGTTCTTCCGATCCGGTGACGCCCGCCGTCGACAGCACAGAGTATTTCTCATGGCCGATGAGGAGCGATGGGTCGTCGAAACTCTTCGTGCCGAGCGGCACCACCCACAGATCGCCCTTCGACTGGTCGAGCATCGCAGCGATCATCCGCTCCGAGCCGATGTAAAGACCGCACTGAACCGCGACCAGCACCACCGAGAACACGATACCGGTGAGCGTGACGATAAGGCTGAGGCGATCATGAAAGAGGTTTCGGTAGGCGAGCTTTGCCGCCATCCGGACGGTCTTCGGCTTGCCCTGCTCGCTGGCCGTGAGCGGCATGGTGTCGACGTGCGCCTGCATCTTGGTCCCCTTGGCCCGGCGCAATAAATCGCGGGCGTTTGTGGCGGTCTTTGGCAAAGGTCCGGGAGCGCCGGAAGTATTCACAAGAGCCGCGAGCCGTTCAGCGGCTCGCGGGCAGTTTTGCGTTCAATACCTATTCGCACGGCACTGTGAGCGTCATGCCGACGGATGGGAAGAATTTCTTGCAGTCAAGCTTGCTGGCCGCCTTGGTCGGCTTGGAAGTGGTCTCGGGCGTCAGCGGTGTGGCGGCCGTGGTTGCCGGCTGAACCTGAACGGCGTCCTCGACTTTCAAGGCAGTCGGCGCGATCGCAGGCTGCTCGAGGGCGGCGGCGATCGACGAGTTCTCGGTATCGGCAATCACTTCCGGCTCGGTTGTCGCCGCGCTGGCGACCGACACCTGTTTCTTGGTGACGGGCTTTGCCGCGACCTTCTCAGGCTTGTACTTCTTGGCGGCCACCTTCGGCTCGGCCTTCTTGGCGACGTAGACCTTCTCCTTCTTCACGACGCGCCGGCCATAGTAGCGCTTGCGCGAGTAGTGACGGTGCGAATAGCCGCCGCCGTTGCCGTAAGCGTTGAAAGCGGGAAGCGGACCGCCGAAGCCGAGACGGATCTTGAAACCCGCTTGTGCGGTTGATGCGAACATCGTCGCTGCTGCGAGAATGGCGGCGAGGATGACGAGCGGTGACTTGATCATTGCGTCCTCCATTGGATGCAAGGCGTTGTGTTCTGTCGATGCGCCGCGACCGGCCACATCTTGCAGTCACTATCGCGAGGACGCCGGACGCTCGCTGTTCCTGCAGTTACAACGCGATGATTTTCTTGGGTGAAACGAAACACCCGGCACCGCATGGTTTTCTGCGATCGGGCGAGCCTAGTCGCAGCGGACCGAAAGCGTCATGCCGACGGAGGGGAAGAAGGTCTTGCACCCGACGTCGCGGCGCACGACCTCGCGGCCGCCGCTGTCATCTTCGGCAACCTTTGTCGCGCCGGTCGCAATGGAGGAGCTCTCGATTGCGACCTTAGACCGGGGAGGGGGTCGCGGCTTTTCGACTGCGGGCGTGGCCTCCGATCGTGGCGCGGCGACGCGGCGTTGCGTCGGCGGGGCGCTACGTTCCGCACCTTTCTCGCTGCGCTGGGAGCGAAGCGCGCGCCGATCCTGGATGGCGTACCCCTCCTCATCGCCGTCTTCACGCGCGCCCTGAAGTTCGACTGCGCGTTCGTAGGCAGCTTCGTGCGCCTCGTAAGCGCAATCCTCATCACACCAGGCCTGGGCTTCCGGCACACAAGCGAGGCTGAGACAGCATATGGCGGCGCGCACGGCCGTGAGTTTGGTCATTGTCGTCCCCTGCGAGAATGGCATCGCAAGGCCCACAATGAACGCCGGATGAACGTCGCGCAGTTCCGCGCGTGACAGACGCCGCGCGCCAGGTCGGCGCCGTGGAGTTGTTGGCCGCCAGTTGCCAGACGCAAAAAAGCCCCGGCGATTGCCGGGGCCCCGAACCTTCCGAAACGGGTGATGCGCTGGCTTACTCGCAGGGAACCGAGAGCGTCATGCCGACCGACGGGAAGAACTTCTTGCAGTCGATCGACTTCGGCGTCTGCTGGCTTGCCGTCTCGACCGGCTTCGCGGCGGCCTTGACGGGAGCAGGCTGGGAGTCGGCCGCGACCGAGGTGAGGGCGATCGAGGAATTCTCGGGCTGCGACTGCGCATTCGCCGAACCGGTGATCACCTCTTCGAAGGCCTCTCCGCCTGCCGCCGCGATGCTGCTTGCCTCGTTGGAGACGTCCTGCTGGGGCTCGACGGCGGCGACCTCCTTGGCCTCGCTCTTCGAGGATTTCTTGGCGCTGCGGACCGGAGCCTTCTCTTCGCGCTCGCGGCGGGCCGAGCGGACCTTCCGGCGCTCGCGATATTCGCGGGCCTCACTGCGCTCGGCCGCGCTGTTCGCGATTGCTCCGATGGCAAGCGCGCCGACACCGATGCCGATGCCGAGCCGCACGCCGTTGCTGCCTGCCTGGGCGGTTGAAACGGTTGCTGAAAAGGCGAAGGTGAGGGCGGTGGCGATGGCGAGCAGCTTGGTCATTTTCGTTCTCCGTCGGGTTCAGGTCCGCCCGTTTGGGCTTCGTTGACCTGAGAATGGCCCGAAACTCATCATGCCGATGTTTCGCGCGGAACAGGACAGAAATCTTTCGCAACCATGGCGCCCGCGGCGGCCGCCGGCCGGCCGAGGCCATAGAATTCCATGTCGCGCCATGGCGTTATCGTGCCATGGCCGACCAACACGTGCTGCTCGCCGCCACAATCAGAGGTGTGGAACCTGCCATGGCCCCACGTAGGCATTCTGATCCAGCGGCTGAAAGGCTGCCGCGGATCGTGCCATCATGCAGTTTCCGATGGGACAGGGTTGGGCGCGGGGCAACCGGCCACAGCAGCCGGGCAAAATTTATTGCCGGACTAGTTTTCCATATGCCGACAGGGGAGTTAGCCTGCTAGCATGCTGCGCCGATGCTTCATCGGTGACAATCTATCGGGCACCAGGTCGCGACGCGGTTGCCAAGCTTGCCCGATATGCCGTAACGCTGACTAACCTTTGGCCGAGATACCAGGTTCGCATGCGCCTCAACAAATCCACGAGCCACGCCGTTCGCATCCTGATCGACTGTGCCACGGCAGATGGCAACCTGATCAAGGTCGCGGATATCGCCAAGCGCCTCGACATCACGCAGCAGAATGCCTTCAAGATCGTGCATCTGCTTTCCAAGGCCGGCTTCCTGGCCTCGGTGCGTGGGCGTCACGGTGGCGTGCGGCTCGCCCGCCCCGCCGTCCAGATCCGCATCGGCGACGTCGTCCGCTCGATCGAGACCCTTGGGCAGGACGAAGCAGACGCCGGAAACAAAGGCAGTCTCAATCGGATCGTCGACGACGCCCTCGACGCCTTCATCAGCGTCCTCGATCAGCACACGCTCGAGGACATGGCCTCCGGAGCCGCGCAAAAGGGCGCCGGGCAGGAGTCTGGCGGCCGTTCCGGGAAGGGCGGCTCGCGCTCGTCGGGCGGCAAAACGCGTCGCGGCACGCAGCAGTCCGCGCCATTGCGACCGTTTGGTTAATACAAGTCGAACACCTTGATTTCGCAGCTCTACGCGCTAAGTAGCGGGAATGTCGCCAATAAGTGCGACGTATAAAGACTTGACTTCTGTCGGCTTCCCTTCAAAAGTTGAATTGTCGTTTCCATATTTAAGGCACGCGCGCCCATGGGGAAATCGCGCGAGGGACTCCGGCGATGATTGTTTGTTCGTGCACTGTCATCACTGATCGCGACATCGAGTCGGCGCTGCTCGAGATTTTGAGCGCGCCCGACGCGCCGATCCCTACGCCCGGCATCGTTTACCGCCATCTCTCCAAGCGCATGAACTGCTGCACCTGTGCGCCGCTTGCCGTTGAGACGATCTATAACAAGGTCGACGAGCTGGAGAAGAAGGGTCTCATTTCGCAGACCCTCAGCGCCACAACGCGCAACAAGCTTCTGGCGTTCAACAAGCGCCGCGCCGTGCCCCGCGTGATGACCAAGAACTCTGGCTCCGCTGCCCTGCCGGCAACCGGCGACGACGCCAAAGACGTCGCCTGAACGCCGCCGCGCGCCCCCTAAAACTTGAGCTACGCGATCGGCAAATAGGACGAATCCGTCTGCAAAACCGCCAGCTTGAGCTTTTTAGACTGGAATCTTTCTAATTAACCAACCAATATCCCCCCGCGTCCTCCTGCGAGGATCGCGTTCGCTGGGTGACGTCGCCATGGGCCAACGTCTTGCTCAGTACCCAACCCGAATTCGTTGAGGCACAGAGGGCGGCCATGAAAGGCAATAAGGAAGTTATCGACGCGTTGAACTTCGCTCTGAAGCTGGAGCTTGGCGCGGTCAATCAATACTGGCTGCATTATCGTCGTCTCGACGATTGGGGCTACACCAAGCTTGCCAAGAAGGAGCGCGCTGAATCGATCGAAGAGATGCAGCACGCCGACAAGATCATCACGCGCATCATCTTCCTTGAGGGCTTCCCCAAGATGCAGGAAATCGCTCCGATGATGATCGGCGAGAACCTGAAAGAGGTTCTCGAGTGCGACCTGAAGGGCGAATACATCGCCCAGGAGTTCTACTCCAAGGCGCGCGAGCTGTGCCGTCAGCACAAGGATTATGTGTCGATGGACCTCTTCGAGGAACTGCTGCGCGATGAGGAAGGCCACATCGACTTCCTCGAGACCCAGCTCGACCTGCTGAAGAACATCGGCATCCAGAACTACGGTCAGCTGCAGGCTGCTTCGGCCGACAAGGTTGAAGGCGACGCGCACTGAGCGCGGCCGACCTTACGCCGACGGAAAACGACATCCCGGAGATCCTCTCCGGGATGTTTTTTTATGGCCGATACGACGCGCCCCTCAGCCGCCGTTGCGGTCGCTCTCCAAGGCGCGGAAATGCCCGCGCCCCTGCAGCCACGTCATCAGGAGCAGCGCCGGAATGGCCGTCAGCGCCGTGCCGATGAAGAATGTCGGCCACCCGAGCGTCTCGGCGGCGTAGCCCGTGCCCGATGAGAACAGCGTGCGGCCCGTGGAAGCCAGCGCCGTGAGCAGCGCGTACTGTGTCGCCGTATGCAGCGGATCGCGGCACAGCGCCGAGAGGTAGGCGACGAAAATCACCGTGCCGATGGCGCCGGAGAAGTTCTCGACGATGATCGCGACGGTGAGCGCCTCCGGGCTGGGCGTCTGATAGCCGAGCCACAGGAACACAAGGTTCGAGAACATCTGCAGGAATGCGCCGACCCACAGCGCCGTATGCAGCGGCAGCGCCCGAGCTACGGCACCGCCGGCAAATCCGCCGACCAGCAAAGCCGCAAGACCGACACCCTTCACGATGGCCGCGTACGTCGCCTTCGAATAGCCGAGCGAAAGAACGAACGGCGCCGTCATGGTCCCCGCGAGCGCGTCGCAGAGCTTGTAGAGGATGACGAACAGCAGGATGGCGACCGCAGCGTCGCGCGCCAGGAACTGCGTGAAAGCGCCCCGCGCCGTCTCGTAAAGGCGTGCCATAGGGCTGCCCTCGACCGGCTTTTCGTTGAGGTCAGACTTCGGTTCTTTCGCAATGATGGAAGCGAAAAGGCCGACGAGCACCAGCGCCGCCGCTGCTATATAGGCGAGCGGCCAGACCGCCTCTTTGCTCAGTCCGCCATCTTCCAGCCAGGCGCTGAACCCGATGACCCCGGCTCCGGACGCCAGCATGCCGATGCGATAGGCCGCGACATAGCCCGCCATGCCCGCCGCCTGTTCATCTGTCGGCAGCGCCTGCACGCGATAGGCGTCGACGACGATGTCTTGCGTCGCCGATGCGAAGGCAACGATCAGCGCACCGAGGCCTATCATCCACGGCGCGTTGATGGGGTCGCGCGTTCCGAGGAAAACGATGGCGGCCATCAGCACGAGCTGCGAGGCGATCAGCCACGCACGCCGTCGCCCGAAGCGGCTCTGAAGCCACGGCACCCGCCACGCATCGACCATCGGCGCCCAAATGAATTTGAGCGTGTAGGGAAGTCCCGCCAGCGACAACAGTCCGATGGTCCCGAGATCGACCCCGCGATCCGACATCCAGACGCGCAACGTCTCGCCGGAGAGCGCCAGCGGCAAGCCGGCGGAAAACCCAAGCAGCATGATGACGAGCACACTAGGACGGAGATACACCGTCAGCGCCTCGATGAAAGACGGCTTCTGGCGCGGCTCGCTCTGCGTCGGAACGCTCATGCTGGCTAGGCTCCGGTAGGATCAGGGGGCTGCGCTTGCTACTAAGGCCTGGCGCATATGTCGATGCATGTCGGCAAATAGAGTGACCGCAGTGCGGCAATAAGAACCACGGGGGATTCGGCAATGACGCGCTTCGTGCTGGCGATCGACCAGGGGACGACCTCCTCGCGCGCTTTGGTGTTCGATGAGCAGTGCCGGATTGCAGCGATCGCGCAACAGGAATTTACCCAGCATTTTCCGCGTTCGGGCTGGGTCGAGCACGACGCCGAGGAGATCTGGTCGACCGTCGTCGCTACGGCGCGTCAGGCGGTAACTAAGGCGGGCGGGGCTGAGAGCATCGTCGGCATCGGCATATCGAACCAGCGCGAGACCTCGCTGATCTGGGAGCGCGATAGCGGACGCCCCATCCACAACGCCATTGTCTGGCAGGACCGCCGCACCGCCGAAGTTTGCGAGGCGTTGCGCGCGGCAGGACACGAACGCGTCGTCTCCGAGAAAACGGGTCTGCTGCTCGACCCATACTTTTCGGCGACCAAGATCGCCTGGATATTGGATCACGTCCCCGGGGCGCGTGCACGAGCCGAGCGCGGCGAGTTGGCGTTCGGCACCGTCGACTGCTTCGTGCTGTGGCGCTTGACCGGTGGCCGCGTGCACGCAACCGACGTCACCAACGCAGCCCGCACCTGTCTGCTCGACATTCGCACCGGCGCCTGGGACGACGAACTGCTGGACATCTTCGCGATCCCGCGCGCGCTGCTGCCGGAGGTGCGAGACAACGCCGCTGAATTCGGCATGACAGACGCGGCGCTGTTCGGCACACCGATACCCATTCGCGGTATGGCGGGCGACCAGCAGGCAGCCACGATAGGCCAGGCTTGCTTCGCGCCCGGCATGCTCAAGTCCACCTACGGCACCGGTTGCTTCGCGGTGCTGAACACCGGTGCCGATTGCATCGCATCGAAGAACCGCCTCCTCACCACCGTCGCCTATCAGCTCGGCGGCAACCGCACCTACGCGCTCGAAGGGTCGATCTTCATTGCCGGCGCGGCCGTGCAATGGCTGCGCGATGGGTTGAAGGTCATCCCGGATTCCAAGTCGTCCGGCCCCATGGCGCGCAACGCGGACCCCGAACAGGACGTAGTGCTCGTACCGGCGTTCGTCGGCCTCGGCGCGCCGTACTGGGACCCCGACTGCCGTGGCGCCCTCTATGGATTGACGCGCAACACCGGTCCTAACGAGCTGGCGCGCGCCGCGCTGCAATCGGTCTGCTTCCAGAGCGCGGATCTGCTGGGTGCCATGCGCCGCGACTGGCCGGCGACCAACGGAATGGTTCTGCGCGCCGACGGCGGCATGGCCGCCTGCGACTGGACCATGCAGCGCCTCGCCGACATCCTCGATGTGCCGGTCGACCGCCCCATGATCCTCGAGACGACGGCGCTCGGCGCTGCCTATCTTGCCGGCCTGCAGGCAGGGTTTTTTCCCGAGCCGCACATCTTCGCCGAGCGCTGGTCGCTCGGCAGGCGGTTCCGCCCTGATATGGCGCCCGTAGAGCGCGCGCGGCTTCTCGCGTCCTGGCATGACGCCGTGCGTCGCACGCTCACGGCACCGGCCGAACTAGCTGGCGTTTGAGTCCATCGCGATCGCCGGGCGAGGCGTCAGCCACACGGAACAATGTTTGGCTATGCTTAGCTCAACAGATGCGCCAAGTCGCATCACCGCTCCGCGCTTCAGTGCCCATTGCGTCCGTTCTTGCGCGACGCCGAGAGCGCTGCTCGGAGCTGCTCCAAAAACTCCGGGCACGTTGCAAGGCCGCTTGCTTCCGGATGCACGCATGCGGCGCGCCATGCTTCAAGTTCGTATCGCAGGCTCAACGGAGCAGCAGCGGGATCGCAGGTGACAGCAAAACCGCATCTGGGGCAACGAATCTCCGTCAACACACACTCCTCTAAAGGATGGTGTAGGTGGAGCATTGATTTGAATTGCACCAATTGATGTAGATCAATGAACTGCGATCATTTATCGTCAGATGGTTCACAACCAGACCGCGCGTTGTTCGACCCCCTCTGATCCCGGGCCCACATGCAGCTGAATCGCCAACCTCTCTATTGTCAGGTCGCGAACGAACTTGTCGGATTCATATCAAAAGGAGCTTGGAAGCCGGGGGAGGTGATACCGAATGAAATAGACCTGGCACGAAAGCTGGGTGTCAGTACCGGAACGATGCGCAAGGCGCTCGATAAGCTTGAGGCGAGCCACCTAATCATCCGACGGCAGGGTCGCGGCACTTTCGTGCTGGATCAGGCAGGGTTCGACGGTCGACATCGCTTTGATCTCATGCGTTTTGCCGATGGTAGTTCCATCCATCCGATGTGCGAGACGCTCGATGAAAGCGTTGGAGTGGCGTCCAAAGAGGAGTGCAAGGAGCTGTCACTCGACGAGAAAGACCGAGTTCTGCGGGCCGCCAGGGTCAAAACGCACGACGGCTGTACACTCGTTTATGAGGACATCTCCATTGCCGCCAAGCGCTTTCCGGGGATCGATCGGGAAGTTGGATTGGTCGATTACTTGGTCACCAGCCTGGCCCAGAAATACGGAGTGATATTGGGGCAGGCAATCGAGCAGCTGAGCCTGTGCGAGGTCTCCGACAAAGTTGCAGACGTCCTCTCGATTCCGGTTCGCTCGGTCGTGCTCAGGTTGCAATTGGTCGTCTATTCGTTTTCCGGCGAGCCACTCATGCTGAGGACCGGATTTTCGCATCTCCCCAACGCCAAGTACGTCGTCAAGATCGAGTAGGCTCGCGCCCCACTACCTAATGACCGCGACGACGCGTGCCGGAGCCGCCGACGCGCCCACGATCTTCAGCGGAAAAACCATCACCTCGAATCCTGACGGTGGCAGCGCGCCGAGGTTCGTGAGCTGCTCCATGTGCCAATAGGGCCTACGCTGCCCAACGCGATGCGCCTCCCAGAACAGCGTCGCATCCCCGGTCGCTTTCGAGCGTGCAATCTGCGCGCGAAACGGCAGGTCCCAGCCCCACTGGTCGATGCCCATCACCCGCGGCCCGCGATCCAGCAGCCACTCGGTTGCCGTCGCGCTCATGCCGGTACCGCGCTTCCAGAATTCCTTGGTGCCCATCAGCCGATCGCGGCCGGTGCGGATGAGAACGATGGTGCGGTCGTCGAGCTGCGCGCCCGTCTTTGCAAGCGCCGCTTCGAGATCGGCCGGCGTGATCGCGTCGTCGTCGGCCTTGTGCGTGAGGTCGAGCACGACACCCGGCCCGATACATTTTTCCAGCGGCATCTCATCGATCGTCTCGGCGCGCTGCCCGCCAGACGTTGGCCCGTAGTGCCACGGCGCATCGATGTGCGTCGTCGAATGCACGCCCATTTTGGTGATCGTGTCGTCTGCCCATCCCGTGAAGTCGGCCGGAAATAGCCGCTTCGGGAGGCCGAGCAGACGCACCAGCAGCTTTGCCGCGCGGTGCGGCTTGTGCCGCACCTTCACCTGCATGAAGCGCGGATCGCCCGCGTTGAACTGAATGGGCTTCGACAGGTCGATGACTTGCATGCCGCTCCCTAATAGATGCGGTTCGTGACGGACCCGATGCCGTCGATGGAGAGACTTATCGTATCGCCGCGTGTGAGCAGTCGACCGGACTCGATGCCGCTGCCGCCGGGCAGCGTGCCAGAGCCGAAAAGTTCACCCGCAAAAAGCTGCTCTCCCCGGCTCGCATGAGCCAGAGCCTCGCCGAGCGAGAAGCGAGCGCCCGCCGTCGAGCATGTGGCAATCACCGTTCCGTTGATCGCGATGTTGCCGCTGAGGTCATGCCACCGCGGCAGTATCTCGTCCGCGCTGACGACGATGCCCGACATCGCACTTGCAAAGTGCTTGGCCTTCTGTGGTCCGAACCCGGAGCGCATTTCGTCCAGCTGTACGTCGCGCGCGGAAAAATCGTTGAGCGCCACGAAGCCGCCTATGGCGCGCTCGGCCTCGTCGAGTGTCGCATCGCGCAGCGGATGCGCGAGCACGAACCCGAGCTCGAGCTCATAGTCGAGCGCTTCCGAGTAGGCCGGTTGAGGAACGTCCTCACCGTCGGCGGCAAATGTCAGGTGGTTGCCGAAATAGTAGATCGGCTGGCGATACCAGAGCTTGCTCGGCCTGAGGCTCGGGAACGTGCGCCCGGTCACGGTCTCATAAGCGCCGACGATACGTTGTGCGCCCGGCATGAAACGGCGTACGAAACCGCGTGCCGCGTCGATGGCATGTGCCTCATACAACATGAAGTCGCGGAACGAGCGTGGGGCGAACGGAAGGCAACCGCGTACGCCGGCATCGGCGCATGGCGCTACATCTTGAGCCGCATTGACCAACTCCGCCTGCCTGGCCAAGGGCATCGCCAGCAACGCGATCGCATCGTTCGCATTAATGCCGCCGAAGTGAGGGAGCCGCGCCGCCGCATCTTCAGCCGGCACCCATCCATGTGCCGCCAGCACCTCGACGCGTTCGCCATGGTCCGTTGCAGTACGCCTGAGCTTCATTCGATTGCCGCCAAATCAATTCTCGCTCTCGCTCGCATTGTCGCGCCCGACTTTAGACTTTTGGAACGGGGCAATGAGTACGACGTTATTCAGGGTTAGGCATAATTCCTTTGAGGAGAGGAAACGTCATGACCACCACAAGAAAAGTCGTTGTCGGAACGCTCGCCGCTGCCGCTGCTTTCGCCTTTGCGGGGGCTGCACTCGCCGAGCATCACTTCACCGGGACGTGGAAGGTGAAGGATTCGTCCGGCGCCGATTTCGAGATCATGCTTGGGAAGGACGGCGCAGCGAGCGCCAACCGAGGCTCCGAGGGCATGAAAGGCAAGTGGGTCGAAAAGGACGGCGCCGCGGTCATTACCTGGGACACCGGCTGGACAACCAAGATCACCAAGCAGGGTGATCACTACAAGAAGACGGCTTTCGAGGGCGACAAGGAGAAGAACAGCTCCGACGCCATGAAGGTGAAGTAGGCGAACGAATAGCGCGGGGCGCCGTCGGCGCCTCGCCAACCGAGCGGGATTTTGGAGCACGGCAATGGTCATCACCTGGTCGCAGATTATCGTGTGGCTCATCATCGGCCTGATCGGCGGGACGCTCGCCGGCGTCGCCGTGCGGTGGCAGCGCGAAGGCTTCGGCTGGTGGGAGAACCTGGGCATCGGCCTTGTCGGGGCGTTGGTCGGCGGCTTCATCTTCCGCATCTTCAACATCCTGCCGAACCTCGAAGCGATCTCGATATCGCTCCGCGACGTGGTCTCCGCCGTCACCGGGTCGCTCCTCTTCCTGGTCGGCCTCTGGCTCTGGCACAAGCGCACCGCCCCGCTCTGAGCGCGAGCGTGTGCGTGTCGGGGAGACGTCCGTTGACCTCGCAGTCATCGGCTTGAGCCCTTAGATTGCGGCTTGTCGCGAGCCGGCAAATCACACGAGGGTAGCTGCGCACAGACAGAGCCGCTCAAGAGGGCGAAAATGCGCACGCGCCACCGCAAGACGTTGCTTTCCGCCGCCGTCCTGTCGAGCCTTACCGCCTCCGTCATCGGCGCATGGGCCCACGGCTCGCACGACCACAGCCCGCGACGGCAACTTCTCGGCATCCACGGCTACGATCCGCAATCGAAGCCCGACGAGACCTGGGGCACGTATTGCGTCACCGAGCTGGCGCCCTTCTTCCGCGACGCCGTGGCGATCAATGCCAAGCGCGGCCTCGGGCCGACGCTGCATCTTGCTGCGACGCAGGCCCCTCCCGCCGTGAGTGCGCCAGCAGCGCCTAAGAAAATCACTGTCTTCACAGCCAAGAAGTTCGTGACCATGGATCCCGGCTGGCCGGAGGCGACCGCAGTAGCGGTCATGGACGGCAAGATCCTTTCGGTCGGCGTCACCTTCGATGACCTGAAGCCGTGGCTCGACAAATATCCCTACGAGGTCGATGACCGCTTCAAGGACAAGGTGATCTATCCAGGCTTCGTCGAAGCGCACACGCATCCCGTGATGGGATCGCTGGCCATCAGCCGCCCGACGCTCAGCCACTTTCCGATGCGCAATCCGTACGGTGCCGAAATTCCCGGCGTGAAGACGCGCGATGAAGCCATCGCACGCCTCAAGCAGTACGCCGCCGATGCAAAGCCCGGCGAGACGCTACTCACCTGGGGCTATGACGTGCTGGCGATGGGCGCCGATTTCGATCGCGCCTCGCTGGACGCCATTTCCAAGACACAGCCGATCATCGTGTGGGATGCGTCCGAGCACAACGCCTACGCCAACAGCGGCGCGATCGAGAAGTACGAGATCACGCCGGAGAAGATCAAAGGCGTCATCGGCGTCGGCACCAACCCCGACGGCACCTCGAACGGCCAGTTTCTCGGCACCGACGCCGCGCGTGTTCTGCTGCCGCAGGTCATCGCCGAGCAGATGGCCCCCGACGTCGCCGCAAAGAACCTCAATTACTTCGGCGCCCTGATGACACAGGCCGGCGTGACGACGGCCGGCGATCTGTTCTTCGGCGGCGTTGACATGGACCTCGAGCAGCATCTCTCACGCAGCTATTTCGCGACCGACCAGTCGCGCCAGCGCATCGTGCATGTCATCGACGGGTTCAGTGCGCGCCACCTCTACGGCGAGGACGCTGTATCGAAGGCGCTCGCCATGCAGTCCGAGGCGACTGACAAGACCATGTACAAGGGCGTCAAATTCTACGCCGACGACGCCTTCGTCAGCCTCAGCATGGATATGCAGTGGCCCGGCTACATCGACCCCGACACCTACAAGGGTCTCTTCATGTACGCCTCGAAGGACGATTTCATCGCCGCCATGCGGCCGTGGTGGAACGCCGGATTCCCGATCCACGTGCATTCGAACGGCAGCGGCGGCAATCAGGTTACCCTCGACGCGCTCGCAGCCTTGCAGGCCGAGAAGCCGCGTTTCGACCATCGCTTTTCGTTCGAGCACTTCGGTATCTCGACGGTTGCGCAGGGGCGCCGCGTCAAAGCACTGGGCGCCGTCGTCTCGACCAATCCCTACTACGTCTATGAGCGCGCCGACCTGTCGGCGCAGCAGCTCGGCACCGACCGCGCCTCGCTCGCCGCGCGCATGCGCTCGCTCATCGATCAGGACATCGTCGTCTCGCTGCATTCCGATACCCCGGTCGGCATCCCCAGCCCGCTGCTAGAAGTGTGGACGGCTGTGAACCGCATCGGCTTCACGTCCGGCAAGGTGCACGCACCGGCCGAGCGCGTCGACGTTGCCCGCGCGTTGAAGATGGTGACGATCGACGCGGCCTACACGCTGGGCGTCGAGGACAAGGTTGGCACGATTGAGACTGGCAAGCTCGCGGATTTCGTCGTTCTGGAGGAAGACCCGCAAGCCGTCGATCCGATGGCCATCAAGGAAATCGCGGTCATCGCGACGATCCTCGGCGGCGACGTCACGTTGACGGCAGACACGCGCCATCCGTGACCTGCACCTCGTCGCGTCGACGAGGCAGCCGCAGCCGACGAGCAAGCACGCCCCTAGGCGTGCAGGTGCCGCCGCACCTGATCTGCCAGCGTCATGACATCGAACGGCTTTTCGATCACGCCTTTAGCGCCGAGCGAATAGAATAAGTCGATATCCCGCCTTTGCGTCAGCGCCGTCAGGAACACCACCGGTATGGTACAAAACTCGGATGACTGGCGCAGGTAAACCAGCATCGCCGGTCCGTCCATCCCTGGCATCATTGCGTCGAGAAGGATGACGTCCGGACGCCATTGCGCCAGCGTGTCCAGAGCCTCCTGCGCCGAGGAGCAACATATGACCGCGAGATCCTCGTCCAGTTCGAGTGACAACTTCACGATTTCACGGACATCGGGCTCGTCGTCGACGTGGAGCACGCGCAATGCTTCGTCCTCCCTCACCCGGGGTGCCGTTCAACGCCGGTTCCGGCAGGGCTTAGCCGGTATGGTTGATCTCGAGCCAGTAGCGACCAATATCGCGCACGGATTCCGTGAACTGCTCGAAATCTACGGGCTTGATGATATAGCTGTTGGCGCCATTCTCGTACGTCATCATGACATCGCGCTCCTCCGCAGAAGAGGTCAGCACGACGACAGGAATGCGCTGCGTCTTCGGATCTTCTTTGACCCGCTTCAGCACCGCGTGGCCGTCCACGCGCGGCAGCTTCAGGTCGAGCAGGATAATCTTCGGCAGCGGAATGGGCGTCGCGCCGGAATCGCCGAACAGCATCTCGAAGGCCTCCACGCCGTCCCGGGCGACATGGATCGTGTTGGCGATGTTGGCTTTCTTGAAGGCATGCAACGTGAGAGCGATGTCGCTCGGATTGTCCTCAATCAGCAGGATCTCGGTTTGCTCGCAGCTCAAGGGATGGCTACCTCCACCGTGAAATAGAATGTCGCGCCCTTGCCCACTTCGGCTTCCGCCCAAACATGCTGTCCATGCCGCTCGACGATGCGCTGCACAATCGCAAGGCCGACGCCAGTGCCCTCGAAATCTTCTGTCCGATGAAGCCGCTGGAAGACGCCAAAAAGCTTGTCAGCATACCGCATATCGAACCCGACACCATTATCACGCACGAAGATGATTTGATCGCCGCCAATTTTGCGCGCGCCGACTTCTATCTGTGGATTGCTGCGCTTCTGCGTGAATTTGATCGCATTGCCGATCAGGTTTCCCAGGACGAGCTTGAGGAGGCCTGGATCTCCGACGATGTCTGGCAGCGGGCCGATCGCCACCTCAACCTTACGGCCGTCGAGCTGTTGCTCGAGCGCGACCTGCTCGGCCAGCGCCGCTGTCTTGACCCTCTGCCGCTTCATCTGGGTACGGTTGAGGCGCGAAAACGCCAGAAGATCGTCGACCAGCTGCCCCATCTGCATCGCGTTGTCCCGAACGAGATGCAAGTACTGACGCGATTGCGGATCCACAATGGCGGAATTCTCTTCCAGCAGGATTCGGCTGAAGCCGGCGATCGCGCGCAGCGGTGCGCGCAGATCGTGTGACACCGAGTAGGAGAAGGCGTCCAGCTCACGCACGGCGGCTTCGAGAGCGATATTCTTCGCTTGCAGCTCGCTCTCGTGCAGTTTGCGTTCCGTCATGTCGCGCAGCACGATACCGAAACCTGTCGCTGCTCCATTGGGATCGTCGATGCGCGTAACCACCACGTTGGCCCAGAAGCGCGAGCCGTCCTTGCGCACGATCCAGCACTCGTCCTCGGCTCGGCCATCCGCAGCTGCAGTCGCCAATTCGCGTGCGCAACGCTCGCCCTCGGTCCCGTATAATACTGCGAAGGGCCGTCCGATGATCTCAGCGCCGGCATATCCCTTTATGCGCTCTGCACCGGCGTTCCAGGTCGTCACCTCGCCATCGAGGTTGAGCGTGATGATGGCGTAGTCCTTGACGCTCTCAACCAGCCGTCGGATGCGCTCGACCTGCTGATCGGCATCGTTGTCGTGCGACGACCCGATGGATCTGCCGGATGGCGGACGGGAAACCTGATCGGAATGCTCGGGCGACTGCATCAGGCGACCTCACTGCGTTCCGACCCCTGTGCCGACCCGGGGCGATCAGGTAGCTCCACGACGAAGATCGTTCCACCGCCAGGCGCATCGGCAAAGCTTACGGTTCCACCCAGCATCGTCACGATCTGCTTGACGATGGCGAGCCCCAAACCGGTTCCTCCCTTGGAGCCCAATTCGGGTCCATCCGCCTGAGCAAATTTCGAAAATATTCTGGGCTTGAAGCTCTCCGGAATCCCGGGGCCATGATCGCGCACGCTGATTTGCACATGACCATCGCTCTTTGCGAGCTTGACCACGACCTCTTCGCCCGGCGGGGAGAACCGCACCGCGTTGGAGATGAGATTGGTGAGGATTTGGATCATCCGATCGGAATCGGCGTGGAGTTCGCAGGGACCTGGGGGCGCTTCGAGGCGCACGGTGACGCCGCCGCTTTCTGCCAGCTCGCGATTGGCCTCGATCGTCTGTTCTGCGATCGCGCGCAGATCGAGCGCTTTCAGCACGTAGACCACGCGGCCGGACTCGGCCTTTTCGATCGCGAGGATGTCATTCACCAGACGGACGAGCCGTTGGCAGTTCCCATGCGCGATCTTGAGCAGGCGTATCGAGGCCTCGGGCAAGCCGCTGTCGTGCTTGCCGAGGAGCAGCGCCATCGCCCCGGAGATCGCGGTCAGAGGCGTGCGTAATTCGTGACTGACTGTCGATACAAGCTCATCCTTGATGCGCTCGTTGCGTTCCACCTCTTCGACGCGCTCGCTGATGTCGCGTACCGCGCCCGAAATTAGATGCTCGCCTTCCAGATCGAGCGGGGCAAAGCTGATCTCGGCTGGAAACTCACTTCCGCCTTTGCGCCGTACGCGAAGCTCGAGACGCCCGCGCGTGGCGCGCATTTGGGGCAGAGCGAAGAAACTATCCTCAGATGGCTGCGGGTCGCGGAACTTTGGCGACAGCAGCAACCAGACCTTCATGCTGAGAAGTTCGTCCCGGCTGTAGCCGAAGAGCTTTTCCGCCTGGGAGTTGACGATGACGATGTCGCCCGCAGGATTGACGATGAGCACGGCATCGGGGGCGAGTTCGAGAAGCGCTTGAAAGCGGCGCTCCGCCTGCTTGCGCTCCGTCATGTCGCGTACGACTTTTCCGAAGCCGCACAGTCGCCCAGTATGATCGCGCAGCGCGGTTATGACGACGTTGGCCCAAAAGCGCGAGCCGTCTTTGCGCAAGCGCCAGCCCTCGTCCTCGACGCGCCCAAATGCGGTTGCCGTTTCAAGTTCATATTCCGGCTTGCCGGCCGCGATATCCTCCGGCGTGTAGAAGCGCGAGAAGTGCTGCCCGACGATCTCCTGCTCGGAGTACCCGTTGAGACGCTCAGCCCCAGGGTTCCAGCTTGAAACGTGTCCGTTCTCGTCGAGGATGAGTATCGCATAGTCCTTCACGCACTCGACCAGAAGCTTGAAGCGCTCGCTGGAGGGAACCACAGGGTCCTGCTTGGGCGTCGCGATGGTTGCGGTCATGATTCGCGCTCCCAGAAATAAGGGCGCGTGACGCGGACCTTCTGGTTGAGCGGGAACGGCGCGTCCGCAGAAAGTTTGATTTTGGCGAGCTGATTGCGGTCCGTCGGCTGGAACGTGTTCTGGAATTCGCGCGGCAGCGTTGCTGTGACTGGCAGGATATCGACGACCGTGCCCATTGCCGTGCGTTGCCCGTCGGTGACGGACACCCGCAAGCCGATATCGATGGGAAAAAGGTAGCGGCGCGGCAGATAGAGCAGAACGTACGGATCACCGGAATAAATGGACATGAGCGGTTCACCGGGGCGATAGACGTTGCCGAGAAATGGCACGACCGCGCCGACGGAACCGCTCACGGGCGAAGTGACGACACCATCGCCGTAATGCTGCTTCAGATCGCGCAATGCCGCGTCTGCGTCCGCGAGCGCGTGGTCGAAAGCGCTCATTTCAGCGCCCAGCACCTGCCCCTCGGACGATAGTGTCACGCGATCGCGGCTGGCGCTGTAGTTTGCGCTCAGGGCCTCGGCGTAGGGGACCGAGCGCACGAAGCCATCCTTGGCCATGCTCTCGAATTGCTTGATGACACGTCCGGACTCCGTCTCCCGCCGCTCGGCCAACGGCAGCAACGCCGTAACGTTCTGCGATCGGATCTTGAAGTCCGTGGCCTTTGCGACCAGCTCGGCGCGTTTGGTCGACAGATCAGCCAGGCGCTCTAGAATTTCCAAGGACTGAAGCTGGAGCAGCGGGCGCCCTTTCTCGACCAGCTGACCCTGCTGGACGTCGACGCGCACGACGCGAGCGATGTACGTGGTCGCCACCACATTCTCATCTTTGAGTACGAGCCCGTCGCCGCGCAGGATGAGCACATCGCCGAACAGATAATTGAGCACGCCGAGCGCGAAGACGGCGAGAAACGCAAGATAGATATAGCGCCCGAGAGTGCCGCGTTGAACGCGGATCTCATTCGTCATGTTATCGGGCCGAACTCGCTTATTCAGCGTGCGCACAGATTATCTCCGTACCTTATGAACCTTACGCGGCACATAGGTGTCTTCGTACGAAGCCTCGAACACCCATTCCTGCACATAGGCCGCAAGGCGTGTGAAGCGGGCGACGAGGCCGTAGTAGAGATCGTAGCCGACGAGGTAAGGCATGAGTGACAGCGAATGGACCTTGGGCGACAGCCACGCGGCCAGAAGAAAGGTGAATGTATCGAGCGCCAGCATGCCGGTCTGGGCGCCGAGCAGAATGATTGGGGCCAAGTCGCCGTAAGTGGCGAAAAGCCAGATTAGGTAGAAGGGAAAGGCAATGGCGGCGAGAACGTTGAAGGTGAGAAAATCGAGTTCGTGCAGCAGCTCCAGCGGACTGAAACGACGGCTGAAGGGATTGAGCAAGTCGACGTGCTTGCGATAGCGCAAGCGTATGGCGTCTCGCTCCCAGCGAAAGCGCTGACGAGTAAGAGCCGCCAGCGTCTCGGGAACGTCCGTGTAGCAAATGGCATCGGGCGCAAAACGCGTCGTCCAACCAGCCGAACGTAGTGTCAGCGTTACGTCGAGGTCTTCGCCGCCGCCTGAATCCAAGCCGCCGACATCCTTGATCGCCGAACGCCGGAATGCGCCGAACGCACCCGACACGCACGTCATCATGTTGGTGAGGTTGGCGGACTGCTTGCCTTGCGAGATGCTGATCAGATATTCGATCGCCTGGAACGATGCGATGAGGCTGGCGTGCGGATTGCGCACCACGATGTTGCCGGCGACGGCCCCGACCATCGGATCGTAAAAAGGCTTGACGATCTCTTGCAGCGCTTTGCGGTCGAAGGTGCAGTCGCAATCGACGTTGACGATGATATCGCCCTTGGCGCGGCTCATGGCGAGGTTGACGGCCGCCGATTTGCCGGCGCGCAACTGCGTGCAATGAGCTTGCTGGATGAGGCCGCGCTTCTGCAGCTCGCGCAGCTTGGCCGGCATGCGGTCCGACGACCCGTCGCTCACAACGATGATCTCGTCCGGCGGATAACTCTGTTCACGCAGCGATAGCACGCACCGTTCGATCGCATCCTGCTCGTTGTGCCCGGCGATGACCACGCTGACGAGCGGGCGCCAGGAAGGCGTATGACGCGGCGCCGAACGACCGAAGCTCACGACCACGACCGCTATGAAGCCCAATGTGTAGCGGGGTATCTCAAAAATGATGACGAACCAGAACAGCTCAAAAAGGCTCGCAGAACTCTGCGAGGCGATATAGGTCAGCCCATCGTTGATCTGCTGCCACATCACGAGAAACTTGTCGGTCCGAGAGTTTGGCAAGTCGCCCCGAGGTCGAAGCGCAAAGTGCTCTGAGCCTGCTGAGAGACCGCATCGAACCGGCGTGTTGCCTCTTCAGGGCCTATGTCGCGCATCAAGGCGACGTCGTAGGACATGCCGCGCGTCACGATCGCGGATGGTCCGAGACCGGCACGCAGGTTGTCGAGGTATTGGTCGCGCGCCTGAGCGAACTGGCGGGCGCCATACTCGGCAGTGATCTCGCGTTCGTTCTCGTAGAAAATATTCGCCAAAGCGAAAGGCCGGGCGTCGTCGTTATATCGCTTCGCAGCAGCATTGAGCGCAATAACGACTTCGATCGGAAGGTCGGTGAAGCGAAGCGCGCGGCGGCCGGGTCCAAGATAGGCCCCGCCGTGTCTCGCGAAGTTATGCCCTTGCTCGGAGAGATCATAGGAATGGAGGTCGCGCGTGCCGGTCGTCGCCGAGTCCGAGTGCGCGCCGCAGTCGAGGCACATGAAGCCGATGGCTGGCTCGGAATCGGCGTGACCACAGTTGTGGCACACGCTCATTGTACCCGGTCGGTCGTAGTCGGTACCGAAGTTCGTCAAAGCGCGCCGACACTTCGGACAGATGAGATCATCGCCTTGCCGGAACTCCGAATCCGCACCCTGGTACGCGCAGCGGAAGTGGTGGATATAGGATTCCTCCGACAAGTGCGCGGAGCGGCAGCGGGAACATTCCTCGCGAACGTTCAGCCGGTTGGAATTGCACCGCGCGCAAACGTGCAGCCGGTCGAAGAAAATTTGCTTGAACAACCCATCGGCGGTCAGCAGATCGCTTTCGCGCACCACGAGATCGGATGGGGCAATCGTACTATAGCCGACCAGATGGTGCCTGCCGGGCTCGTAGTGCGCTTGCAGAGGTCGGCGAGAAACGAATGCGCGGCCGATCAGCTTCTCGCCGAAGTTATCGCTCAAGACCAGATCGCGATGCAGCAGCGCACGCTGGGCGTTGAAGCGCTCGATGAGGTCATGGAGCTTCGTTCCGCTGCCAATGTGCAGGCCCGATCCATCGAGATCGGCGGCGCGTCCGAGAGCGCCGGTCATGTCGATCACCGGAAGCAGATGAAGTGCCTTGTGCTTCCAAATGCTCTCGAGCTCGGAAGGTGTCGCGGCCGCATTGATCACGAGTGCGTCGAACCGCGGATCGCCAAGCGTCGCCTGCATGCCCCGGCTCGACAGCCTGGTCGGCTCGATGTCGCCTGGCCAATAAAGGAACTGGTGCCCGAGATCTCTGAGAGCCGCCGGCTCTGTGCGTGGCACGGGCGTTAGACGCGAGCGATGGTGCTTCACGGGAGTGGCGTCGTTGTCGCCAATATCCGCCTGTTCCTCGACGAGCTTGCCGACCTCGTAAACGTCCAGGGGTTTCGGCAGGATGTGGTCGAAATTCTCGCAGTCCGACGGGTGGCCGAGAAGGCCTTCCACATCGGCCGTCATCGCGACGAGTCGCGGCTTGCTTCGGCGACCGGGCTCGGCGCGCAGTTTCGCAGCAACTTCGAGACCATCCATGCCGGGCAGATGGAAATCGAGCAGCGCGACATCGTATGAATTACGCCGTAAAGCATCCAATGCTTGCGAGCCATCGCTCGCAATATCCACTTCATAGCCGCGCTGGTTGAGCAGCAGCTTTAGAAGGTCCTGCGTTATCGGGCTGTCTTCTGCAACAAGCACACGCCGTTTCGGGGCCACGCTCGGCCCGAGCCTTGCTTCCGCTTCCGCAATCATTTTGACTTTCGCCGCATAGTTATTGTTATGCGCCTGTAGCCGCGACGGGCGTCGCTTGTGCTCAAGCGATTCGCACAATATGTTCAGACGTCTGAATACTGCTTTAATTAAATGCTGTTCGAGTATACGACCGTCCTTCGTCCTTTATCCTACAGACAGCACAGTTTAGCTTGACGCCGATTTACCGAGCCCCGCGATGCTGAGCAGAGTGACGTGTGTCGAGGACGACGCCGATATCCGCGATATCATTTCAATTGCCCTCTCCAGCTTCGGCGGCATCGACGTAGATCAGTGTTCATCCGGCGCAGAAGCGATCGAGAGAAGCGAAGCGTTCGCCCCCGATCTCATTCTGCTGGACGTTGAGATGTCGGACATGAACGGTGTCGAGACGTACGCTCGCCTGCGTCGCATTCCAGCGTTCGAGCACACGCCGATCGTCTTCATGACTGCGAGGGCGATGTCCGGCGAGATCGCACGGCTACAGCGCATGGGCGCCGCCGATGTGATCGTAAAGCCTTTCGATCCGCTGACTTTAGCCGAGCGCTTGGACGAGGTCTGCAAACGCAATTCGGAAGCTGCCGAGGTGCGTGCACGCTTGCGGGATCTGCTGGCCCGTCACTGTATAGCGCTGGCGCGACAGACCGACGAACTCGGACGGCTGCTGCAGCAGGGGCTCGATCCTGATTGCAGTACCCGTGAACCGTTGTTGACGGCGCGCGCGATCACGCATCAGGCAAAAGGCACGAGTGGATCGGTTGGCTTCCCGGACATGACCAACGCCGCGGCAGCGCTGGACGATCTTTTGCAGGTGCTGATAACGCAGGATGGGCCGATACCGCCGGTTGATGTCGAGGCCGCCAGAGCGCTGTTCGACCGGTTTGGCGCTGAAGCTGCAGCGTGCGTGCCGGAACGATCAACGCTCTATCATGCGCATCTGCCCCGACCATCGTCGGTTGCGCGCAAGTGAACTCGCAGCGGTCCTGCATAGCGTGGTGTCCGCTGATCGCTCGGACGCGAGCGGCAAACAGCGCGCGAGAGTGCGGCACGGCTTTTGTGTCGAGATCGGCGCTGATAGGGACAGTGATCCTTGTTCCTTATGCGGCAGCCTGTGGCACTGGTTCGTGATACGCGCAGCCGCGTGTCATCAGCACCCAGGCGATCCGCGCCATCTTATTGGCCAGAGCGACCGCCGCGATCTTGGAGGCAGACCGGGCCTTCGCGCTCCACCGGCTTAATGCGCAGCAATGCCGTCGGACGGCAAGGCGGGCCTCGGTCAAGCCAAGATGATATTCGCCACGCCCCGCGGATTTTCGACGGCCGAGAAGTGGCCTGTGTCTGGAAGGGTAAACATGCGAGCGTCCTTCAAAGCAGCCCTGGTGCGCTCCCGCTCGGGGATGCGCGACCAATCCTTGCTGCCATAGATCAAGGTCACAGGTGCTTTGACGTCTGAATAGCGTTCGCGGGCGTTGGACCAGGATCGCCACTGCTGGAGAACTTTGCGGCCGATGTACTTGTAGTGCGGTCGGCGAGCCACGGTATCGAACTCGGTGAGCAGATCTGCTGGGAGCTTCCCGGGATCCGCGTAGCCGCCTCCCATGATGGCTCCGAGAACGAAGCGGTTTTCCAGGGCGGCGCCGATGGGGCCAAAGACCGGAACCTGCAAGCCGCCAATGATCAAGTTTGCAAACCAGTTACCACGACGAATACCATCGCCAAATCGCGTCTCATAGTCGTAGGTATTGAGGGCGTAGACTGCACGAACGCGATCGGGAACCTCGGCTGCCACCGTCAGCGAAACCACAGCTCCGATGGATTCGCCCACCATGGTGACGTCGCGAAGATCGAGCGTTTCGAGAAAGCCCACGATGCCACGGCGCATGTAGGGCTCATCAAACGGCGCAACCGGATCGATCGGCGAATGCCCGTGGCCGGGCAAGTCGACCGCGTACACGGTGAACTTCTCCGCGAGCAGTGGCGCCAGGTCGCGGAAATATTCAAGCTGCGTCCGGATGGTGTGAAGAAGGACGAGTGGCGCGCCCTTGCCAAGCTTTACATAGCGAAGGCTGAGGTTGTCAGAAACCTTCACCAGGGTTGGCTCGCAGCCAGAAATCCTGAGCATCGTCCCTCTCCTTTTTCGCATTTTACAGCCCGCCGATCCGGCGCCGTTGAAACACCAAAACCCTCAGCTCCGATGCCGCTTTGGGCGTTGACGTTCTCATTGCTCGGCATGGCGCGACGGACGCGGAACCAGGCCGCATAGAGCGCCGGCAGGAACAGCAGCGTCAGGATCGTCGCGACCAGAAGTCCGCCCATCATGGTGATCGCCATTGGCCCCCAGAACACCGAGCGGGACAAAGGGATCATGGCCAGGATGGCGGCCATCGCCGTAAGCACCAGTGGCCGCGAGCGCCGGACGGTCGACTCGATGATCGCGTCCCAGCGAGAGAGCCCGGATGCCACGTCGGCATCGATCTGATCGACGAGGATCACGGTGTTGCGCATGATCATGCCGGCGAGCGCGATAAGGCCCAACAACGCATTGAATCCAAACGGAGCACCGAACGCGAGCAGCGCGAAGCTCGCGCCGATGAGCCCAAGCGGCGCCGTCGAGAACACCAGGAACAGCGTCGAGAAGCGCTGCAGCTGCAGCATGAGAATGGTGAGCATGGCGAGGAACATCAGCGGGAAGATCTTGAACAGCGCCGCATTGGCCTTGGCGCTCTCCTCGACGGCGCCTCCGACCTCGATGCGCATGCCGGGCGGCAACGTGGCGACGATCTGATCGATCGCTGGCTGGATTGCTGCCGTCACGTCCGGGGCCTGCACGCCGGGCGCGATGTCGGAGCGCACGGTCAGCACCACATCCCGATTACGCCGCCACAGAATGGGGTCCTCGAACTCGTAATGGACCCGCGCCACCTGCGAGATCGGAACCGCTGCGCCCGAGCGGGTCGGGATGGTGAGATCCTCGAACGCGGCGAGCCCGAGACGCTCCTCGGGGACGGCGCGAGCCACCACCGGCACCAGTTCGATACCTTCCTTGTATTCGGTCACCGTGTAGCCGGAGAGCAGCGTCCCGAGCGTCTGCGCGATGTCCTGTGGCGTCAGCCCAAGCGACCGGGCGCGATCCTGATCGACCTCCAGCCGGACCGACTTCTTCTGCTCGTTCCAGTCGAACTGCACATCGCGCGTGTCGGGATTTGCGCGCATGGCGCCCCGTACTTTGTCGGCGACGTTGCGGACGTTGTCGCCATCGGCACCCATAACGCGAAACTGCACGGGGAAGCCGACGGGCGGCCCGAAGTTCAACCGGTCGATGCGCAGGCGCGCCTCGGGGATGACGTTCTGCGCGACCAGACCTTCGAGCCGCGCCTTCAGCCGCTCGCGTGCCTCGGCGTTCTTCGTCATCATGACGATGAGCGCGAAGCTCTCGTTCGGCAGCACGGGATTGAGGGCCAGGAAGAAGCGCGGTGAGCCCTCGCCGATATAGGTCGTGTAGTACTCGAGATCGCTATCGCCTTTGATGAGGGCTTCCGCCTTCTTGGCGGCGGCTTCCGTCACGCCGATGGACGTGCCCTCCGGCATGCGGATCTCGATGAACAACTCCGGCCTGGACGAGGTGGGAAAGAATTGCTGCTGCACTTGGGTGAAGGCGGCGATGGACGCGCCGAAGGCACCTAGCGTCAGCGCGATGACCACCCAGCGGAAGCGCACCGCCCAGCCGACGGCGCGGCGCAGTGCCCGATAAAGGCGCGTGTCGTAGATGTCATGGCCGTCATGCCCGGCGCCGTGAGCGGTGAAATTCGGCAGCAGCTTCACTCCGATGTAGGGCGTGAAAAACACCGCGACGATCCACGAGACGACGAGCGCGAGGCCGACGATCCAGAAGATGTTGCCGGCATACTCTCCCGCGGTCGAACGGGCGATGCCGACGGGCAGGAATCCCACGGCGGTCACCAGGGTGCCGGTCAGCATCGGGAACGCGGTGGAATCCCAGGCAAAGGCTGCGGCACGGATGCGGCTCCAGCCCTGCTCCATTTTGACCACCATCATCTCGACGGCGATAATCGCATCGTCGACGAGCAGGCCGAGCGCGATGATGAGGGAGCCGAGCGTGATGCGGTCGAGATTTAATCCGGCGACGTTCATGACGACGAAGACGACCGCCAGCACGAGCGGCACGGAGGTTGCGACCACGAGGCCCGAGCGCCAACCAAGGGAGACGAAGCTGACGACGAGCACGATGGCGAGCGCCTCGACGAATGAGCGCAGGAATTCGCCCACCGATTCCTCGACGACACGCGGCTGGTCCGTGATCTGGTCGATCTCGACGCCGGTCGGAACCTGCGCTTTGGCATCCGCGATCGCATCTTTGAGCCGCTTGCCCAGCTCCAGAACATTGGCGCCCTTGGTCATCGCGACGACCACGCCCACGGCTTCGCTGCCGTTATAGCGCACGATGCTTGCCGGCGGATCCTCGTAGCCGCGCTTGATGGTGGCGATGTCGCCGAGCCGGAACGAGACGCCGCCAGCCTCAATGGGGACTTCCGCAATGGCCGCTTCCCCCTTGAACGCACCCGTGACACGTACGTCGATGCGGTCGGCACTGGTTTCGATGGTGCCCGCCGGAGTCACGGCATTCTGGCGTGCCACGCTCTCGAAGATGGCCTGGGGCGTGATGCCCAGCGTTGCCAATTTGCGGTGGCTGAACTCGATGAAGATGCGCTGGTGGCGCTCACCGACGATATCGACCTTTGCGACACCCTCGGTGCGCAGCAGGCGCTGACGCACGATCTCCGCATAGTCTTTAAGATCGGCCAACGAAAAGTCGGCGCCCGACAGCATGTAGACGGCCGAATAGACATCGCCATACTCGTCGTTGAAGAACGGGCCCTGTACGCCCTGAGGCAGCGTCGGCCGGGCGTCGTTGAGCTTCTTGCGCACCTGGTACCAGGCGTCGTCCACTTCTTGCTGGCGCGCCGCATCTTTGAGCTGCACCTGAATGACGCTAACGCCGGGCCGTGTGTAGGTTCGGACAAAGTCGAAGAGCTCGAGCTCCTGCAACCGCTTCTCCAGCTTGTCGGCGACCTGATCCTGCATCTCTTCGGCGGTGGCGCCGGGCCATGCAGCCGTGATGACCATGGTCTTGATGGCGAATGAAGGATCTTCCGCGCGGCCGAGGCTGAGGTAGCTCAGCAGCCCCGCCACCGAGAGCACAATGATGAGGAACAGTACCACTGCGGGATGGGCCACCGCCCAAGCCGAGAGGTTGCCGCGCGAGACGGGATGGTCTCGTTCTGTCGGACCGTTCATTGCGCCACCTCGACGATGCGTACAGGTATCGCGGAATCGAGCTTGTGAACGCCAGCGGCTACGATCTTCTGGCCCGATGCAAGCCCGCCAGAGATGATCGCCGATGTCTCGGTCCAGGCGCTGACCTCGACGCTCTTTTTGATCAAGCGCCCGTGTGCTTCATCTATGAGCCATACGGACGGCTGGCCTTGATCCTTGAAGACGGCCGCGAGTGGGAGCTTGGCGCGCTCGCCGGTGCCCGGCGACGCTAGATGCACGGTCGCGGTCTTCCCAAGTGCGATGGCGCCGTCCGGCTTCAGGAGCGAATAGCGGGCCTGATAGGTGCGGGTTGTCGGATCGGCCTGAGGCGAGATTTCGCGCAGCTTCGCTGCATAGGCGCGATCGGCATCCGCCCACAGCGTCACGGTAGCAGCCGCGTCGCGGTCGCCGTCGATCCGGCTCTCCGGGATGGACACCACCGCCTCGAGCTCGTCGAGACGCGCCACGCGTGCAATCAGTTGGCCGGCGCTGACGACCTGTCCTACCTCGACCGGAAGCGCCGTGATCACGCCAGCTTCCGTGGCAATGAGATTCGTATAGGCGAGCTGATTTTTCGCGAGTGACAGGGCCCGCGTCGCGCGTTCAACCCGTCCGCGGGCTTCGTCCGCCGTCGCCTTCTTCTGCTCGTAATTGGCGTCGCTGACCCACTTCTTCTCGTTGAGCGCCGCGTAGCGTCTCTCGTCGGCGTCGGTCTGCTTGAGACTGCTCCGCGCGGCATCGAGCTCCGCTTCTGCCGATTCGAGCGACAGCCGGTAGTCGCTTGCGTCGAGACGGGCAAGCGTCATGCCGGGCGCGACCGTGTCCCCGATATTGACGAGACGCTCGACGATCTTGCCGGCGACGCGAAAGCCGAGATCGCTTTCGTAGCGCGGCTTGATCGTGCCGGTATAGGAACGCGCGTCGACGTCGGCGGATAGCTTCACGGTGGCAGCGCGAACGGGTTGCGGAGCCGCCACGTAAGGGGCGCTTTCGCTCCTGCAGCCGGCGAGCGCGGGCGCCAAGGTCAAGAGGACGCCGACTGCGAGAAGAGGGCGCGTGTGCTTCCTCGTCGGCGGAATACTGGACGTCATTGTTGCCGTCGCGTGCATGTCGGACCCCATCGTTGGGCGCGGCTAAAGATCTTGCGTGCGCTTGAAAGTTAGCTGTACTCACTTAAGTGAGCGGCACTAACTTGGCAAGATGAAATTGCCGGGAGCGGCCCAAAAGTTAATAGTGCTGACATAAGTGAGATGCGCTAACTTGTTGAATCGCAAGCCTAAGGATCGCATTCATGGCGCAGTCAAAAGAACGCACCCCGGTGCGCCCAAAGAAGCGGTTCCACCACGGTGATCTGCGTGAGGCGCTGATCACGGCGACGCGCGAACTGCTGATCGAGCACGGGCCGGACGGCTTCAGCCTGGCCGATGCCTGCCGCCGCGCCGGGGTTACGACGGCAGCGCCTTACAAGCACTTCCGGGACAAGCAGGAAATCCTGGAGGAAATAGTGCTGCGCGGCTTCGCCGAGCTGACAGCCGCCAACGCAAAGGCTGTGGCCGAGGGCGGCCCGGGCACCATCCGCGGCATCACCGCCATGGGTATTTCCTATCTCGACTTCGCCGTCGGGCAGCCGGCGGTGTTCCGCCTCATGTTCGGACACAAATCCGAGCTGAAGCAGGCCAAGCAGGTCGATGAAAGCGGAAGGCAGTGCCTGAAACATGTGATCGACGAGGTGGCGAGCTATAGCCGCAAGCACGGACACTCCGCCGACGCCGAGGCGATCGCGCTGCGACTTTGGACCTTCGTCCACGGTGCGTCGTCGCTCGAGCTCGACGGTGACTACCAGCGCGTCGCGCGTGGGCTCGACGTGCGCAAGATGATTGCAGACGTCACTTCGAAGTTGCTCCTTGCAGGGCCTGACAAGCGTGCGCCGGCGCGCGGCGGACCGCGCTGATCCGAGGGTAACGCGTTCTAGGCGCGGCTCGCGTGTCTCTAGCTCTAGGGCCTTGGTCGACGCTTTGGTGCCGCAATGGCGTAGTGACGTTACCGCGCTTCAGCACGTTTATGCGACGATCCTCGACGGTCACGATCTGCTCTGTGACTTTCACGACGCCGCAATGAGCGATGCGTCCCAGAAGCTGTCATCAGCCAGAACTAGTCGGCGCCCCCCCTGGACGATCGCTGACCAGGTCCGCTCTTGGAGGTGAACCGGCTGACTACATTAAGCGCTGCAAGCGCCTACGGTCACGCGCGTTGCTAGGAACTGCGCAGCCGGCTACGCACCTCCATCAAGATTCGGCCCGCCCAGTTGAGACCGGCGCCGTCCGGGCCGGTGCCCCAGAATGGCTCGCCGGGAGAATCCTCCACCAACTCGGCATCGCCGGTGGCGAGAAGGCGTGCAGCCAGTTCGGGGTTCTGAGAGAACTTGGCGTGATCGCCGCGGCGCATAATGGCGAGCTTCACATCGTGCCAGTCGGGGCGCAGTTCCTTGCCGTGCTTGCGAAACCACGACTGGTGCGAGATGCGGCGCGGCGCAGATGGCGGTGCTGCAAGGCGCTTCGCCATGCCGGGTTTAATAGCGGCGCGGATTGCCGCTTTGTATGCAGGGTCGGCCGATTTCTGCGCTTGGTAGTAGTGCTCCACCGTCGGCCAGGCCTCGCCATCGATGACGATCGGACTTGGATGGAAATGCGAGAGAAAGGCGAAGTGATCGCGGTCGCGCCCGAAGTAGAGTATGCGGTTGTCCGGCGGGACAATGATTTCCGCTCCGTCAGTGACCACGCTCTATTCCCGTCGCTCAGCGCTACCGTCTCGGCTGCGGGTTGACCTCGGGCTCAGGGTTCATGTTCTCCCACTTGGGCGGTGGTGGCTTCGGCGGGGCCGGACCGTTATCGCCCTGGTTGCCGCCCATGAAGAGAAACGCGGACAGACCCTCGAGTGGGATGTTGAAGGGCCCGGCCTTCCTGCCTTCGGTGAGATCGAGCTCCAGAACGGCGTACCGGCCTGTGCGCAGGCCGGTATTCACCTTCGTTCGGTCCGCCGTGCAACGGTCGCCGCCGGCGTAGCAGATGAACTTGCTCGTCACTCCGCCCTCGACGGTGAGCGTTCCGCCGACCATCTGGCCGCCTTGGGTCATGACCTCGACGATCAGCGGCTCGACCCAGAACGCGTAATACCGCCAGTTGTCGGCATCGATGATGTTGCGCGCGACGCTGCCGCCGTGCTCGAGTCTTATCTCCCAGGGGCCGTACTTGACGCCGATCTTGCCGTCTGCCGGATAATCTTCCTGCGCCGCTGCTTGATGTGCACCGATCAGAAGGAAGGCGGCGATTGTCAGATTACGAAACCACACAACGCAAACCTCTTGGGTATTTCTCTGAGCGACAGCTCGGTGGCGCATGCTGCGTGCATCAGCGGCGAACACCCAGCTTGCGCAGATTGTCTCGCGCATACGCGAGGTCCGGGGCGATTTCCAGGGCATGGCGCAGATCGGAGATCGCCTGCTTCTTGTTGCGATAGTAGGTGAAAAGAACGCCGCGGTTGGCCCACGCCCAGGCATTTTGCGGGTCGGAGCGGATCGCCTCGTTGTAGTCCGCCATCGCGAGGTCGTTCTGGCCGAGATTCGCATAAAGGACACCGCGGTTGTTGTAAGCCGCGCCATAGTCGCGGTTCGCGCGCAGCGCATAGGTGTAGTAGTCGATGGCTTTGCGCTGATCGCCCGTTTTGTCTGCGATGAGCCCGAAAAGGAAATTTGCCTCGGCTTGGTTCGGATCGAGCGTCAAAGACTTATCGAGGTCCCTTGCGGCCGGCTCGAACTTCGTAGCCGACGAGCATGATGGCGGCGGCGGCAGCATCGCCTTGCACGTGTCTCCCTCGGCAATAGCAAGCTGCAAGCTTGAGCGTGCGCGCGCGTAATAACCGATGGCCTTCGACTTATCGTCGGCGGATTGGGCGGCGTCGATATACTTGTCCATCGCCGCTATCGCGGCCCTGTAATCGCCTTTGTAGAAGGCAGCCTCACCTTGGTCGAAGAGGCTCTGGAGATCAGAGGGGCCGACGGCGGACTTATCGGGCTGCGGAGTGCTGGATGAAACACCGGCGATCGGGGGGATTGACGGCCAGATTGCCTCGAGCCGCGGGATGGGCGGGAGCTCGGCGAACTGGATGTGCAGCTCGGGCGGCTCCGGGCTCATGCCGTCGAGCAGCTTTTGTTCGAGCGTCGCGGCCTCGGCCCGCTGCGCAGGGCTCAGTTTCGCATCGATCTCGTTGAGCTGGGCGATGCCGTTGGGGTTGAACCTTGTGCTCACCGCGGTGTGTGCGCGCGCGGCGACGAGATCGACCTTGCCGAAATTTCCTTCCTTCCATTCATAGCCGACGTAGACCTGACAGTAGGGGAGAGCGGAGCAGCGACGAACGTAGTCTGCCGCAAGCTTCTTGTTGCTCCAGGCACCCGGCGTGCCATCCAAGAATGCCGCTAGGCCTGTCAGTCCGGCGAGAGAGCGTCCTTTCTCATAAGCGCGCTCCATCCACGCGATTCCCTCCTTGGGGTCCGCTCGCACTCCCTTGCTGAATTGATCGAAGATCCATTGGCCGAGGGTGAACTGCGCCATGGTAAGGCCGGCGTTCGCCGCCTTCTCGAGGTAGGCGGCGGCGAGATCGCGATCAGCTTTCGCCACGCCGAGGTCGTCCGACAGCATCCTGGCGTATAGTGCCATTGCCATCGGATCGCCGGCGTCGGCGCTGCGCTTCAGAAGATCGGCTGCGCGTGTGGGATCGAGCTTGCCTAGTTCGCCGCTCAGATAGCCGATGCCGGCAATGCGCATTGCTTGCCGGTCGCCGAGATCGACACCAGCGTCAATGAGTTGAGCCGCCTCAGTGGGATTGCTGGCCACTCCCGTCAGGCCGGTGCCGATAACCTGGCCAAGTAGCGCCTTTGCTTGCACGCTGCCGCCATTGACCGCCTGCCGCCAATATGTTTGCGCCGCCGTGTAGCCTGCTTGAGTACGGCGGCCCGCCTCAGCGGCACCGCGCAGCAAGGCGACGTTGGGATCGGCGTCGCTTGCGCCCTTCAGAGCGGCGAGAGCTTTGTCACTTTGGTCGAGCGCGATTGCCACCCATGCGTCGGCGAGCCGCTTCTGGTCGTCGGCACTCGAGCTTTGAAATGCGGATCTGTCGATGTCGAAGATGAAGGGATCGGAGAAGCGTGCATTCTTGATGTTGGGTGGAAACTGGATAGGGACGGCCGCGGCAGAGGGTGGTAAGGGCGTCGGGGTCGGTCCCGGAGTGGGCGTAGGGGCCGGGCGCCAGATATCCCAGGTTGGCAATTGGATGGCTGCGGGTGGATGCAGGAACATCATGGTGACGAAGCCGATGACGGCGAAGTCCGTCATGCCGCGAAACGCCAGGTCGCCCTTATAGAGATCGATCAGGGTGCCGATCAGGGACTTGCGGGCCGCCTGTTTCGACAGCATGCCTTTGGTGGGCGCGCTCATCACCGATCTCCGCTATTCGCTCTGCTCGCTCGCCAAGCCGGTTGCGTTGGCGGTGTCTGACCCGGTCGCAGGCGCATCGATGGGGATCACGCGAACGTCCGGCCCGTCCGCTTCGAACATCACGCTCATGGCGCCTTTTGCGCGCGCATCGATAAGCCCGTCCGCGATCTTGTCTTCGATATGGCGAGCGATCTCGCGCACGCCGCCGCTCGGCTTGTTCTCGGTGAACTCGTCGATGGCGGTCATCAAGATTTCCGGGTCGATGCCCTGGCCGGCGATTTCAAGGCCGTAGGATTTAGCGGTCTTCTCGATTTCGAGGGCGACGACGCGGGCGATATCGAGCCCGGCAAGCTCGCGGAAGGCGAAGACGTCGTCCACGCGCGAGAGGACCTCGGGCGCGAATTGGGCGTCCTCCAAAGCGCCTCTGGCCAGCTTGTTGAGCTCCTCCTGGGTGATTTTCGGATCGCGCGTGTACTCGTTAATGCGGGTACGCCCGGCGTTCGTTGTCATGATGAAGATCGCCTCGGCGGTGGAATGCTTCGAGCCGTCGCTCATCTCAGTGATGAAACCGTCATTCCAGGCCGAGAGAAACTGCGTGAGAATGCTGCGGTGTGCCTTCTCGATCTCGTCCAGAAGTACGACGGAGTTCGGCACGTCGCGCAGGTAGCGCGGGAGCAGGCCGGGCTTGTTGGAGCCGACGTGGCCGCTGGCGGAGCCGAAGAGCGTCCAGGAGGTCGCCTCGCTGCCGAACTTGGTCATGTCGATGTAGTGGAGGTTCTTCGGGCTGCCGTAGATTTTCTCGGCCAGGATCTGGGCGAGGTAGGTCTTGCCGACACCGGGCGCCCCGGCGAAGCAGAACACGGCGACCGGCTTGTTCGGCCGCTTGGCTGCCATGCGGCGATGCAGTCGCGCGACGACGGAATCGACAACCGTATTCTGCCCGATGACCTTCGACTTCAAATAGCTTGCCAGCTCCACCGGATCGATGACGGCGAGTTCGCGGCTCTTGGCTTCCCATTTGTCGGAAAGCACGTTGAAGTTCGACAGACGATCGAGGGGGTCCTGGCTCAGGGAACCGCTCTGCTTGCCATCTCGTGCCATGGGGCTTCCCTCGCTCCTATGCGATTGCCTCTGAGCTGACGGGCGCGGCCGCAGCGGCAGACATCGCGTCCTGCTCCGATACCGGTATGACGCGCACGCGCTTTCCCGATGCTTGCAGGCGGATGAAGGTGGCTCCATCCGCTCTCGCTTCGATCAAGCCGTCGGCGATCTTGTCTTCGATCTGCCGCGCGATATCGCGCACGCCGCCCTTCGGCTTGGTTTCGGTGAAGGTGCTGATAGCGTCCAGCAATATGGATGGCTCGATACCGCCCGGTGCGATCTGCAGCTGGTATTCGGCTGCCTTGCGTTCGATCTCCAGCGCGACGACGCGCGCGATATCCAGTCCCTCGATGGCGCGGAATGCAAAGACGACGTCTATTCGAGACAACACCTCCGGCGCGAAATCGGCATCGACGAGCGCCGCCTTAACGAGGTCGTTGACCTCGTCTTGCGCGATCGTGGGATCGCGCGTTAGCTCGGCGATACGGCGCGACCCGGCATTGGTGGTGAGAATGAAGATCGCTTCCGTGGTCGAATACTTGGTGGCGGTGCCCAGATCCGTGACGAAGCCGTCATTCCAGGCCGACAGGAACTGCATGTGAATGTCGCGGCTGGCTTTCTCGAACTCGTCCAACAGGATGATCGCGTTGGGGGTGTCGCGCAGAGCGCGCGAGAGGAGTCCCGGCTCTCCGGAGCCCTGCAGCCCGGCGGGCACGCCGAACAGGCTGTTGGCAGAGTAGCCTTCGCGAAACTTGGCCATCTCGAAGACGTGTAGGTGCGCGTCGTTCCCGTAGAGTTTTTCGGCAAGGACCTGCGCAAGATAAGTCTTGCCGACTCCGGGCGGCCCGGCAAATCCGAACACCGCGATAGGCTTTCCTGGTCTGCGCGCTGCCAGCCGCTGGCGCAATCGGCGGGAGATGGCCGAGACGACGTCGTTCTGGCCAATGACACGTGATTTCAGATAGCTGGCGAGTTCTGCCTCGTCGATGACGGTCGGTGCCTTTGGCTCGCTGGCGCGACCGTGCTTGCCAACAGCACTGTCGATGGCGCGCAGGATAGGTTCGGGGAAGAGGCGGCCCTGATAGGGTACGAAGCAGATGGCGCCCACCCCCGCGAGAATGACCAGAAACCAGGCGAGAGCCGGCGAGGCCCGCTCGATGACAATGACGGCAATGATGATGCCGAGCCGACCGGCCCACGCCATCCCCGTCATGTCAAAAGTCCTCGGTGCGCGAGATTGCCCAAGCCATATGTATAAAGAAAGTCTGCCACCTGAGAGAAATCCCGTAAAGCGACGTTGCCCGTGCCCATGCGCGATAGTGAATGTGCGAGAGGTTGCCTCGATCTAAGGCGTCGGAATCTGGAGCGTTTCTCCCTGTTTGAGCGGCTTGAGCGAAATGAGCCCGGCGCCAGTCGAGACGGACACGGTGATGTCGCCATCGATGCCATCGACCAGGCCGGTTACGGTTGCCGTGCTGCCCGGCAGGTATGGGACGGCGATCTGGTAGGGCTGGTGCAGCAAACGGATGTCCTGGCGAAATCCCGCTGCCTCAAGGCGTATCCAGTCGCCGTCCTCGGTGAGGTTATCGGAGACCTTGATCCATGCGAGCCGCAGCCGGCCGCGCGAGATATCCTCGCGCACTTGCTCCTTCCGAGCTTCGCTCATGAGCAGGCGCGCGATGGCTTGCTCCGCTTCCGCGGCAGCGACGGGGGTCATCAGAGAGTTTTGTTCGCCTGGGCGGTTCGGCGACCGGTCATCATCAAAATAGCCGACGCTCAGCAGCGCGGCCGTTAGAAGGCCGACCCCGGCGAACAATACGACGCGAAGATCGAATGCCGGCTGGGCGCTTGCGCCGCGATTACCGGCACCTTGCTGCGCTGGCCGATTGGAGCCGGTGCCGGCTGAACCATGAGCTTCAGGATGTTCAGGCCTTTGTGCGTGCATGGCTGCGATGCCTAAAAAAGACGCGTTAGCTCGGCGGCTCAGCGGGAAACATCAATTCGGCGGACGAAAATGAAATGTCCGACGTCTTCCAAGTTAGATCCCATTCTCGGCCTGCCGCCAGGCAAAATGCACGGCCAGATAAACATCGTAAATTGACCGCACGTCTAGAGACGGTCCTAAGACCGCAATCGGGAAATTGAGACCTCTCTCCTCTTGTCACGCGTGCATGACGCAAACCATAGTCGGCGCATGAAGCTGTTGGTCGTGGACGATCATCCTGTTTTGCGAGAAGGGCTCGTTGCCCTTTTGCGACAGCTTGGGCCTGACGCGGTCGTCCTTGAAGCGGGTGATGCCCAGGCGGCACTCCGGCTGGTCGAAGAGCAGCAGGACCTTGATGTCGTCATTCTCGATCTTGTCATGCCCGGCATGAACGGCTTGTCCGCACTGCCGGAGTTCGGCCGCAGCCGCCCTGATCTTCCGGTGATCGTCTTGTCATCGTCGGAAGAGCCGCGGGATGCCCGAAACGCGCTGGCGCAAGGTGCGCTCGGCTATGTGCCGAAATCGGCGAGCCAGCACACCCTCATCTCAGCCATCAAACTGGTTCTCCAGGGCGAGATCTACGTGCCGCCGCTGGTCCTCAGTGAAATGGGAGCCCGGGCCGGCTCGACGCCGAGCCGCGGCCAGGATGGCGGTTCAAACTTGACGCCTCGCCAGATCGAGGTTTTGCGGCGCCTCAGCGAAGGGCAGCCAAACAAGATCATCGCTCACGAGCTCAATCTGTCCGAGAAGACAGTAAAGGCGCACATCACCGCAATCTTCAAAGCCTTGAATGTCGTCAACCGGACGCAAGCCGCCGCCGTCGGACGGGAGTCGGGTTTGATCTGATCCTCGCCTAGGCCGAGCCCGCCTTGTGCATCAGGTTTGCAATGGCGGCACGGAGTTTTCCGTTGGGGACCGGCTTGTGCAGGACGAGCAGCCCGCTTTTTTGAGCATCGACAATTCGGGCAACTGACGTGTCACCGGTGATCAGCATGGCAGGGATCGTATCGTTGTACTCGGCGCGCATTCGCTCGATTACCTCGATCCCAGTCTCGTGGTCTCGCAGTCGAAGGTCGCTGATGATGAGGTCCGGCTTCTTCGGGCAGTTGGCCATGTGGCGGATGGCTTCGTCGCCTGAGCTGGCGGCGACGACCTGATGACCCCAGCCACCTAGAAGGCTGGCCATGGCTTGGCGGATCGCGATTTCATCGTCCACGACGAGAACGAGGCCGGTCGCCAGCGGCCCCATCTCGTATTGGTCGCTCGTCGCGAGAGCGTCCGGTGCGGCCAGCGGAACGCTGATAGAGAAACACGACCCTTTTCCGGGTACGGATCGCAAGCTCAACGGACAATCGAGCAAGGTGGCAAGCCTGCGCACGATCGCCAACCCCAACCCAAGACCTTTGGTCCGGTCTCGTTCAGGATTACCGACTTGAAAATACTCCTGGAAAATCTTCTCCCTGTCGCGTTCTGCTATTCCACGACCGGTGTCCAAAACCTCGATGGATAGTCGTCGACGACGCATGCGACAGCCGACCAGGACGCGGCCGCGATCGGTATAGCGGACAGCATTCGACACCAGATTACGCACGATCCGCTCAAGCAGCACAGGATCGGTGTCGACGAGCCGGCCGGAATGCACGCAGGTTACCGTTAGACCTTTCGCCTCGGCGTCTAGCCTCGCATCACGGCATATGCGCGCGAGAAACGGTGCGATCTCGAATGGGCGTTTTTGGACTTCGACGACACCGGCATCCAGTCGAGAGATGTCGAGCAGCGCCGAGAAGAGCCCGTCCATTGCGATGAGGGAAGCTTCAATTTGCTCGATGAGCCTTCGCCCCGGCTGGGGAATTTCCACCGCGCGCAAGGCCCCAACGAATAAGCCCAAGGCGTGAATCGGCTGGCGCAGGTCATGGCTCGCGGCGGCGAGGAACGTGGACTTAGCTAAGCTCGCCTGCTCCACGATCTCTTTCTGCCGCCTCAACTCCTCGGCCATCCGCTGGGTGGCGATGCGCAGCCGCACATTGTCTTTGAGGGTCCGATTGGTGCCGACACTGAGAATGGCCAAGGCGACAATGAATACCAGCATCAACAACGAGCTTGCTTGGGCCAACGGGTCGGTCGCACCGAGACTGACCAAGGCGTAAGGCAAAGTGGCTGGAAGAAAGATTGCGAAGAATGCGGGCAGGTAAGCGCTGAAGGCGGGGATGGCACCGGCCGCAACACCGAATACAACCATCATCGCGAGCAGGCGAACCTCGAAGCCGCCGCTCACGAGGTACAGCGGTGCCCAGCCCCAGCCCAGCCCTTCGGCGAGGGCGATTGCCGTGAACCACATTCCCCAGGCTTGCCAATCTGATGTGGCCGGCCTGGCGCGGGAATAGGATCGCTGCAGGAGTATGTGAGCAAGGGCGCACAAGGCGATATAGCCAGTCCAGAACATGCCGGTTCTGAACTGCGTCAGTCCGAGCCACCAGAGCGTTCCACCGAGGATGGCCGCGCCGGCCGTCGCCGCAAGCACGCCGAAGGCAACGTGGCTAAACAGGGTCGCGACTTGCTCGGCGGCCACCTCGTCCTCGATACTGGGGCGCGGCGAGTCTCGGGGCGTCTGTCGAGTAGCATGCAGCATAAATCGATACCGATGGTACGTGTCGCGGATGCACGCCCGCTCTCGCTTGTCGCCCGACGTGCGAGCGTCCGCTCGGCGAGGTTAAGCGGAAAAAGGACTTTGACCAATGAAGCAACTGCCTATATCCGGCTGCACGTCCGCTCTCTCGGCGAAGCAGATGTAGCGCTAGACGGAGCCGTGACTTCCGCGAGGTCCGCGCGGAACTTGACATCCGAGCTTCACGAGAGGCGCGCCGACGGCCGCGCGAAGCCCGCCTGATACTCATCGGAGTTGACGAAGGAAAAGACTGGCGCTATCGGTGCGCGCATGAACCGAGCACTACACCCGATTAACGCACGGCCCAAACAGTTTCGGTAATTCCGAAACTGAGTGCGTTCGTGCGATCAGGGTGTAGTCAAGTCCGCGAGCAGCGCCGCGTTTTGAACGCGGATGCGGCGAGTTCAAAACCTCCACTCTGATCAAATTGTTGAGATGCCGGCGTGCGCGCTCGGCTGCGCTGTGGCCATGCGATGGGCGGCCTAGTCTTTCGCCTGCCTTTGGCCAAGTTTTATGGAGGCGAAGATGACGAGAGCTGATCCTTATCAAAAGCGCGCGCGAGAGTTGTGCGTGGCAGCCGGCCTGAACCCTGACGATCGCGTCGGGGAGGGGCGTGGGATGCCCTAGTGGTGCGCCTTTCGCCAGGCGGCGCGCGACGAGAGCCTTGCCGCAGAAACCCGAGAGGTTGCCTCGGCGATCGCATCTCAGGCGCCGGAATACCAGAACAGCCCGCTGAAGGTGATCGGACAGCACGATGAGGCCACCGTCCTGCAGATGAAGAATTGCATGGCTGTCGGTAACGCCGTTGCCGGTGTCATCTGTGCCGACGGACACCTCGGCTATGCGCAGCCTGTCGGCGGTGTCATCGCTTACGAGAAGCAAATCAGCATCTCCGGCGTCGGTTTCGACATCGGCTGCGGGAATATGGCGGTGCGGCTCGACTCGAGGTTCGCCGACATTGTGCCGCGCGTGAACGAGATCACGCAGGATATCGCTCGCGTCATTTCTTTCGGCATCGGCCGTCGCAACGAGGAACGCGTCGAGCATGATCTGTTCGACGATGCCGAGGCGTGGAAGGCGTCTGACATGGAAGCCTATCGCCAGAAGGCGGCCGGCCAGCTCGGCACGGTCGGCTCCGGGAACCACTACGTCGATCTCATGGTCGACGAGGACGGCTTCGTGTGGATCGGCGTGCACTTCGGCAGCCGTGGCCTGGGGCACACGAGTGCCACGCGGTACCTCAAGGCAGCTGGCGGGCAAGACGGTATGAACGTACCTCCCGCGGTCGTCGATGAGGACAGCGAGATCGGCCAGCGGTACATCGCAGCCATGCAGCTGGCTGGGCGCTACTCGTACGCCGGGCGTGAATGGGTGGTGGATCGCGTACGTAAGATCATCGGTGGCCGCGCCACGGACATGGTCCATAACCATCACAACTACGCATGGCGAGAGACGCACGGTGGGCGTGACCTGTGGGTTGTTCGCAAGGGCGCGACGCCGGCCTTTCCCGGGCAGCGTGGATTCGTCGGCGGCTCGATGGGCGATGACGCCGTTATCCTGGAAGGCATCGACGGTCCCGAAGCGAAGGCAGCACTGTACTCGACGGTGCACGGCGCAGGTCGCTTGTTCGGTCGCAAGGAGGCAAAGCGGCGCTTCTCAAAGGCCCAGATGGATGCTTGGCTCCAGAACCGCGGTGTCATGCTCATCGGTGCGGATCTGGACGAAAGCCCGATGGCCTATCGCCGCCTCGATGAGGTGCTCGCGCATCACTCGGCATCGACGCGTATCCTGCACCGCTTGCGTCCGTTTTCCGTCGTCATGGCAGGCGACGGTGAGTTCGATCCTTTCAAGGACTAGAGGCTGCCGGCACCAATCTTTGGAGCCGGCAACTTCGACCGCACGCTAATTGCCATTGCCGACTGCTTTGCCGAGTTTGCGGACGTAGAGGCGACCTGACGAGCGGTGAGCCCGAGGTGAGTCGGCCGTGGCCGCTGCACCTTCTGCTGCGGACGCTGCCTATCCGACGCGATGGACCACAATGGCCGTCGATGCAGAGCCTGACGAAGACTGACTAGAGTGCGACGCTCGCTAGTTGGCGAGTAAAAGACTATGGTGGCAGGAACCCATCCGCAGCGGCCGGGAACACGAGCGCGCGCGATGCTGGTTAAATCTTGTCCGCGAACGCGTAGCGCGCTTTGCGAAACCGATCATCGGCAGAATTAGGATGGATAGATGAAACTCCGTGTTGGCTACGAGCTGCGCTACGCATTCCCCCAACCGACACCCGCCATCTTGATGCTCAACATTCACTACACGCGCGTTGCCGGACTAGCCGTCCCCGACCATGTCGTGGTCAGCCCTCCGGTGCCCATATCCGGCTATCGCGATGGATTCGGCAACTGGTGCTGCAGGATCGTGGCACCTCAGGGCAAGGTGATCATCTCGTCCAACGCCGTGATCACCGACACGGGACAGCCCGACCCCGTGGTCCCGTTAGCGGCGCAAATTCTCGTCGAGGACTTGCCTGAAGAGGCGTTGGTCTTCCTGTTGGCCAGCCGTTTCTGCGACAGTGACCGGCTCCTTGACCTTGCCTGGAAGCTGTTCGGCGATGCCAAGCCCGGCTGGGGCCGTGTACAGGCGATATGCGATTTCGTTCACAACCATATCGAGTTTGGCTATGCGCATGCCAGCGTGACGCGGACGGCGTCGGACGCCTATGCCGACAAGCGCGGCGTCTGTCGTGACTATGCACACCTGGCTGTCGCTTTCTGCCGCGCGCTGAACATTCCGGCGCGCTACTGTACCGGATACCTAGGCGACGTTGGTACGCCGCCGCCGTACCCGCCGGGCGATTTCGCCGCCTGGTTCGAGGCCTACATCGGCGGCCACTGGTATACATTCGATCCGCGCAACAACGTGCCCCGCGTCGGCCGCGTCCTGATAGCGCGCGGACGCGATGCGGCCGACGTCGCCATGACGACGACCTTCGGACCAAACGAGCTAGAGGGGTTCAAGGTCTGGACCGATGAGGTGAGCGACACCGAAGCTGCATTCAACTGACGCGGCGGAAATCGAGGTCAGCGCCCGCTGGACACTGCCGCGCGCGCACGCTGCACGTAGTTGGCCAGATGCTCAGCATCAAGGTCACCGCGCGCGACGGCGGCGCGCACGGCGCATTTCGGCTCGGCCTCATGCCGGCAGTTGCTGAACTTGCATTCCAAGGCCAAGCCTTCGATGTCGGCGAATGAGTCTTCGGCGGCGCCGTCCGTGTTCCAAACTTCCACCCCGCGCATTCCCGGCGTGTCGATGATGCAGCCCCCGCCTGGGCGAAGAAAGAGCTGACGATGTGTCGTGGTGTGACGGCCTCGGCTGTCGTGTTCGCGGACTTCCTGTGTCGCCTGGGCGGCACGTCCCAGCAGCGCGTTCGTCAACGTCGATTTCCCGACGCCCGACGATCCGACGAGAGCAATGGTCCGGTTGCCATCGAAATGCCGTTCAACGACGGAGATACGATCATCGTTTGCGCTGATCGCATGAATAGGAACACCCGGCGCGACCTGCGTGATCTGCTCCAACATCCCGACGACATCGTCGGTGAGATCCGCCTTGTTGAGGACGATGACCGGAGCGGCGGCGCTGTCGGCGACGAGTGCAAGCAGGCGCTCGATGCGCGGCAAGTTAAAGTCACCATCCGGTGCGGTCACAATGAAAACGGTATCGACATTTGCGGCCAAAAGCTGCGGCCGATTTTCGCCCGAAGCTTTTCGAATGAGCGCGCTTGTGCGCGGCATAACCTGCTCGATGGTTGCCGGGCCGTCACCCATTTCCAGCCGCAACGCCACGAAATCCCCAACGCCCGGCAAATCGGAGCGCAACGTGGCCGCATTTCTCAGGCGACCCGTCATTTCGGCTGAAATTTCGCCTGCGTCGGTGCCAACGCGGAAATGGCTGCGGTGCTCGCTGACGACCCTGCCGGCGACCAGGTTTTCTGCCGCGCGCGCAGCGAATTCCAGTTGCCGCTGATTATTCCAGCCCAACGTTTCAAGCATCATGCCTTTACCTTTGGGCATCGGAGAATTTCGGGGGTGAAAGCATCGTTAGCACTTTGGGGCAAAGAGTGCTAAAGCTGTCGCTGTGCCGACTAGGGCTGTTTCTAAACGCCCCGAATTGCGCAACTTTACCCAAAAAATCAGAGATTTGAGGATTTCAATGAAATTCCGGCCCTTGCACGACCGCGTCGTCGTTAAGCGACTCGAGGAGGAAGGCAAGAGCGCAGGCGGCATCATCATCCCCGATACCGTCAAGGAAAAGCCGATGCGCGGCGAGGTCGTGGCCGTTGGCCCAGGCATTCGCGATGAAAGCGGCAAGATCAACCCTCCAGACGTGAAAGCGGGCGATACGGTGCTGTTCGGTAAATGGTCCGGCACCGAGATCAAGGTCGACGGTCAAGACCTGCTTATCATGAAAGAGACCGACATCCTCGGCATCCTTGAGGGCGCCGCCAAAATCCAGGCCGCCGCATAATAGCGGCACTGCGCCGATCCCTATCCATTCAGGAGTAGCTCCACATGGGCTCTAAAGATGTCAAATTCGGCCAAGACGCGCGCGATCGGATGCTGCGCGGCGTCGATATTCTCGCCAACGCCGTCAAAGTTACGCTCGGTCCCAAGGGCCGGAATGTCGTGCTCGAAAAGTCGTATGGCGCTCCCCGCATCACCAAAGACGGCGTAACGGTCGCCAAGGAAATCGAGCTCGAAGACAAGTTCGAGAACATGGGCGCACAAATGCTGAAGGAGGTCGCCTCCAAGACCTCCGACATCGCCGGTGACGGCACCACCACCGCGACAGTGCTCGCCCAGGCGATTATTCGCGAAGGCGCCAAGTCGGTTGCCGCCGGCGCCAATCCGATGGATCTGCGTCGCGGCATCGATCAGGCGGTTGCGGCCGTCGTCGAGGAATTGAAGGCCAAGGCCAAAAAGGTGACCTCCAACGCCGAAATCGCTCAGGTCGGCACGATTTCCTCCAACGGCGATGCCGAGATCGGCGCCAAGCTTGCCGAGGCGATGAAGCGCGTTGGCAACGAGGGCGTCATCACCATCGAGGAATCCAAAAGCCTCGAGACCGAGTTGGAAGTCGTCGAAGGCATGCAGTTCGACCGTGGCTACCTCTCGCCCTACTTCATCACCAACGCTGAAAAGATGATGGTGGAACTCGAGGACCCTTACATCCTCATCCACGAGAAGAAGCTCGGCAGCCTCCAGACACTGCTGCCGTTGCTCGAGGCGGTTGTCCAGGCAGGCAAGCCGCTGGTCATCATTGCCGAGGACGTTGAAGGCGAGGCTCTGGCGACGCTCGTCGTCAACAAGCTGCGTGGCGGTCTCAAGGTTGCTGCCGTCAAGGCTCCCGGCTTCGGTGATCGCCGCAAGGCCATGCTGGAGGACATCGCTATCCTCACAGGCGGCCAAACTGTTTCCGAAGATCTCGGGATCAAGCTAGAGAACGTCACTCTCGACATGCTCGGCCGCGCCAAGAAGGTGACGATCGACAAAGAGAACACCACCATCGTCGACGGCGCCGGCAAGAAAGCCGACATAGAGGCCCGCATCAAGCAGATGAAGGCGCAGATCGATGAGACGACCTCGGACTACGACAAGGAGAAGCTGCAGGAGCGGCTGGCCAAGTTGTCTGGTGGCGTCGCGGTCATCAAGGTCGGCGGCGCGACTGAAGTCGAGGTCAAGGAGCGCAAGGATCGTGTCGACGACGCGCTGCATGCCACCCGTGCTGCTGTCGAAGAAGGCGTCGTCCCTGGCGGCGGTGTAGCCTTGCTGAGGGCAATGAAGGCTCTCGAAACGCTCAAGCCCACCAATGATGACCAGAAGACCGGCATCGCCATAGTACGCAAAGCCTTGCAAGCGCCATCGCGGCAGATCTTCACCAACGCTGGTGAGGACGGCTCGGTGATCGTCGGCAAGATCCTCGAAAACGCCTCCTACGCGTTCGGCTTCAACGCCCAGTCAGGCGCCTACGGCGATCTTGTCGCTCAGGGCGTGATCGATCCCGCCAAGGTCGTACGCTGCGCGTTGCAGGATGCCGCTTCCGTTGCGGGTCTGCTGATCACCACCGAAGCGATGATCGGTGACATCCCGGCCAAGAACGCCGGTCATGCACATCCAATGGGCGGCGGCGGGATGGACTTCTAATTCCGCCGTGACGAGGGACGTGGATTCTCACGCGGCAGTCTTTGTCGTCTGGATAAAATAGGAGTGGCGAATGCTGAATTTTCCAAATGAAAGTCGCAGCTATGACGCCACGCGGCGCTGCGTGCGTTTTTGGGGTAGTGACGGTGCCCTAGAGGTTCCCTTCTTCCTCGAGGAGAGCGCTCTGGCCAAAATCTCGGCTGGAGCGCTGTCCGGCGAGCAATCCCTGCTTGCTAGTTTTGACGTAAATCGACAGCGCATTTTGCAAGCTGCCCGCAAAGTGTACCAGCGTCGGCGCAAAGGCTCTTACGAGCTGATCGCAGCTGATTTCTGAGCTCTCGAAGTGCAACGCGCACATCGTTGGGCCGAAAAGCGTGCTTCCCGATCGCCGAACATGATCGGCTCTTCGCTTCGCTTGAAAGGACGTTCCTATGTGGACCATTCCATCCCTGATCGTTTTGCTCGCCCTCTCGGCAGTATCCATTGCCTATGTGACCTATAGGGCGTTCAGCGATACACAACCGCGCATGCGGACAGTGCCGGTTCGACCTGTGGCCGCAAGACGGCCCGACGTCCGCACGTACGAAGGAGATCGCCTATGACCGAAACCTCACGCCAGACGTCGGTGACCTTCTCGCGCCCATTTTCGCTCGACGGCGTCGAAGGGACCTTCCCTGCGGGAACCTACGCGATCGAGGAATCTCGCGAGGAAGTCTCGGGGCTTTCGTTCATTGGTTACAGGCGAACAAAGACGACTATTGAGTTGCCAGGGTCGAACATTGCCTTGATGTCGCGACGGCTCGTCGAAGTTGACCCCGCCGATCTCGAAGCGGCGTTGGCGCGAGACGTGGAGGTCATCAATGTCGAACTCTAGAGTCCCGAAGGCGAAGTTCAGGGTCGGCCAGATGGTCGATTTTGTGCCGTCGCAGCGCGGCGTTGCGGCCTCGGCTCGCTCTTACAAAATCACGATGCTGCTGCCGAGCGAAGGCGGCGAGCGTCTCTATCGCATCAAGACGATTGCGGAAGTCTTTGAGCGCATTGCTCGTGAGAGCGAGCTTTTGGTGACGTCCTCGCCGGCGTGATTTTTGGCGCGTCGAGCGATGTCGTCAGGCCATCATGACTTGACCCGGCTTCAGTCCAAGCCGGGTGATCTCGTTGCGTGACAAGGATCGCCGAGTTGCAAGCGTCGCGTCTTTGCCGGCCCGCGCGTGAGAGCGTATCGCGTTCAGTGCTCTCCACTCATCCGGCTCTGCAATGTAGTAGCTCGCCGTTACAAGCCCGGATTTAACATAGCCGGATCCGGCGCTTCCCGTCTTTTTCGATGAAGTCACGTCGGCGAGCCATCCGTGGACACCGCCGAACGGTATGAAATGTTTGCTGACCATCGGGCGACCTTTTACCTCCAGTTTCGGCATCAAGCTTGGAGTGGCTCTAGCGCGTCATAGCCTTGCAAGCGGCATCGCCGACGGTTCAGAGCCTTGTTGAACCCGCGCTCCGCCAATCGGGCGCGACCTCGGCGATTACCTCCTTGGCAAAGGCATCTTGGCTTGTGATCTGCCACGCCGCCGGATCCCATGATGGGAAAGCCAATTTCCCGCGTACGACATACGAAACGCTCCCGCGGTCCAGTCCAACAACCTGCCGCACATCGTTTGTGGGTGTCGCAAAGCACTTGCCAATTGCGATCGAGCCGTAGCTTACCGACATTTCATGGTCCTCCACGTATTTGCGAGGTCAATGCAGCGCCACGTCGGTGAAAAAGTGAGCGATGGCACATCGTCCACGACGACGAACTCGATCATCCTTCGCGAACAGGGCGGTGCATTTAATTCAGCGGCGCGGCAAAGCGCGAAAGGGCGAGAGGCAACGCGACGGTAGAAAGTCGCTGATGTCCCGAGCTGTCGATCAATCCTCAGGCGCGCAACAAGACGCGATGATCGACTTGGAGGCAAAGCCCGCTGAGCTGCAGGAGGCTCGGTGTTGCGTGAGCTGCAGACTAGCACGCCAGCATCGACGGACATAGTCCCTCGCGCCAGACGCGGGCACCGTTCGCGGCCCTCACCACGGGAGCAGATACGACGGATTGCACCTTATTAGCCAAATGACGAGCGTCGCCGCCGCTCATGCGTCAAATGATGTGGTACTGAAGCGGACGAAATCGACCGGGATTGACTCTTCCGGAGGCCATTGACACCGGCACCGCCGGTGGCCGCCTGCTGTTCCATGTTATGGGAGCATTGGCCGAGTTCGAGCGCGCGCTTATCGGCGAGCGGACGCGCGCCGGGATGGCCGCCGCCAGGTCGCGCGGTGTGGCGTTGGGACGGCCGCGGATGCTGTCATCTCATCAGGTTGCGCACGCGAGGAGATCGCTCGAACGCGAGCGGCAATCAGCGCGCGAGAGTGCGGCACGGTTTTGTGTCGAGATCGGCGCTGACAGGGACAGTGATCCGATTGTCCGGCGGTCACTGATGGATGAACTCAGCTTCGCCAGCGAACCCGCCCGCTTCTACAGGCTGGGCAAAAAGCTGATTTGGTAGCGGGAGGCGGACTCGAACCGCCGACCTAAGGATTATGAGACCTTCGCTCTAACCACCTGAGCTATCCCGCCACACGGGGCGCATTTACGGAGCGCCGGCCAGGGCTGTCAAGAATCCGCCGGCCAGCGCTGCAGATTTATTCTGCCGCGACCGGATGGCGAGCCGCGTCGCGCTTGGCAAAGCGAACCATCGTGAAGAGGCCGAATGGGCGCAAGGACTTGCGCTCCACGAGCTCCAGATCGTCACACACCTCGACGCGGGAAAGATCGAAGACCGAGCGCCAGCCGATCTTGTCGGCAAACGGCGCCATGCGACGCTCGACCCAGCCACGAACGCCCTCGGTCTGGCTGAAGTGATTGACCAGCAGAACCTCGCCCCCGGGTCTGACGACACGCGACAGCTCGCGCATGACCTTCTCCGGATCGGGCACGACCGTCATGACGAACATGGCGACGACGGTGTCGAAGGATGCGTCGGCGAACTTGAGGTCCCCGGCGTCCATCTCGTGCAGCCCGGCGACGTGGTCGAGCCGCTCTTCATTGACGCGCTCGCGCGCCTTCTCGAGCATCTCTGGCGAGAGGTCGATGCCCGTGACCTCGAGGTGCCGCTTGTAGTCCGGCAGCGAAAGCCCGGTGCCGACGCCGACTTCCAGAACGCGGCCGCGGCCTTGATTGAGCACCTGCACGGCGTGCCGGCGACCTTGGCGTGCGACGACACCGAATGTGAAATCATAGACGGGCGCCCAGCGGCGGTAGGCGTCCAGAACGGCGCTTTCGTCGATGCGCCCAATGCTCACGACGCGACCCTGGACGCGCTCCAGGAAGGGTTCAGGCTGACTGCGATAATCAGTTTGCGACATCGATCTCTATGGCCCCTGGACCCACTTCTCGAATTGCTTATCTGACCGCACGGCTCAGTTCCGACACCTTCTGCGCGCCGGGCTGCCGAGCAATCGTCCGGGCGATGAAGCCGCCCCCCAGTAGTCGGGCATCGTCGGCACCACTGGCGTAGAAAACACACGCCTGCCCCGCCGCAACGCCATCTTCACCGTCTTCTAGCACAACAATGGCCGATCCGTCCGCTTCCGCGAAAAGCGTCGCTGCCTGAGGGGCTTGCGACGAACGGATGCGGGCGAAAATAGGCAATCCTTCGGCTGCAGCTTCGCCGATAGGCATATCGCCGAGCCAGTTTGTGTTTTTAAGGACGAGGCTTTGCGTGCGCAAGCAGTCACGCGGTCCCACCACCACCTCGTTACGCTCGGCATCGAGCCGCACCACGTAGAGAGGGTCCGGCCCCGGGATTCGCAGGCCTTTGCGCTGGCCGATCGTGTAGTTGACGATGCCCTCGTGCCGCCCGAGCTGGCGCCCGTCGACATGTACGATGTCGCCCGGCTTCAGGGCGCCCGGCTTCAGGCGTTCGATGACGCCGGTATAGCGGCCGGTGGGAACGAAGCAGATGTCCTGGCTATCAGCCTTATCGGCCACCGGAAGCCCGAACTCTCGGGCGAGGTTCCGCACCTCGGCCTTCGGCATCCCGCCGAGCGGGAACCAGAGATAGCGAAGCTGTTCCGGTGTTGTCGCAAAAAGGAAGTAGCTCTGATCCCGGTCGGGATCCTTGGCGCGCAACAGCTCCGGCCCGTTCGGTCCTTCGCGGCGCTGGATGTAGTGGCCGGTCGCCAGCGCATCCGCCCCGAGTTCCTTTGCGGTGTCGAGGAGGTCACGAAACTTGATCTGCTGGTTGCAGGTCACGCACGGGATCGGCGTCTCGCCGGCGGCGTAGCTTTCCGCAAAGCTGTCGATGACGGCGGAGGCGAAACGCTTCTCGTAGTCGAGGACGTAGTGCGGAATGCCGAGCGCATCAGCAACTCGGCGTGCATCGTGGATGTCCTGTCCCGCGCAGCAGCTACCCTTGCGGCCCGTTGCAGCGCCGTGGTCGTAGAGCTGCAACGTGATGCCGATCACCTCGTGGCCGGCGCGGTGCATGAGCGAAGCGACGACGGAGGAATCGACGCCGCCCGACATCGCCACCACGACGCGCAGACGTGGGCTGTGGACGGCCGGCCCGGCAGGGGCGTGGTCCGGCGCGGTATGGATCGGATCCGTGGGCACTTTTTCCGTCACGCCTTGGGTCACCAGCGCTTTTATCTCTGTCAAGCTTCTGCGGCTCTTTCTTTGCTGCGCTGCAGATGCGGCCGAACTTAGGGCCGGATCGGGGGGATGCGCAAGTCGAAGCGCCCTGTTTTCAGGCCTGAGGGCGCTGGGAAGGCCCCAAAATGGCCAGTGGTTGCGTAAACCTTAATTCTTTACAGGACCGCACCCGGGGCCCGATTTATGTTATGTTTACTCAAGGGCTTAGGCCAGCATTAATCGTGTTGGGCTATGACTGAAGGCTGGTCAGCGAGTGTGTAATGAGTATCATGACCGAGCAACAGATGAGAGCGCGGGTACGCTACGTTATCGGCCCCGATGGGAGCCCGCTGACGATTGCGGATCTTCCTCCCCGAGATACGAAGCGCTGGGTGATCCGCCGTAAGGCGGAAGTGGTTGCCGCCGTTCGCGGTGGTCTTCTCAGTATCGAGGAGGCTTGCGACCGCTACAAGCTGACCGTCGACGAGTTCCTGTCCTGGCAGCGCTCGATCGACAAGCATGGGCTCCCGGGCCTGCGGGCGACGCGCATACAAGAGTACCGCGACTGACACTTCCGAGCGGCAGTGGAGAGTTCTCCGCTAGTGGCTATTGGGAGCTGGCTTCTTCTTGCCTTCCGCTGGAGGGGAAGAGGGCTCTGTCGCGCTCTCCGACCAGCCGTTCGTCGCGGTAGCGGTGCATCCGATCGCACCCGCTCCCCAACGGCGCGCATCGGCCTCGAGCGACAGCGCAAGCGGGTCGGCCAGAGTGACGTTCTCGAATGCGAGCGTCGTCTGCTCCTTCTCCGGGGCGATGGTGATGCGAAAGGCGCGGGGCCCCTTGGGGGTGTCGTACTTTCGATTGCGCTCGTGGATCGAAATTTCCGCCCGGCCACCCTGTGACGGCGGCGCCGCCTCGGCGTCGTAGACATATTCGCGCTTGAGCGGTCCGCCTGTGCCGAACCAGCACGCGATGGCGCCACGCGCGATACGTTCATAGACCTCGGTTGGCGTGCCGACGATGGAGCTTTCGCTGAGCGACCCGGTGAGTTCCGGCAGGCTGGGCATCGGCCCACCCGAGCAGCCCCCAATGGGAACCGCGGCTAGGCCGACCAATCCCAAAAGCGTCGCTCGCAGAGAATTCCGCATCGTCGCAGGTTGCCGCTTGAGGCTCCAAGGCAGCGCAAGAATCGCCGCCGATGGTCTCTCGTTGGCATGCGTTGGATGCGAATACAAGTTCGCTGCAATCGCTATTGTGGAAGTCCGAGTTTAAGGGCTTTCCGGGCCGCCGAGCGTTGGATCGGACCACGGGGCCGAACGCACAAAGCGCAGCATAGCGCGCACGAAAAAGGGCTCTGCGGTACCCGCAAAGCCCCGTTCGGATCGAATTGGCAGCTTAGCGCAGAACGGCGGCGCTGCGTTCGGTGCGGCGGCGGCTGCGCAGCTGCTCGTGGCTGGTCGGAGAATCGGCGCGAGCGACCTGCTCCAAGGCCTCATCGCGCTCCCTGAGAGCGGCTTCCAGCTTCACGCGCAATCCATCGGCCGAAGCCTTGAGATTGTCGCGCCGCTGGCTCGCGGACTTCGCGAAGGTCGAATAGGCAAAGTGTGCCACGTCGCGGACGCCGGTACGCTCTTCCTCGGCCTTGATCTGGCGGTCGAGGTCGCTGGCCATACCGTCGAACTCGCGGATCATATGCTCCAGATCGGCGACTTTTCGGGCTGATTCGTCGGCTGCGAAACGCTTCAGCCTCAACGCCGATTCACGTGCTTTCATGTTCGATACCCCGGACAAACTCGAACTCGAGCCGTAAACTAAACAAGAAGCGTGCCACTGCTGCCGTTAAACAACCGCCGGCCAACTTGGCCCTGCGGAAAGCCCTCTTCGGGCGGCGTGTCCCGGCTGCGCACAACGTTCGCACCAAATCTGACACGCGGCCATTAAGTTGCGGTAAAGCAACGCGAAGATCAATCCCAACACGAGCGGCCCCATTGGGGCGAAAAAAGGGCGGCAATCCACTAGGGGGGTGAGCCGAATTCTGTTACCTCTTGATTCGTAAGCGCATTGGGCCTGCGTGGTTCAACCCCTATCGAGCAATTTCCAACAGGAAATTTGATCAGGGCGTCACGCCGTCGCGGGCTCCGGGTAGTCGGCATACCAGCACATATTTTTCGAGGTCTACCGCAGCTTTCGCCGCTGCGAGCGCCTTGGTTTGGCCGGTGCTCCGGCCGAGTGCGGGACGAGGAGCGTAACCAAATTCGTTAGAGTCGAAAGCAGTGAAGCAAGACTTAATTAGGGTTTGTTAACCTTTGAGCGGGTAAATTCCTAACGATGGCTTAGCTTAAAGAGATGCGGGCGCTCTCTTTCGGCTTCTGGGGCAGCGGCGCGGACTAAGAGGATCAAACATGAGAGTCCTTCTGATTGAGGACGATAGTGCTACGGCGCAAAGCATCGAACTGATGCTGCAGTCTGAGGGTTTCAACGTCTATACGACGGACCTCGGCGAAGAAGGCGTCGATCTCGGCAAACTCTACGATTACGACATCATCTTGTTGGATATCGGCCTTCCCGACATGAGCGGCTACGAGGTTCTGAAAACCTTGCGCGTCGCGAAAGTCGGAACGCCAATTCTTATTCTTTCCGGTCACGCCGGCATTGAGGACAAGGTTCGCGGTCTCGGCTTCGGCGCCGACGATTACATGACGAAGCCGTTCCATAAGGACGAGCTCGTCGCGCGCATCCACGCCATCGTGCGGCGTTCCAAGGGCCACGCACAGTCCGTCATCGAGACGGGCGATCTGCGGGTTAACCTCGACACCAAGACGGTTGACGTTAACGGTCAGCGCGTTCACCTGACGGGCAAAGAGTACCAGATGCTCGAGCTGCTCTCCCTTCGCAAGGGAACGACGCTCACCAAGGAGATGTTTCTCAACCATCTCTACGGCGGCATGGACGAGCCGGAACTCAAGATCATCGACGTGTTCATCTGCAAGCTTCGTAAGAAGCTGCAGGCCGCGACGGGTGGTCAGCACTACATCGAAACGGTTTGGGGCCGCGGCTACGTGCTGCGCGATCCGAGCGACGACAGCGCCGTCACCGCAGCCTGACGCGGTCCGACTGTCCAGCTGCCCTGGCGTTATCGGGAGCCTCCGGGCTCCCGATTGCGTTTCTAGGACTTTGATTGTGCGTGGCCTGCGTGTCGGCCGAGCGGCGACTTAAGCCGCCGCCTCGTTCAGCAGCCGCTGCGTTTCGCTGTTCGGCAGCCTGTCGCGCATCGCGATGAAGAAGACCGCCAGCGAGAACAGCCCGACGATGGCGAGGTCGCCATACTTTGGTAGCAGTCCAAGGCCGCCGCCGAAATTGCCGACCAGCGAAAGCACGCCGAGGCCGTTGATGAACAGCCAGAACCAAAGCGATTGCTTGAGGTCGAGCTTCTCCTTCTCACCCGTCCAGTAGTGGACCGCGATGAGCAGTGCGCCGCCCGCAAGGGCGAGCGCGAAGACCTTCCAGTTCGTCTGCCAGCCCGCCCAGTAGACGACGCAACCAACCAGCATGAAGGCGATCGCCGACACGGCGATGCCGCCCTTGAGGCGGAACGGCCGTTTGTTGTCAGGCAGCTGATGTCTGAGCGCGGCTAATGACACGGGGCCAAAGGCCAGCGACAGGATTGCGGCCGAGGAGATGAAGCCGATGAGCTGCGACCAGCCAGGCAGCGGCAGCAGCAGCAACAAGCCGATCAGGAAGTTGATGACGATCGACCACACCGGCACCTGTGCCGCATTGAGGCGCATGAACAACTTGGGAAGCTGCCCGTTCTGCGCCAGCGCATAGTTGATGCGCGCCGTTGCACCCGTGTAGGCGATGCCCGTGCCGGCTGGCGAAACGATCGCGTCCACATAGAGCAGCGCAGCGAGCCCCTGCAGCCCGAGGATCATCGCGAATGCCGCGAACGGACCATCGGCGACGTTTTCTGCAAGCTGCGTCCACCCGCCCGCAAGATGCGCCTCGGGCACCGCGCCGATGAAGGCGATCTGCAACAGAATGTAGATGACCAGCGTGATGACCACCGCGCCGATCATGGCGAGCGGAACGTTGCGCTGGGGGTTGGACGCCTCGCCCGCCATGTCGATCACGGTCCGGAAGCCGAACAGCGAGAAGATCACGCCGCCCCCGGCAACCGCTGCAAAGATCCCGTCGACCCCGGTGGGCATGAAGCCGCCGTGATCCGTGAAGTTTCCCTTGTCGAAACCGAACACGATGAGACCCGCGACGGCGAGCAGGGGAATGGCGATCTTCCACGAGGTCACGGCGAGGTTGGCACGCGCCAGCCAGCGAACCCCGGCGAGATTGAGGATGACGAACCCGAAGAGCAAAGCGATCGCAACGACGAGCCCATGCCCCGTGAGCACGCGGTTTCCGTCGACCGTCGTCGTCAGCCACGGCAGGAGGTTGGACGAATACTGCAGCACCGCCGTCACCTCGATGGGTGCCGTCGCAACATAGGCGATCCAGCACAGCCATCCCGCCATGAACCCGCTCATCGAGCCGTGCGAGAAGTAGGGGATGCGGGCGATGGCTCCGGCGAGCGGCAGCATGCCGCCGATCTCGGCATAGACCAGCGCCAGCAACAGCGCGACGCCGCCGCCGATGATCCATGAGACGACCGCTGCGGGTCCGGCGATTTGGGCAGCGTAGAGCGAGGCGAACAGCCAGCCCGACCCCATGATCCCAGTGATGCCTGTGAACAGGAGCGCTACCGGGCCGATCTGGCGCTGCAACTCTGTAGCACCGGATTTCTCCGAGCTGCCTTCCACGCTTCCCGAAGCAAGGTGCATGTGTTGGTCTGTCATGATCGTCATCTGGTGAGGTGTTCGCGCGCATGGCCGCGCGAGCCGCAGCTTAGCGTGGCCTGGTGAAAGTCCCGTGCACGCGGATCTATGATGCGTGCCGCGCCGCTTCGTCGAATACGACTTCGGGTTGCGGCCGTCCGAACAGGAAGCCCTGCCCTTCGCGACAATGCTCGGCGCGCAAGACCGCCAGCTGGTCTTCCGTCTCGATGCCCTCCGCAAGGACCGGGATCGAGAGACTGTCGCCGAGCGCCACGATGGCGCGAATGATGGCGCGCGCCTCGGTACTCGCGACCAGCTCGGTCACGAAGAACCGGTCGAGCTTGATCTTGTCGAACGGGAAAAGGCGCAGCGTCTCGAGCGAGGAATACCCGCGGCCGAAGTCGTCGAGAGCGATAGAAACCCCGAGCGCCTTTATCCGCGTCAGCGTCTTGAGCGCCTCCGAACGATCCCCCACCACCGCCGTCTCGGTGATTTCGACTTCGAGGCGATTGGGAGCCAGACGTGTCTCGGAGAGGACCTGTGCGACGCAGGAAAGAAGACCGGGCCACGCCAGCTGCACGGGTGAAAGATTGACGGCAATTGTGTGCGGGACGGGCCACGCTGCGGCCTCGCGACATGCCGCGCGTAGAACCCACGCGCCGATGTCGACGATTGCGCCGCACTGCTCCGCGATCGGTATGAATTCCGCGGGGGATACGAGCCCCAGCTCCGGATGCCGCCAACGCAGCAAGGCTTCATATCCGGTGGTGCTGAGGGTCGTCAGCGACTTCTGAACCTGGAAGTTGAGGAACAGTTCGCCCCGTTCGATCGCTCCTTGCTGCGCACCGACGATCTGACGTCTGCGCCGCGCCGCCGTGTCGAGACACGCTTCGAAATAACATACGCTGCGGATCGTATCGGACTTCGCCCGCTGCAGCGCATTGTCGGCCTTAGCGACCAGCGCATCGGGCGTGTCTGCATCGTCCGGCCAGATCGCAACGCCAATGCGGGCGGCCGATGGCTTATGCCCCCCTGGCACGGAGATTTGGGTTTGCGTGGCCTCCTTGAGCCGGCCGACGAAGCCGAACAGCTCCGCCTGCTCTTTGAACGTCTTGAAGGCGATGAACTCGTCGCCACCAACTCTCGCAACAAATTCACCGCTGGCGGAGGTCGCGATGAGTCGGGACGCAACGGACTTGAGCATCTCGTCACCGGCAGCATGGCCGTGCAGATCGTTGATCTCCTTGAAGTCGTCGAGGTCGATCGATGCCACGGCGATCTTGGTGTCGGACTGACACCGAGCGACAGCTTGCTGCAGGAACTTATACAGCGCCGTTCGGTTCGGCAGGCCGGTCAATCCATCATGCAGCGCCAGGTGGGCAAGTTTCTCCTCTGCATCACGCTTCTGCACCAGATTGCGGCGGAAGACCTCCAGAGACCGCGCCAGCGTTCCGAGTTCATCGGTACGCTCGCCACCTTCGACCTGTACCGAAATGGCGCCCGTTGCGAGCCGCCGCGTCGACGCGATGAGGTGACGCAAAGGCGCCAACGTGGTGGCTGTAAGCAGAGCGGCAACGACGCCGAGGCTTATGAGGACGATCCCGAGCGATGACGCGATTTCGAAAGCCAGATTCGACTTCCATTGCTCAATCGGCTTCGCGAGATTGACGGCGGCGCTGAAACTCCCGATGACCTCGCCCTGCTTGAGGTTGGAATGGCAAGCGGCGCAACGTGGATTGTCGGCCTTGCCGGAACCCATGAGCGATGGGCGTGTGACGCGCATCCAGCCGTCGAGTATCCCGACGGCCCGCTTTCCATCCGCGAGAGCTGCGCGCTCGATTCGATCGCGTGGCAATTCGAGATCTGGATTTGTACCGGCCTGCGCGGCCACTTTCATTTGCTGGGCGATGAGCTTCGGCCCCATCGCCATCCACAGACGCACGTCAGCGCCGCTGGCCGAGAATTTGGCGACCGCCCCATCCAACGTTGCGGTAGCGGGATCCGCGCGGTCATTAGCGCGGGCATTCAGCATCGCCTGTTCGTGAACGACTTCCAGCAGGCTGAGCGCTACTTCCGCGCGATGGATCGCACGACTGCTGATCGCCCCCCAGTCTGAATATGCTCGATAGCCGACAGCAGCGCCCTCCATGAGAACGAGCGCGCCGCCGACGACGAGCAGAATGGATCGGGCGACGCTGGTGGACGGTGTTGCGTTGGGCATGCGAGACCTCTGCGTTTTGGCAGAGGTGTTGCACGCTGCAAGATTAATTTATGGAAAAATGATCAGCACAAAGAAGATGTCATTGCTTCACGGCGCATGCGACACATGCACCCGACCGCTGACGAATGTCAGTCTGTCGGCGGATTGAGTATGCGCGCGACGCAACTGGCAACGCCGTCTTGCCAAGGCGGAAGCTGGAGGCCGAACGTCTGGGATAGCTTGGAGCAATCGAGCTGCGCATTGGCGGGCCGTCGCGCTGGCGTCGGATAGTCGGCGCTGCGGATGCCTTCGACTTCGGCGCTGGGACCCCCGAGCGTGCGTGAGCGCGCGAACGTCTCCTCCGCAAGTTCACGCCAAGTCGCCGTCCCGGCGTTTGCCGCATGATAAACGCCCCACGGACCCTCCGCGTCGGCCCGCGAAACGATGCCGGCCAGTGCGAGAATGGATGTAACGAGATGCGGCGCATATGTCGGGCTGCCCCGCTGATCCTCGACCACGCGCACCCGCGGCTGGGCCTCGGCCTGCGTGAGCATCGTCTTGACGAAATTTCGCCCGAACGGGCTGAAGATCCACGAGGTGCGCAGGATGATGTGCCGGGGGTTGGCATCGCGAACCGCCTGTTCGCCATCGAGCTTCGAGCGTCCGAACACGGTGACGGGCGACGTCGCATCGCTCTCGATGTAAGGCTCTCGCTTGGTTCCGTCGAACACGTAGTCCGTCGAGATATGGATGATCGGGATGCCACGCTTCGCAGCTGCCTCCGCGAGCAGGCGGGCTCCGTCGCGATTGAGCGCGAACGCCCGTTCGGCCTCGCTCTCGGCCTTGTCCACGGCAGTGTAAGCAGCTGAGTTGATCACCACTGTCGGCGAGATGGCAGACAGTGCCCGCTCGATCGACTTCGCCTCGCAGATGTTGAGTGCGGCGCGCCCGACGGCACACGCCGTGACATCCGGCCGGCCAGGAGCCATCTCCACCAGCGCACGGGCTACCTGTCCCTGCCATCCCGCAATCAGCAGACGCATGTTCTCGTCGCTTTCCTAGTCGCGCTCGGTCGCCAGGTTCGTCTCGCCCGCACCGCGGCTGCGGCGGTTGAGCTGCCACAGGAGTTCTCCGTCGTCGACCCGGAAGGCGAAAACATGGCCGCTGCAAGCTGCTATGACGGTCTCCGCAACGATGCGCACAGTCACGGGCTGCCCCTCGCACGGCAGACCTGCCGGCAACTCCGCCAGCTGGCGTTCCCATAAGAGCCGCCCCGTGGTGGCCTCGATGAGCGTCACGCCGCCAGCGTGACCCACTGCCACCAGCGCTCGCGACTGCTCCGATGCGGTCTGTCGCTCAGCCAAGCTCCTCGTCCTTCTGATTGAGGAAAATGAGCACGAGGCCGATGGAGGCTATGAATCTGAAGGCCGCCTGCTGCCCGTTCCAGGTTTGCGATTGCCACATCTGGAACCACTCGCCGCCGACGACCATGAAGCCGAAGAACCAGAGCGCGAAACCGGATACGAGCCCGGCGACGGCAAAGTCCTTCGCCGCATTGAACGTTGCCGCTGGAGCATCGAGCGCCGCCCACAGGCGCCGCGCGCCGACGATGCACAAAAGGCCGGTCACGATTTCCGCGGCGATGATGAGCGCATAGAAGAGATGGTAAAGGACCGGGCTTGTAATCGCGCGCCAGGTCAGCGTCGACGACGGGAAAACCGTATCCATCGACATCACATGCTGCACGAAGGCGTAGTTCGTGCCGTAGTCGATGATGTTGTCGACGCCGACGAGCAGGGAAAATAGCCCGATCATCAGAACGAGCAGAACCTTTGCGGCGCGCACCACCATCCGAGGCTCCCTTGCGATTCGGCGGCCCGATTATGCTGCTCTGGCGAGCCGCCGCCAACTCCGCTACTGAAAGGGGCAGAACAGCTCATTAACAGCGCGAGGAGGCCACCCGCGACATGGCAAACGAATCCACTCCGCCCAAGGGCCTCAAGGCAGCGATCATACCCGTGACGCCCTTCCAGCAGAATTGCACGCTGCTATGGGATGATGAGACCAAGACCGGCGCGGTCGTCGATCCCGGCGGCGACATCGACAGCATCGTGGCGGCCATCGCCGAAATCGGCATAAAGCCGGAGAAAATCCTCCTGACGCACGGGCACATCGACCATGCAGGCGGCGCGGCCGAGCTGCGCGAGCGCCTCGGCGGCATCCCGATCGAAGGTCCGCATGAGAACGAGCGCCCGCTGCTCGACAACCTCGACAAGCAGGGCGAGGCGTATGGCATCCCCGCGCGCACGGTCACGCCGGACCGCTGGCTCGACGATGGCGACACCGTCTCCGTTGCTGGTCACACGTTCGAGGTGCTGCACTGTCCCGGGCATTCGCCGGGCTCGGTCGTGCTCGTCAATCGCCCGCAGCGCTTTGCGCTGATGGGAGACGTATTGTTTCAGGGATCGATCGGCCGCACCGACTTGCCGCTCGGCAACCACGAGGCATTGATGCGCTCGATCCGCAGCAAGGTGATGGCTCTGCCCGACGACTTCGCCTTCATTTGCGGCCATGGTCCGACGAGCACTATCGGCCAGGAGCGGCGCACGAACCCGTTCATCGTGGGTGATGCGGCCTAGCCGCGCGTCTTGGCTGGACTAGCCCCTAAAACAAAAATCCCGGGAGCCGCGCCCCCGGGATCAAAAGTGCAAACCGTTCGCGTGACGGCTGGCGTCAGAAGCTGCGCTCCCAACGCAGGCAGCCGAACACGCCGCACTCGGCGCTCAGCGTGCCAACGCCGATCGGATTGGCGCTATCCACGTTCGCCCACACGTCGACGGTGTTGACCCGCAGCGTATCGGCGCAGCTGCGCTTGCAGTAGACCCAGGTGCCATGCGGCAGACGCACCTGATAGCCAACGTCGGTCGCCCGGTAGGGCGCGCGGATCGAGCCGTTGCCATCGTGGCTATGGGCGGTCACGTAGCCGAGCACCTTGCTGACGGCACGAGGACCGGCCAGAGCCTGTGATGCCGTCATCCCGAGCGCGGCAGCGGCAACGAGAAGTCCGGCGGCGAATACGGAGCGTTTCATGGGTGTCCTTGCCTTGGATGTGAGGCTCTCAGGATCGAATCCTGCCGCAAACTAACACGATTGCGATACGCACTGGCCGCGGCCCCCAACTCGGCCGCGCCGTGTTGCCCGTGCGCACCGCTTCTCGGCTGGATCAGCTGTTGCGCGCGAAGTTTATGCTGACGCCCTTCAGGGTTGAGCCCTGTGTCGACAGCGAAACCGACTGCGTCTCGCCACCGATCGATACCGACAGCAGGCCCTTGAGGGCGCCACCGCCGATGTTGAGCCGCAGCTTGGAATCATCGGCGCTGCCGGTGATGGTCCCGGTCTGATTGTAGTTGCGCTCTTCCCAGGTGCCGGTGATCCGGCCGTTGGCGTACTTCAGCACCGAACGCAGCTCCACCTTGGTGGAGGGATTGGCGCAGATGATATTGAGCTTCAGCTCCGAGCCGCCGGCGCCGGAATAGTAGCCTTTGCAGGTGAGCTTCTCGCTCTTGCCGCCTTCGAGGCGCGCCGTACCCTTGCCGCTCCAGGTTCCCACCAGCGACGAGAACGGGCTGCCGGCAACCGCGGGGACCCCCGCCATCAGCATGGCGCACGATCCCAAAGCCAGAGCTTTGATGCTCCCCCTCAAAAAGCTCACAACAACACCTCCAAAAAGCTTTGACCTGTCCCACTACCAACTGTGCGCCTGCCGGGATCTGCCGGTCGGCTGCAAGACACGCGTACGCCGCCGAGAACATGGTGTCGGCATGTCCCAAATTAGCACAGTCAGGGTTAAATAAGTATCTCACCCCTGCATCCACAACCCGGGGGTGGCGCGCTGTGGCCCAAAAACGCCGCGGCCGGGCTGCCGAGTTTTGCTGGCGCTCCAGGCGACTATGCGGTTGCGCGGCGATGAGCCCTGGCTATATTGCGCCGCTTGCGACGGAGGGGTGGCCGAGTGGTTGAAGGCGCACGCCTGGAACGCGTGTAGGCGGGCAACCGTCTCGTGGGTTCGAATCCCACCCCCTCCGCCAGCAAATTTTCAAACGATTGAAGCGCGTTAGCATTAAGCTGCCCTACTTCTGGGCGGGCGCGCCACGCCCGGCTCCCAGCCGACTATTTCTCCCCGCCGTCGGCCTTTTTGGCCGCGATGCCGAGCTTGGACTCGAGGCTCGAGATCTCGCCGCGCAGCTTTTCCTGCTCCTGGTTGCGCCGGACCATGCGGATCTGGATTTTGCCGATCTCCATCGAGAGCGTCCGCCGGGAATCCGCGTCGCCGCTGCTGCCCGTCTCGTACTGCCTGTCGAAGATAGTCTGCTGGTCCGCCTTGTTGGCCTCCTGCAGCTGCCGCAGCCGTTCGCGCGCCTGGGCGAGCGAGACGATACTCTCGGTGTGCTCCGCGTCGGACTTCCTGGCGGCCGCATCCAACGTGCGCGCAGCGCCCTCGTTGGATTTTGCAGCGGTCTGCTGGAAGTAGAAATCTCCCGTCAGCGCGGAGTGATCCCATGGCACCTGCTTGCCGCCGGTCGCCGCCAGAACGTCCTTGCGGACTTCGATCATCGTGGAGGTGAGATTGCGGTTCGACTCCCGAACATGCTTTGCGAGCGCCGCCGTGAACGGAGAGTTCCGTCCGGTGCCGTCGAGCGCCACATTCCCGGGCTGCGTCGAATAGGAGATGAAAGTGCCAACGCCCGTGTCGACCTGCGCGAGACCTTTTCCGAGGTTGGAGGATCGCGTGCCCATCGACCGCGCGAGATTGCGCGTGAACGGATTGTCGCGACACGCATCGAGGAACACGATGTTCGTTTTCTCGCCGCGGCCGCGTTCCATCTGCTTCAGCACGAGATCGAGGCTGACGGCGTCGAAGTCGAGGTCGCGCTCGTTCGCGAGCCGCGCGTCGATGGGAATGAGATAGTTGCGGCCTGAGACCTGCAGTCCGTGCCCGGCATAAAAGAAGACGGCCACGTCCGATGCTTCGACAAGCTCCGCGAAGTTGCGCACTTTCGTGTCGAAGGCGCGCTTGTCGACGTCGAGACCTAGGATGACGTCGAAACCTGCCGTCTTTAGCGCTGAGGCGATGTCGTTGGCGTCGTTGACGGGGTTGGCGAGCGGAGTGGCATCCGTGTACTTCGAATTTCCGATGACAAGCGCCACACGCTTTTCGGCGAGGGCCGGCAGAGCGGTGGCCGCGAGTGTGATGGCGAGGACGACGAAGGCACGGACGAACGACATGGAGAACTCGACTTTTCGGTTGCGGGCATCTGATCGCTTCCGATCAGCATCACCAGATCAGAGTGACAACTTTTGGACTGTAGCAGGATAAGCCGGCGACCTTGCGCGGCTCCGCGGCCACACCACCCACGCGTTTACAAAACGTCGTCAAACGTGATGAACGCCGCCACGTCGGCGCCCAACGCGGTGGGCTCTCTCGCGCCAAGCGAGGGGAACCAAAATGATCAAGAATCACAAGGCAGACAGTTACGACGCCGGTCGCGCGCCGAGCATACCGGACGACGTCGATCCGGTGAGCATCAAGGAGCTGGCCCGTAAGGCGCGGCCCGGAGTCAATCTTCATCCCGACGAGGACGATGTGCACGCATTGCTTCTGGCGGTGACGGCGCTCGCGGGGGGCAACGACTAATCTGGCGGGCGTGCGGCTGGATAGGCTCTAGGCGGTCCGGCTGGCGGCGATGAGGTCGAAATCGCCGCCCAGCACCGCATCGAGCTTTCCAGTGCGCCAGCCGGTCGCAAGGTCCCGCACCAGCGGAGAGTCTCCATCCCGGTAGCGCCGCACGACGTTGCTGCCACGCCCGGCGGCGGAGAATGCGGCCTCAAGAGCCGACTTCAAACGGTTGCCGGACAGCTCCTCGAGCGGAGCCGGCACGACACGCACCCGCGCTGTGGCGCGCAATGGCTCGCCGTTGCCGTCGGATTCAAGAACATGCAGCCCCGCTTCGCGAGACAGCACGCGCTCGGCGCCGAAGCCGCTGACGACCAAATATGGAATGCCTGAGCCTGCAGCGGTGATCTCGCTCACCTGCATACGTCGCAACTCGGACCAGCCGCGGTACATGCCTGCCAGGCGCCGGCACCAGGCGATGCTCGCCGCTTCTTCTCCCGGTCGCTCGAACGCCGGTTCTATGGCGAGCACCACCTCAACGGCTGCCCCGTCTTCCACGTCGCGCAGGCCTTCCCCGACAAGGTGAAGCTGCAGGGCGAGGCGTGCGATGAGTTCGCGCGACGACTTGCCGGCGCGTTCGGCACCTTTGTCGAGGCGTGCTTTCAACGAGTGCGCAGTTTCAGCGGCCGTCCGCACGCGGTCGATCAACGCCAGCCGCGATAGCGTCACGTAGCGCTGCGGGTCGGACCAGAACTGCGCGTTCTGCATCGGCTCCGCTAGAGCGATCTTGCGCCGCTCCCACTCGGGCGCTGAGAGCTGAGCTTCGATGCGTTCGATCTCGGCTGCGAGCGCGGCATGTTCCGCCTCTCTGCCCTGCGGTGAGAGGACCATGGCAGCGAGCGCCGGCAGCTCGCCCGCGTCGGCGATGCTCGCTGGCGCACCCAAAACGCTGTCCGCGTCGGGGTCGACGAACTCGGCCTGTATGGCGCGCCCGTCGCTGCGTATGAACACGAACTGATCGCCTTCCGGGAACCGCTGTTCGACGATCGTCGCCGCCAGTGGCGCGATGAGGTACTGATCGATGGCGCGCTTCAATGGCCGCGCGCCCATCTCCGGCGAGAACCCTTTTTCCAGTAGGAACTCGATAGCCGAAGCCTCCCACTCGACCGCCCATTCGCGATCCTTGAAGCCCCGCCGGTCGAGCACACGCGCCAGCTCCTTCTTGAGAATGGATGCCATCAGCTCGCGCGACAGCGGCTGGAACACGATCACCTTGTCGAGGCGGTTCTGGAACTCAGGGCGGAATGTCTGCCCGATGGTCCGCAGGACTTGCTCGCTCGTATAGGCATCTTCGCCCGGAGAGAATCCGAGACGCGAGGTGCGATGGCTCGTTGCCCCGAGGTTGGACGTGAGGATGATGATGCAGTGCCGGAAGTCGGCGACTTGTCCGACCTGATCGGTGAGGCGCCCATCGTCGAACACCTGCAGGAACAGGTCCCACACGTTGGGATGCGCCTTCTCGAACTCGTCCAGCAGCACCACGGAGAAGGGCTGCTTGCGGACGAGCGTGATCAGCGAGTCGGCGGGCATGGTGCTGTCGCCGGAGCCGAGGATCTTGCCGGTGGACTCCTGCGTCTGAAACTCGCTCATGTCGAGCCGGATCATGCGGTCCGCCGAGCCGAACAGGAACTCCGCGAGCGTCTTAGCAAGCTCGGTCTTTCCGGTGCCCGTCGGTCCCGCAAACAGGAAAACGCCGATCGGTTTGCCAGGGTCATTGAGCCCGGCCTTCAGCATCGCGATACGGTCGACGACGGTGCCCACGGCCTCGTCCTGCCCCATCACGCGATCTGAGAAATAGCGGCGCACGGCGCTGAGATCGACACGCTGATGGCTGTCGAGCATCGACTGGGGCAGCCCCGTCTGCTGCGCCAGCGTCTCGACGATGTCGGCTTCGCCGATGCTGCGGCTGCTGCCTTTGGCTCGTTTCGCGCTGAGCTTGATGAGATCGAGCGCCGAGCCGGGCAGGCTGAACGCGGTAAGATACTGCCGCGCCGATGCAATGGCCGCGTCGATGGCTGCCGGCGCTATGAGCACGTCGCTGGCAGTCGCAATCCCGCTTGCCACCTCGCGGGCAATCTCCTCTGTTTCACTGACCTCCATCGCTTCGAGGCGCGCAACTTCGAACACACCGCGCAGCCCCGGGCGTAAGCGCACCAGCTTCGAAAGCCCCGCGCCGGAAGCTTCGGTCCATACGATCAGCTTGCCGGAAGCCATCGCCGGCAAGATCTGATCGAGGATGCTCGCAGCCTGCCCCTGATGCGTACCCGACAGCGCGATCTGCAGCACATCCGGGATGTACCAGATGACGTGCTTGGACGCGTTCAGCTCCTCGATGACCTTCTGGATGCGGCCCTCGAGCTGCCCGAACCACTGCTGCCCGGCCATGAGGTCTGCGCCGCTGGCCTCGAACACGCACCAGCCCTGAGCCTCGAGACGTCGCGCCAGAAGTTTGAGGAACGAGGTCTTTCCGACGCGGGATTCGCCGCTCGCCATCAGCGATCGAGGATGCGGGCCGACGACATTCCGCTCGCATTCGGCGAGTGCGTCCGCCCAGAAAGCCGGCTCGACGATGACGTCCGCGGCGTCGGCCTGCCAGAAGCGCCCGAATGAAGTGAGGAATGCGCGATCGATGATCAGGCGGCGCACGCGCTCCATCTCCGCCGCGAGATCCTTCGCCATCGGATGATGGATGCGCGTCAGCAGCGTTTTCACCGTGTCGCACGTCTCTTGGCTGGCCAACTCGAGCTGAGGCCCGAACTCAGGAGCGTCCCCGAATGCCTGGCGCGCTTCGAAGTAGTCGCGGAATGCGGTCGCAACGAAGGCGTTCTCGGCCCAGTAGGCGCGCGCCGCCAGCAAAGGCGCGCCAATCGGCGGTCGGGGCTGCGCCGCCGCTATGTATGCGAGCGCGAAATGCGTCCCCCACGGCGTCATGCCATCGAGGTAGGCCAACACCGGCTCCAAGGCCTCGTCGCGGTCGGCGCGTTCACGCAGCGCAGCAAGCCCGGTGCAGGAGTAGAACCAGTTCGAACCGACGGCGTAGTCGCGAACGATTGTCAGCGGAACGGCCGGGTCTGCGAGCAGCGCTTGCGCCTCGCGAAACAGCGGGTGCGTCTCCAACTCGCGTGCCGTCGAGGAGACGTTGATTTCGTTGTCGGCCTTTTCGAACAGGATCCGAAGCTTATCGCCCAGCGTTTGCTCGGCCTTTTCAACGGCCGGCGACGCGTCAATGGAAATCAGCGGCGCCTGCGATGCCGCTGGCTCGGTCGTCTTGCGGGATGTTTTCCTGACGATCCAAGCGTCGAGCCCCAGCCAGAATTGCCGGATCTTCGGCCAGTACCAGGCCAACGCCGCGCCGATGAGGACACAGATGAGATACTTCACGTTTTCGCCCCTCGGCCCCTCGCGTTTGAGACTGTTATTTTCGCGGCGGCGCTGTCAACGATATCGGTTATAGGTCAGCCGCCACGGTTTGAAACGCATGGTTTCGGGGACAGGTGAATGCGGGTTCTGATCACGGGAGCCGGTGGGTTTCTGGGAGCGCACCTCTTGGGCGGTCTCAAGGATCATTCGGTCATCGCGGCATCGCGAAACCGTATCGACGGATACGAGTGGCGCCCGCTCGGAGACCTCAACGGGTCGCCGGACTGGGACACCGCGTTGCGGGATGTCGACGCCGTCGTGCATTTGGCAAACCTTGCGCACCGCCGGGCTTCCGATGCGGAGTTCGACCGCGTCAATCGCCATGCCACCGTCGAGCTTTGCCATGCGGCGCAGCGCAGCGCGCTGAAACACCTCGTCTTTGTCTCGTCGATCGCGGCCCAGGTCGGCCACGCGTCCGAGCAGGTCGTCACCGAGGCCGATACTCCAGCGCCGGTCAGCGCTTACGGACGCTCCAAGTTGGCGGCGGAACAAGCGGTCGCACAAAGCGGTGTGCCGTATACGATCCTGCGACCGGTGCTCGTGATTGGCAAAGGCGCGAAGGGCAACGCCGCGACGTTGGAAAAGCTCGCGCGACTGCCATTGCCGTTGCCGCTCGGCTCAATCACCGCCAAGCGATCGGTCGTGTCGGTCGAGAACGTCGTGTCCGCAGTCGCCACGGTGCTCGGCAACCCGAAAGCCTATGGCGAGACGTATATCGTCGCCGATAGCATGCCGGTCACGGTTGGAGAGCTGGTCGCTGACGCCCGCGCCAAGATGGGGCGCCCGCCCGGTCTCGTGTCCCTCCCATTCGGAAGCCTCGAAGCACTGATGCAACTCCCTGTGGCGCGCGGAATATGGCAGCGCATCGGCCGCCCGCTCGTTGCGAGCGCCTCGAAGCTGATGGCTCTGGGCTGGAAACCAACGCGTTGAGCCGAACCCCGGAAAGCAGAACGCCGGGCGATGAGCCCGGCGTCTGTATGGTCGTTACCAGTGGCGGTGGCGCCAGCCCCAGCCGCGATAACCGTAGAACCCGTAGGGCCGGTAATAGCGATAAGGCCGGTAATAATAAGGGCGATAGCCGTAGTAGCGGTACGGCCGATAGAATCTCGGCCCCCAACCCCATCGGCGCCAGCGTACGTCTTGCGCAATGCCGGCGGTCGTCGCGGTGGTGATGTCTGCGCGTGGGATCGGAAGAGCCGAGGCGCCCGGCATCGTCACGTAGAGAAGGCCGAAGAAAGCGAAAGCGACGAAGGCAGTCGTTCTGAGACGCATCGTTTCACTCCTGAGCTTTGGTGTGCACCTTCTGGTGGGTGGTCGCATCTTGCCCCAGCAAGACGCGCCAGCTGAACAGGTGTGCATGCCCGCTGAGGAAGTCCAGCCCCAAATACGTTTACGCCTTCGTATGTTGCGTCAGGTTTGGTGCAAATTGATCGCGCGCTGGTTGCTGAATACTTGCATCGATCACGCAGCCGGCGCCGCGGCCTCTGGTTTCGTCGACTTCGCCGCCTTGCGACGCAAGCGCCACTCCTCAAACCTTTGCACGACGACGAACACAGAAGGCACGAACGTCACCGTCAGCAGCGTCGAGCCGAGCATGCCCGTCAGCACCGCGATGCCAATGGACTTCTGCGCGTTCGCGCCGGCACCCGACGCAAGCACCAGCGGAACCACGCCGAGAATGAACGCGAATGAGGTCATGAGGATCGGCCGGAAGCGCGAACGCGCCGCCTCGACCGCCGCATCGAGAATGTCCTTGCCTTCTCGGTTACGCAGATCGCGCGCGAACTCGACGATCAGGATCGCATTCTTGCTCGAAAGCGCGATGAGCAGGATGAGGCCGATCTGCGTGTAGAGATTGTTGCCGACGCCGAGCGCCAGCAGCGCACCAGCGGTTCCGAGCAGCGCCAGCGGCACCGAGACGATCACCGTGATCGGCGCAAACCAGCTTTCGTACTGCCCTGCCAGTACGAGGTACACCAGCAGCAGGCTGAGCCCGTAGATCAGGTAGATCTGATTGCCGACCTCCTTCTCCTGGTAGGACATCGCCGTCCAGTCATAGCCGGTGCCGGGCGGCAGCGTGTCACCTGCGATCTGCTCCAGCAGGTTCATGCCCTGTCCGGACGAGAAGCCCTGCGCCGTTGCAGTAATGACCGTGGCCGCAGGATAGAGGTTATAGAGGCTGATCACCGATGGGCCCGCAACGGTCTCGATGGAGGCCAGCGTTCCGAGCGGCACCATGTTGCCGTCGTTGTTGCGCACCTGCAGGTACTGCAGGCTTTCCGGATTGACGCGCGCCGAGGCATCCGCCTGAACATAGATCTGGAAGACGCGTCCGAACTTGTTGAACTGCCCGACGTAGGTGGAGCCGATGTAAGTCGAAAGCGCATCGAGCGCATTGCCGAGCGGAACCCCGAGCGTTTCAGCCTTCACGCGGTCGATGTTGACGTTGATCTGCGGCGCGTCGGCAAGGAACACGTTGGTGGCCGAGCGAACCATCGACTGATCGGCGGCCCGCGACGTGATCGCCTGCGCCAGCCGCTGCAGCTTCGCATAGTCGAATGAGCCGTCGCGCAATTCGACCTTCATCGTCGCGCCGGCGGTGTTTCCGATACCTTGGATAGCGGGCGGCGGGATCACCAGTGCCGTGCCGTCGGGTATCTCTTGTACGCGCGCCGACAGCGCCTGATACATGCCGAGCAGATCCTGGCCCTTGCCGCGCTCGCTCCAGTCCTTGAGGATGACGTACGCGACGCCGGCGTTCGAAAGGCTGGCGCTGTCGTTCAGCGCAGCGATGCCGCCGATGGCGACGATCTTGTCGACGCCTGGCTGCTGTTTCAGCCGGTTGGTGAGATCGTCCAGTGCGCGCGTTGTGCGCTCCAGCGATGCGCCTTCCGGAAGCTGCACGACGGCGATGAAGTAGCCCTGGTCTTCGATCGGCAGGAAGCCGGTCGGAACGCGGCTCAAACTCCACACGGCGAGAACAACGAGCCCGGCGACGATCAGCGACATGACGACGGCGTGGCGCACCATGCGCGCGACCATGCCGGTATAGGCGTGCTCGAGCTTGTCGTAGACGTAGTTGAATCCGCGCGCGAGGAAGTTCCGCTGCTCCGGCGGCGTCACGGGCCGCAGCCACAGCGCGCACTGCGTCGGCTTCAGCGTCATGGCGTTGATGGCGGAAATGAGTGCCGTCGCCGCGATGACCAGCGCGAACTGCTTGTACATCTGCCCGGAGAGCCCCGGCAGGAAGGCAGCCGGAACGAACACCGCCATCAGCACCAGCGTGATGCCGATGATCGGCCCGAGCAACTCGTCCATGGCTTTGACGGCCGCGTCGTGCGGGGTCAATCCGTGCTCGATGTGCTTGGCCGCGCCCTCGACGACGATGATCGCGTCGTCCACCACGATGCCGATGGCGAGAATGATCGCGAACAGCGTCGACAGGTTGACGGTGAAGCCCAGAAGCGCCATCGCCGCAAAGGCGCCGATGATCGTCACCGGCACCGTTGTTGCGGGCACCAGCGTCGCGCGCCAATCCTGCAGGAACACGAGGATAACGATCAGCACCAGCACCGCCGCCTCGATGAGCGTGTGGTAGACGTCTTCGACCGCGGACTCGACGAATTTTGTGGTGTCGAACGGCACCAGCCAGGTCATCCCCTCCGGGAACGCCTTGGCGAGTTCGTTCATCCTTTCCTCGACGCGCTTGGCGACGTCGAGGGCGTTTGCATCGGGCAGCTGATAGATGGCGACGCCCGCCGATGGCTTGCCGTCCAGCTTGAATGTCTGGCTGTAGGTCTGCGCGCCGAGCTCCACGCGCGCGACGTCCTTCAGCCGCGTGATGCGACCGCCTTTGTCCGTCTTGACGATGATGTTCTCGAACTCGGAAACGTCATCGAGCTTGCCGTGCACGTTGATCGAGTATTGGAACGCCTGCCCCTGCGGGACTGGTGGCAGGCCGACCTGGCCTGCGCTCGTTGAGCGGCTTTGCAGGTTGACGGCGTCGATCACGTCTTTGGGCACGAGGTCGCGCGCCTGCAGCTTCTGCGGATCGAGCCAGATGCGGATTGCGTACTGTCCCGCACCAAAAACCGAGACGTTGCCGACACCGTCGATGCGCGCCAGTTCGTCGACGATGTTGATCGTCGCGTAGTTGGAAAGGAATAGGCTGTCGAATTGCCCGTCGGGCGACGACAGGGACACGATCTCGAGGATCGACGTCGACTTCTTGCTCGTCTGCACGCCCTGTTTCTGCACGGCTTCAGGCAGTGACGCGAGTGCGCTCGACACCCGGTTGTCGACGAGGATCTGCGCCTTGTCGCCGTCGGTGCCGATCTTGAATGTGACCGTGAGGGTATATTGTCCGTCGCTCGTCGAAAGCGATGACATATAGATCATGCCCTCGACGCCGTTGACCTTCTGCTCGATGGGCAGCGCCACTTCGCGGATCACGGTCGACGCGCTGGCGCCCGGATAGCGCGCCGTGACGACCACGGTCGGCGGCGTGACGTCGGGATACTGCGAGACCGGCAGTCGCCATAGGGCGACGATGCCGAGGATCACGATCAGCATCGCGATCACGTTCGCGAGGACCGGGCGGTCGATGAAGAACTTGGCAATCATTTGCCGTTGGTCTCCGCGCCTTGACCTGCAGCCGCCGCTGCCGAAGCCGTCGTCGTCTTCGGAACCACGGTGTTGCCTGGCAGCGCCCGCATCAGGCCGCCGACGATGACGCGATCCTCCGGCTTTATGCCGCTCTTGATGATGCGCAGCCCGCCATCGACGAGTTCACCGATCTCCACGACACGCTGCTCGACCACGTTCTTGTCGTTGACGACCAGCACGTAACGCCCCTCCTGGTTCGTGCCCAGTGAGATGTCGGGAACCAGCAGCGAAGGCACGTCGAGCTGTTTTGGAATGCGCACGCGCACGAACAGACCCGGCGTGAAGATGTTGTCCTTGTTCTCGAATATGGCTCGGCCCGCCAGCGTGCCGGTCGTGGCATCGACCTCCGGCGCCACGTAATCGAGCGTGCCGGTGTGCGGATAGCCCTGCTCGGTCTGCACGCCGATCCCGACGGGCACCGGCCCGATATCCTTCAGCGTGACGCCAGCCGCGCGCAGTCGCTCGCGCACGCTCAGCACCTGCTGCTCATCGATGTTGAATTTCACGTAGATCGGCTTCTGCTGCACGATCGTGGCGAGCTTGGTCGGCTCGCCGGCGCCCACCATGGCACCCGGATCCACCAGTCGCGCCGACACCGTGCCGTCGAAGGGAGCGACGATGGTCGTATAGTCGAGGTTGCGCTGCGCCTGGGCCACTTGACCCTTCGCCTGCAGCAGCGCGGCTTGCGTCGAGTCGCGTTTGGCACGGGATTCATCGAGCTGGGCGACGGAGACCGCGCTCGTTTTGACGAGGTCCTGCTTGCGCTTCAGGTCCGCATCCGCCTGCGCGAGCAAAGCTTCCTGCTGCGCCTGCGTCGCCTGTGCGATCTGCAACTGGATCTCGTAGTCTTCCTTGTCGATCTGGAACAATAGGTCGCCCTTTTTGACCTCTGCGCCGTCTTTATAGCCGACCTTTTCGAGGAAGCCCTGCACGCGGGCGACGAGGTCGACGCGGTTAAAGGCGGCCGTCGTTCCCGTGACCTCCATATACAACGTGACTTTGCGTTCTTCCGGCTTGGCGACCGTGACCTCAGCCGGGGGCGGGGGCTGATAGGTGTTGCGGTCGCCGCAGGCCGAAAGCCCGGCAGTGACGACGAGAAGGAGGCCGATGCGAAGAGCAGGGCTTGAAAGGGGCATGGCGCGCGATGACCGTTGAGGAAGCCTGACGGCTGAAAAGGCGAGAGACGCAATTTACCGACGCAGAGCTAACGCTTCCTATTTACTACGCCTCCGCCCAAACAGCGCGGACAGAAAAGTGCTAGATGCATGGTGCGAGCGGCCTGAACGCTGCTCGCCCGGGCGGTGCGGCTCATAGGTGGGCGGCAACAGTTAACAGTTGGAAATGCCGCGGACTGAGCACTTCCGTTCTGGCCCGAATATTGGATCATTGATTTTTGGGGGCGCGACAGACTTTATGCTGCCCACCGCCACAGCTCCGGGATACGGCATGCAAACCACTGTTATTCCTGTAATTTTGTCGGGCGGCTCGGGGACGCGGCTGTGGCCGCTGTCGCGCGCCATGTATCCCAAGCAGTTCATTCGCTTCTTTAACGGCTCCAGCAGCCTGTTTCGGAACACGCTGCGGCGCGTTTATGGGGCGAATTTTGGTAGCCCGATCGTCGTCTGCAACAATGATCACCGCTTTCTCGTGCGCGACGAGCTGGCCGCCGCTGCGATCAAGCCCGAGGCCATTGTCCTGGAGCCGGTCGCGCGCAACACCGCGGCTGCCGTCGCCGTTGCAGCCCTGGCCGCTGTCCGCAAGGCGTCCGACGCCGTCATTGCCGTCATGCCGTCGGACCATGACGTGAAAGATGCCGACGCCTTTGCCGCCAGCCTTCAGCGCGCAGCCGAGGTGGCGGCGACCGGCAAGCTCGTCCTGTTCGGCATCGTTCCGACTAGTCCGCACACGGGATACGGCTACATCCGCCGCGGCACCGAGCTTGACGGCGCATCCGGCGCTCATGTGGTCGATGCGTTCTTCGAGAAGCCGGATCGTGCTACCGCAGAATCCTATCTCGCCGACGGCAACTTTTTCTGGAACAGCGGCATCTTCGTTCTGCACGCGGCAACATTCCTGCGCGAGCTGGAGCTGCTGGCGCCGGACATCCTCGCTGCCGCGCGCGCCGCACTCGATGGCGCGACCGAGGATCTGGAATTCCTGCGCCTCGATGAAACGGCCTTCGCGCGCTCCCCGAGCATCTCCGTCGACTATGCAGTCATGGAGAAGACACGGAAAGCTGCGATGATCCCGATAGACGTCGGCTGGAATGACGTCGGGTCGTGGTCATCGCTCTGGGAGGCGACGCCGCAGGACGCGCAGAAGAACGCTGTGCACGGCGATGCCATCCTCGTCGACACGAAGAACTGCCTCGTGCACTCCGAGCGCTCGCTCGTCGCCACCATCGGGCTCGACGGCCTCATCATCGTCGACACGCCCGACGCATTGCTCGTCGCCGACCAGAACCGCGCGCAGGAAGTGTCAGCGGTCGTCGCGCGCCTGGCGAAGCTCAATCGCAAGGAGCACGCGCAGCACGTCCGCAGCCACCGGCCCTGGGGTTTCTTTGAATCGCTGAGCGTCGGGCCGCGCTTCCAGGTGAAGCTGCTGCACGTCAAGCCCGGCGGCCAGCTGTCGATGCAAATGCACCATCATCGCTCCGAGCACTGGGTTGTCGTTTGCGGCACCGCGAAGGTGACGGTTGGTGAAACCGCAAAACTCGTTCAGGAAAACGAGAGCGTCTACATCACCGCCACCCAGTGGCACCGCCTCGAGAACCCCGGCAAGGTGCCGCTCGAGCTGATCGAAGTGCAGATCGGCAGCTATCTCGGCGAGGACGACATCATCCGCACCGATGACGTCTACCGCCGCGCTGCGAGCGAGACGCGGTAAGCGCGCTTCGTATTAGCGGACTTGGGCGACGTTCAGCCTGACGCACTCTTCAGTGCCGACGCGCCAGTGCGGGAGTGCAAGCCCGAATGTTTCGCGCAGCAGCGAGCAATCGAGCCGCGAGTTGGCTGGACGCGCCGCGGGCGTCGGATACTGCGCCGCGGTGATGGGCAGGACGCGCCCGACGTCCAATCCGTTCCGGCGGGCCTCCTCGAAGATCGCGCCCGCAAACTCGTACCAGCTCGCCTCGCCGTCGCCGGTTGCATGATACGTGCCCCACGGCGTATCGCTGCCTGCCTCTTGCACCTGCCGGACCATCTCCAGCAGCGTTGCGGCAAGGTGCGGCGCATAAGTCGGATTGCCGAGCTGATCGCTGACGACTGAAACCTCGGGCCGCGATGTCGCGAGCCGTAGCATCGTCTTCAGGAAATTGCTGCCGTACGGGCTGTGCACCCAGGCTGTGCGCACGATGAGATGCTTGTCGAGCGTCTTGCGCAGGAGTTCCTCGCCCGCCAGCTTCGAGCGTCCATAGGCGTTGATCGGTCCTACGGGATCGCTCTCGCGATAAGGTGCGCTGCCGCTGCCATCGAATACGTAGTCGGTCGAAACGTGCAGCAGTCCGATCCCGCGACGCGCGCACGCATGCGCCAGCTGTTCGACGGCCTTGGCGTTGATCGCGTGAGCGACGTCCGGCTCTGTCTCCGCCTTGTCGACGGCAGTGTATGCCGCGGCATTGATGACGAACGACGGCGCGACAGCATCGACGACGCTGCCGATGGAATCCGCGTCGAGCAGGTCCAGCTGCGGGCGCCCCGCCGTCACCAGCGGCATCCCACGAGCCGATGCAGCCGCGACGAGCGACTGCGCCAACTGCCCACTCTGGCCGATGACGAGAATGGTCACTTCGCGGTCGCCGCCGCGGCAGGCGCGAGAACGCCGAGCCGCTCGCCGCTGTAGACGCCCTTGCGCAGTGGCTCCCACCAGCCGGGGTTGGCCAGATACCAGCGCACGGTCTTATCGATGCCGGTCTCAAAACTTTCGAGCGGCATCCAGCCGAGTTCGCTCGTCAGCCGCGAGCAGTCGATCGCATAGCGGCGATCGTGCCCGGGGCGATCCGTGACGAACTTGATCAACCGCTCGTGCGGTGCGCCACTGGGGTGGACCTCGTCGAGCACGCCGCAGATCCGCTGCACCACTTCGAGGTTCGTGCGCTCGTTTCGTCCGCCGACATTATACTTCCGGCCGACTTCGCCGCGCGACAGCACCAGATAGAGCGCCCGCGCGTGGTCTTCGACGTACAGCCAGTCGCGGATGTTTCGCCCATCGCCGTAGACAGGCAGCGGTTTGCCATCGAGCGCATTGAGGATCATCAGCGGTATCAGCTTCTCAGGGAAGTGATACGGTCCGTAATTGTTGGAGCAGTTGGTCATCAGCACGGGCAGGCCGTAGGTGCGGTGCCACGCCATGACCAGGTGATCGGATGCCGCCTTGCTCGCCGAATACGGCGAGCTCGGATCGTACGGCGTTGTCTCCTCGAAGAGCCCTTCATCGCCGAGCGAGCCGTAGACCTCGTCTGTTGAGATGTGCAGGAACCGGAAGTCGTCGCGCTTGCCGTCCGCAAGCTGCCCCCAGTAACCGCGTACCGCTTCGAGCATCGAATAGGTGCCGACGACATTCGTCTGGATGAATTCCGCCGAGCCCGTGATCGAACGATCCACGTGGCTCTCGGCCGCCAGATGCATCACCGCATCGGGCTGGAAATCCGCGAGCGCAGCCGATATGGCCGCCGTATCGCAGATGTCGGCTTTGAGGAACTGGTAGTTGGGGCTTTGATCGATCGGAGCCAGCGAATGCAGATTGGCGGCATAGGTGAGCTTGTCGATGTTGAGCACGCTCTCGCCCATCTCGCCCACGAGGTAGCGGCACAACGCGGAGCCGATGAAACCTGCCCCTCCCGTGACGACGATCCGCATCGAGCAATCTCCTTGAGGCAAACCAAAAGGCTTAGGCAGTGAAGTACGCAGGCAGGCTCGCAAAGCTCGGCTGGTTTCCGTCCTTGCCGGAAAGAACAGCCTGACCGCGTTCCACCGGCCAGTCGATGCCGATGTCGGGATCGTCCCACGCGACGCCCTTGTCACACTCGGGCGCGTAGTAGTCGCTCACCTTATAGATCAGCTCGGTGTCCGGCTCCAACGTACAGAAGCCGTGTGCAAAACCCTTGGGAATATAGAGCTGGTGCCAATTATCGGCACTGATGACGGCCGATACCCATTTGCCATACGTCGCTGATCCGTGGCGCAGGTCGACGGCGACGTCGAACACCGAGCCTCGCGACACGCGAACGAGCTTGGCCTGCGCCCTCGGATCGGTCTGGAAATGCAGCCCGCGCACCACGCCTTGCTGCCGCGACAGGGAATGATTGTCCTGCACGAATTCGACATCGACGCCGACGTCGCGCAGCGCGTTTCTATTGTAGGTCTCCGAGAAGAAGCCCCGATGGTCGAGGTGCCGGACCGGCTCCAAGAGGATAACGTCGGGAATGCCGAGCGGCGTGGCTTTCAGTGTCGCGCTCAATCCAATTTCCCTTTCCCTGCTGCTCGTGCGCTCACGATCAAGAGCCGCACGCGACAGGACCTTGATGACGTCGCTAATTGCTGCTCAGCACCGTTCTGAGATAGGCGCCATAGTCGTTCTTGGGGTACCGCGTATCGATGAGGGCCTGCAGGTCGTCCGCGCTGATGAAGCGCTGACGGTAGGCAATCTCTTCCGGGGAGGCAATCTTCAGGCCCTGGCGCTTCTCGATGGTCGCCACGTAGCTGGCGGCGTCGAGCAGGCTGTCCGGCGTCCCGGTGTCGAACCAGGCGAACCCGCGCCCGATCTTCTGCACGCGCAGCGTGCCCTGGTTGAGGTAATGTACATTGAGGTCGGTGATCTCGAGTTCGCCGCGCGCCGAAGGCTTAAGGCCTTTTGCGATTTCCACGACTTGGTTGTCATAGACATAAAGCCCGATCACCGCCCAATTCGATTTGGCGACCTTCGGCTTCTCTTCGATGGAAATCGCTTTGCCGCTTTCGTCGAATGCGACGACGCCATAGCGTTCCGGATCCCGGACCTGATAGGCAAAGACGCTGGCCCCGCTCGTCTGCGAGAATGCCTGCGCTGCCAGCTCCGGAAATCCGTGGCCGTAGAGAATGTTGTCGCCGAGCACCATCGTGCAGGGGCTGTCGCCGATGAACTTCTCGCCAATAATGAAGGCCTGGGCGAGGCCCTCGGGCCGCGGCTGCTCGGCATAGGAGATGCTCACCCCCCACTGCGAGCCGTCGCCCAGAAGGGCCTGGAAGTTCGGCAAGTCGCGGCCCGTAGAAATGACCAGGATTTCGCGAATCCCGCCCAGCATGAGGACAGAGAGGGGATAGTAGATCAGCGGCTTGTCATAAACCGGCAGGATCTGTTTGCTGATCGTCAATGTGATGGGGTGCAGACGTGTGCCGCTGCCGCCGGCCAAAATGATGCCCTTCATACCCATGCCCCTATCGATGCGCAGCTGCAATCACGGTTGCCACAATACCTTGCAAAGACCCCATCGGCGTCTGTGGCTTTCGACCCTTTGGATGTGCAGCAAACCCAACACGGGGTGCGAGGATTTTGACGCATACATACAGATAAACTAGGGTATTTCAACCAGCCAAGTCCCGCCATCAAGACGTTGCGGGGAGCGTCCCAAGGCGCCCCCGAGATGTCGGCCGGATTGGGCTGACTAGCGGGGAGGACGTGCCTCTTGAGGCAGAAGGTTGCTCTGATCACCGGCATCACCGGTCAGGACGGCGCGCATCTTGCGCGCTTGTTGCTCGACAAGGGATACATCGTCCACGGCGTAAAGCGCCGGTCATCGTCGTTCAACACGGCGCGCGTGGATGACCTCTACGTCGATCCGCACGAGGGCGAGACGCGCTTCTTCATGCACTACGGCGATCTGACGGACGCGACCAATCTCATTCGGCTGGTGCAGGAGTGTCGGCCGGACGAGATTTACAATCTCGCCGCCCAGAGCCACGTCCAGGTCAGCTTCGAAACGCCCGAATACACCGCCAACGCGGACGGCCTCGGCACGCTCCGGTTGTTGGAGGCGATCCGCATTCTCGGCATCAAGGATGATGTCCGTTTCTATCAGGCATCGACCTCCGAGCTGTTCGGCAAAGTGCAGGAAATCCCCCAAAAGGAGACGACTCCCTTCTATCCGCGCTCGCCCTATGGCGCGGCGAAGCTCTACGCCTATTGGATCACGGTGAATTACCGGGAAGCCTACGGCATGCATGCGTCGAACGGCATCCTTTTCAATCACGAAGGCCCGATGCGCGGCGAAACGTTCGTAACGCGCAAGATCACGCGTGCCGTCGCGGCAATCGAGCAGGGACTGCAGGAGCGGCTCTACCTCGGAAACCTGTCGGCGCAGCGCGACTGGGGACACGCTCGCGATTTCGTCGAAGGCATGTGGCTGATGCTGCAGCAGCCGACCGCCGACGACTACGTGCTGGCGACCGGCGAGATGCACTCGGTCCGTGAATTCGTCGAGCGTGCATTCGCCCATGTCGGCCGCCGGATCGTGTGGCGGGGTGAGGGTGCCGACGAGGTCGGCATCGATGAGGAATCCGGGAAAACGCTGGTCTGTATCGACCCGCGCTACTTCCGCCCCACCGAGGTCGAGCTGTTGATCGGCGATGCATCGAAGGCCAAGGCAAAGCTCGGTTGGCAGGCCACGACAACCTTCGAGGACCTGGTCGTCGAAATGGTCGAGGCCGATCTGAAGGCCATCGAGCGGGAGCGTTGGCGAAACGACCGGGCGGGCGGATGACGGCACGATGAGCACGAACCCGCAAGCATTGCCCAGTGACGATTTCGACCTGCGCGGAAAGCGTGTTTGGGTTGCCGGCCATCGCGGCATGGTTGGTTCGGCTTTGGTGCGGCGGCTCGCGAGCGAAGGCTGCCAAATTCTGACCGCCGATCGGTCCGAGGCGGACCTGCGTCTTCGGCCGGCCGTTGAGCGATGGATGGGCGAGCACCGGCCGCAAGCCGTTTTCGTCGCTGCCGCGAAGGTAGGCGGCATACTTGCCAACGACACCCGCCCTGCCGAATTCCTGCTCGACAACCTGCTCATCGAGGCGAACATCATCGATACGGCCCTCAATACCGGCGTCGAAAAGCTGCTGTTCCTCGGATCGTCCTGCATCTACCCGAAAATGGCCGAGCAGCCGATCAGGGAGAGCGCGCTACTGACTGGCCCGCTCGAGCCGACCAACGAATGGTACGCCATCGCGAAGATTGCCGGCATCAAGCTGTGCCAAGCGTACCGCAAGCAGTACGGCTGCGACTTCATCTCCGCGATGCCCACCAATCTCTATGGGCCCGGCGACAACTACGACCTCGCGTCGAGCCACGTCGTGCCGGCATTGATCCGCAAGGCGCACGAGGCAAAAGTGCGCGGCGACGCGCAGATGGTCATGTGGGGCAGTGGAACGCCGCTGCGTGAGTTCCTTCATGCCGACGATTGTGCGGACGCGCTTGTTCTCGTGATGAAGCGGTACTCCGAGGCCGAGCACATCAATGTGGGATCCGGAGAAGACCTGCCGATTGCCGAGCTGGCGAAGCTGATCTGCGAGGTTGTCGGGTTCACCGGCGCGATCGTGCAAGACACGTCCAAGCCAGACGGAACACCGCGCAAGCTGATGAGCGGCGACAAGTTGCGTGCGCTCGGCTGGCGCCCGCGCATTGGCTTGCGGGAGGGGCTGGCTGACGCCTACGCCGCCTTCCTGAAACAGAACGGACGGCCTTCCGGCGCGCAGCAGGAGCGCCCGGCGTAGTTCTGCGAACCCTCGACGAGTGTTGTCGCAGAGCACCACTGCCCAGGAACAATGGTCTCCAGCGATTCCGGACGTGCCGCCTGTCGCACCCTGTGGATATCACTAGGTTTTCGCGGGTGCCGCATACAGGCGCGCGGAGAGGGGTAGTAAAGAAGTGGCATGTCGCAGGCCGACGCGAGGCCCGTCCAAAGTGTCGGGTACTGCGTGGCTGGCTCCCTGCCACCGCGGCCAACCGCGGACTGCTTCGAAAGAAAGGCGTGAGCTGCGCTGCTCCAACTACCCGGATTGAGAGGCGACGGATGCTTCAGGATGTTGCGACAATGGATGCGGCTAAGATTTCGCGCGTAGCAGAGCAGGCGGCGCCCGAACTCGCGGTGGTGGTGCCGACGTTCAACGAGCGCGCCAACATCGAAAAGCTATATGAAAAGCTGTCCATCACGCTGCGATCCATCGCGTGGGAGATGATCGTCGTCGATGACAACAGCCCCGACAAGACCGCGGACGTTGCCTGGTCGCTTGGTCGGCGCCATCCCAATATCCGCTGCATCAAGCGCGTCGGTCGGCGCGGACTGTCCTCCGCCTGCACCGAAGGCATCCTGTCGACGAGTGCGCCTTACGTCGCGGTGATCGACGGGGATTTGCAGCACGATGAGCGCATTCTTCCGACGATGCTCCAGAAGGCGCGTTCCGGCGCCGACATCGTCGTGGGCACGCGCTACAGCGAGCGCGCGACCTCAGAAGGATTCTCCGCCGCCCGCCAATTGGGGAGCACGCTTGCGACGCGGATGTCAGCGTTGCTCACAGGCCGCTTCCTGTCCGACCCGATGAGTGGGTTCTTCCTGGTTCGGCGCGACCTGTTCGTCGGTCTGGCGCCAAGCCTGTCGTCCGAGGGATTCAAGATCTTGCTCGACCTGGTGGTGACGGCGACGCGTCAGGGATCCAAGCCTGAGATCGCAGAGATCCCTTACGAATTCCGTGAGCGCAACGCAGGCGACAGCAAGATGAGCCCGCTCGTCGTCTCACAGTTTCTCGGGCTTTGGTTCTCCAAGCTCACCGGCGATATCGTACCGCCGAGCTTTCTTCTGTTCTCGCTCGTCGGCCTCTCGGGTGTTGCGGTCCATCTTGCGGTTCTCTGGGCTCTGACCAGTATTGGCACCACGACTTTCATCGTCGCCCAGGTCACCGCAACCATGGCGGCCATGACGTGGAACTTCGCGGTCAACAACGTTCTGACCTACGCCGATAGGAAGCTGAAAGGCATCCGGTTCTGGACCGGCCTTCTAAGCTTCTATGCCGTGTGTTCGCTGGGCGCGATCGCGAATATCTCCGTCGCTTCGCTGATCTACGAGATGCGATCGGGCCCCATTCTAGCCGGCCTCGCCGGTGCCCTGATGAGCTCGGTCTTCAACTACTCCGTGACCCGCGTCATCACCTGGCGCTAGCCGGGCAAGTCCGTTGCCACAGCCGAACGGCCCTGCCGTTCGGCATTTCCCAGCTATCGACCATCGTGAACCCGACATCCGCGGCCGCGGCCTCCAATGTCGGTGTGTCGACGTAAGGGGCGAAATCGGTCTGCGTCCCCGGCGACGTCAGCAGATAGCAGGCTTTCGCAGCCTCCCCCGTGGCGAGCCAATCTTTGTAGCTCGCGCGCTCAGGTCCGACGACGACTGGCTCGATCTGCGTCAGCCTCATGTATTTCGATGTTTTGAGGAGTTCCACGAGCAGCATCGTGTTGACGTTGTACGCCGACGAGCGAAAGCCGACCGCAGTCGGCGCTGACGCAAGACGATCTACGGTTTTAGAATTCACGTCCTTCCACGCCGCCACGGTCGCGGGAGGCAACGCGGAGAGCGGATGGAGCGTGTTGATGCCCGTGCTGGCCTCGTACTCCTCCTGCGTACCGTTCCCACGCGATACGATGAATCGAGATCCGAGAATGTCGACGTACCTCGCCTCCGCAACGCTCCAGTCGCGGTCGGCGAGCGGCATGAACGCCGCAATGGCGACTGCAGCAATCGCAACGGAGGCAATCGAGCGGGCAGCGCCATTCCTCAGCCAGCAAAACAAGCCATACATCGCCACGACGTAGATGGCGGGAAGCGCCGGCGCGATAAACGCCGTGCCCTTGTTTTGCGTGGACGCGAGTATGATCACGCACAAGAAGCCGAACACTGCCAGAGGTGTCACCGGACTGCGCAAGAACCCGATGGCGGTACTGCGTCTGAGATGAGTGGCAACGTACGCCGTGCCTGCAACCAGTCCTATCGCAAGGCACACGAAGTGCGGCAGGTAGATTTGCATCGCAAGTCTGTAGATGACGTCGAGCAGGCTATCCAAAGGCGAAAGTTTGGGGCCAAATTCGACCGCGCGATTGCCATAGCCGAAGCTAAGCAGGTATCCGGCCACGTGCGTACCGCTTTTGGCGAGCCACGTGAGGGACGTGAGCACGGCGATGACACCAGCGCCCGCCAGATTCCTGATGCGCCATACCTTATCGGCTTCGAAGCCGACGTAGACGAGCGCCGCCACGCCTATCGCGGGAATGAAGGCGATCGCCATGGACCGCGCGAGCGGCATGAGGCCAACCGCGACACCGAAAACGACCAGCCATCGCCAATTTGACGCCCTTTCGGACTTCAGCAGTGCGAGCAATGCAAGGGTCGTGAATGTGGCGGCCGGAATGGAAAACTGAAAGCTTCGCGTATAGATGACGATCAGCGGCGTCGTCGCAACCAGGATCGCGGATGCAAATCCGACGCTGTCGCCGCCGACCTCTCGCCCGAGTAGGTAGCTCAAGACAACGAGCGCTATTCCGAACAACACAGGAACCAGAAAGCCGTGGATCGGCTCAGGTCCAAAAATGGCGAACATCCACGAGGCCGCCGCCGGCGCGATCGGCGATAGAGCGCTGGGCTGCCCGACAGAGGAGAGCCACGCGAGGATGCCGCCGTTCTTGAGAGCGTTGAAATGCAGAAGGGCGACCGACAGGTAGCCGGACTCATCGATATCGAGCAGTCCCTGCCGATACGTGAATATCCATCGCAGCTGGATAGCCAGATATGCCAGGAGCAATGCCCCAAGCAGTGTGTACAAGGCTACTCGCCGATCAAATTGTTTCGCAGTCACCCAATTCCCAGCCGACGGTAATTGAACCGATCCATCCGCTTAGCTATTAGGCTAGCGTGCGCCAAGGGGCAATATGGCGGGGTCCGCTCCACCTCCACCTGTCATCGCTCGACAACGGCATATGAGCGTAGCAGTCCTGAGGTTCCGGTACTGCTTTTGGTATCGACTGTGCTTGCCGCGCGTTATGCTTGGAACGCGCTGGCGGGAAACGTCGACGTTGGCAGGCCGGGAGGATCGCGGCGAGATGCGAAGGTTCGATCAGACGCCTGAAGCGATGGAAACATAGTGGCCTCCCTAACCGACAATCCTGCCTTGCAGCCCCTGATGCGCCGGCTGCGCGAGCTCAGCGTTCGCTATCCTGCGCTTCGCAACCGTGCACAGTCGTTGCTGCAAACGGCGTTGCTGCTCAGGATGGGCCCGCTGCGCGAGGGCGGCCGCAAGTGGTCTGCCGACCGCAAGACAATCATTCTTTGCCTGCACGACGGCAGCCTCACCGGCGCCCCCATCCTTGGCTGGAATCTCGCCAAGCAGATGAGCGATACGTGCAATGTCGTGTGCGTGCTGCTGTCGGGCGGCAAGCTCGAAGCCGCGCTCGCGCCCTACTGCGTCGCCTACCAGTCGGCGCGCGTTGGCTCCGTACGCAGCGCCGAGGCGAAGCTGTTTGCGCAGCGCGTGCTCGCACCTATCCGCAGGAAGTACGGCGCTGATTGCATCCTCGCCAACAGCGTGGAAACTGAGGTCGCCGTCACGGCTGGCGCCGATCTTGGGATTCCGAGTGTCTCCTTAATTCACGAGTTCCCGCTTTATACCGTGCCCGCGCGGCTCACGAACGTGGTCAGCACGGCCGCCTCGGTCATCTATTCTTCGAAGATGCTGCGCGACGCGATTGCCGATGCTGCGGGGACCGCCGGCCGCCGCGCTATCGTCGCGCCCCAGGGCCAATGCCAGATACCGCAGTCTTTGCACCGTTCCGCGGCAACGCCAGAGATTCCCAATGAGGAGACGTCCGGCGAATTCCTCTGTATCGGCTGCGGCCACGTGCAGATGCGCAAGGGCGTCGATATTTTCATCGCCGCGGCCATCGGATGTCTGCGCCAGGGAGCCAAGGCCCGGTTTCTCTGGGTGGGCGACGGCTACGCGCCGAAGTCGGATTTTTATCTGGGCATCTGGCTTCGCGATCAGATTGAAAGAAGCGGCCTGGCATCGTCGATATCCATCACGCCGGCGGTAGGACCAGACGATCTCGACAAGCTCTATCGACGCGCCGACGCGATGTTCTTGAGTTCGCGGCTTGATCCCTTGCCGAACGTCGCAATCGACGCCCTTTATGCCGGCGTGCCAGTCGTCTGTTTCGACAAGGCCAGCGGATTGGCCGAGTATCTCGAACAGGATGAACTGCTGCGGTTACTGATCGTGCCGTACTACGACATAGGCGCCGCTGGCAGCAGGCTCGCCGAACTGGCGGCTCACCCCCAGCTGCGTTCGCAGCTTGCCGCCCGCGCTGCCGCTTTCGCCCGCGAGCATTTCGACATGAAGCGCTACGTCGATAAGGTGCTGGCCGAGATCGACCTCGCGATGGCGAAACCGGAGCATTGAGCGGATGGCGCGCTATCTGATCACCGGCGGAAGCGGATTCCTCGGCCGAACGCTGCTCAAATTGCTGCAGGCGGACGGCCACGAGGTTGTCATAGCGACGCGCGGGCGCTCGCACGATGGCAGTATTCCCAACTGGGTCGAGTACGATCTGCGTGACCGCGCGACGATTGCCAATATCGTGCAGGCCCGTCCTGACGGCATCTTTCACCTCGCGTGGTCCACGACTCCTGGATCAGCCGAGGTCGATCCCTTTGCCGACGTGTCGGTGAACCTCGCAGGCACGGTCGCGCTCCTGCAGCAGCTTTCAGAGCAGTGTTCGGTACCTGTCGTTTTCACCTCGTCCGGCGGTACGGTCTATGGCGTCGCCGAGCGGCTGCCCATCCCCGAGGATCACCCGCTGCGACCGATCGGCATTTACGGACAGTCGAAGGCCGCCGCCGAGCGCTACGCGGAAAACTACGCGCGCCATCACGCGCTGGATGTCCGCGTCGCGCGCGTGAGCAATCCGTTCGGCGCCCAGCAGTCGGCGGCCAAGCTGCAAGGCGCAGCTTCGATCTTTGCGCGTCGCGTGTCGTCCGGTCAGCCGTTGACTGTCTGGGGCGATGGGGCGGTCGTCCGCGACTACATCGCCGTCGAAGATGCCGCGCGCGGCCTCATCGCGATCATGCAGATGCAGCGGTCGAAGCACATGCCTGTGTTCAACGTAGGCTCAGGCGAGGGCATCTCGATCAACGAGCTGATCGCGATGATCGGCGAGGCGGCGGGCGTCAAACCCGCCGTCACGCACACCGAAGCGCGGTCGTTCGACATTCCGATCAACGTACTGGACATCTCGAAGGTGGCTGCCGAGGCCGGCTGGCGCCCCTCGATGCCGGTACGTGATGCGATCTTTCAGATGGTGCGCGCGTTCACGCGCATCTGAGCGTCTTCAGTTCTCTCCGCTAGCAATTCGCCGTAGAGCGTCGCGTATTTCCGGCACATGCCCTCGACCGAGAACATGGCATGTGCACGCTCCTGGAGCCTTACGCCCTCGGCCTTGCAGCTTTCCGGATCGTTCAGCGCTTCGACGATCCGAGCGGCTGCTTCGTCGAGATCGCGCCCCAGCGGCTCGCTCGTCCCGATGATCTCCGGCAGCGCACCAACACGGTAGCCACCGACGGTGATCCGCTTCGACATCGCGAGCGGTGCGACCTGACCGAAGCTCTCCTTCCACACCGGCGCGACGAATACTGAGAAGCGATCGTACCAGCCTGGCAAGGTCTCGTACGGCACGTATCCCGTGAAGCGGAAGTTCGCTCGCACACCCGCATCCACCGTGCGCTGCATGTAGCCGCGCAACAAACCGCCGCCGCCGATGACGTAGGCGCGGGTGCGCGGGCGCCGCTTCACCACCTCGATGAGGAGGTCGATCGAGTCTTCCGCAAGCTTGTCCCTTTCGAGCCGATACACCATGCCGATGGCGTTCTCCGCATCGACGCCGTTGAATGGCGCGGAGAACCGCGACAGGTCGATGCCAGGGTGTATGACCTCGGTGAGCGCGCCGGCCAGCCCCGAAGCGAACTCGTTCCTCACGTAGTTGCTGACGAAGACGTAGCGATCGACGCCTTTGTCGATCAGCGGCGCGATCGGCGTGTTGATGTTTTCAACGATCGGTATGCCGGAGGTTGATCGGACGCCCTCTAGCGCGGCCTTGTACCAAGGGTCGTCGCTGAGCCCCCAGTAGTGAATATGGACGAGATCGGGCGATATGCGGCGCAGCAGCTTCGGAAGCTCACGCATTTCGCGCAGCCGCAGTTGATGCACCGGCAGACCGGCGTGCATCCCCTGCGGCGCCAGTGCGGAGGCCACGACTTCGTGCTGATACTGGTCGGAGAGGTGCTCGACGAGGTCGATGATGAGCTGCGTCGATCCCCCGACAAAGACGTTCGGGATGAAGTGCAGGATCGTCGGACGGTGTGTACCGGCGTCCGGTAGATGCTTGGGCCGCACAACATAGATGCTGCCATCGCCTGCATTGCCGGAAGGCGGAGCGGGCAGCGGATCATCGATCAGTGCATATCGGCCCGTGGCGTCATCCCAAACGGGTTCTTTGTTGAACTCCGCGACGAGGTCGCTCGTGTCGGCCCCAAGTGAGCCATCGCCTGCCGCGCCGAGCCGGCGCCGCACCCGATGCAAGCCGCTGCGCATCCAGTTGACGGTATCGTCGGCCGCGCGGCTGAACTGATTGCGCAGTGTGCCAAGCGGTACCAGATTGTCGACCCGCTTCAGCGCGTCGCGGCCGGCCGCAACGAGCAGCTGCTCGGCCGACATGGCCTGCGCGCCGCCTCTGAAGGCCTCGTATCTGTGAAGGAGGTTCTTGTTGTGCGTCTTTATCACGTCGACCCGATGCGAGACGTAATCGCGCGTGTTGTCGATGTAGAGCTGATTTGCCGGCGCTTCGATCGGCGCGTGACTGCACAGCGCGACCCAAACGGCTGCCGTCGGCTGTTGGACTGCGGCCTGTGGCTGGAGGAGGTTCGAAGTGAGCTGCAGCGGCGCCACGTCAACGCCTTGCGGGGTGAACATCGCGCCCGAGATCAGCGTCTGAGCCATGAAGACGCGATGCTCGAAGCACGCAGCGACAGCCGTGCGGAACTCCTGCTCGTCCATTTCCTTCAAGTGATATTCGTTCTCGCCGTAAAGCGCGGTCACGGCGGGATTGGGCGTCGACAGCAGCAACACGCCATCTGGCTTGAGCAGGCGGCTGAAGCTCCGGAGCAGCCGCTGCTGGTCGTCGGGGCGAATATGCTCGATCACCTCGAAGCAGGAGACGAAATCGAACGACGCCGCCGGCAGATCTTCGCAGAAGGTATCGTTGCGCTGGAAGGTTAGGTTATCCGCCCGGTGCAGCAGTCGCGCATACGCCAGCGCGCTGTCGTCGATGTCGACAGCAAGAACACTGTCTGCAACCGACGCCAGGCCGGCTGCGCCGTACCCGGTGCCGCACCCGAAATCGAGAACGCTGCGTCCACGCGCATACTGCTTGGCAAGCGCATACCGCGGCAGATGCTCGTAAGCCGTGAGCTCCGACCACGTGCCGGGCACGTAGCGCTCCTGCATGAAGTGCGCAAAGTCGCTGCCGTCCGCGATGACGAGCAGGCCCGCATATCCGACGAGCTTCTGATTGCGCTCCGCATCCTCGTCAGGGTGCAGTGCTGCCGTCTCCTTGAGCGGATGCTGGCCTTCGATCCGTATATTGCCGAAGCGCAACCGCGTCAGCAGCGCCTGGAACGCGGCACCGGAATAGTACGTGAGGTGCGATGGCGGATGCCGGAACTGCCATCCCTTGGGATCGTTGAGAGCGGAAGCGCTGCGTGCGTTCGGCGTGGTCATCGCGACCACGGTCTCAGGCCCGATCTGGCCAGCCGCGAACATGTCGTAGAACATCTTGTACGGATCTGCGAGATGCTCGATCACGTCCAGGATCAGCACCAGATCGAAGCGATGCGGCGGGATCTCCTGCAGCGTTTCGGTGAGGTAGATCCCGCGGTGCCGTTCGAGGGCCACTTCGCGCGCGTGCTGCGACGGCTCGACACCGAAGCACTGCCAGCCCTTCGAGCGCGCGAGCGCCAGGTGCGTTCCGTACGCGCACCCGACGTCCAGCACCGATGGCGAAGACTTCCTTGCGCCGATCCTGTCCAGCAATTCGACGAGCCACGGCGGCGAGACGTCCGTCTGTTCGTCGTAGCTGGCATAGCCGCCGTGCTCGGCGCCTTCGAACCATTGCGCGCGGTCATAATATTCCTTGAGCTGCGCGTCCGTCGGTGGATTTGCGACGAAGTCGACGGCGCAGCTCGAGCATCTGCGGATGTCGTAGCCGTTTACGGAAAGGAAGACGTGACCATCGGCCCGGCAGATCGGACATGACGCGGCGCGTGGCGCTGCGCTCGCTGCACCGTGGTCGAGATCGTCAGGCTTCTTGTCCATGTTATTCCCCGCTGGAATATCCGGCCCTTTGTCACCTCGCATCGTGCCACTCGATGGCGTGCACGATGTTTCCCCACGTCGGGAATGGAACGGCGACTTTGAAGGTCACATTGAGTTCGGTCGACGCGTAGCAGATCGTCAGATCTTCCGAATAAGCTGTGGCGCAGCACACGTATTCGCCCGGCCCGAGCGACAGGTTGCGCAGCGTGACGCTGCCCTCGGCTAAGCCGCCCGCCTCGCGCCCCGGCCACACCTTGCTTTGATCGCGGCTAGTCTGGCCGATCATCCACTGTCCGTCTCGCCGATAGACGCAGAGCGTGAACACGACGCCCGCGACCGGCTGCTTGCATTTGAGCGCGAAATCAAAGGTGATGTCGTCGCCGACCACAAATTCTCGCGCCGCATCCGGCCTGATGCGGAACGAGACGAATTCCGCGATGTCGGTTGACTGCTGCGGCACCAGCTGCCCGTTGCCCAGGGCGTGCGCCGCATTCTCACCCGTCATGAAGGTGTGGAATTCCTGCGTGATGTGAACCGGATCGCCAACCGCACGGACCTTCCCGCCTTCGATCCAGATCGCCCGGTCGCAGATCATCTGCAGAGTGCTGAGATCGTGCGACACGAACAGGATCGAGACGCCTTTGGCACGCAGCTCGTTGATGCGCGCCATGCATTTGTTGCGAAACGTCAGGTCTCCGACGCTCAATGCCTCGTCGACGATGAGGATGTCGGGATCGACGCACGTAGCGATCGAGAACGCGAGGCGCACATACATGCCACTCGAATAGGTCTTCACCGGTTGGTCGATGTACGGGCCGAGATCTGCAAACGCGACGATCTCATCCATGCGCTCCGCCGTTTCCTTGGCGGTGAGGCCGAGAACAGCGGCCAGCAGCACGACGTTCTCGCGCCCCGTCATGACAGGATTGATGCCCGCGCCGAGTTCCAGCAGTGCCGCAATGCGCCCGTAAACGCGCACTTCGCCGCTGCTCGGCTGCAACGTGCCGCTGATGATCTGCAGCAGCGTCGACTTGCCCGCGCCGTTACGGCCCACGATGCCGATCGTCTCGCCCTGGTTCACAGTGAAGGTCATGCCGCGAAGCGCGAAGTGCTCTTTGTAATAGGTGCGCTTGCCGCCGTGGATGAGCTGCCGCAGCCGGTCGCTGGAGCGACGGAAAAGCCGATAGGCTTTCGTGACGTCGATGACCTCGAGCGCGGGCGGGCGCGCGTCGGCTGGTTTAGACGACATCCGCAAACCCCTTCCGCAGGACGGAGAACCAGAGGTATCCGGCCCAGGCAACGGCACACGCGGCGAGAGAGTAGACGAGCAGCACGAGGAAATTCGGCGGCACCTGCTGCAGCACCACCACGCGCAGCTGCTCGATGGGAACCGAGATTGGATTGAGATAGACGACCCACCTCAGCACCTCGGGCAGTGCGGACAGCGGATACAGAACCGGGCTCAGGAACATCATGAGATTGGTCGCCGGCCCGATCGCATGTCCGATGTCGCGTACGTACACGGCGGACGAAGCGATGAGCCAGCAGAGGCCCAGAAGCATCACGAGGAACGGCGCCAGGATGAGCGGCAGGTAGACGATGGACAGCAGAACGCCGAACCCGTGCTTCGTCACCGCAACGACCGCGACGAGCAGTCCCAGCGACACGAGCAGGTTGACCGCAGCGACTGCAACCACGGAAACCGGCAGCGTTTCGAGCGGAAACACCACCTTGGTGATGTAGCTGCGGTTCTGCAGCAGGACGCTGGCCGAGCGCGAGATCGCCTCCGAGAACGCGGCGAAAACGACGATGCCGCAGAAAATGTTCAGCGCCACCTCCAGACCGCCCGAGCCACCGTGCCAGCGCGACGGGAAGACGGTTCCGAAGATCAGCGAGAAAACGAGAAGCTGGCTGAGGGGTATGAGGAATACCCAGAGCGGCCCCATCACCGAGTCGCGGTAGCGCAGCGCGAGGTCCTGGTCCGTCAGTCGGCGGACGAGGTACCAGTTCTTCAGCGTATCCCGAAACGGCGCCAACGGGCTTACGGGAAGCCGCGATGCGGCAGTGAACCTATGTGCGACTTTCATTGGCGCACCGCCGAGAAATTCATGCCGGCGGCCCCGCTTGCGGGATAAACAGGCTGATTGTTCGCAACCCGTGTCCCTGTGTCGCCGCGCTCGCGCGCATCGAGGACCTGCCGGTAGATGGCTTCGACATCGGCGGTCATATCCATCGACGTCCGCTTGTAGGAAGTGGTCGTCTTCGCGCCTCGCGCCATGTCAGGCTGCTCCGCCAGACGTCCCAAAAGGCGGCGCAGATCTGCGAGATCGGCGCGGCGGAACGACCAGCCGTTTACGCCCTCTTCGACGAATTCGGTGAGCCCCTGCACGTCCGACACGATGACCGGCGTCTGCGTCGCAAGCGCGTTCAGCAGCACCAGCGGCGAGTTTTCGTACCAGACCGAGGGAATGGCGAGGACGTCGAATCCCGCCATCACGTCGCTGATGGATTCCGGCTTGAACGTTCCGTGGAAGCTGACGTTGGCGCCAGAAAGACTGCGAACGCGGCGCATGAATTCATGATCCTGATCCTCCGGACCGTAGACGCGCAGCACCACTTTTTCTGGCGGCAGCTCGCTGACGGCAGCGACGAGGAGGTCGACGCCTTTGTGCTTGGCGATCTGACCGACGTACCCGATGACGAGAGGACCGCCGGCAGCACGTGCCGCCTTTTCTATCGCTTTAACATCGACGCCGAAGTGGCTCACGTGCAGCTTATCGGCGGCAAAACCGTTGCGGACATACGCATCCCGCAGAAAATGCGTCGGCGCGATCATCGCTTCATAGTTCTCATAGAGCGCACCGAGCACGTCCGGACGTTCCACGAGGTCGTGGACGAAGCCGCGCGATTTGACCGGATTGAGCGGGACCAGCCCCCGCGTGGCGAGACCCATCGCCGCCCAAGTGAGTGATGGATAGGGTAGGTGTCCGGTGGCGATGCGCAGGGGAGTGTTGGCCGCTTTCAGGTAGCAGGCGACGCAGTTGCTGCGCAGCCGGTTCGGGCCCGCGCACAGCGTACCATCGGCCGCCTCGAGCTTGTTATTGAAGCAGAACCCGAAAAAGTCCGTAAGAGTAGCGACCGTCGGGATGCCGAGAGCGCGCGTTTCCTCGAGGAGTGCGGCCGTGTGGTTGACGAGGTGCGTCACGTGCACGATGTCGGGACCGAGTTCCCGTAGAACGGTGTGCAGGAACGGTCGCACCGACTCCTGATAATAGGTCTCGCCCACGGTCTGATGCGGAACATGGTTCTTGTCGAACCGGACGACCTTCACCCCATCGAACACGTCGTGACTGATGGCCGAAGGTTTGCGTGCCTGTCCCTGAAACACGCCCGCCACGACCGTGACGTCATGGCCGAGCGTCGTCAGGTTCTTCGCCAGCTGCAGGGTATACGTCTCGGTCCCATAAAAATGGTCGGGGAAGAAGCAATGGACGAATATGGCAACCTTCAAGACGGACCCCATCGATTCCGATAGCGTCTCTCTACAACGTATGCCCTGTCGGAACCAGTGACGCCGCGGCAACTGCATCTGTTGCCGCGCTTGTTTTTCCACGCATTTTTCGGGGCGACATGGCAGGGGATATGCTGAGCGTTGGCCCGCGCAGCAAAGTCACCCTCAATTCACGCCGACCGTGACCGAAAAATCGCAGACAGGTTTGCCGTCGCGTGGCTATTTCCGCCCTCGAACGCCGATGGACGCCCCGGCGATCTCGGCATGCGAGTCGAGTAAGGTCACCACAGTCCGGCGCCACCCTTAGGACCCGCGCGTGCCACAGATCACCATCCTCCTCGCGACCTATAACGGCGCTCGATATATCGAGGCGCAGTTGGCGTCGCTGGCCGCGCAGACCCACAAAGACTGGCGCCTGCTCGTCTCCGACGACGGATCGACAGACGCCACGCTTGCGATCGTTCGCGCGTTTGCGAGCCGGGTCTCCCAGCCTGTCGAGATCAGCCGAGGCCCAGGCCGTGGCGCATCCGCGAATTTCATGCGCATGGCCGCCGATCCGCAGGTTGGAGGCGACTATTTCGCGTTCTGCGACCAGGACGACGTCTGGTATCCGCGAAAGCTGGAACGCGCTTTGGAATGGCTGCGCCCGATCGGCATGAGCCGGCCCGCGGTCTATGGTGCGCGCACGCGCCTCGTCGATGCGGACGGCCGGCCAACAGGATTTTCGCATCGGTTTCGGCGCGCGCCGAGTTTTGGCAATGCCCTCGCCCAGAGCATCGCGGGCGGCAACACGATGCTGCTGAATCGCGGCGCCAAGCAGCTTTTTGAAGCGGCCGGCCCCCTCGACGTCGTCTCGCACGATTGGTGGCTCTACCAGCTGGTGGCGGGAGCCGGCGGCGTTATCCTCTATGATCCGGAGCCCTGCCTCGATTATCGGCAGCACGGTCAGAACGCCATTGGTGGCAACCGCACGCTGCGCGCCCGGCTGAAGCGATCTCGCATGGCGATCGCCGGCGGCTTCCGAGCCTGGAACGACACCAACATGGCAGCACTGCAGAGGAGCCGCCACCTGTTGACGCCGGAAGCCTGTTCCAAGTTGGACGCCTATGAGCGGATGCGCTCGAGCAAGCTGGCAGACCGTGTCGGCGCGTTCGCAGGGTCCGGCATCCGCCGCCAATCGGTGCTGGGGGACATCGGCCTGTTCTGCGCGGCCGTGCTCGGCAAGGTCTGAGAACGACGCCCTATGCCGCTGCGGCCACCGGCTGTTGCGCGGAGCGCTGGGCGCTGACGGACATCAGCGCGAAAAACAGCGGCAGCCAAAGGAAGAGGTAGTGGGTGCTGAAGAAGCGCATCGGATCGCTGAGGTCCGAGCCCATGAAGCCGTTGGCGAATATGAGCATCGCCACGATGAAAAACTTCTCACAGCCGTTGCCGAGGCTGCCGACCGTGCGGAATGCCACCGCCAGCAGCCCGAGGAACAGAAAGAGCACCGGCAGTCCGTAATGCAGCGCCAGCCCCAGGTAGCCGTTGTGGGCATGTGGGACGCCTTCGAACCGGAAGCCATAGCCGCTGCCCCACAAAGGATGCGCCGCGATGAGGTCGAGCGAAGACCTCCAGACATCGTGTCGGAGCGAGGCACGGCAGGCGAGTTCTGTGAAGGAGCACAGCGCGGCCTTGATCGGTCCGTCGAGCAGCACGCCCGCGGTCACCACCCCCCACGCGATGAACGCCCCCGCAAGCAGGACCTTCCATGATGCGAAGCGCAGCACGAGCGGCGTCAACACGAGCGATAGGGCCAGGGAAAGCATAGGTCCGCGGCTGCGCGTGAGATAGATCCCGGACACCATGACGGCGCACATCAGCACCAAGACGATCCGGCTCCTGCCGGAAATGTTGCCATATGACAGAAGCGTGACGGCGGCGATGAATCCGCAAGCAACCGCACCGGCGCCCATGATGGGATGCGAGGCGCGTCCAACGAAGTTCAGGCGAAAGTCATCGGGCGGAGCCGGCAAATACAGCACGATTGCGATCGCGGCGCAGACGAAGGCCGCCACCGCTATCATCCAAAGGATATGCTGGAACGGCAGACGCACATACGTATACCACGCAAGACCATAAAGGCCGACGAGCAGCAGCGCGCGCACAATCGCCGATCCGGGAACGGTTTCAACGCCGTATGGGGGAAGCGCTAGTCTAGCGCTTATGACAGCAAGAAAGACAACGGCGATGGGTGCTAGTGGTGGCAGCGGTAGCGTGCCGGCGCGGCTTTCACGCCCGATCAGCGCCCACGATGCGACGAAGGTGCACAGTGCGAGTGCATTTCCCACACCACCTTTTAGGAAGAAGATACACACAAGAAAGATCGCGAGGAGCCCGTATACGGCAGCAAGGCTTCCGGGATATAGAGCGACAATGGCGTTGCTCGGACGTAGACTTGCCATCTGCGGTCGCTTCTATCGCGTCGATGAAGACTGATTATTTTCCTGCAATAAGTGCAGCTCGGTTGTCATGCAAGTTTTTGTTATCAACCTGGACACGGCAGCAGAACGCCTACGATTTATGAGCGAACAGCTCGGTGGGCGCTTCGAGCGCATCGAAGCTGTGAGAGGCCGCGCGGTACCACAGCGGCTCGCCGATAACTTCAAGGACCCGACACCCCTCCTGCCGGGCGAGATCGGTTGCTACGCGAGCCACCTCGTCACCGCTGAGACGATCCTTGAACGCGGCATCCCCTACGCTGCCGTGCTCGAGGATGACGTCAAGTTGGCGGATGACTTCCATAAGCTCGTCGAAGACGCGGTCGCGCAGATCGATGGAGAGTGGGACATCCTCAGCCTGTCGGGCGCCAAGCAGCATCCCCATTACAAATTCGCGCCGGTGGGACCAGACCACCACCTTGTCCACTACCTGCATTTCCCAAAGACGACTGCCGCCTACGTGATCAGCGCTTCCGGCTGTCGCAAGCTTTTGGCGACACGCAGGCGCACGCGCCCGGTCGACGTCGATATCCGCTACGGTTGGGAGATGGACGTCAACGGCTATGGCGTTTATCCGCCGCCCGCGTGGCAGACCAGTGAGTTCGCCTCTTCGATCCCAAAGGCCAAGAAACAGCGGTTCTATTGGCGCGCCGATCCGCTCGGCTACCTGATGGGCCGCACGATGGGCGTCTGGAAGATGGGCCCGGTGCGGTTGGCCCGCGCCTATCTGCAGGATATGCGTCCGCCGAAATCGTCGGACGCGCAATCATCAGCCGCGCAGTCGCCAAGACGCGGTTAGTCGCTGAAATCCAGCAATCGGCTGACATACGCGCCGATGGCCAAGCACGACGTCAACCCAGGGCTTTCCATCCCATAGAGCGCCACAAGGCGCGGGACGCCGTGCTGGCCTGGTCCATGAATTCCAAAATCCGCCGCCGGCTCACCCTCCCGATAGATCTTTGGCCGCACGCCGACGCTGTCTGGATGCAGTGCGCCTTGCGGAAGGCCGGGCCAGTAGCGACGAATTTCGCCTTCGAAGCGGGCGAGCCTTCTCCCATCGTCGCAATCGAACGCATAGTCGACGTCGTCGCGCCATTCGATGTCCGGACCGAAGCGTGCGCGCCCTGAAACGTCGAGCGTCAGGTGCACGCCGAGCCAAGCTCCCACCGGCATCGGATAAACGAGCCGCTGGAATGGCACGCGGCGATTGCAAGCAAAGTAGTGGCCGCGCGCGGGATAGGTCGGCGGCACCTCGTAACCTGGCCCATACGCCAGCATGCGCCCAAGTGCGGTTGCGCCGAGCCCGCCGGCCAGAACGAGGTTCCGGCAGGTGAGGGCCGCGATTTCGTCGCCGCTTTGCGTCGTGATGCGGAAGTGCTCTTGGTCCGTCTCGATACCGGTGACTGCCGTATTGAGAACGATCTCGCCACCGTCGTTGGCAATGTGCCCGTCGAGCGCCTGCATCAGACCGTGGCTGTCGATGATCCCCGTCGACGGCGAGAGGTAGGCGGCCGCGCAGCGAAGCTCCGGCTCAAGCTCGCGCACCTCGCCGGCATCGAGGCGTTTCAGATCGGCAATGCCATTGCGCGCCGCGTTCGCCGCGATCGCCTCCAGCCCCGCAATTTCCGCCTCGGTCGTCGCAACGAGGAGCTTGCCGCAGCGTCGGTGCGACACGCCGTTCTCCGCACAGAAGCGATAGAGCATCTCCTTGCCTTCGACGCAGAGCTGCGCCCGCAGGCTGCCCGGCGGATAGTAGAGCCCTGCGTGGATCACTTCCGAATTTCGCGAGCTCGTTTCGCTGCCGATGCGCGAATGCCGCTCCAGCACGAGCACCTGCTGGCCCTGTGCCGCGAGCGCGCGCGCGATCGCGAGGCCGACGACGCCGGCCCCAACGATGACGGTCTCGAAATCAGGCATGAGCTGGCCCCAGGGTGGGTGGCGAATTTAGCAGCGCACCTACGATGGAGCCAGCATGGTGGCGGGCGATCTAGAGGGAAGGATAGTCGACGTATCCGTGTTCCTCGCCGGCATAGAACGTGTTGGGATCGGCGGGCGTCAACGGCGCACCGAGGCGCAGCCGTTCGACCAGATCCGGATTCGAAATGAACGGCCGGCCGAAGCAGATGAGATCCGCCAGGTTCTTCCGTCGAGCCTCAACGGCGAGTTCGAGCGTGTAGCCGTTGTTGGTCATATAGAGGCCATTGAAGGCCCGGCGAAGCAGCTGCAGATCGAAACCGCCGGCTGGGTTACGCTCACCGCCGGTATCTCCCTCGATGACGTGCAAGTACGCCAGATTGTACGGATTGATCTGGTCGACGAGCGAGCGATACAGCGGCTCCGGATTTGAATCGCCGATATCGGCGAACTTCGTCAGCGGAGCAATGCGGATACCCACGCGGTCGCCGCCCCAGACCTTCGTGACCGCGTCGACCACCTCGACGACGATACGCGTACGGTTCTCGATCGAGCCGCCATAACGATCCGTGCGCTTGTTGGTCTTGTCGGAGAGGAACTGCTGCAGGAGATAGCCGTTCGCGGAATGGATCTCGACGCCATCGAAGCCGGCATCCAGCGCGTTCTTTGCAGCCCGCGCGTAGTCCGCGACGATTCCGGGTATCTCGTCGGTTTCGAGTGCGCGCGGCGTGACGAGATCCTTGAAGCCGTCGTAGGTGTAAGCCTTCTGGTTCTCGGCGCGAACCGCGCTGGGGGCGACCGGCAACGCGCCGCCGGGCTGCAGATCGGGATGCGACACGCGCCCGACGTGCCAGAGCTGCAGGAAGATGCGCCCGCCCTTTTCATGGACGGCCTTGGTCGTCAGCTTCCAGCCTTCGACCTGCTCGGGCGACCAGATGCCCGGTGTCCGGATGTACCCCTTGCCTTGCGCCGAGATGTTCGTGGCCTCGGAGACGATGAGGCCGGCGGAGGAACGCTGGCTGTAATAGCGCGCCTGCAACTCACCGGGGACACCGGCATCATCCGCGCGTGACCGCGTGAGCGGCGCCATCACGATCCGATTGGCGAGCTTGTAAGGGCCGAGCTCCACAGGATCGAAGAGGTCGGATTCAGCGGCGAGCTTGGCGGCGCTCGATTGGGGCATGACGGTCCTCCGTTAGATAGCCGTCGAAGCAAGTAGGCGTGTCAGCCTCGGCAAACAAGGCTACGGCGCCAAAATGCCTTAGGGCGTGTGAACGGCCGGCCGTCAAAGCAACGCAGAACCAAAAGGCTGCAAAAAACAAAGAGGCCGCCCAAAGGGCGGCCTCCGTGAGACTTCGGCGGCGAGAATGCAGCGATTGTTGCGCTGCGCCGCTGATGCGTCAGGCGTGCACCGGAGGAAAATCCGGCCTGAACCCGAGCGACCGCGACATCGCCGTCCTCAAGATCCCACTCGACATCGGACCACCTCCTTTCGCTGTTGAACCTGAGCCTAGGCTGCCATGATTTTCGGCCGCTGCAAAGTTAAGTTATGGAAAGGCGGCGGCCGCCGTTCGTTCGATCGTCAACTCGGGATGGCGACGCCATGGATCAGCCCTTTGGCCGCGTGTGTTCAAAAGCGCCAGGGCTTTGTCGCCCTGAGCCAGTCGGCCAATTCGTGCCAGGGAGCGATGCTCCAGTAGCGGCGCGCCGCCGACGAGGGCGAGGGCAGCACGAACACCTCGCAGGCACGGTCGGCGCGCGGCTTCTGCCGCCCATAGTGGATGCGATCCGTCCGCCGATGCAGCCACAAGCCGGCGGCCTTCTTGCCCGTGAAAGCGATGGCGCGCGGCGTGTACGCGCGCATCTTTTGTGTGAACGCTTCGAGGTCATCGCGCGTCACGACGACGTCGCGATCCATCCCGCAGGCCGATTTCGAAAGGTCGGTAAAGCCGATGCCGAGGTTCTGCAGCTTGGCGAAATCCGCTTGCGAGAAACGCCGCGGCGTCAGCCCCACCTGCCACAGCGTCGGCCAGAAGAGATTTCCGCCGCCGGCATAGTAGATACCGAGCATCGCCGAGCGACGTCCGGCGGCGGTGCCGACAAAAACCACGTCGAGGTTGTCGCGCAGGACATCGGGAAGAAAATGCTCCGCGGTTCGCTCGCCCGGCGTGGCCGTCGAGAGCGGGGCATCAATATCCGCGGTGAAGTCCAAGTCCATTGGCGACCGTCAGCGAATCAGCAGCTCGACCTGTGCGAAATGCTGTGGCTCGTCTGAGGCGCCCGCAATTGCATTCTCGTGCCAATTCACGAGTTTGAGGCAGCTGCGTTGCGCTTGAGCCGATAAACGGCGTCCACGGCGTACATTGGTCTGCCGCCCGTGAACGCCGCCGCGCTTGTGCGCCTTAGCGCGGATTGATCCGCGAAATCTTCGTGCCCTCGAGCGTCAGGTTATACATGAGGCCCTTGGGGTCCAGAATGAAGCCGATGACCGGGCTGGTGATCTTGTTGGTGTCGATCGAACCACCGATGCCGACCGTGATGACGGCCACCGACGCGTCGGCACCGATCTTCCACCCCGCCGTGCGTCGGAACTGGTCCAGGGCTTCGGGTGTCATGAACATGATGATCACCGAGCGCTCCTGCACGCCGAGCTGGAAGCCCACGGAGGCCGAGAGGGTGTTGTAGTAATCGACTGTGCGCCCGCGGATGCGCAGCGCGCCCTCGCCGTACTCGCCCCCGAAACCGAAACCGGCTTTGACGACCGACGGAAACACCAGAATGCCCACCGACTTGTCCGCGAGTTCGCGCGCACCCCGCACGTGGCGGAAGAAGCGGTCGAGCGTGGCATCGACACCGGCGTCGATGTCATAGGCCGAGCCCGCGTGGCTCTGGGGCGGCGCCGCAAAGAGGCTCAGCAGGCAGACGAAGGCCAAGAGCAGGTGGCGAGACATTATTGTTTTCCCTCGTTTATTCTGACGACGTTCTGACGTGCGTTTGCGGCCAAATTGGCGCCGCAAGGGCGCCCGACCGCACCGCTCGACGCCAGCCCGCCACGCCGCTATACGCCGGCATATTCATGACGCCTATCATGCTGATTTAGTCACTGCTAATCTCGCCTCTGGGAATGTCGGCACAGCCATCACCAAGGGGGAAATTTTCGATGATCCTGGGGCTCTCCTTCGAAACCTTCACGTTGCTGCACGTCGTAATCAGCCTGATCGGCATCGTGACCGGCGTATTTGCCCTTGCGGGCATGCTGCGCAATGAGGCGCCCGGCTGGATGACGCATGTGTTTTTGATCACCACCGCGCTCACCACCATCACCGGGTTTCTCTTCCCGATTACCGCCTTCACGCCGGCCCTTGGCGTCGGCGTCATATCGTCAGTGCTGCTGCTCGCCGCGTTCCTCGCGCTCTATGGCCTGCGTCTTGCCGGCCATTGGCGGTGGGTTTACGTCATCACGGCAACCGCCGCCTTCTACCTGAACTGCTTTGTGCTGGTGGTGCAGGCGTTCCAAAAGGTGCCTGCGCTTTCGGACATCGCGCCAACGCAGTCCGAGCCGCCGTTCGCCATCGCCCAGGGAGCGCTGCTTATTGTGCTCTTGTGGCTCGGGTGGCGCGCCTTGAAGCGGTTCCACCCGCCGATGTTCTCCGGCGCTTGAGCACAGACGCAATCATTCGGAGTTGCACCTGTAGCCGCTTTCGCTCAGCGAACGGCAGAGCGCCATCGCTTGTCCGGCGTCGGAGAAGGGTCCCAGCCGGACGCGGTAGAATGAGGCATCCGCAAATCTGGTCTCGGCGATCTGCGGTCGGCGCGGCCCGAGTGCGGCGCCTCGTTGCGACGTGAGGCGAACCGCCAGTTCGAACGCCTCGCTGCGCGATCCGGGTTCACCCACCAGAAGTCGGATCTCGGTCGGCGCAGTAGCCGCGGGCGCTGCCGCGACCTCGGTCACGAATGCGGCCAGAGAAGGGGCGGGCGAAGAAGCGGGAGCGGGCACCTCCGGCTTGCGTGCGACCGGCAGGCTGACCGGCTTGGGACCGGCGGACACGCCCGTTTGTTTCTTGGCCGTCGGCACCGGCGGCAACGGCGCGAGGGCGATCTGTTGCTTGGTCCACGCCATCGGACGCGCCGCTGCGACAGGCGCCGGCGCTGGCGTTGCCGCAGGTGGCGCCCGCTGCACCTCATCGGTGGATGTCGACCACGCCCCTTGAGCTGTCTGCGTTGTCGCCGATGCGCTCGGACGCTCGGATGCGACAGTGCCGGTCGCGCCAGTGGTGATCACGGCTGGTGCCGAGGGCTTACGTTGCGCCGGGGGAGTTGCCGAAGGCGCACGTAGCTGTGCTTCTCCCGCGCTGGGAGGCGTCACGACAACTGTTTCCTGCGGCGCGATGCCGGCCTCCTGATAGGCGACCTGCAGCGTTTCCCTCGCGTTGGCTGTTTCCGCTTCCGTCAGCCCGGTCTGCTCGACCGCGCGCGTCAGGTCGGTGATGGCTTGTCCCGGCTGCCCGGCCCTGCGGTGTGCGAGCCCTCTATAGTAGTAGGCTTTCGCGGTGAGCGAGGCCGGCAGGCGCCCGCGCAAAGCTGCGTTGATGCCGCCAATCGCCGGCTGGATGTCGCCGGCCTCATAGCGCTCGATCGCCTTCGCCAGGATCTCCTCGGAGATATCCGCCGCCATCACGGCAAGAGAACTTGCCGCCAGCAGAAACGATGCCGCCACGATTTTGAAGAAGGCCCGACTCAAATGCGGTCCCTGCGAATATGCCGATCCGTTCGACGCAGCCGTGCGGCTCGTCTCTGAACGGATAATTGACCGATTCGCTCATCGGGCCGCCGCTGCGGCATCAATCCATCTGTGGAGGGAAAATGCAGTGCCGCCAACGCCCGGCGGCAACGCCGCCTGGCAAGTCTACTCGCCAGCCGCTTTTCGAGCGGCAAGCATGTCGAGCGTGCGGCCCAGCCCCGCCAGCAGCGAGCCGAGCGCGAACAGCGCGATCACGATGATCTGCAGGTATTCCTCGACACCCTCCTTCGCGATCATGAAGTCGGAGATGTCCGCGTCGGAATTCCGGTACTGTGCCAGCGCTGAATCGCGTTTGGCTTCGATTGCGGAAATCTCCGCTGCCGGCGCGTTGAGCTGCCGCAGCAGCCCTAGCTGGTTGTCGTATGCTGTCTTGAGCTGCACCTGCGCCGATTGCTGCACGGTGAACGCCGTGAGCCGCCACTGGATGTCGCGGTCCAATGGGTCGAGATAGAACATCTGCGTCGCCGTAGAGGCCAGCAGCAGCAGGATACCAACGAGCTCGCCGAACTGGTGAAGCTTGAGACGCATCTCTCCCCCGATTTCGTTCCCCGAACGCACCCTAACGGCGGTGCGCGGCCGCGTTAAGAGTCTCGTTGCCGCCTCTTGCTAAGTCTTGTCCGCTGGTGCCGGGAGAAGAGCGATGGGCAACATCGAGGCGAAGGGTCTGCATATCCGTGCCATGCAGCCGGCGGACTTGAATACCGCCGCCGACTGGGCAGCCGCCGAGGGCTGGAACCCGGGCCTGGCGGACACCGCATGTTTTTCCGTGATCGACCCGGCAGGCTTCCTCGTCGGCGAGCACGAAGGCAAACCCGCCGCGATCATCTCCAGCGTCAACTACGGCGACGCCTTCGCCTTCCTCGGCTTCTACATCGTGCGCCCGGAACTACGCGGACGTGGCTTCGGCATCGAGATCTGGCGCGCCGCCATCGCTCATTCCGCGCCGCGCGTCATCGGACTCGACGGCGTCGTCGCCCAGCAGGACAACTACCGCAAGTCGGGCTTCGCGCTCGCCTACGGCAATGTGCGTTACGGCGGCGTCCCGGACGTCGAGCGGCCACGTGCCCCGACGATCCCATTGCGCGATGTCCCCTTCGAGATGCTCGCTGCCGACGACGCTGCCTGCTACCCCGGCGACCGGCCGGCATTCTTGCGCGCCTGGATCGACGCCCCCGGCCACGTCGGCCACGCATGCGTTCGTGACGGCCGTCTTGTTGCGTGGGGCGTCATCCGTCCCTGCCGCAACGGTCGCAGGGTCGGACCGCTCTACGCCGCGGATCGCCAGTCCGCCGAGGCCGTGTTCTCAGCTCTCGTAGCGAGCGGTACCGGCGAGGTGTTCATCGACGTTCCCGAGCCGAACAGAGCTGCTATCGAGCTTGCCACCGCTGCCGGCCTGAAGCCGAGCTTCCAGACGGCGCGCATGTACACCGGCCCGATCCGCCCCGTCGCCCTCGACCGCATATTTGGCGTCTCGACACTCGAGGTCGGCTGACAGCCCGGGCTGCTGCCCGATGAGGCTGCGCCGCCACAAAAAACCGCACGCCCTTTCACCGCCGCGCCACATGACGTATGGGGTGCCGGAACACGTTTAAGGGGCGCCCGGCACGCATGATCCGTCTCGACAATATCAGCAAGCAGAACGGCCATCAGATCGTCTTCATCGAGGCGTCCGCCGCTCTCAATCGCGGCGAAAAGATCGGCCTCGTCGGCCCGAACGGCGCCGGCAAGACGACGCTGTTCCGCCTGATCACGGGACGCGAGCAGCCGGACGAAGGCCAGGTCTCGACCGACCGCGGCATTACCATTGGCTACTTCAGCCAGGACGTCGGCGAGATGTCGGGCCGTTCCGCCGTTGCCGAGGCGATGGATGGTGCAGGTCCCGTGAGCGAGGTCGCCGCCGAGCTGAAGGAGCTCGAAGCCGCAATGGCCGACCCCGACCGCGCCGACGAAATGGAAGAGATCATCAAACGCTACGGCGAGGTGCAGGCACGCTTCGAGGAGCTTGGCGGCTACGCGCTGGAAGGCCGCGCACGCGAAGTTCTCGCCGGACTGTCCTTCACCCAGGAGATGATGGACGGCGACGTCGGCGCGCTGTCGGGCGGCTGGAAGATGCGCGTCGCGTTGGCCCGCATCCTGCTCATGCGCCCCGACGCGATGCTGCTCGACGAGCCCTCCAACCATCTCGATCTTGAAAGCCTCATCTGGCTGGAAGACTTCCTGCAGAACTACGAGGGCCTTCTGCTCATGACCTCGCACGACCGCGAGTTCATGAACCGCATCGTCAAAAAGATCGTCGAGATCGACGCCGGTTCGCTAAACACCTATTCCGGAAACCACGAGTTCTACGAGCAGCAGCGCGCGCTCAACGAGAAGCAGCAGCAGGCGCAGTTCGAGCGCCAGCAGGCGATGCTGGCCAAGGAGATGAAATTCATCGAGCGCTTCAAGGCGCGTGCCTCTCACGCTGCGCAGGTGCAGAGCCGCGTCAAGCAGATCGCCAAGATCGAGCGCGTCGAGCCGCCCAAGCGCCGCCAGGCGGTCTCGTTCGAGTTCCAGCCCGCTCCGCGCTCAGGCGAGGACGTCGCCAGCCTCAAGGGCGTGCACAAGCGTTACGGTAGCCGCGTCATTTACGAGGGCCTCGATTTCCACATTCGCCGCCGCGAGCGCTGGTGCGTCCTGGGCGTCAACGGCGCCGGCAAGTCGACCCTGTTGAAGCTCGTGACCGGCTCCGCCTCGCCGGATGCCGGTGCCGTCAACCTCGGCGCCAGTGTGAAGATGGGCTACTTCGCCCAGCACGCCATGGACCTGCTCGACGGCGAACGCACGGTGTTCGAGGAGCTGGAATACGCCTTCCCGCAGGCCGGCACGGGATCTCTGCGCACGCTTGCAGGCTGCTTCGGCTTCTCAGGCGATGACGTCGAAAAGCGCTGCCGCGTGTTGTCGGGTGGCGAGAAGGCACGCCTCGTCATGGCGAAAATGCTCTACGACCCGCCGAACTTCCTCGTGCTCGACGAGCCGACCAACCATCTCGACATCGCGACGAAGGAGATGCTGATCGAGGCGCTCTCGAGCTACGAAGGCTCCATGCTGCTCGTTTCGCACGATCGGCGCTTCTTGGCCGCTCTCACCAATCGCGTGCTGGAGCTGACGCCCGACGGCGTGCATTCCTATGGCGGCGGCTACACCGAGTACGTCGAACGCACCGGCCAGGAAGCCCCGGGACTGCATCGTTGACTTTGGTCCGGTGGCGCGACCTTAGATGAAAAAGCCCCCGGGCCGACCAACCGGGGGCTTTGTCAAAACGAGATCCGTGCGCCGGGGCGCTTACTTCATATTGTCGACGGTCGCCTGGTTCGCCTTCACCTTCCCCGCGGCGCACGCCTTGCTGAACTCGTCGGCTGCGATCACCGCATCGCTGTTTGAATCGACCATCGTGAAATCGAGGACGAAAGGCACGTTCGCGCCCTTGGCGAGCGTATCGCCGTTGGGCGAAGCCATTTCCCAGGCCGCGTTGCACTTTTCGGACGGCACGGGAACGGTCGCGGCGAACGCAGCCGTTGAGAACGCAATCGTCGCCAGTGCAGCGCTGAATACCATCGTATGAATTTTCATCGTCGGGGTTCCTATCCTAAAGGCGTGTTGGGGCGATCGCCCTCGAGGCGACCGACACATCAGTGAAGGCTCTGATCTGCCGTCGCGCTCGTCCCTGAAGGTCGTTCCCATCGGCGAAAATATCGCTGTCTCGCGACGTCAAATGCCGCGCACCTGATTAGCGTGTTAAAAGGAAAGCCGGTAATTCGGCCGGTTTCGATCGATGACCGATGCGCGGCTTACCAACTTTCCAGAGGGCGCGGGAATATTTCCTGAGCGCCCGTCGTGGTTTTCGGTGAGCGAGGAATGATGGCAGAGAGCACGGAGCGTATCGACTATCACAAGGATGGCAGCGTGAAAGCGCGCGGAACGATGCGCGACGGCGAACTTGATGGGTATTGGGAGTGGTTCCGGAAGGACGGCACGAAGATGCGCTCCGGACACTTCGATATGGGCCGACAGGTCGGCGAGTGGACCACCTACGACGCCACCGGCCAGCCGCACAAAGTCACGCAGATGAAGTGAGCCGCTCGATCATGCGTAGTCGCCACCCTGTCGACCCACGCGTTGCGAACATTGCGTGCGACGCAAACGCTCTCGACTTGACCGGTGGCGCCGCCGATCTGCTGGTGCATCGCTTTCGCACCCTCCTGTCGGAAGGAAAGCTTCGGTTGGTCATCGCAGCCGGCGTCCGCGATGAAGTGCAGAATCCGCAAACGCCGCGGGAGGTGCAAGAAGCGATTGTCCCGCAGATATTCAATTTGAGGCCGAGGCTCACTCTTTCGCAGAATGACAGCCGCTTCAAAGTCCGAGTGATCTTGCAGGGAAATGCAGCGCCAGGTCGGCATGCCGCTGACGCATCCCATCTCTCCGAGGCCGCCGAAACCGGATGCGCTTATTTCATAACCAAAGACAGACGCATCCTCCGCAAGCGCGATGAGTTGGCGAGCGTTCTGCCGCCCACGCTGACCATCGTCGATCTGCAAGAGTTTTTCGAGATCTTCGATGACTTCGCGACCGGCGACACATGATCGGCAATTTAGCGCCGCTTCCAGCCGGCGCTATTGGAAGCGTGTTGGAGCTGACGCCCGACGGCGTGCATTCCTATGGCGGCGGCTACACCGAGTACGTCGAACGCACCGGCCAGGAAGCCCCGGGGCTAATTCGGTAGCGATCACGCCAATTGCACTCGCTGAAAGACTTGCGCCCTGTATGATGACTCTCCGTGCGCGAGGAATTTGGCGGGCAAGTATGACCAAAGAGTCGAAACCAACGGTGCGTTCAACGACAGGGGAATCAGAATCAACCCAGACAGCCAAGAGCCGCTTGGAGGAGCTTGTCGCATTGGTGCTTGGAACGGCGCGTGCCAAAGGCTGGAGAGCGTCGGTCGACGCCGAGGACGCAAAGACATTTCGATACGCCACAATAGCCGTCGAGCGCCGCGCTGCTAACAACACAATCACAGGCAACTTTGAACTTTTGTGTGATGAGAGGGTGAAGATCACCTACCATAGGACTTCATTTCATTCATATGGGCTGGCCGATCTATACGAGGCGATCAAGAACGAATTCTTCAAGCTCCCATGGGTAGCAAAGAGCGATCCTCTAAAGTCCGAGCAAAAGACTTCAGAGATTGCTCTTATCGAGAGGGTGCTGCGGAGATTCCATTTCCTCGCACGCCAGCTAAGGAATCGGCACGATGACCGACCTGGATTTGAGATCCGAGATGAGTACGACATCCAGGACCTGATGCATGCGGTACTTCGCGGTCTTTTCGATGACGTTCGACCCGAAGAGTATACCCCGAGCTATGCGGGTGGATCTTCGCGAATGGATTTTCTTTTGAAGTCTGAGCGCATTGCAATCGAACTCAAACTGGCGAACGTAAGGCTCAAGGACAAGCAGATTGGTGAACAGTTGCTGATAGACATTGGAAGGTATCAGAGCCACCCCGACTGCCGTCGCCTAATTTGCTTCGTGTATGACCCATCTGGGCACCTGCGGAATCCCGCGGGGTTAGAGGCGGATCTGAGTAGGACGACCGACAATCTAGAAGTGAAGGTTGTTGTTGTATCCGTCTAGAAGCTTGCAGCCGCTTCTCCCGACGCCCGTTGCTAGTCCTGATTACTACCCAACCTCTCCACCCGCTTACATTTCCGTAAAGCCGCCGCGCGGACAAAATCTCGGCGCCGGTGCAGATTTAGGTGCGGCTACTCACGCTCAGGAGTACGCACACATGCTCAAGAAACTGCTGCTCGGAATTCTAGCCGTCGGCGTCGTCGGGTCAGCCCCCGCCGCGTACGCCAAGAAGGATCCGGCAGCCACCATCAAGCTCTTCGACGGCGACAAAGACGGCACGGTCGACCTCGCGGAGGCGAAGAAAGCCGCCACGGCACTGTTCGACAAGCTCGAAACCGACAAGGACGGAAAGATCACGGCGAAGGAGTTGCAAGGTCGCCTGTCGAAGGTCGACCTCGCCGCCGCCGATCCCGGCAAGCACGGCTCGCTCACCAAGGACGAGTATCTCGCGCTCGTCGCGCAGCGCTTCAAAGCCGCCGATCCGGATAATGACGGCAAGCTCGACGCCAAGGAAATCGCGACGCCCGCCGGCTACACGCTCGTGCGTCTCCTGAAGTGACATCACGCTGCCGGCGACGGGTCACACCTCGCAGGCAACTCCGCTAGGGCGCCACGCAGCTGGGGTATGGCGCGGACTCTCCCGGCACGATGCGGCACAGGCGTATCGGGCCGAGGTCAGCGAGGCGCTTTTCCCAGGCGGCTTTGTCGAGCGCGGGAGCCGTGTCGGACGCGGCCCCGCGCGTCGCCCATTGAATGGTATAAAAGTCGCTATCGCCCTTGACCGCGATGATCAGCGCTTCCTCGCGACGCGGCGAACCGCTGCCGATGACCGTCCCGCAGCCGACGACTGCGGCAAACGATTTGTAGCCGGCGACCTCCGGTGGCGGCAGGGCCAGCGCAGCGAACGTCTTCGGGCAGAACTTCTTGTAGCCGTTGGCGATGGTGCTGGCGACCGTCACGGGATAGACCTCGCGCTGCTCGGCCAGCTCCTTGGCGCCGGTCACGGTGATCATCTGCGTCCACTTCTCGACGCTCTCTCCGTTCGGCACCACCTCGCGGATGTAGTTCGAGCCGTCGACGTTCTCGAAGCCGAGCACGAAATTGGACGGCTGCGAGAAAGCGACGAGCTGGCCGAAGATCGGCGAGACCACCGTGAAGAATGGCGGCAGCTTCTCTTCAGCGGCGCTGCGACCAACGGATTGCGGCAGCAGCGAGAAGATCGCCACAGCGAGTGCGACGTATCTCGGCAGGAGGTGAGGGCGGCATTTGGACATCGCAGTTTCTTTCGGAACTTGCAGAATTGACGCCGTATCAGCGAGCCCCAGTTTGGCCGCCGAGTTGGGCCTCGATCGCCGACTTGTCGATGACCGACCATACGCTGGCGATGCGGCCATCGAGGAATTCGTAGAACACGTTTTCGCTGAACGAAATACGTCGGCCGTTCACCGGCAGCCCGAACAGCTCGCCGGCCGGCGTGCACTCGAAGTCGAGCCGGACCGCCACGTGCGGTGGCTCGGTAATGATCAGCGCTATGTCGAAATGCAGATCCGGGATGGCGCGGACGTCGCCCTCCAGCATCTCGCGATAGCCGCTGAGCCCCACCCTCTTCCCATTATAATGCACGTCGTCGACGACGAACCGGCCGAGGCTAGGCCAATCCCGCGCATTGAGGCACGCGATGTAGCCGCGGTAAGCGTCAGCTAGGTCAGCGCGTGTCATGACTGCCGCTTCGTCGCTTTTTCCTCATCGATATAAACCTGCCCGCCCATCTCGCGGAACTTCGCGCTCATCTCGTCCATACCGGCCTGCCGTGCTGCGGCATCGCCCGCGTCTGTCCTCGGATCGACCTGCGTCGTCTGCTCCGCAAGTTCGACCGCCGCCTCGTTCAACCGCGCCGCGTAGTCGCGCACCTGCTGCGTGATCTCCATCGAGCAGAACTTCGGCCCGCACATGGAGCAGAAGTGGGCCACCTTATGGGCGTCCTTCGGCAGCGTCTCATCGTGGAATAGCCGCGCGGTGTCGGGATCGAGCGACAGGTTGAACTGGTCTTCCCAGCGGAATTCGAACCGCGCGCGGCTCAACGCATCATCGCGAAGCTGCGCCGCCGGATGCCCCTTCGCGAGGTCGGCCGCGTGCGCTGCGATCTTGTAGGTGATGACACCTGTCTTCACGTCGTCGCGGTTCGGAAGGCCGAGATGCTCCTTCGGTGTCACGTAGCAGAGCATCGCCGTGCCGAACCAGCCGATCATCGCCGCCCCGATGCCGCTCGTGATGTGGTCGTAGCCCGGCGCGATGTCGGTGACGAGCGGCCCCAGCGTATAGAACGGGGCCTCGCCGCACTCGCGCAGCTGCTTCTCGACGTTGACCTTCACCTTGTGCATCGGCACATGGCCCGGGCCCTCGATCATCACCTGGCAGCCCTTGTCCCAGGCGATCTTGGTGAGTTCGCCGAGCGTCTCCAGCTCCGCGAACTGCGCCCGATCGTTGGCGTCGGCAATGGAGCCCGGACGCAATCCATCTCCCAGCGAGAACGACACGTCGTAGCGGCGCATCAGGTCGCAAATCTCGTCGAAGCGCTCGTAGAGGAAGCTCTCGCGGTGATGCGCGAGGCACCACTTGGCCATGATCGACCCGCCGCGTGAAACGATGCCGGTGACGCGCGAGGCCGTGAGCGGCACATAGCGCAGCCGCACGCCGGCGTGGATGGTGAAATAGTCGACGCCCTGCTCGCACTGCTCGATCAGCGTGTCCTTGTAGACTTCCCAATCGAGCTTGACCGGATCGCCACCGACCTTCTCCAGCGCTTGATAGATCGGCACCGTGCCGATCGGCACCGGCGAATTGCGCAAGATCCACTCGCGCGTCGTGTGGATGTTTCGTCCCGTGGAAAGGTCCATCACAGTGTCGGCACCCCAGCGGATCGCCCACACCATCTTCTCGACTTCCTCCTCGACCGACGAAGTCACGGCGGAATTGCCGATGTTGGCATTGATCTTCACGAGGAAGTTGCGGCCGAGGATCATCGGCTCCAGTTCACCGTGGTTGATGTTCGCAGGAATGATCGCCCGCCCGCGCGCGATCTCCGAGCGCACGAACTCCGGCGTGATGAACGGGGGAATTTCCGCACCGAAGCCCTCGCCGTCGTCGAGTGCCGCCTGTGCGCGGTCGAGCATTGCTGCGCGACCTATGTTCTCGCGATGCGCGACATAGGCCATCTCCTCGGTGATGATGCCCGCCCGCGCAAATTCGAGTTGCGTGAGTGGAGCCGCCCGGCCCATTGGGTCCGGAGAGGATGAAAGCGCACGAAACGGCTTCGGCTTGTTCGGAAAGTCACGTGCCACCCGCGCGCCCGACACATTGCCGTTGTCTTCCGGCTTCACCTCGCGGCCGTCGTACGTTTCGACAGCGCGTGTCCGCACCCAGGCTTCGCGATGCCTTGGCAGTCCGCGCGCAACATCGATCGCGGCAGATGCGTCCGTGTAAGGACCGGAGCTGTCATAAACGCGCACCGCGGGCTCGTTGGCTTTTTCCGAAAGCGCAATCTCGCGCAACGGAACCTGCAGCGCGGGAAACCCGTCCGGCGCCGAGTAGACCTTGCGCGAGGCCGGCAGCGCGCCCGTCGTCACCTTGGGCAGCGTGAGGTCAGAATGGCGCGTTGGCTTGTTCATGGTCTCACCTTTTACTCTGGGAGGGTGCCGAAACGGCGACGATCGGGCCAAGTGCAAAGCCGAAGTCGTCGCGGTTGATGTCGGTGGCGTAGAGGCGGCAGATCGAGCCGTCGAGATAGAGCGCGTTCGGCGTCTTGAGCACGTCGCGGAAAACGCGCGCGAACTGGTGGAACGTGACCGGATCATCGGCCAGCGCAAACACCACCTGACGACCCTTCACGCCGACGCCATTGCGCCGGTTGCGCGACGTGGCATCCGCCAGGAACCGCGGATGCAGCTTGCCATCGATCACCAGCATCGGCCCGGATTGGGTGGCGAATGTCGGGCTGAGCTTGCGGCGCAGAAACGCCTTCGTCTCCAGCACGCCCGCCGTCTTTCCATCGACGTAAAACACGCCGTTCGGCTTCATGCTGAAGTTGCCCGGGCCGTTCGCCGTCGAAATGCGCTTCAGCTCGCGCCCGTTCTCGACGTAGAGCCCGACCGGCGAGCGGTCCTCGTGATACATGCCGGCGTTCATCGCGAAGAGAAGCGTGCGCCCGCGTTTGGTGAGCTGCTCACGCACCCGGCTGAACTGGCCGAGCGTCGCGCCCGCGTCGTCGCGCAGGAACAGCTCGATCCCATCGCGCGCGTCGAACGTGCAGATGACGTAGCGTGCGCCTTCGATCTTGGAATTTCGGCACGCAGCTTCGGACGCAGCCGTCATCGCGACGAGCATCGCCAGCGCCAATAGACCGATATTCTGCTTGAGCAGCTTGCGAACCATATTCCGTCCCTTCGCCGGTACGAACCGGATCAGGTTCTAAGGGTGCTCACGCGATCAGCGCGATCTCAGCCGGTTTGCCGGCGCCCCTCGGAACATTGCTAATTTGCGCGCTTCAGCGCTGAGATGCAACCCTGCCGATCAGGCGGCAGACCGCGCCGCGACGGCACTCGCAACCCAGCTCTTGATTCTGTCTTCTGGCGGAGGACCGTCCTGTCGCAACAGCCGCTGGCCATCGGCAGTGGCCGCATACCTCAACACCGCAGCACAGAGCGTGCCGGGATCGGCCGCCGCGACGGCGCTGGCATCGTTATAGCCAGCCCCCGTGAGAAGCTGCGCGTGCGTCCCGCGCAAGCCTGGCACGTCCATCACCAGCCGCGCCTGATGCTGCCATAGACGCAGCGTCTCGCCGCGTATCCCGAGCGGCGCGAGCATCGGAGCAGCGGCTTCTGGATCCGCCGCGATGAGATCGGCGACCGTGAATATGCCGGCTTCCGCCAGTTTCTGTGCCGAGCGCGATCCAATGGATGGGGCCGCCTCGACATCGTCCGACGCCTTGAGGAAAGTCCGAGGGCTTGCGGTAACCGGATCGGCGACGGTCTTCACGGGAATGGGCTGAGGCGGAGCCTTGCTGGCCCCAGCGGTCTGCACAGATTTGGCCGGCACCTGCGAAGCGATGGCGGGCTGCGGAGCGACATGTTTTGCAACCCGCTTGGCGCGTGCTGTGGCCTGCTGTGCCGCGCGTGGTGCGAGAACCTCTTTGGCGTGCAAATCGCGCACCGCACGATCATCCTCCGGCAGCGTCGCCTCGACACGGCCGGTCGCCTGAAGCTCATGATACATCGCCAGCACCTGCGTCCGGTCGGCGGCGTTGGCGAGCTTCTTCTCGACGAATTTCACTGGGATCTGCAGCGCCGCGAGGAACGTCTCCGCGGTCAGCGAAACCTCCGGTGGCGTGACACCGCTCTCCGCGAAGGCCCGATCGAGCACGCGTCCGAAGCCCTTCGATGCCTGCGCGATCAATTCGGCAACCACTGCGCGCGCCGTATCATCGAGCCCCGCCGGCGGATCGGCGACGCCCCGGTGAATGTCATAGTGCGCGATCAATTTCTCGTACTGCTGGTTCGACGTGTCGGCTCCCAGACACACGAAGTCCTTGAGCCAATGCGCGCCGCCAGGCACCGCAATCGCGCTTTCGCCGAAGCGCTCCCGGCCAAGCGCCGCGAGTGCGTCGTACGACCGATTGATGCTCCACTCGCAGGCGCGATGGATGGCGTTTTCCGCCTCGGTCTGCCCGGTATGAAAGGGATGGAATGGGTCGGTGAAGTAGTGGCTCAGCACGCCCGCTGCGTAGACGGCCTCTTCCCACGCGCCGCCCCGCAACTTCGTCAGCAGCGTTCCGTACCATTCCTCGGCTTTTTCCGGCGCGCCGCCCCAATAGTCGTCGCGTACGTGCAGCACGTGGTTCTTGAAGTCCTTGAATGTGTTGTCGGGTGCCTTCGATCCTTCGAGATATTGGCCGACATGCTTGAGGAACAGGTTCTGCCAGCGCTCCGCGTCCGCCACCTCGAGGGCGCTCAGCGCGTCGAGCGCCAGCTTGTGATGCGTACCGTTGGCGTGCGCGGCGTAGACGATGCGATAGAGGAAATTCATGGCGGCGCTCCGAGAGCGATCAATTGCGCGCGACGCTAGGCGAGTCGCACCCCCGAGCAAACGCAAGCCGCGCCGCCACTGCAACTTGAGCGTGGATGACTTGCGTCGCCGTCGGTAGGATGCCGATCAGGAAGCCCGGAGTTGGGAATGCGGCGCGCCAGACGAAAGGCAACCATGCTCGTCGTGATCGCTCTTTGCGCAACGGCGCTGGCGGGCTGGTACGGCCAGAGATACTGGCGGATTGCAGCCGATGAGCAAGTCACGGCGGCCCTTGCCGTAAAGCCCGAGGCCGAGGCGAAGCTCGGCAAATCCATCGTGGGCGATCCCAACCGCTACTTCGCCAGTTATCGGTACATCGACGCCAGCGGACGCGAGCACGCCGGCCGCCAGTCGATCAGTCGCGACCTCTACGAGGCACTGTCGCAAGGCGACGTTCCGCTGAAGGTACACTACAGCCGCACTTCGCCGGACGTGAGCGTGCTCGACCTTGAAACGACCCGCTGGGTGTCGCTCCTGCTTGCCGGACTGGCCGCGTTGATGTGGGTGGCGGCGATATTGCGCCTCGTGAGGAGCTAGTTGCGCACTCGCTTGGCCGCCATGGACATAGACGCCAAGGGCGCCCGGCGCGAACGCCAGCCTCAGCTCGCGCTTCGCTGAACTCGTGTCGCTCTAGAAATACTACTTACCTTCCCGCCACCAAGCGAGGGAGACCAGCATCAGCAACGCCGCGAGCGCACCGAGCCCGGTGAACATCGGCGTCAGTTTCACGCCGCGCGTCACGAAAGCCTGCCGGTCCTTGAGGCCGAGCCAGCCCGAGCCCGCGAGCACTTTCGCGCCCGACAGCATGGAAACACGCGGCACCGCCACCGACGACGGATCGGAGCGCGTCGCCGCCGCGGACGTGCTCATCCAGAACGCCCCACCTCCCGTCGCATCGACGATCGGCTGCAGCTTGGCGTCCGTTGCAGTCACCTCGCTCATCTCGATCGGATCGTCGATGCCGGCGTGCGCGACGGCAGTCAGTTCGCCTTCCGGCGCTGCCGTTTGCGCTTTGTAGAGACCGGGAATCTTCACATCGAGATTGGCGCGCCAGATACCATTGCCGGCAGGCTCGAGCGTCACTTGCGAGCTTTCGCCGCCTGGGCCGGAGATCGTCACCGGCGCGACCTTCTCCTCCATCGAGCGCCGTTCGAGCGTCAGGCGCAGGCCGCGTGCGGAGGCAGTAAGACGCTCCTCCTCGAGATCCGGCTCCTTCATCAGCCAGTGTGATAGGCGGCGCAGGAGATCGCTGTGCGGGCCGCCGCCCTCATAGCCACGCGCCCACAGCCACGCCTGATCGGAGGTGAGAAGAGCCACGCGGCCTTTGCCCTTGTGGTCGAGCACCAGCAGCGGCTCATTCTGCGCGCCATCCATCAGTGTGCGCCCGTGCTCCGGCTGCACTTCCACCTGCCGGAACCAGCGGCCCCACGTTGGCTGCGCGTCCTTGCTGCCGGAGCCCGTCAGACCCTGCGTCACGGGATGCTTGCGGCCATCATCGGTCAGCTTCGCCTTGAATGGCTCCGACAACACGCGGCCCGTCGGTACTGCCGGCAGCACAGGCGAGAGCGGCGTACGGAACAGCGACAGGTTTCCGGCGTAGTCGTCGCCCGCCGCCACGAGCAGCGCGCCGCCATGCTCCTCCACATAGCGCGCGATGTTGTCGTAGTACGGCAGCTGCAACAGGCCGCGATGCTGGTAGCGGTCGAAGATGATCAGATCGAAGTCGTTGATCTTCTCCGAGAACAATTCACGCGTCGGGAATGCGATCAGCGACAGCTGGTTGATGGGCGTGCCGTCGTGCTTCTCCGGCGGCCGCAGAATGGTGAAGTGGACAAGATCGACGGCAGCGTCGGACTTCAAGAGGTTGCGCCACGTGCGCTCGCCGGCGTGCGGCTCCCCCGAGACGAGCAGCACGCGCAGGTTCTCGCGCACGCCTTCCGCGGCGATGACCGCGCGGTTGTTGGCCGGCGTCAGCTCGCCCGGAGCCGTATCGAGTTCGACCTCGAGAATGTTCTGCCCAGAATGCGGGAACGGCATCTCGATCTTGACCGGCTTGCCGACCATCGTGGAGATGCGCTCGTCGGGGCGTCCCTCGCGGCGCACCCTCAGCTCGATCGGCTGCAGGCCGCCGTCATTCTTGCCGGACTCACGTACCGCAACTTCGATTTCGCGCGACTGTCCGACGATGCCGTAGCGCGGTGCCGACAGCACTTCGATACGCCTGTCGAACTCGTCGGGAGCGCCAGTGATCAGCGCGTGCACCGGCGCATCGAAACCGAGCGCCGCCGCCGACTTCGGCACGTCGTGGACTTCGCCGTCGGTGATCATGATCACGCCGGCGAGCCGGTCGGGCGGCGTATCGGCGAGCGCCTTGTTGAGGTCGGAGAAAAGATGCGTCCCCGGCGATGTCGCATCGCCCGGACGCGAAGCGGGAATCCATTTCACCTGCAGGTTCGGGATTTTCCCGAGCTTGCCTTCGAGGTTCGCCTTCACGGCCGCCGTCTGCGCCTTGCGATCTCCGAGCGTCTGGCTGGCGCTCTCGTCGACGATCACGATGGCAACGTTCGCAAGGCTCTCGCGCTGCTCTTCGCGTAGCGTTGGGTTTGCCAGAGCCAACAGGACCGCTGCAATGGCAGCAGCACGCAGCAGGGCACCGCGCGAGCGGCGATAGATGAGGTAGCCGGTCAGCAGCAGCGCAAGCACGCCCGCGACCCAGAAGAACGGGCCTGGCAGCATGGGTGCGAAATCGATGGACCAGTTCATGCGCGCGCCCTCATTGCCCGAGCCGTTCGAGCAGTGCCGGGACATGCACCTGATCGGCTTTGTAGTTGCCGGTCAGTGCGTGCATGACGATGTTGATGCCCGTGCGAAACGCCATCTCGCGCTGATCTTCGCCACCGCCGACGGTCGGGTAGATGGGACGACCGCCTTCATCGAGCGCCCATGCCGCGGCAAGATCGTTCGGCGTCACGATGATCGAGGTCACGCCGTCCGATACGCGCGCCCGGCGCGATTGGTCGGCGCCGGCATTGTCCAGCGCCTCGACCCACAGCTGACCACCGTCCCAGCGACCTGGGAAGTTGCGCAACAGGTAGAAGGCTTTCGTCAGGACGTGGTTTTCCGGCACGGGCTCCAGCCGCGGCACGTCGAGCTTGCCGATGATCCGCTGCAGTGCGCTCTCGCCGAGACCAGGCGTGCCGCCCGATACCCCGCGGCCATAGTCCTGCGTATCGAAAATGATGAGTCCGCCTTGCTTCATGTAGGCGTCGATCTTCGCCAGCGTCGCCTCGGGCAGCGGCTTGGCATCCTGCAGCACGGGCCAATACAACACCGGGTAGAACGAAATTTCGTCCGTCAGGATGTTGACACCCATCGGGCGTCCGGGCTCGACCGCGGTGCGCACCGAGAGCAGTCGGCCGAGACCGTCGAGCCCCATGCGGCTGATCTCATCGACGTTCTGATCTCCCGTCAAAACGTAGCCGAGCGTCACTTTGCTCGTCGCTTCCATCGCGCGCTCATCGGTCGCCTGCGTACTGCGCGCGCTCTCGCTCGCCGGCGCCGCGACGGACTGAGCTTCGGCGTGCGGAACGGCGACGAACATGGCGGCAGCCGCGCCCGCGAGGAACATTGCGAGCGCCGCCGGTGCGGTGCGCCGTGACGGACGCCGCAAACTGAATCCGCCCTGCAGGATCAGCACCGCGAAGATGTCCGCGAACAACAGAGCCAGCGCCGCCAGCAAGAGCCATGACTTCATCGGCTGGGCTGTCTCGCTCTCATAGCTCAGTCGCTCCGTTCCAAAAGGCAAAGCTGGCAGCGGTGCAAGCGTGCTCTTCGGCCCGAGCACGTTCACCGCATGCGGCGCACCGCCAGCTCCGTAATAGCCAGGCGGATGATCGGGGCTCGGAACGAGGTCGCGAACCTTGGAAGCCGCTATTGGTTGTGCGGTCGGCGGCGGCGGCGTGAGCACGCCGAAGCCATCGAGCGTTTGCAGCGGTGGCAGCACGGCGGGGGTATCGGGGGCGCCGGCTTCATTTGACCCGCCGCTTGTGCCGCCGTCACCGACGCCGGTGCCGAGCGCCGAGATACGTCGCAGCATTTCAACGAACAGTCCCGACAGCGGCAGGTTCGACCAGTCAGAGTTCGCGGTGACGTGGAACAGGATGATCTGGCCTTCGCCGAGCTTGCGTTCCGTAACGAGCGGCGTCCCGTCCTGCAGGCGCGCCCACACGTGCACGTCGGGCCCCAGCATGGCGGGATCGGCAAGCACCTGCCGGCTGACGGTGATCTCAGGCGGCACCGGAGTGCCGGCGAAAAGACTCTGATCTTCGATGGCCGCCAACTTCTGCGGCGTCGACCACGACAGCGCGCCGCCCAGCGTACGGCCACCGACGCGCAACGGCACCGGCAACAGATCGTCGCCGCCGTTCTCGAGGCGCGGACCGGCAAAGCGCACGAGCACGCCGCCCTTTTTCACCCAGTCCTCGACGTGCTTGGCCGCCTCGCCAGACAACGTGCCGATGTCCGCGAGCATCAGGACGCTGGCGTTCTGCGACAGCGCCTCTTGGATGCCTGCTGCGAGGTTGGACCCCTTGGGCTTGATGAGCTCCGCGTACGGCGTCAGAGCTTTCTCGATGTAATAGAGCGGTGCCAGAAGCGGTTGCGCCTGCTCCCGGCTCTCGCCCGAGATAAGCGCCACGCGATGCCACTGCGAGCGCTCGTCGATGAGGCTGACTGCGCCCGCAGAGCGCTCTCCGGCGACCTCCACGCGGCCCACCTGGTTGCGCAGCTCAAGTGGCAGCTCGAACGGCACTGTCAGCGCCGTCTCGCCCGCATTGAACTTGAAGGGCATCTCGGCAAGGCTCTGTCCGCGTGTCGAGATGGCGTGCACGAAGCCGCTGCGACCGACACCCTCCGGACGCAAAACGCGCGCCTCGAGCTTGCCGCTCTCGCCGATGGCGGCGGAAAGGCCGAGCGGCTCGGAGGACCGTGCATCGGCAATAACGGCGAACGTCCCGCCTTCGGTCAGCCCGCGCAGCTTCTCAGCGAACGCGGCAGCTTTCCCGTTGTGATCGATATCGTCGCTCAGCCAGATGACACTGGTGCCGCCGCTGCTCCCGGCGAGCGCGGTTGCGAGCCCCGCTGATGCGCCATCGCGATCCGGCGCGAACGGCTGTGGTGTGAGCGCGGCTGCCGTGGAGCGCGCGTCCGACGGCGCCTCGATGCGGACGCTATGGCCTTTGCTCGTCGTGGCAGTCGGCACGATGACGACGGCGCGGTTCTGGCTTTCGGCTTCGGCAATGAGGCGGTCGATCATGCCTTGCCGCTCGCTCCAATGCGCTGCCGACGCCCAGCCGTTGTCGACGACGATGGCGACCGGTCCGGTACCTTTCAGCGCTGCATCACGCGACGGGTTGAGCACCGGCTCGGCGAGGGCGAAGATCAGCAGTGCCGCCGCCAGCAGGCGCAGCAGCGTCAGCCACCACGGCGAGGCCGCGGGCGTCTTCTCCGGATTCTCCAGCCCGACAAGAATGCGCGTCGGCGGAAACGTCACCTTCTGCGGGCTCGGCGGTACCGTGCGCAGTAGCCAATAGATGACCGGCAGCGTGACGAGCGCAGCGAGGAGCCAGGGATTGAGGAACGCCAGCGCGCCGAAGCTCATCGTCTCGCCTCGGTCTGGGGAGCACTTTCCTCAGCCTGCCAGCGCCGATCGCCGGGACCACCCTGCATACGCATGATGATCGACAGCAGCGGCTCAGCCGGCGAGCGGTCGGTGTGATGCACCAGGAACGACCAGCCCAGTCGGCGTGTCAGCTCGGCCACCTCGGCCCGATGCGCAGCCATCCGGTCCTTGTATTCCGCACGCAGGCTCTGCACGCGATCGGCGACCCAACGCTGGCCGCCATTCGGACTGAGGAACTCGGTGCGCCCCTCATACGGCAATGTCTCTTCGGCAGGATCGACGATCTGGATGAGATGACCGACCGCACCGTCAGCCGCCAAGGCCTCGATGTGCGCGCGCGTCTTTTCGATCGGATCGAGAAAGTCGCCGACGATGATCGCGCCGGAGAAGCGCGCCAGTTGCACCTTCGGCGGCTGCGAAGCTTCGAGGGATTTGCTTTCGTTCGCGAGAACGGCCTCGGCCATGCGCGTTGTCGCCTTGCGGCTGGCCGTCGGCGCCGTCAATCCGAGCCAAGCGACGCGTTCGCCGCCGCGTACCAGCAGTTCTGCCGCCGCGAGAGTTATGATGAGGGCACGGTCGCGCTTCGTCGTCGGCGTCAGATGGCTGCGGAAATTCATCGACTGCGAGAGATCCGACCACATCCAGACGGTGTGTGCCGCTTCCCATTCGCGTTCGCGCACGAAGAGATGGTCAGAACTGGCCGAGCGTCGCCAGTCGATCTGGCGCAGCGTGTCGCTCGCTTGGAACTGGCGGAACTGCCAGAACGTCTCGCCAGGTCCCGAGCGGCGACGCCCGTGCAGGCCGTGCGCCACGGTCTGCGCGATGCGCTGTGCGTCGACGAGAATTTCCGGCAGTCGGTCAGCCAGCCCGTGCGCTTCGCGTTCGAGCGCCAGTACCCCTGAGACGGCTGAACCCTGTCGCGAATTGGCGACGTTCGCCATTCCTTACTCCACCGCCGCAACGAGGCGCGCGATGATGGCGCTGAGATCCTGTCCCTCCGCACGCGCCGAGAACGTCAGCGCCATGCGGTGCTTCAGGATCGGCTCGGCAAGAGCCAGCACGTCGTCGACGGATGGCGCGAGGCGACCATCGATCAGTGCCTTGGCGCGAACGGCGAGCATCAGCGACTGGCTGGCGCGTGGGCCTGGGCCCCAGGCGACATAGCGGTCCGTGTCTTCGTTGGCGCCCGTACCGGGACGTGCCGAGCGCACCAGTTTCAGAATGGCGTCGACGACCTTGTCGGGAACCGGGATCTGACGCACCAAGCGTTGGATGCTCATCAGCTCCGGCCCGTTGAGCACCGCTTCGAGGTGCCGCTCGTCGGTGCCCGTCGTCGCGAACAGCATGCGCCGCTCTGCCAGCACGTCCGGATAGGTCACGTCGATCTGCAGCAGGAACCGGTCGAGCTGCGCCTCGGGGAGGGGATACGTGCCTTCGTGCTCCAGCGGGTTCTGCGTCGCGAGCACGTGGAAAGGCGAGGGGATGTCGTGCCGCACGCCGGCAACCGTAACGTGATGCTCCTGCATCGCCTGCAGAAGCGCCGACTGCGTGCGCGGCGAGGCGCGGTTGATCTCGTCGGCCATCAGCAACTGCGTGAAGATTGGACCCTTCACGAGACGGAACGAGCGAGACTTGCCAGGAATGTCTTCCAGAACCTCCGAGCCGATGATGTCGGACGGCATGAGGTCGGGCGTAAACTGCACGCGCTTGGCGTCGAGCCCGAGAACCTTCCCGAGCGTTTCGACGAGCAGCGTCTTGGCAAGACCCGGAACGCCGATCAGCAGCGCGTGTCCGCCCGACAGGATGGTGATGAGCGTGCGCTCGATGACCACGTCCTGGCCGAAGATGACCGAGGCGGCCGCCTTGTGCGCCCGCTGCACCCGTTCGGCTGCTGCCTCGAGGCGCGGGACGATGTCGGCTTGGGTATCGATGACGGTGCTCATGTTGAATGCGGCTCGCTTGTCGTTATAGGGGCGTTGTTCGGGAAGCGCCTAAGCCAGCTTAACGAAGATAATAGAGTGGACGATCCAAGGCGGCATGGGCTGGGTCAAGTGAATGTTACGTTAGATTGGGGGTAAGGAGTGTCACACGCCTTTGGCTAGGCGTAAGTGGCGCCGGACGAGCAATATGGACGATAGAAAGGTGGAAAAGTTGGCCGATCTCGGACGGCTACAGCAGAATGCCAATGCCGGCGGCGGGCGAAGCCCCGCGCCCGTGGAAAGCTGGAACCCGCCCTACTGCGGCGACATCGGCCTCAAAATCCTCCGCGATGGCACATGGCTTTATCAGGGGAGCCCGATCGGCCGACCAGCCCTCGTCAAGCTTTTCGCTGGCGTGTTGCGCAAGGACGAGGACGGCCGCACCTATCTCGTAACGCCGGCGGAGAAGGTGGATGTCGACGTCGAGGATGCCCCGCTGCTCGCCGTCGAGATGGAGGTAAAGGGCTCCGGCGCCGAGCAGCAGCTCGTGTTTCGCACCAACGTCGATGACGTTGTGGCCTGCGGCCCTGATCATCCGCTTCGCTTTGCCGAGCAACCGCCCGGCGGAGGCTTCAAACCATACGTGCTCGTGCGTGGGCGCCTGGAAGCGCTGCTGACACGCGCGCTCGTGCACGACCTCGTTGCGCTGGCGGTCGACGAGCCGCACGAAAGCATTCCTGCGACAGGCATCTGGAGCGGCGGCGCCTTCTTCCCGCTCTCGCCTGGACTTGCCGGCCCTAGTGCACCTTGAGCTCGGCAGCGACGAGCCGAACCTCGGCGGGCGTCAGCAGCTTGCTGTGGGCGACTGTCACCTTGAACAATTTGCCCTCCAGCTTCGCGACCCAGAAGTCGAGAAAGCCCGTCAGTTTTGGAAATCGCGGGTGAAGGTCGTAGTCCTGCCAGATATAGCTTTGCAGCAGGGCCGGATGATCCGGCAATCGATAGAGGATTTCGGCCGTCGTGAGGCTGTAGCCTTTGAGTAGCGATGCGAATTCAGGCTCGTGCATGTCTCCTGTCCCCCGAGTTGTCTACTGTTCCCCGGACTCAAGACCTCCGATGATAAGGCAGGGAATGCCCCTGACAACGAAATTGTTCCGAAAAATGAGTGCGTTAGCAGCCCATTCAGTTGATTGCTGATAAGCGCTGAGAAATTGCGCAACGGACCCACCAATCCGCTTCGCGTCTAGGCAGAACAATGCTTGAAACCGCGCTGACGAGCTTCACGACGTTCTTCGCGACCATCGGGCCGATCGAGGCGGCGGTGCTGTTCGCAACGCTGACGCCGAAGATGCAGCGTGCTGAGCGTGCTGCCATTGCCATCCGCGCCACCGCGATCGCCGGAGTGCTGTTGCTCATCTTCACGTTGTTCGGTCAGCCGCTGCTCGATGAGCTCGGCGTCAGCATCGCGGCGTTGCAGGTGGCGGGCGGCATCATCCTTCTATTGATTGCGCTCGACATGGTGTTCGCGAAGCCGACCAGCGCCTTCAAGCTCACGCAGCCGGAGGACGAGGAAGCGCACACCAAGGACGACATCGCAGTCTTTCCGCTGGCGATGCCGCTTCTGGCGGGCCCTGGCGCGATGAGTGCTGGAATTCTTCTGGCATCCAACGCTGACGGCAACCCGCTGCTGCTCGCGACTACGGTCGGCGCGCTCCTCGCCGTGATGCTCATCACGCTGGGACTGCTACTGCTATCGCATCAGATCAACAGCATGATCGGCATCACCGCGCAGCGCGTGCTCATGCGCGTCTTCGGCATTCTGCTCTCGGGGATCGCGATGCAGTCGGTGTTCAACGGCATCGGCGCCGGCGGGATTCTCCGGGTCGCCGCCTGACAACCAATTCGGCACAGCGGTTAGGGCGCCATTAACCAAGCGGGGTCACTATCGGGGCCAGTCGCGTTAGTTGAGAGGCGTCTCCCCCAATGTACGTGTCCCCCAAGTGCTCGCGTTCAGCGAATACGCGTACCGGCCATCGTACGGCCGGCAGAGGAGCGTCGCGCGCCCGCGTGGCGCTCCTCCTTTCGCTCGCAGCCGCTTCGCTCGGTGGCTGCGGTACGGCCGCCCCGCTGCCCAACAGCGGGTTGGTCAGCGCGTTCGTCTCTTCGCAGCCGCCGCATTTGCGGCCGCCTGTCGAGATCGAGGATGACGGGCTAGAGGCTCAGCGGCCTCCGCCCGCGCGCATGTTCCAGCGTGAGGACGATCCGACCCAGCCGTTCAGTCCGAATTACGGCGAGGTGCCTCTGCCGGAGCATCAGGATGCCGCCGAGGACGCTCCGCGTTCTCCGGCTTGAGAAATATCCGCGGCGGCTCCCATATCTATGTGAGCCGCCGCGGAGACAGACCATGCATCACATCATCGTCCAAGTCGCTTTGAGCCTTTTGATCGGCTCGGCGTTTGCAGCGTATGCGGCCTCGCCCAACGCGCGGCCCGGTGCTGCGCCTTACGCGAGCGATGCGCACCGGGCAGGCCCCGGCGGCACCTACGGCGGCCTCAAAAAGTATCCCTCGCCGCCCATGCGCGGCGCTGGCGATGTCCGCGATCGGGATAGAAAAGAGCCCTACAACTACCGGTACTACAGCGACACCAATCGCTCCCCAGGGTCGTGCCGCCGGTATGCTCAGCGCGCCATCGCCACCAAGAATGCCAACTGGTGGACGCGCTACCGCGCTTGTCTCCAGTAAGATTTTGCAGCGGCCGTCGTGTCGCGCGGGCTGGAGCTCCCGCCATGCCGCTCCATATAGTAAACCAGTAGTGAACGGCGCTTGGCTGACCATTTTCTCGATCCGGGGGAGAGCAAATATGCGATCGCTGACCGTCACCGCAGCAACCTTGGCCATGTGCGCTCTTGGCCTTCCCTCGGCCCAAGCTCTTCCATTGAGCCAGAACCATGCTGCGTCGAGATCGGGCGTCGTTCTGGTGGCGCAAAAGACGCCGGAAGACGATAGCGGCGCCAAGAGCAAGTCGAAGCGCGCAGCAAAGCAGCGCGGCAGTTCGAAGACGGCCGCCCAGGACACCAAGGAGGACACCAGGGATGCAGCCCTCCAAGGTTCGCGCGCGCCGGGCACCAGCATTCAGATGAGCCCGCGCGGGGGCTATTTGTATGGACCGAGCTTCAACGGCGCATACACGCCGCCGGGCGGTTACAGCATGAACGGCTATCCGGTCCGCTACGCTGACGAACCGTCGGCGGCCCAGGCTGAATGCGCCCCGCTTCGTCGCCGTGCCATGTCGAGCGGTCAGCGGTCTGCGTGGGATCGCTACTACGCCTGCATGCGGGAAGACTGATCGGCGCAGCAAGGCTGATCGCCTTGACCGGAACTGCCGGCACTCACATATAGTTAATGCTTTCCGTACGCCGGTTTTCCCGCACCCGTCGGCGCGGTTGAAGCGACGCCCCGGAGGCTCACCAGAGTCCGAGGAGTACATCCGATATGGCACGACATTCGATTTTAGCAGCCGCCGCTGGCGGCCTGCTCGCGGCGCTCGCTGCAACGACCGCCGCTGATGCACTGCCCCTCGCAAAGGCCCCGACTGCACCTCAGGGTATCGTCGAACAGACCGGTCCCCGGGGCGGCGGAGGATTTCACGGCGGCGGTGGCCCGCGTTTCCACGGAGGCGGCGGCCCACGCTTCCACGGTGGGCCTCGTTTCGGCGGCGGCCCCCGATTTCACGGCCCTGGCTTCCCGCGCCACTTCCACGGCCCGCGGTTCCGTGGCGGGTTCTATCCTTACGCGTACGGCTTCGGCGCCTATCCGTACTACTACGACGGCTTCTACGACGATTATAGCTACTCCGACTGCGCACCCTTGCGCCGTCGCGCGCTGCAGACCGGTAAGCGTTATTGGTGGAACCGCTACCACGCGTGCATAGACGGTTAAGCACCGCGGATTGAGGATAAGGGGCCGGACCTTCGCCGGCCCCTTTGCTTATCTGCGGATTTGGGCGCCGAGCCGATGATGCCTGCAAGTGATGCCGCTGCTCAGTCAGTCACCGTCAGGCGCTGGCGGGATCTGAAGCACAGCAAAAAGCTCATCAAGGAACTCGACTCCATATTTTTCGAGGCGAGCAACACGAAGTCGTTCGCCAGCGACGAAGCGCGAGCGGCATTCCGTGAGCGATGGTTCGGACGCTACCTCGAGCATTATCCTGAATGGGCCTATATCGCGTTGGCCGCCGATGGGTCGGTCGCAGGCTATCTCGTCGGCGCGCTGGATGAAGCGAGCGGCTTTGAAGACTTCGCATCTGCTGCGCAGGCGTTTCCCGCCCATCTGCATGTCAATCTCGCACCGCGCTTCCGCAGCCGCGGCATCGGCGCCGACCTCATCGAAGCTTTCGTCGCGGATGCGCGACGCGCCGGCACCAAGGGCGTGCACGTGGTGACATCGGCTGACGCGCGCAATGTCCGCTTCTACGATCGCGTCGGCTTCAAGCCGCGCGCCGCGACCACCGTCAATGGCAGCGACCTCGTTTTCCTCGGCCGCACGATTTAGGCGCACACTCAAAACGAAAAAGCCCGCGCTCAACGGCGCGGGCCATTCCGATCTGCGATGCGTGTGTCTCAGTCCCTGTCGCAAGGGAAGCGGATGACGCCGACGTAAGGCGCCGTGACGCTGCACGTCTTGCCCGAGCGCTTCAGCTTCACCGGGCCATCGCCGTTCTCCAGCTCGTCCATGAGCCGCGCGATGACTTTGCCCTTGCCGGCTCCACCCTGAGGCGCATTGCTGTAGTCGTCTTCCGGCTCGGCTTTGGCCGTATCCGACTTCTTCTCGTCAGCCTTCGGCGCAGGCGTATCCGCCTTTGCGGCGTCGCGCTTCTCGGCTTCGGGCTTAACGGCGTCCGATGGTGAGGCCGCAGCGTTCAACTGAACCGGCGCCGACTTGTCGTCGGTCGACGGCTTCGCCTCGTCTGCTTTCGCAGTGTCCGCGGGCTTTGGCGCGGCGGCCGGCGTTGCTGCTGCGGATTCGCCAGCCTTGCATGTCTGCAGATCCGCAGGCGCGCGCTTCCACGTGAATGTCTCGCTCAGCCACTTCGTGCCGGCGTAGCCTTTGACGCGCAGCTTGCCGTTGTCGAGCGCAGTCAGCTCGACGTCGAACTTCTTGCCGCGATCAGGATCGTAGATCCAGCCGTTGTCCCACTTGTTTTTGCCGACCGGTGCGACGTTGCCGATGATCTGCTTGCCGCAATCCTTTGCGTCGCCGGCGTCCTTCGTCCACGCAACGCGGCCACACAGCTTGCCATTGCATTCGATGATTTCCACGGCGCCGCGGCCTGTGTGATCGATCCACACGCCGAGCGGGGAATTGTCGGCATGCGCAGCCGCGGCGGACAGCATCGCAACCGCGAGGCTGGTGCACGACAATGCGATACGTTCAAAGCGCATGGGATTACCTCCGAAGACTTGAGATCTTGACCTAGGCAAATGCCGGCCAACGCGCAAGCGTGTCGTCCGCTGCGCAAAATCTTATGCTTCTTGTGCCCTAAGCAGTTCCGTGTGGAACAGGGCACGCACATAGGATCATTGCTATTTGTTCACGTAGACGCTCGCGTTGAGCATAGCTTTTGCGCCCGCATTTTCAGGCACGTGGAGCTGAATGAAGCTCAGTGTCTTGGGCGCGCGGTGTGTCCATGAGTACACGCGCGTGGAGCCTTCTTGCCACGACTTGTCGTGAGCCCGTCCGACGCCCCGCGTCAATTCGCCGAGCAGCAGCTCCGCGTTCTTGTTCGGAACACGCAATGCGCACGACGTGGCGGTCGCTGCAGCAAACCCCGGAGCCTCTCTCTGGATCGCATCATCGGCTTTGCCGCGCGCTGCAGTGAGGACGAATTCTTCGCCGTGATCGTGATAGCGCCAGCCGAGGAACTTCTCGTGCGGCGTATCGGGAATGTAGGGCGCGAGATCCTCGCCGTAGAGCTGATCGTATTCACCGAAGCCCGCAGCCCGCTCGACGCCGTCGAGATCCGGCAGATGCTTCAGGCAGAAGAAATTGAACTGGCCGAAAACGCGTGCTGGCCCCTTCTGCTTCGGGATCGTCTGCGCAGCGGCGACGACCGGCAACGTCGCAACGGCAAGCACGATGATGAGTATGCGCGGCAGGCGGAAGCTCATGGCTTTGCTCCAGCGCACATGCAGCTTAGCGCGAAGCGACCGGCGGCGGCACCGGCGGCCAGCCCGAGGTATCCTCCGACCACCTGCCCTCGGTGATCATCTTGGCCTGCTCCTCACATGACGGCGGTTTTCGCGTCATGCGCGTCCACACTTCCGACGAGCCGAGGATCGGCAACAGGACGTAGCCCGTCACCTTCACTTTGTTGGGGCTCAGCACTTCTGCGTAACCGCTGAAATTCGTGCCGAGATCGGGAACGTAGACGTTGCCATCGGCCCAGGTTCCGTCCGGCTGCTTCTTGAAGCCCGTCACGACAGTCAGCCCGCACACGAAGCGCGACTGAAGTTTCGCGTCGGGATTGCGGAAGTCGCGCAGCGGCCCGCGATCAGGACCGCGCGGCTTCTTCAGCCACGACACGCGTCCACACCGTTCTCTGCCGCACGGGCCGAACTGCATGATGACCTCGCCATGCGAGTCCATCCAGTACCCGTCGAGGTTCTCGGCACGCACACCCGTCGTGGTGAGGCCAACGGCGGCAGCAAGGCTCGCCAGGCAAAGTGCGACGGCTCGCATGTCGATGTTCGCTCCTCTGAAAATCGATTTTAGGGCCCAAATCTTTTGCACGAACAACCCCAGTCGACAATCTATCCGCGCCGGTCAAGGCATTTATGCGGCTACTCCTGTGGCGGATACGGCGCCACCGCATTGCGTTCGTCCTGAGCGTCGGGATCGGCCTCAGGCTCGGCAGCGGCGTCGTGGTGCCGATGCCTGTGATACTCCGCCTCTCCGTGCATCTCGTAGCCGAACTCGGACACCGCTTTGCCGGGTCCGACAACAGCCAGATAAGCGGTGACCGTTATGACCACGACCGACAATAGAGCCTGCCAGAAGTACGGCCGCGCGCGCAGCACGCCCGCCGTCGACTTCATCTCCTGCGTGATCACATAGCCGCCCATGCTGCGCCGGAACCAGCCGGTGAGCTGACCGTCCTGGCCGAGATGTTTCGGCACGCGCTTCCAGCCGGCGAAGAGATCGCCGATGAACCCGAGCATCGATCGGAAATCCGCCGTCACCAACCCGGTTTTGTCCTGATAGATGACGTCCTCGCCCGCGATGAAACCCGGATTGGCGCGTCCGATGGCTTTGCCCGTCAGTTGCGCCGGACGGCCGATCACGGGCGACGCCGCGGGGTTGGTCATCAGGGCAGCAACGGTCGTTGCCGACGCTGCGGTCGACGGGAAGCGAATTCTGAGCGTGATGAGCACGCCGACCGCGAATGCTGCCGGCACGTACAGCCAGGCGCCGCTGATCGCGGTGAGGATCGCGAGCAGCAGCGGGAACGCGAGCACGCCCAGCTCCCACAGGAACTGGCTCCATAGCGCGCCCTTGTCGAGATGCACGCGCCGCGCAGCCGCCTCGAGATCGTAGTCCGGGAACGGTTGTGCCTTTTCGCGGGCGATACCGCCGAGGTGTTCGATACGCATGCCCGTCAGCGGATGCGTCGAGTTCAGCTCGATCAGCCGCGCCCATGGATTGTGCGCATCGAACAGCATTGCCTCCGATGCACGCTCCGGGCTTTGCAGGTCGCTCTCCGCTTCCAGACCCGAGTAGCGCGCGTTCTTCACGTCGATGACGCCGAGATGACGCGTGCTCTGCAAGAGGCTCTGCGTCTCTTCGGTGTCCTCCACCTTCACGATCCCGTAGGCGATCTTGACGAGCGCCGACGCGAGATGGCGTGCCTCGACGCGTTCCGCCGAGAACGCGTCCGCGAGATATTCGCGCGTGCGGCTAAGATAGTAGAGCAGGTAGATGCCGACGTAATACATGACGATCGCGGCAACACCGACCAGCGCCTGCCCACCCTTGTTCTTGCCGTTGCCGGATTTGCTAGAGCGCATCGACGCCGCGTAGACCTGATAGAGGATCTGCACGAGCGTTCCTGCCGCCGTCATCACGATGAAATCGCGATTGACGATGTGTCCCAGCTCATGCGCGACGACCGCGCGTTGTTCGTCTTCGTTCAAGAACTCGAAGATACCGTCCGTCAAGACGATGCGCGCGTTCGAGCGCAGCAGCCCGTACGTGAAAGCCGTCGGGTTGCGATCCGGGATCAATCCCAGGCGCGGCGCGCTGAAGCGGTATTGATTGGCAACGTCGTGCATCAACTGGTGGACGCCGGGATACCGCGCCTTCACTTCCGCATCTTCGAGGAACTGCATCTTGTTGAACCACCGCAGCGACAGATCGCTCAGCCACGGACTGATCAGGAAGATCACGCCGTTGATGACGATGGTCAGCGTGATGGCAAATCCGAGATCGACGTTGTCAGTGAAGACCAGCGCGGCAAGAATGACGCCGCACACCATGCCGAAGATCAGTCCGAGCGTGACCAGCGAGGCGAAGAAAAGGCGAGCCATCGGTTCTCTCTGAATGCAGAGGCAGTTCTAAAATCTGGCGCCAAGCTATTGTGCTTCGCGATGCGCGCCTAGGCGGGACAGTTCAAAGGGGTGCAACGTGAGACGGCCGCGCAACGCAGCCGCTCGGCGTCCGTCGCCATCGCCCGCGCGAGAGCCCCGGCGTGCTTCGACGGCAAGGCACAAGTCGCTGTTTGCGATGTCGGAATTTGCGCCAGCATTTTGTCGCGGTCGGCTTTTCCACAGCTGAATATACGGGGCCGCGACGCTCGTAATAATTCGAATCCCATTTACGCTGCCGTGGCCGCGCACAGCTCAGTGTCGTGCGTGGCGAAACGCAAGGAGGGTCAACATGGCATTTGTCACTGGCGACGTCGTGCCGGTCTCGGGGGACGAGCTGCCGTTCAAGGTTGTCTTCAAGCAGGGCGAGACGGTTCTCACCGAATGGCTCGTCGAAACCAAAGAAGACGGCGAGCTCCAGATCGTCGAGACGCTGAAGAGCCTCGTCGATGACGAGGACGATGAGGACGGCGACGACGACGACGATGAGTGACGCCGACGCGCCCGGTCGCTCGTTCGGGGCCGGGGTTCCGCTTCGACTGCTGGCGGCACGCAAGCCGTGTCCGCCAGCCACTTCCAGCCTGTGGATAACTTTCGGCGACCTGATCAAACAGGGGTTGTTTAAGGAACAAAAATAGAACAATATGAGGCCATGCGTCTGAAATTCTTGCATACCGCCGACTGGCAGCTCGGCAAGCGGTTCGGCTCGTTTCCGGGCGAGGAAGCCGCTGTTCTTCGCAATCACCGGCTGCAGGCGATCGATCGCCTCGCCGAGACGGCAATCGAAACCGGGTGTTCGGCGGTTCTGGTGGCCGGCGACGTTTTCGATGCCGAAACGGTGCCGGAGACCCTGACCAGCCGGGTCATGGCCCAGCTGAAGGCCTATCGGCAACTCGACTGGCATCTTCTGCCGGGCAACCACGATCCGGCGCGCATTGGCGGCGTCTGGAGCACGGCATCGGCAGGTGGACTGCCGGAGAACGTGCATCTGCATCTTGAGCCACAGCCTGCCGAGATCGCCCCAGGCGTCGTGCTGCTGCCGGCCCCGTTGGCATCCAAGCGCACCGAAACAGACCCCACGGCTTGGTGGGACGGGGTAGAGACCGGCCAGGCCATGCGCATCGGCTTTGCGCACGGCTCCGTACAGGGCTTCGGCAGCAACGGCGACGCCAACGTGCCCATCGATCCGGCGCGCGTGAAGTCGGCGCGGCTCGCTTATCTGGCGCTGGGTGACTGGCACGGGACGATGCGGATCTCCGATCGCGTCTGGTACTCGGGTACCCCGGAGCCCGACGGCTTCCGCGACAACGACCCAGGCAACGCGCTTGTTGTCAGTATCGACGGCACTGCACCGCCTGAGGTGTCGCCTGTGCGCACCGCGCACTTCACCTGGCTGCGACGCGCTCAGAAAGTGGACGACGCGGGCTCCCTCGACGGGCTTGAAGCTGAGGTCGCTGCGCTGGCCGGCGCTGCCGGACGCTGCTTGCTGAACTTGGAACCTTCTGGGTCGGTCTCACTCGCCGAGCTGGCGCGTATCGAAGCGCGTCTCGCAGCTTTGCAGCCACGTCTTTTCCATCTCTCGACCGACCTGAGCGCTTTGACCGCCTTCGCAGACGCTGCCGATCTTTCGGCGTTGAGTTCGCCCGCACTGGCTGAAATTGCGCAACGCCTCAAGGAGAAGTCACTTGGTGGTGGCGGCGACGCCGCCGTCGCCGGACGCGCTTTGCGCCGACTGTTTGCATACGCGCGTCAGGCAGAAGCGGGAGTAAAGGCATGAAGATCCGCGCCATTCGCTTGCGAGAGGTGGGTCGCTTCAGCGCGCCTGTCGCGTTGGAAGGATTGACGGGCGGCCTCGACGTGCTCTGCGGTCCCAACGAGTTCGGTAAGTCGACCATTCTCAAGGCCGTCAACACCGCGCTTTTCGTTCCTCACACGTCCAAGAAGCAGGAGATCGAGGAGCTGCGCCCCTACAGCGGTGGCGCGCCGTTGATCGAGCTCGACCTCGAACTCGGAAATCGCCTCTGGCGGCTGCGCAAGCAGTATCTCTCCACGCGTTCGGCGGAGTTGCGCGACCTCGCGACGGGCCAGCTTTGTCGCGGCGCCGACGCTGAGGCACAGCTCCTTTCGCTGCTCGGCAGCTCGGGCCACTTCGCACTGCTCTGCGTCACGCAGGGGACCGCGCTTGCCGCCATGTCGCCGACGAGAACCGGCGGCGAGACGTTCATGGGCGCCATCGAGAAGGAGGTCGAGAGCGTCGCTGACGGCAATGCCTCCCGCCTTGTCGCCGAGCGCGTCAGGTCCGAACTCGCCGGGCTGATGACCAGTCACACGCCGCCGCGCCCGAGCGGTGCGCTGAAAGCCGCACTCGAAGAGCGCGACCGTCTTGGCAAGCAGCGCGACGACGCGCTGGCTCGTATGCAGCGCGCGCAGGCGCGCCTCGACACCCTGGAGAAGGTGCGCGCCGGGCTGATTGAGCTGTCCGATCCCGACAAGGCCACCGCGCGTCAGCAGGCAGCGCACAGCGCACGCCACGCCTTCGAAGACGCGCGTGAGGCGACCGACAAGGTCCGAGCAGCAGAAGCAGCCGTCGCCGCGTGTGAGAAGCAGCTCACCGCAGCGCAGACAATGCTCCACTCTCTGGATCAAGCAATCGCCGAACTTGCCCGCCGCGAGGCTACCGCGGCACAGATTGCGCCTCTGCTGGCAGAGGGCGAGGCGAGGGCATCAGCTTGCACCGAGCGTGTGGCCGCCGAGCGCGAAAAGCGAGACGCGTTGAAACGGCTCCTCGTCGAGATCGAACGCGATCGCAAGACAGTGGAGCGTCGCCAGCGTCTTGCCGAAATCGAGCAGCGTCTCGAGATCGCGCGCGCCGCCGAGATCGAGCGATCAGAGGCGTCGGCATTGCTCGCAGGCAATTCGGCCGATGACAGGCTCATCGATGCAGCGCGCCGTGAGGCGGCCAGCATCGCAAAACTCGAAGCCCGTCTGGCGGCCGCCGCGCCGCGCGTCTCTCTAGCCTACGCGCCAGGGGCGCATGGGAAGGTCAAGGTCGACGGCCGGCCGCTGGAAGACGGCGAGGTCCTGCAGCCGACGCGCCCGCTGACCATCGAAATCGCCGGCATTGGCGTGCTCACGATCGAGCCCGGACAATCCGAGGACGTGGCCGCAGATGAAGCCGCGATCACGGCGCACCGGCAGAAGCTCTCCGATCATTTGCAACGTGCCGGCGCGGCGACCGTGGAAGAAGCCGAGCGTTTGCTCACTGACAGGCGCGCGGCGGAAATGCGTCTTGCCGACGCGACGGCGCGCCTCAACGCATCGGCACGCGAGGGCATCGAGAGTTTGCAGCGCGCGCACGCCGAGCTGGAAAGTTCAACGTCCCTCGCCGACGCGCTGCCCTCATACGAAGAGATGGAATCCCGCGCGCGTGAAGCGATGGCGCAGCTCAGCACCGCTGAAACGCTCGTGTCGAATGCCGAGCACGCCGAGCGAGCTGCACGCGACGAGGTGGCGACGCTGCGTGCACGGGCAGCCGCGTGCGCCGCCGATATCGCCAAGCTGAACGACGATCTGGGCACGCCTGAGCAGCGGGGCGACGAGCACCAACGGAGGCTCGCGGCCGTCGCTGCCGCCCAGTCGGCGCTCAACACGAGCGTGCGCGAGGGTGCGGCCTGGCGCGAGAAAGCGCCCGACGCGGCGCATTTCGACGACTTGAAGCGCGCCGTTCAAACCGTCGAGGCGGCACTGGAGCGATCACGCAGCGAGCTGGACTCCCTCCGGCGGCAAGAAGCCGGCCTGCTCGGCGAACTGCGAACCGACAGCGCTGACGACATCGAGGCGCGCCTCGACGAGTTGAACGATCTTTGTGCGCGCGCCGATGCGCGGTGCAGCGAACTGCAGGAGGAGGCCGCCGCCCTGCTGCTGCTGGCGCAGGAGCTGGACGCCGCGGCAACGCGGACGCGGGATCGCTACACCCGGCCGGTGGTCGCGCGGCTCGATCCGTATCTGCAACGCGTGATGCCGCAGGCGCGGCTCGTCCTTGGCGAGGATCTGGCTCCGCATGCGCTCGAGCGCGGCACGGCGCGGGAGGATTTCGCCCGGCTGAGCGGCGGTACGCAGGAGCAGCTCGGGCTTCTCGTGCGTCTCGCGTTCGCGCGGCTGCTCGCAGACAACGGCACACCTGCACCGCTGATCATCGACGACGCGGTCGTAAACACCGACGATCAGCGCCTCCAGCGGCTCTTCGACGCCCTCAGGCAGGCGGCTGGAAGCCACCAAGTCCTGGCGATCACTTGCCGGCAGCGCGACTTCGAGAGCCTGGGCGGCCATCAGGTGTCGCTGTGCGACTGGAAGGACATCCGCGCCGCCGCCTGACGCAGCAGCCGCATGACGCGCCGCCCTCTGACGCGCGCGGCAGCCGGAACCCCACAAGGCAACAAAAAGCCCCGGCCGCGCTGCGTGCGCTCCCGGGGCTTTCAGAATGTCGTTCGTTCACTGATGCCCGCGCTACCGAGGCGCGGACTCAGAGGCCTACGGTGCCGTTCAGTGACGGAATCTCGGGCTTTGCAGCTTCGGCCGTCGGGTCATCCGAGCGGCGCGACTTGCCCTCGAAGAAGGCGCCCTGCTCGATGGCGAGCGCCTGATGGAAAATGTCGCCCTCGACGTGGCTGGAGGACTGCAGCATCACGCGCTTGCCGCGCACCGAGCCCATGACGTGCCCCCGCACGACGATCTCCTCGGCGACGATGCCGCCGGTAATGCGCGCCTTCTCGCCGATAACGACGTAGGTGCCCTGGATATCACCCTGCACTTCGCCGTCGATCTGCACTTCGCCCTTGGAGACGAGGTTGCCATTGATCGTCAGATCCGGACCGATGACGGAAGGAGCGTTGCGCTCGCCCGAGCGAGCAAGACCCAGCGGACGCGCACCGGGCGTCGGCGGCGTGTTTGCCGCGGGTGGAAAGCCCGGACTGCTGATCTTGGGCGGCTCCGTCTCGGATCTCTTGAAATTCGGCAACATAAGCGTGCACCTCTGCTCTGACGCAACGATCGCAACGGTTGGGCTTAGCTAAGTTATGGGGACCAATTGCGGCCTGGTGCCGAAAAAATCCCCCCCGTGCAGGCATCTAAGCATAGATCCCTACCTCGGTCATCGCCCGCGAGCCCCCTCGCGGCACAAATTGTGTGCAACGTAACCGAGCAAGCGCTTAACCTTGCAGCGCCTGCGCCGCTTCGAGCACGTGTTCTGCGTGACCGGCGACTTTCACCTTCGGCCAGCACCGCGCAATCCTGCCGGGTTTATCTATCAGGAATGTGGCACGTTCGACGCCCATGTAGGTGCGCCCGTACATGGACTTCTGAACCCACACGCCGTACGCCTCGGCGACCTCGTGTCCTTCGTCGGACAGAAGGCGGACCCCGAGGTCGTATTTGTCGCGAAACTTGCGGTGACTGGCGACGCTGTCGGGAGAAATTCCTAAAAGCGCGACCTTGGCGCGCTTGAACTCCTGCGCAAGGCAGGTGAAATCCTTCGCCTCCTGCGTGCACCCCGCTGTGTCGTCCTTCGGATAGAAGTAGACCACCACCGGATGCCCGCGCAGCTCCGAAAGTCGAACGCCTGTCCCGTCGGCGTCGGGAAGCGTGAAATCAGGCGCCAGCTGGCCCTCTTCAATCGTCACCGCGATGCCTTTCTTTTGTCGCTTTTCCCCATGTACGTGAACTCACGTCTGACAACAACAATGCTCGCTTTGCCTGAGGCTTAGCGGCGCATATGACGGGGCGCAAGGCCGGCTGCGTTTATGCGTATAATGGGGATGTCGCAGCGTGTGAGCCGGCTCGGGGGCGCCGGGAGCATGGACGAGGGAAGCTGCTCTCGCGCGTACGCGTTTTTACGCATCTCGTTGTTTGCTTCGGGACGCCAGTCTCGAAACTGTCTAGGGGCCGGACTTGCAGACGACCGGAAGACCAAAAACACAAACGGGACACGCCACGCCGCGCCCCAGCGAGCACAAAAGCTCCAACCTCAAGCGATCGGTGTCGACCGCCGCGGTGGCATGCGATCATGTCCTGCACGGCGTTGGGCGCTCCGTGTTCATTCTGGCGCCCTTCCTCATGCTGGCCTTGCTGGTTGCAGGGCTGGGGTATGTGCGCCTTCGGCATGGCCCGATTTCGCTCTCCTTCCTGGTCGAGCCGATCGAACGCGGCATCAACGCCGAGCTTGCCGGCAACAAGGTGCGCATCGACGATGCGATCGTCAGTCTGTCGGACGCAGGCGGCCTCGAATTCAAACTCCAGAACGTCCGCGTCCATGAGCAGGATGGCGACGTTGTCGCGTCGGCGCCTTTTGCGGCCGTCGAGCTGGATACGTCGGCGCTGTGGTCGATGCGCGTCGTCCCCGCACGAATTGATCTCATCGAGCCGCGCCTCTTCCTGTTCTACACCGAGCGCAGCGGCCTCACCCTGAGCTTCTCAAAGCCTGTCGCGAGCGAGCCCGAAACAGAAGCCGGACAGGGCGCGCCTTCACAAGTCGCGCCGCCGCCCGCGCCCATACCGGCTGCTCGTCCGGCGCCATCCGCTTCAGCCCAGGCCGAATCTGCCGGTCCGCTGAAGCGTATCGACCTCGCCCGCGTGCTGACTGACATGTCCTCCCGCGCGCGCCAAGGCTTGGATGCGACGTCGTACCTTCGGGAGTTCGGACTGCGCGATGCGACCGTGCTCGTCGATTACGCGGGGCGGACCACGGAATGGCGCGTGCCCACTCTGAACATCGGGCTCATGCATGGCCGCGCGCGCAGCGTGATCAACGGTCGCGCCATTGTCGTCGCAGCAGGCGGCAAACCCTGGCAGCTGACGTTTGAAACCGATGAATCGGCAAGCAACAGAACGCTGACGCTCAAGACATCCGTTTCCAACCTCGTCCCACGAACGATTGCCGGAACAGTCCCCGAGTTCAGCCTGCTGCAGGCATTGGATCTGCCCGTCAACGGCGAAGCCAGCATGGAGCTGACGAGCGATGGCGAGGTGCGCGCTGCCACGCTGTCGATTGGATTGGGCAACGGCAGCCTGCGTTTGCCGGCATTGCCGGAGGCACCGCTCGCCATCGATGGAGGCTCGATCAAGCTCGCCTATGACGGCACAGCCGAGAAGATTACGCTGGCGCCTTCCACCATGAGCTGGCGCGGCAGCCGTGTGACGATCTTAGGCGAGGCGGCCGCTGTTGACCCCAATGCTGAGCATCCCGTCTGGAACTACCGGCTTGCGTCCACCAACGGCTCCTTCTCAGCCGAGGAATTCAAGACCGCGCCGATCACACTGGATGAGTGGCGAGCCAGCGGCACTGTCGATCCGCACCGCGGCGCTGTGGAGCTTGCAGAGTTCAAGCTGCGCGCCGGCGGATCCGAGATCGATATGAGCGGCAGCTTGGTGACGGGCGCCGAGCCCGCGAGCACGCGGCTCGAAGGCACGCTGAGCCCTATGTCGCTCAATACGTTGAAGGCGTTGTGGCCGAAGGCGATAGCGCCCGGCGCGCGCGAATGGGTTGGCGAGCGCGTCGACAGGGGATCGGTGCTCGGCGGACGCTTCCGTTTTGCGACCGGCAACCAGATGTCGTCCCAGATGAGCGTCGGTGCTCAGGAACATCAGCTCTCGTTTCTGATGGACGTCGGCGACCTGGAAATTCGCGTCATCGACGAACTGCCGCCGGTCGTTGCGGCCCGCGCCACGACGCGCATCGAGAACGACGCGCTCGAAATCGTCATTCCTGAAGCCGCCATCCTGCTCGGCGCCGACCGACGCCTGCCGCTCGCGAATGGCCGCTTCACGGCTGTCGACATCATGAGCGAAGTACCGGCCGGCGAGGTGGTGTTCACCTCCCAGCCGAGCCTGAATGCCGTCATGGAGCTGATCGGCCATGCGCGGCCGGCCTTCATCGAGGAGACCGGGCTGCCGCGCGACGGCATCGACGGCAAGGTGGATTCCAAATTCAAGATCAGCCTGCCGCTTCTCGCCGATCTACCCGATGGCTCCGTGAAGATTGAAGGCAGCGGCAAGCTCACCGACGGCCGCATCAAACAGATCGCCGGCAATTTCCAGGTTCAAAGCGCCAGCATCGATTTTGACGTCACCGAGAAGGCCGCAGGCGCGCGTGGCCAGATGCTCATCAACGGTGTTCTGGCAAAACTCGGCTGGCAGCGCATCTTCGATGCCCCGGTCGATAAGCAGCCGCCGCTGCGTCTGACGGCGACGTTGGACAACACCGACCGCAATCAGCTCGGCCTCGACGTCAATGACAGCGTGCAGGGCGAGGTGCCCATCGAGTTGACGGTCGAGCCCGGCGAAAATGCGGAGTCGATCGTGCGCCTGCACGGCGATCTCACCAACGCCGATCTTCTTCTCGAAGGCGTTGCATGGCGCAAGCCGCCCGGACGCTCGGCGACGATCCAGTTCGACATTGCGCGCGGCAAGACGCACAAGACCGAGCTGCAGAATTTCAAGGTTGCCGGCGACGACATCGCCATCGAGGGCTGGGTCGCAATCGGTGCCGACAATCGCCTGCGCGAATTCTACTTCCCCGATTTCTCCCTTAACGTCGTGACCCGCATGGAAGTGCAGGGCACGCTTGGCAAGGACGACATCTGGAAGGTGAAGGCGAAGGGGCCCACACTCGACGGCCGCGACTTCTTCCGCTCGCTGTTTTCGCTCGGCCAGCTCTCCGAGCGGGCGCCGGCCAAGTCCAAGGACTCGCGCACTGGCCTCGATCTCGATGTTGAGATCGGCACGGTCATCGGCCATCACGAGGTATCGTTACGCAGCGTGAAGATGAACCTCTCGAAGCGCGGCGACAAGCTGGTTGCGCTTGACGCGCGCTCCACGCTCGACGGCGGCAAGCCGCTGGCGGTCGTGCTGCGTCAGGACCCCGGGCAACCGCGAAAGCTGTACGCTGATTCAACCGACGCCGGACAGGCATTCAAGCTCATAGACTTCTACCCCAACATTCAGGGTGGACGCGTGCGGCTCGAGGTGAACCTCGAAGGCAAGGGCGCCGCCGAAAAGACCGGCATCCTGTGGGTCGAGCAGTTCAGGATTCTGGGCGACCCCATCGTCTCCGAGGTGTTCTCCGGTGCCGACGATGGTCGCCCGGCGATCGACGGCGCGTCCGGACGACCGTCCAAGCGCGTGTCGCGCGAAGTTTTCGACTTCACGCTGATGAAGGTGCCGTTCTCCGTTGGCTACGGCCAGTTCGTGATGAGCGACTCTCAGTTGCGCGGCCCGATGCTCGGCGCCTCGATCCGAGGCAAGGTCGACTACAAAATGCGGCGCGTTAATCTCGGTGGAACCTACGTGCCGTTGCAGGGCCTCAACAGCGCCCTGTGCGAGATCCCGCTGTTCGGTCAGATCATCACCGGGCCGAAGTGCGAAGGCATCTCCGGCATGACGTTCGCCATCCAGGGATCGATGGACAGGCCCGAGGTCATCGTCAATCCGCTCTCCATGCTGGCACCCGGCATCTTCCGCGACATCTTCCAGATGACGCCGTTCGACCCCAAGGTGCAGCGCCGCGACGACGACCCGACCGGCGCGACCGAGGGGGTGCGTGCTTCGAGCACGGTCGGCAAGCCGGGGAGCGAGGGCGAGGCCGCTGCTCCGGGCACCATCGTCGGCAACGAGACGATCGACGGCTGGTCGTCACAAACGGTCGCCCCACCCACCAAGAAGCGCTAGCGCCGTCGCACAGCGACCAGCGGCACAGCGACGTCGGCGCGACGCAAGTCGGCGTGACGCAGCCCCCGCGTCGACTATCGATTGCATATTTCAAGAATTATTGTAGAATAAAGATATGAACAGCAAAGACGCCGTCGCGTGTCTTTCAGCGCTCGCCCACGGTCAGCGCTTGGAGATCTTCCGCCTGCTCGTGAAGCAGGGGCCATCGGGCTTGCCTGCGGGTGAGATCGCGGAAGCAGTCGGAGCGACGCCGACGTCAGCCTCCTTCCACCTGAAGGAGCTCGACCACGCCGGACTCATCCACGCGACCCGCGAAGGCCGCTACATCCGCTACGCGGTACATTTCGAGGGCATGCGCCAACTGCTCAGCTTCCTCACGGAAGATTGTTGCCAGGGCCAGCCTGAGCTTTGCGGTTCGACGATCAAGAAGTCGCGCAGTTTGTGTAAGGGAGCATCGAAGTGACCAGCAAGCCTCTCAACGTCCTGTTTCTGTGCACCGGAAACTCGGCCCGCTCGATTATCGGCGAGGCCATCATGAATCGCGTCGGTGCGGGCAAGTTCAAAGGGTACAGCGCGGGCAGCATGCCCAAAGGCGAGGTGCATCCGCTCACGCTGAAGCTGTTGCGGCAGCTCAACTACGATACGACGGCGCTGCGCTCCAAACCGTGGGACGAGTTCGCTGCGCCCGACGCACCGAGGCTCGATTTCGTTTTCACGGTTTGCGACAACGCCGCCAACGAGACGTGCCCCATCTGGCCGGGCCAGCCCATGAGCGCGCACTGGGGCGTACCCGACCCGGCCGCCGTCGAAGGGACTGACACCGAGAAGGCGCTCGCTTTCGCCGAGACCTATCGGATGCTCAACGCCCGCATCAGCATCTTCACCAGCCTTCCGCTCGAGTCTCTCGACAAGCTTTCGTTGCAGCGCCGGCTGGAAGAGATCGGCAAAACGCACGCCGATGTGGAGAGGGCGTGAGGCGTGGGTCCCTACACATCCGCACAGCGCCTCGCCGCCGAGTTCCTCGGCACGGCGCTGCTGCTCGCCACGGTGATCGGCTCCGGTATCATGGGCGCCAAGTTGTCGGGCGGGAATGATGGCTTGGCGCTGCTCGGCAACACGCTACCGACCGGCGCCATCCTCGTCGTACTCATCACCGTGTTCGGCCCCGTTTCAGGGGCGCATTTCAATCCTGCTGTTTCTGCAGTCTTCTGGCTACGCGGTGAGATCGGCTCCCGCTTGGCTGCCGCCTACGTCGTTGCGCAGTTGTGCGGCGGCATCGCCGGCGTGATGGCCGCTCATGCGATGTTCGACCTGCCGCTGCTGCAAGAGGCGACGAAGGCGCGCACGGGCTCGGGCCAATGGTTCGCCGAGGGCGTCGCCACGTTCGGGCTGATTTTGACAATCCTCGGAACGCTGTTGGCCAAGCCCTCGGCGGTGGCGTTGAACGTCGGCCTCTATATTACCGCCGCCTATTGGTTCACGGCCTCGACATCCTTTGCCAACCCGGCCGTCACCATCGCGCGAGCCTTCTCCGATACCTTCGCCGGTATCCGCCCGACCGACGTGCTAGCGTTCGTTGTCGCTCAGCTGCTGGGCGCGGCTATAGCGCTTGCGTTCGCCAGTTGGCTTTTCCGTACCAGCGGTGCAAGACAAACCGCACCTGCGGAATGAAGGACAAGCCATGAGTGAGAACGGCGCCGACGATCTGCACAACGTCGTGCAAGAACACCTCCACGTGCCAGCCGCTGACAGGCTGGCGTCGACAGGCGCCCACAAGCCGCGCATCCTGCTGCTCTACGGATCGCTGCGTAAACGCTCCTACAGCCGCTTCCTGGCGATGGAGGCGGCCCGGCTGCTGGAACACTTCGGCGCCGAGACGAGGCTTTACGACCCGCACGGCCTGCCCTTGCCGGATGACGCGCCCGATACGCATCCCAAAGTGCAGGAGTTGCGCGAGTTGGCAGCTTGGTCCGAGGGCCAGGTGTGGTGCTCGCCGGAACGGCACGGCGCGATGAGCGGCGTCATGAAATCCATGATCGATTGGATTCCACTGTCCTCGGGGGCGGTGCGGCCGACGCAGGGTAAAACGCTGGCCGTGATGCAGGTCAGCGGCGGCTCGCAGTCCTTCAACGCGGTCAATCAAATGCGCGTGCTCGGTCGATGGATGCGCATGATCACCATTCCGAACCAGTCGTCGGTTGCGAAGGCCTTCCAGGAATTCGACGACGACGGCCGCATGAAGCCCTCCGCCTACTACGACCGCGTCGTGGATGTGATGGAGGAGTTGGTGAAGTTCACGCTGCTGACGCGCGACCGCGCCGACTACCTGGTCGACCGCTACAGTGAAAGAAAGGAAACGGCGGAGGAACTCTCCAAAAGGGTCAACCAGCGCTCAATCTGACTGGCGAAAACCACTCTTCGCAACCCAGCGATTTCCGGGAACGCATACAACGTCCACGGAGTTAGTGCGCTGGGGGCAATATGTGAGGAGCCCACATGGATAATCGCTTTCGCATAGCAGCAATTGGCGCTGCGCTCTGCCTGTCACTCTCGCCTGTTCACGCCGCAACCGAGCAGGAATGCTTGTCGCTTTGGAAAACCGCCGATATCGACGCCAACGGCGCGCTCACGAAATCGGAGGACAAGGCTGGCTACATCGCCACTGCGGTAAAAAACGGTAAGTCGCTGCAGCAGCCGGAGGTGCTGTCGCGCACCGAGTTCTTGCGGTTCTGTGCAGAGAACACCTTCCCCGTGGGCGCCGCCGCCACGTCTCCAAGTCCCGCTGCGGGACGCGACATCGGCAAAGGCGACCTAACGCCTGCGCAAAATCCGCTGAGCGAAGCCGACGCACGCAGCAAGCTTGAGGCCAGCGGCTTTCGTGAAGTGCAAGGCCTGACGCTCGGTGATGACAGCATCTGGCGTGGCACTGCCCTCGCGAATGGCGTGCAGCAGTCGGTTGCCGTCGATGCTCAGGGCGACATCGTAGCAAAGAGCGCCGAAGGCCCCGCTGCAGCGCCGCCGGCGAATGCCGCGCCAGCCGAAAAGCGGAGCGCCGAAACCGCAAAAGACGCCCCCGCATCCGCAGCGGCGCCGGTGGTGGAGCGAGGTTCCGCCGGGCCGGGCGGTCTCTTCCTCTGGACCTTCTTGCTGATCGGGAACGCCATTGCTTTGCTGCTGCTGTCGATGCTGACGGGCAGTGGCACCTCAGCAATGTCGTCGCGTACAGACGCGTCCGCTTTCCGGTAACGACACCATATCCTCCGCCCCTGCGGCTGCGGCCGCTAGGGGAGGCGTCAGACCGGCTTCAGCAACACGTGCTTCTTTTTGCCGAGCGACAGCTTGATGGCGCCATCCGCGTTGACGTCGGATTTCGCGATCAGGCCTTTCTCGTCCGCGACAGCCTGGTCGTTCACTTTCAGCCCGCCGCCCTGGATTTGGCGGCGCGCCTCGCCGTTTGATTTGACCAGGCCCGCGAGCACAAAGGCCGAAAGGACGCCGATACCGCCTGCGAGATCGCTTGCCGCAATCTCGACGGTGGGTAGGCCCTCGGCCGCCGTACCCTGCTCGAAGGTACGCCGCGCCGTTTCGGCGGCCGCCTCGGCCTTGTCGCGGCCATGCATGAGCGCCGTCGCTTCGGTTGCGAGCGTCTTCTTCGCCTCGTTGATTTCCGCGCCCTGCAGCGCTGCGAGCTGTTCGATCTCCGACATCGGCAACGTCGTGAACAGCTTCAGGAACCGCGCGACGTCGCCGTCTTCGGTGTTGCGCCAGAATTGCCAGTAATCGTACGCGGAAAGCTGGTCCTCGTTCAGCCAGACGGCTCCAGCGGCCGTCTTGCCCATCTTGGCGCCTGACGACGTCGTCAGCAGCGGGCACGTCAGTGCGTAGAGCTGATGCGTGCCCATACGCCGGCCGAGATCGATGCCGTTGACGATGTTGCCCCACTGATCCGAGCCGCCCATCTGCAGGTTGCAGCCGTACCGGCGCGCCAGCTCGACGTAGTCGTAGGACTGCAGGATCATGTAGTTGAACTCGATGAACGACAGCTCCTGCTCGCGCTCCAGCCGCAGCCGCACCGAATCCATCGTCAACATGCGATTGATCGAGAAGTGCCGACCGACGTCACGCAGCATTTCGATGTAATTGAGCTTCGTAAGCCACTCCGCGTTGTCGACCATCGCGGCGTCGTGCCGGCCGTCGCCGAAACGCATGAACTTCGCAAACGTCGTCTTGATCGACTCCTTGTTGGCGTCGATCTGATCGTAAGTGAGCAGCCGGCGCGTCTCGTCGCGACCCGATGGATCGCCGACCCGCGTGGTGCCGCCGCCCATCAGCGCGATCGGCTTGTTGCCGGTCTCCTGCAGCCAGTGCAGCATCATGATCGACAGCAGATGCCCGACATGCAGCGACGGCGCCGTACAGTCGTAGCCGACATAGGCGATGACCTCCCGCTTTGAGGCGAGGTCGTCGAGGGCCGCAAGGTCCGAGGATTGGTGGATATACCCACGCTCGGTAAGAATTTTCAGAAAGTCGGATTTGAGATTGGTCATCGCTTCGCTATCACAGTCAGCCGGCTCCGCCGCGGCGGCGGGGCGGAACATGCACGGGAAGGCGCAGATGGGCAAGCTGCAGCGCGCACTGGGGCTGATGAGCGGCACCTCGATGGACGGCATCGATGTGGCGCTTCTCGATACCGACGGCGACCGGGAGCTGCGTCACGGGCCGGCGGCGAGCTATGCCTATCCCGCGGAGATCAAGGTCAAGGTCCGTGCCGCCCTGATCGAGGCCAAAAGTCTCGATGACCGAGGCGCGCGTCCCGGCAACCTCGCCGAGATCGAGCGCACCCTGACCGAACTCAACGCATCCGCTGTGAGCGCTTTTCTCGAGGTGAATGGGCTTTCGCGGTCCGACATAGACCTCATCGGCTTTCATGGCCAGACCGTGCTGCACGACGCCCCGCGCAACCTCACCGTTCAGCTCGGCGATGGTGCGCTGCTTGCCGAGCGTACCGGTGTCGACGTCGTATACGATCTGCGCGCCGCCGACGTCGCGGCTGGGGGACAGGGGGCGCCGCTGGTGCCGGTCTACCACCGCGCATTGGCAGCAAGCGTGCCGGACCTTCCCGTCGCGTTCCTGAACATCGGCGGCGTCGCAAACGTCACGTGGATCGGTCACGGCGGCCGTATGCTCGCGTTCGATACCGGGCCCGGCAACGCGCTCATCGACGACTGGGTTCTGATGCATACCGGCGCCGCGCATGATGCGGACGGAGCGTTGGCGGCGCGCGGCCGCATTGATGAGGACGCATTGCAGGAACTGCTGACCAACAACTACTTCGGGCGCCCGCCGCCGAAATCGCTCGACCGCAATGATTTCTCGTCGAAGCCAGTGAAGGACCTTTCGCTCGAGGATGGCGCCGCAACTCTGTCGGCCTTCACCGCCGCGGCCATAGGGCGCGCACGCGAGCACATGCCGGAAGAGCCGCGCTTCTGGGTCGTCTGCGGCGGCGGAAGAAAGAACCGCACCTTGATGAGCATGATCGCCGCCAACGTGGCGAACGCCGTGGTGCCGGCGGAAGCGCTCGGACTGGACGGCGACTTCATCGAAGCCGAAGCCTGGGCCTATCTCGCCGTCCGCTCGGCGATGCAGCTTCCCATCACCTTCCCGGAAACGACGGGCGTGTCGTCCCCCATGACCGGCGGCATATTGATCGGGGCCCGCTAGAACGCGCGCGCATCGACGGCTAGCGCATCATGTCTTTGAGGCTCGCCGCGACCGCGAGCGTGACGTGCGCCAGCGTCGCGTAATCCACCTTGTCCGGTGTATCGCCCGGCGTGTGGTAGTGCGGATAGCGGAACAGCGCCGTGTCCGTGATCATGATCGCCGGATACCCGAAGCTGTAGAACGCCCAATGGTCCGACCAGCCGATGCCGTCGATGAAGTCCGGTGCCGTTCCCCCGATCGTAGGAATGTGCGCATGCTCGCGGAAACTGCCGACGAACTCTTGCAGGAACGTGCGCCCGCCAGGAAGCGCCACGAGTGCGACGAAATCCGCGACATCGGGGAAAATCATGTCGAACGGTGAGGGATATTTCTGCGTCCCGGGCTTATTCGAGAACGCACCGATGGTCTCCAGCGAGATCATACCGATGACGCTCTCGCCGGCATCCTTCAGGCTCTCGGCATAGCGGTAGCTGCCCATTTGAGGCGTCCGGTCGTACGGCGGCTCCTCGTTGACGAACAGCACAAGGCGCAAGCGCGTGTCCTTTAGCGGCATGTCCTTCAACAGACGCGCCAGCTCGATGACGGCCGCCGTGCCGCTGCCGTTGTCATTGGCTCCAGGCGCGTTGCCATAGGAATCGTAGTGCGCACCAACGACGATGCTCGGCGTCTCGGGGCCGGCTCCCGGTGGCGCGATCTCGACGGCGATGTTTCGAACCGACTTTCCGTCGGCCTCGTACACCTGCCGCTGCGGCGTAAGGCCGAGGGCGGTCAGCTCCGATTCGATGTAGGCGGCCGACCGTTCGAGCGCCTCGTAGTGGATGACGTTGTGCGGTTCGCTGGCGATGGCGGTGACGTGCTGGCGCAAACGCGCTGCGACGTCGCGCTCGGCCTCGGTCGCCTCGGGCGGCGGGCCCGAATAGCTCTTTCCGGGAAGGCTCAGAGAATACCAGTAAGCAACCGCCAGCGCGGCGATAGCCGTGACGAGCAGCCCCGCGGCCCAAAAGCCGATGAGCTTCAGCACGGCTGCTTCCTGTTAGTCGGCGTCTCCGTCGCCATCATCGGCCGCTCCACCACCGCTTGCCTCCTCCTGCCGCTCCAGCTCGCGCTGGCGCTGGCGCTCACGCTCCTTCTCGCGCTCGCGCTCCTTCTCGTTGGCGCGGTCGATCTCCGCCTGCTCCATGCGCTGATCGACGTACGTGCCCACGGCCTCTTTCAGCTCGTCGGTCTTGTTCTCGAAGAAGTGGTTGGCGCCGGGCACGACCTGATGCGTGATCTTGATGCCGCGCTGGGTCTTCAGGCGCTGCGAAAGGTCGCCCACCGAGTTAGACGGCACGACGCGATCCTTGTCGCCGTTGATCATCAGGCCCGAGGAGGGGCACGGCGCGAGAAACGAGAAGTCGTAAAGGTTCGACGGCGGCGCCACGCAGATGAAGCCTTCCACCTCCGGTCGGCGCATCAGGAGCTGCATGGCGATCCAGGTACCGAACGAGACGCCGGCGATCCAGCAGCTCTTGGCGTCGGGCTTGACGATCTGCAGCCAGTCGAGTGCCGATGCGGCATCCGCCAACTCGCCCGGACCGCCATCCCAGACGCCCTGGCTGCGGCCGACGCCGCGGAAATTGAACCGCAGCACGGAAAAGCCGCGCTCTGCGAACGTGTGATACAGCGTGTAGACGACCTGATTGTTCATCGTCCCGCCGAACTGCGGGTGCGGGTGCAGGATGAGGGCGATCGGGCTATCGCCTGTCGGCTCGTGGTGATAGCGGGCTTCCAGACGGCCTGCGGGCCCATTGATGATCAGCTCGGGCATCTAAATTCCAACTGTTGAGGGCTGTGGTTTGGCCGCAAACCGGGGGTGCGGCAGGCCAAGCGGGCGGGTCAAAAAAACGGGCGCACCGAATCCTTGACTTGTGGGCTCGGAATTTTCATATTCAGCACAGACTTTAGAACCGTTCGAAAAAGCGTCGTTCTGACTTCGGTCAGCCTCGGCTCTCGTCGGTGGCGCTTCTTAGCACACCGCCCGGTGCCGATTGCAAGAGAAAGCGCCCTCGCGCGCTGGCCAGACCGCTCGAAGCGTCGGAAGGCGATGGAGGATTGTGGCGTGGAGTTGAATACCAAGGCGCGTTACGCGGTGATGGCCATGGCGGATCTCGCCAAATATGGCGCGCACGCCGCTGTTCCGCTGTCTGCCATCGCCGAGCGTCAGGCACTCTCGCTCGCCTATCTCGAGCAGATCTTTCTGCGTCTGCGCCGTGGCGGCCTTGTCGCGAGCGCGCGCGGCCGCAGCGGAGGCTATGTCCTGGCCCGCCCGGCTTCCGAAATCCGCATCGACGAGATCATGAAGGCTGTCGAGGAGGAGACGCGCCTGACGCGCTGTCTCGACGCGGAGAACGGCTGCGTCGGCGATCGTCGTTGCCTGACGCATGGGCTGTGGCACGCGCTCGGCTCGCACATCGAGAGCTTCCTGGCGAAAGTGACGTTGCAGGAGGTGCTCGACGGCATCCCGGTCGGCAAGACCGCTGAGTTTCCGTCCGAGCCGCGTCGTCAGCCGGAGCTGGTTGCCCGATGACCTCAACGCCGCGCATCTATCTGGACCACAACGCATCATCGCCGCTGCGCCCCGCCGCGCGCGCCGCGATGATTGCCGCGTGCGATGCTGCCGGCAATCCCTCTTCCGTTCACGCCGAAGGCCGGCGCGCCCGCGCCATTATCGAGACGGCGCGCGAGCAGGTTGCTTCTCTCGTCGGCGCAAAGCCGAGCGAGATCGTATTCACCAGCGGCGCTACCGAGGCGAACAACGCCGTCATGGCAGCCGGGTGGAAAGCCATTTGCATCTCCGCCATTGAGCACGATTCCGCGCTGGCACCGGCCCGCGCCTGCGGAGCCAAGGTCATCGCCCTACCGGCGAGCACGGATGGCGTCGTGGAGCTTGGCGCGGTCGCCGAGTCGCTGTCGCACGCAACTTCGGGCGGAGCCCGCGTCCTGTTGAGCGTCATGATGGCGAATAACGAGACCGGCGTCATTCAGCCGATTGCCGAGGCGGCTGAGTTGGCAAAGACGTGCGGCGTGGCGCTGCATGTCGACGCCGTCCAGGGCGTCGGCCGCCTTCCGGTGGACTTCGCACAGCTAGGCGCCGATACGCTGACGTTCTCATCGCACAAGCTGGGTGGCCCGCGCGGTGTCGGCGCGCTCGTCATTCGCGACGGCGTCAATCTCCCCGCCCTCATCAAGGGCGGCGGCCAGGAGCGCCGCCGGCGCGGCGGCACCGAGAACGTCGCAGGGATCGCCGGTTTCGGCGCTGCGGCAGCCGAGGTCGCGCGCGAGCAGGGCGCCATGCAGCGCATCGCCATCTTGCGCGACCGATTGGAAGAAGCACTCCTCGCCGCGACGCCGGAGGCCATCATCGTCGGCCGCAACGCGCCGCGTATCGGCAACACGTCCTGCGTCGCGCTGCCCGGCAAAGTGGCGGAGACGGTCGTCATCCGCATGGACATGGAAGGCATCGCGATCAGCGCTGGAGCCGCCTGCATGTCGGGCAAGGTCGGCGCGAACACGGTGATTGCGGCCATGGGGGTCGGCGATTCCATCGCCCGCGCAGCGGTGCGCGTCAGCCTCGGGCCGGAGACGAAAGACGAAGACATCGCCGCCTTCCTGGCGGCTTGGCAGAAAGTTGCAGGCGGCGCGGCACTCGCTGCGTAGTCGGAAGAGTTCGAGACGTGAAAGGGTAGTTATGCCAGCGGTTCAAGAGACGATCGAGCAGGTCCGCAAGATCGACGTCGACCAGTATAAGTATGGGTTCGAAACGAAGATCGACACGGTGAAGGCCCCGAAGGGTCTTTCCGAGGACATCGTGCGCTTCATCTCGGAGAAGAAGGGCGAGCCGGCCTGGATGCTCGAGTGGCGCCTCGAAGCCTACCGGCGCTGGGTCAACATGACCGAGCCAACGTGGGCCAAGGTCGATTACCCGAAGATCGACTTCAACGACCTCTATTACTACGCCGCTCCGAAATCGACCGAAGGCCCCAAGAGCCTCGATGAGGTCGATCCCGAGCTGCTGGCCACATACGAGAAGCTCGGCATCCCGCTGCGCGAGCGCGAGGTGCTGGCCGGCGTCCAGGGCGCGCGCGTCGCCGTTGACGCGGTGTTCGACAGTGTCTCGGTGGTGACCACCTTCAAGGACGAGCTGAAAAAGGCCGGCGTCATCTTCTGCTCGATGTCGGAAGCGGTTCGCGAGCACCCGGAGCTGATCAAGAAGTACCTCGGCTCGGTCGTGCCGCAGGGCGACAACTTCTACGCCGCGCTCAATGCCGCTGTCTTCTCCGATGGCTCGTTCGTGTACGTGCCTGAAGGCGTACGCTGCCCGATGGAGCTGTCGACCTATTTCCGCATCAACGAGAAGCAGACCGGCCAATTCGAGCGCACGCTCATCATCGCCGAGAAGGGCTCTTACGTTTCATACCTGGAAGGCTGCACGGCGCCGATGCGCGACGAGCATCAGCTGCACGCGGCCGTGGTCGAGCTGATCGCGCTGGATGATGCCGAGATCAAGTATTCGACGGTGCAGAACTGGTATCCCGGCGACAAGAACGGCAAGGGCGGCATCTATAACTTCGTCACCAAGCGCGGTGACTGCCGCGGCGATCGCTCGAAGATTTCCTGGACGCAGGTCGAAACCGGCTCTGCCATCACCTGGAAGTATCCGAGCTGCATTCTCCGCGGCAATGAATCGCGCGGCGAATTCTATTCGATCGCCGTATCGAACGGCTGGCAGCAGGTGGACTCCGGCACCAAGATGATCCACCTCGGCAAGAACTCGTCGAGCCGCATCATCTCCAAGGGCATCGCAGCCGGCCATTCGCAGAACACCTACCGCGGTCTCGTCTCGGCGCATCGTAAGGCGACCGGCGCGCGCAATTTCACGAACTGCGACAGCCTTCTCATCGGCGACAAGTGCGGCGCGCACACGGTTCCGTACATCGAGGCCAAGAACAACACCGCGCATTTCGAGCACGAAGCGACGACGTCGAAGATTTCCGACGACACGCTCTTCTATTGCCGCCAGCGCGGGCTGTCGCAGGAAGAAGCGGTAGCTCTCGTCGTCAACGGTTTCGTGCGCGATGTACTGCAGCAGCTTCCGATGGAATTCATGGCCGAGACGCAGAAGCTGATCGGCATCTCGCTCGAAGGCTCGGTGGGCTAATCGATCACACTTTGGAAATCCGAGTTCGGCGCTCGGCCACGATGAAAGAAAGTACCTAGAATGCTTGAGATCAAAGACCTGCACGTGAAGCTCGCCGACGAGGATCGCGAGATCCTGAAAGGCCTGACGCTCACCATCCCGAAAGGCGAGGTGCACGCCATCATGGGCCCGAACGGATCGGGCAAGTCGACTCTGGCCTATGTGCTGGCGGGCCGTGACGGCTACGAAGTGACTTCGGGCGACATCCTCTGGGACGGCGAGAGCATCCTCGAAATGGAACCGGAGGAGCGCGCTGCAAAGGGCGTCTTCCTCGCCTTCCAGTATCCGATGGAGATCCCCGGCGTCGCTGGCTTCACGTTCCTGCGCACGGCCGTCAACGCGGTCCGCAAGGCGCGCGGCCTGCCGGAGCTGTCAACGCCCGACTTCATGAAATTCGTGAAGGCCAAGGCCGAGCGCCTCAACATCAACACGGACATGCTGAAGCGTCCGGTCAATGTCGGCTTCTCCGGCGGCGAGAAGAAGCGCGCCGAGATCCTGCAGATGGAAGTCCTTGAGCCCACGCTGTGCGTGCTCGATGAGACGGACAGCGGCTTGGATATCGACGCCCTGCGCATCGTCTCCGATGGCGTGAACTCGATGCGCTCGCCCGAGCGCGCGATGCTCGTCATCACCCACTATCAGCGGCTCTTGAACCACATCGTCCCCGACCGCGTGCACGTCATGGTCGACGGCAAGATCCGCAAGTCGGGCGATGCTTCGCTCGCCAAGGAGCTCGAGAAGTCGGGCTATGCAGAATATCAGTCGAAGGCGGCGTAAATGAACGTAGCCGTATTGAAGACCAAGGCAGAACAGGCGCTGTCGGAAGCGTTCTCGGGCGCTGCTGCCGAGCTTCCCGGGTCGTCCGAAATCCGCAAGCTGCGGCTCGACGCCATGGGCCGCTTCGGCGCGCTGGGGCTTCCCCATCGCCGCGTCGAGGAGTGGAAATACACTGACCTGCGCAACCTCGTGAAAGAGGTGCTGCCGGCTCCCGCCGCGAGCAAAGGCGTGAGTGTTGCTGACATTGAGGCAGCGCTGGGTGCGCTCGCCGGTCTGGAAGCGCATCGCGTCGTGTTCGTCGATGGCCGCTACGAGCCCGACCTTTCGGCTCTCGTCGCCAACGAGGACGTATCGGCGGCTTCGCTCGCAACCCTGCTCGACAACGACACGAGCGCCGTGGAGCTGCTCGACGTCAGCGGCCGCGACGACGATGCCGTGCTGGCCCTCAACACCGCCTATGCTGCCGATGGATCGGTTGTCGATATCGCGCCATTGGCGACGCTCGACAAGCCGGTGCTGCTCGTCTTCGTGCGCGCCTCTGAAACGCCGGCATTCGTTGCCGTGCGCAATGTCCTGCGCGTAGGCGAGGGCGCCATCGCGACGGTCATCGAGGCGCACGTCACGCTGCCGAAGGCCGCCAGGGACTTCCAGCTCAACGCCGCCACCAAGGTAATCGTCGGCAAGGGCGCAAAGCTCGGACACGTAAAGGTCGCCCTCGAGGCTGGCGGCGGCGTGCATTTGTCAAACTGGCTGACCGAGCTTGGCCCCGACGCTGACTATGCCGGATTCCATTTCACGGCCAGCACCGGTCTGGCGCGCAACCAGGTTGCCGTCACCTTCGCGGGCGAGGATGCCAGGATCGACCTCTCTGGTGCGTTTCTTGCGCGTGAAGGCCAGCACATCGACACGACGCTCGTCGTCGATCACGCGGTCCCCAAGTGCGTGAGCCGGGAGCTGTTCAAGGGCGTTCTGGAGGATCATGCGCGCGGCGTCTTCCAGGGCAAGGTAATCGTCCGGCCGGATGCACAGAAGACTGACGGAAAGCAGATGGCTCAGGTGCTGATGCTGTCTCCCGATTGCGAGTTCGATTCAAAGCCCGAGCTTGAGATCTACGCCGACGATGTCGTTTGCGGACACGGCTCGACCAGCGCCGACATCGACGACGATCTCGTCTTCTATTGCCGGTCGCGCGGCATTCCGGAAGCTGAGGCGCGCGCCCTGCTGATCGAGTCGTTCATCGGTGAGGCGCTGGAGAAGGTCGAGCACGAAGGACTGCGCGACGCTCTCGGTGAGCTTGCGCACAACTGGCTGCGCCGCATCGAGCCGGCAAGGAGCGTTGCATGACGACGGACGCGGGCGAGTTGAGCAGGCAGCGGGACGTTGTCCGGGCGTCTGGCGGTATCGCCGGCGCTCCGTTCGATGTCGCGCGCATCCGCTCCGACTTCCCAATCCTCTACCGCGAAATCTACGGCAAGCCGCTCGTCTACCTCGACAACGCCGCGTCGGCGCAGAAGCCGCGCTCCGTTATCGATGCCATGAATCACTCCATGGGCTTCGAGTACGCGAACGTCCATCGCGGACTGCATTACCTGTCGAACACCGCGACCCAGCACTTTGAGGATGCGCGCGAGACAGTTCGCCGCTTTCTCAATGCCGGCAGCACCGACGAGATCATCTTCACGAAGAACGCCACCGAGGCGATCAATCTCGTCGCGTCCTCCTTCGGGACGAACATCGGCGAGGGCAACGAGATCGTCCTCTCGATCATGGAGCATCACTCCAACATCGTGCCGTGGCATTTTCTGCGCGAGCGCCAGGGCGCGGTGCTGAAATGGGCGCCCATCGCCGACGACGGCGAGCTGATCCTCGAGGAGTTCGAGCGCCTGCTCAGTCCGCGCACCAAGCTTGTCGCCATCACGCACATGTCGAACGTCACGGGCACGTTGGTGCCGGTGCGGGAGATCATCCGCCTGGCGCACGCGCGCGGCATCCCGGTCCTCGTCGACGGCAGCCAGGCTGCTGTGCATCTACCCGTCGACGTGCGCGAACTCGACGCCGACTTCTACGTGTTCACGGGCCACAAGACCTACGGCCCGACCGGCATTGGCGTGCTCTACGCCAAGCAGCAGCACCTCGATGCCATGCGCCCCTATCAGGGCGGCGGCGGCATGATCGAGCACGTCGCGGTGGACCGGATCACGTATGGAAAATCCCCCCACAAGTTCGAAGCCGGAACCCCTCCCATCGCCGAGGCCATCGGGCTTGGGGCTGCGTTGAACTACATGATGCAGGTCGGTCGCGAGAATATCGCTCATCATGAAGCCGAGCTGCGCACCTACGCGCACGCGCAGATGGCCGATCTGCCGTGGCTGAAGATCTACGGCACTGCGCCGGGCAAGGGCGGCATCGTCTCATTCACCATGGACGGCCTGCACGCCCACGACATCGCGACCATCGTCGATCGCTCGGGCGTGGCGGTCCGCGCCGGCCATCATTGCGCGCAGCCCTTGATGGAGCGGCTGGGAGTAACGGCGGTCTGCCGCGCCTCCTTCGCCATGTACAACACGATGGAAGAAGTCGACGCGCTCGTCTCGGCGCTGAAGCGCACCCACGAGCTGTTTGCGTAAGGATACAGGGATGGATGGCAAGCCGATCGAGACCGAAGCAACTCCTGCCGCTGAGAAGGCAGAGCCGGACGTGCTCGAATTGACGCCGCCGGCGGGCGCCGCCGCGACCAGCGCTCAAGACGCGGGGACGGCTCCCGACGACAGCGATGACCCGCTGCGCCGCGATATCATCGCCGCGCTGAAGACCGTCTACGATCCCGAGATCCCCGCCGACGTCTACGAACTCGGGCTAATCTATGAAGTCGACGTCGACGACGACCGTAACGTCGCGATCGCCATGACTCTGACGGCGCCCGGCTGTCCGGTGGCCGGTGAAATGCCCAAATGGGTTGAGAATGCCGTCGGCGCGGTCCCGGGCGTCAAAAGCGCCACGGTCCGTATGACGTTCGACCCGCCCTGGGACATGAGCCGCATGTCGGACGAGGCCCGACTCGCCCTCAACATGTTCTAATTCAAAAACACCGCGGTTTCGCAACCGCCCGACGCTGACTATATATTGCTCTGACGCAAATCAGGACGCCGCCGATGCCCACGCTGCGCATGATGCCCAAGGTAATGACCATGACCGACGCCGCTGCAAAGCGCGTCAACGCGCTAATGTCCGCCAATCCCAATGCGCTTGGCCTCAAGATCGGGATCAAGAAGGGCGGCTGCGCGGGCATGGAATACACGATGGCCGTCGCGGAGCAGAAGGGGCCTCATGACGAGGTCATCGAGCAGGATGGCGCAATCCTGCTCGTCGATCCGGCGGCGATCATGTACCTGCTCGGCACCGAGATGGACTACAAGACCGACAAGCTCTCGAGCCAGTTCGTGTTCAACAACCCGAACCAGCGCGGCGCCTGCGGCTGCGGTGAGAGCGTCAACCTCGTGCCGGCCGCCGAGGGCTCCTCGCGCGCCGACTGATCGCGCGTGGAGCTTTCTGATGGCGATCAGCGAGGGCTGCGTCGAGCTCCTGAAGGAACTGCTGCGAGGCTTTGCCCCCTTCACCGTGCGTCGCATGTTCGGCGGTGCTGGTCTTTTCGTCGATGGCATCATGTTCGCGATCGTCATCGACGATGCCCTCTACCTGAAGGCCGACGCGGGGACGAGCAGGGCCTTCGAGGAAGAAGGGCTCGCGCCGTTTTCCTATCAGCGCGGCGGCCGTAGCGTGCAGCTGTCGTATTGGCGCGCGCCCGATCGTCTGCTCGACGACGGCGAGGAGCTGCGCGAGTGGGCGCATCGGTCATTGAACGTCGCCCGGAAAACAACAGCCGCGCGCCCGAGGCGCCCTGCCGGCAAGAAGCGGAGGAAGGCATCATGACCGCCGTCAAGACGGATCCGAATTGGGTCGAGGACGTGCTGAGTTTCTGGTTTGAGGAACTTGGCCGCGACAAGTGGTTCGCCAAGGATGATGCGATTGACGCCGCTTGCCGTAACCGGTTCGCGCCGCTGATCGACGAGATCAACGGGCGCCCAATCGAGGACGCTGTCACGAGCCCCGCAAACGCCCTAGCCAGCGTCATCGTGCTCGATCAGTTCACCCGCAACATCCATCGCGGCACCCCGCGCGCGTTCGCCTATGACGAGCTGGCGCGCGCCATCGCACGGTTGGCGCTTGCACTTGGCCTCGACCAGCGGATTCCGGCTGACCGACGCGTTTTCCTCTACTTGCCGTTCGAGCACAGCGAGGCGTACGCGGATCAGTTGCGCTCTGTCGAGCTGATCAGTGCGCTCGGAGATGATGAGTTCACGCGCTATGCCGAAGCCCATCGCGATGTGATCGAGCGTTTCGGCCGCTTCCCGCATCGCAACGCGATTCTCGGGCGCACTTCGACGCCGGAGGAGATCGAATTTCTGAGCCAGCCCGGCAGCTCGTTCTAGCCGCGTGGCCCCGCAGCACGCGCTGACGCGGCCAACCTATTCCGCAGCCGCACCGACGGCGCGCGGGCATGCGGCAGACAGCTCACGCACCGCGTTCGACCAGTAGCGAGACTCCGCATCGGCCGCGAGCTTTTGCCGTCGGAACGCTTCGATCCACTCCCACACGAGGGCTGGATTGTTTTCAGCCAGCGCCGCGAGATCCGCCCGCGATTTAGCAACAACGGCATTCGCGAGACGGCGAAGCTGCTGCACCTCGATGGGATCGGGACGCCGCACATCCCCAAAGTCGCGCATCTGACGTTGCAGGTGAGTGGCGAGCTGTTTTTCATGCATGATGCTTGCCTCCGCTACGCCATGAGACTAGCGCCGCGAACGCCTGCAAATTAGGCAGA
>JASBSU010000033.1 GCA_030148725.1 Hyphomicrobium sp.
ATGTCGGACGCCTTCCTCGTTCTCGCGCAGGCGCCCGGCGGCCTCACATGCTTCCTTCTTCCGCGCTTTCGCCCCGATGGCTCCGTCAACGCGCTGCACTTCCAGCGCCTCAAGGACAAGCTCGGCAATCGCTCGAATGCCTCATCGGAGGTCGAGTTCCACGGCGCCTACGCCCGCGCGATCGGTGAGGAGGGCAGGGGCGTCGCGACGATCATCGAAATGGTGACGCACACGCGCCTCGACTGCGCGGTCTCGTCTGCCGGACTGATGCGCTTTGCACTCGCCAACGCCATCCATCACGCCGAGCACCGCACCGTGTTTCAGAAAAAGCTCGTCGATCAGCCGGTGATGCAGCAGGTGCTCGCGGACATGGCGCTCGATGTCGAGGCGGCAACCGCGCTCGCGTTCCGTCTCGCTCGCGCCTTCGATCGCGCTGATGATCCGCGCGCGTCAGCCTGGCGCCGCCTGATGACGCCAGTGACCAAGTATTGGGTGTGCAAGCTCGCGCCCCCGCTCGCGGCAGAGGCGATGGAATGTCTCGGCGGCAACGGCTACGTCGAGGACGCTCCTATGGCGCGTCTCTACCGCGAGGTCCCGGTCAACGCGATCTGGGAGGGATCGGGCAACGTCATGGCGCTCGATGTCGCGCGCGTGCTGCAGCGTGAGCCCGAAGCCGTTGAGACGGTGATGGACGAACTTCGTACGGCATGCGGCGATGACGCGGTTCTGAAGCGCGCCCATGCCCGTCTCGAAGCCATGCTGCAGGAGCCGAAGCTGCTCGATGCGCGCGGCCGCACGCTGGTTGAGTCTCTCGCGGTGCTGGCCGCCGCAACGATACTGCGCGCTCACGCCCCGGCAGCCGTTGCCGACGCGTTCATTGCAACGCGCATCGCCGGCACGCCGCGCACAACCTATGGTCAGGGGTTGGAACACTCGGACGTCCGCGCGATCATCGCCCGCGCCTCGCCGAACGCGTGACGATGCCTACGTGAACAGCCAGGACGAGACGCCGCCGCGACGCGCCAGATCGCCCATCTCTGAATTGAGCGCGTCGAAGACGGCCTGAGTTGGTGTCTCCGGCAGCCACGGAGCGCCACCCGTCGCTTTGCGATACGGCGCCATCAATTGCGCCCAGGCATCCTCATCGAGCTTGCGCTCCGGCGGCAGGCGCGGCGGCAGCCGACGCAGGCCGCTCTGCGCCGCAAGCCAGGCATATGCGGCCTGCCACACATCCAGCGGCGCGGCCATGTTGTGGCGCGCCTTGAGCTGCGTGATCGCCAGCATACCGGCTTCGCGCACGTGCGGCCCTATCTCCAGCGTCGCGACATGTTCGCGCTCGCGGCGGATCGAGAACAGCCGGCACCGGTCGTCGGCGAGCCGCTCGGCGTACTGGTCCGCGCAATTCTGCATCGCGCGCGCTTCGGCCAGAATCTCAGTCCGGTCGAGCAGCGGCACGAACGTATATCCACGCACCTGCCCGCCCGACAGCCAGGGATCGGTCAGCACGCCGGGCCCGAGCTGCAACGTCAGCCGCATACGGTTGAGCCAGCTCTTGGCGGCACACAGCGCCGTGTCGAAAGCGATCTCCGGCCGCCAGGGCACCACGATGAGATTGTGCGCACGCGTATGGGGAGCGCGCGAATGCCACGCATAGGCGGCAAGCACGCCGAACATCTGATCGGGTTTGCCCGCCTCGCTGTAGATGGCCTGGTCGGCGAGCCAAAGCGCGAAATCCTCGCTGCACGCTTTGCCGCCGAATGCGACGGCCTCGAGCCATAGCGCGCTGTGGCTCGGGACGGCGGGAAGGCGCGTTGCGATGCGGCGCGTGAAGATCTCACTCGCGGGAACCGGCTCGATGGGCTTCTGGAAAGCTTCAGGCGGAAGGCGCCGCAGCCACAGCGGCAGCTCCAGCACACGCGCGACGGTTCTCAGCGCTGCGCCATCCTCAATGAGCGCCACGGCGGTTTCGCGCATTTCCGCCGAGCCGCGTTTCGTCGCCAGCGCATACCTCGCACCGGGAAACACGATCGCGAGATCGGCGAGGCGCGCAGAGGAGCGCATCAGCCGCCGCACTTCGCGCCGTGCCGGATATGCAAATCGACCCGCGTAACTTTCGCTCTCGTCGGTGAGAGGCGGCAGCACCACGCTGCGGCGCGGCTCGGTACGCGGCCGAAGAACTTTAGTCGCATGCGACATGTACAGATCCACTTCACCGTCGGGCTGACCAGCCCAGACGCGACGGCGCTCAGATACATTCGCAAGCTATTGCGGCACGCTTTGGACACCGGCGCTGAGATGGCCGCGAGAGTGGATAAGAGTTAATGCGCGGCGGGAGCGGAATACCGCATACGGTCCAGTGCGCCTTGCAGAATGATGGTGGCTGCAAGCTTATCGATTACTTCCGCACGGCGTTTTCTGCTGGCGTCGGCCTCGATCAGCATGCGTTCTGCCTCGGCCGTCGAAAGCCGTTCGTCCCACAAAAGGATCGGCAACTCGCTCAGTGCATTGAGGTTGCGCGCGAACGCGCGTGTCGATTGGACGCGCGGGCCGGATGTGCCGTCGAGATTGGTCGGCAGGCCAAGCACGAAGCCTGCCACTTTGTGCGTCTCCGCAAGCCGCAGCAACTCCGCGACGTCCTCTTTGAATTTTCGGCGCCTTATGACGACCAGCGGAGAGGCGATCGTTCGCGTAATGTCCGATAGCGCAAGGCCGATGGTTTTCGTGCCGGCGTCGATACCGATGAGCGATGTCCGGGCGGGAAGCATTCCTGCAAATGCCTGGATATCTTCCAGGGTTGCGCCCGGCTGCCGTTCTGCCATCGAATTTGCCATATAGGCAGCCTGCCGGTTGTTGATGATGTCGGGCTCCTTATACTCTGCCCCGCGGCCGGATTGGCAATGTGCTTCGCGCCAGCTCCGGGGGCGGCGCGGCGGTGTGCTGGGAGACACCGCCGCCAACGGCCGCTCTGAGGGTCGGCATCGGCCCCAACCAAGGAAAAGGGTGCGTGCAGGAGAGAAACGTCGATATGGATGGCACGGGTGGGGCAGTCGTGCCGCCGGCGAGTGAGGTAGAGAAGTACCCGCATAGCGCCGGCGTCCTCGCACTCTTTGCCGCGACGACGTTTCTGTCTGCCTTCTTGCTGTTCGCCATCCAGCCGATGTTCGCCAAGATGGTGCTCCCGGTGCTCGGCGGCTCTTCGTCGGTGTGGGCCGTGGCGCTGCTCTTTTTCCAGGCCGCACTGCTGACAGGGTATGGCTACGCGCACCTTTTGAATGGGCACGTGTCGTTGCGCTACGCGGGCTTCGTGCACCTTGCCCTGGCTCTGTGCGCGCTGATTGTGCTCCCCGTTGCGCTGCCCGCGTCCTGGGACGAGCCGCCGGCCGGCAATCCTTATCTCTGGCAGCTCGGTCTCTTTGCCGTGGCGGTCGGGCTTCCCTTCGTTGCGGTGTCGGCCAATGCGCCGTTGCTGCAGGCGTGGTTCGCGCGCTCCGGCCACCCGCATGCGCAGGATCCGTATTTTCTTTACGGCGCCTCCAATCTCGGCAGCCTTCTTGCGCTCTTGGGATATCCGTTCCTGTTCGAGCCCGCGTTCGGACTGACGGCGCTCAGCGCGTATTGGGCGGCGCTCTACCTCGTGCTCATCGCAGCGATTGCATCCTGCTTCTTTCTGGTACGCCGCCGTGCAGCGCGCGCGCCCGAGGCTACGGTCGACACCGCTTCCAACGACCAGCCCCCACCGACCTGGCACAACCGTCTCGCCTGGTGCGGCCTTGCGCTCGTGCCCGCCGCGCTGCTGACGGCCTTCACGACCCACATCGCGACCGACATTGCCTCGGCCCCGTTGCTGTGGGTGCTGCCGCTCGCGCTCTATCTGCTGACGTTTGTGTTGGCATTCCAGACGCGCCTGCCGCTGCCGATGTGGCTGCTGCTGCCGGTGCAGCTTGCTATCGTCATATTCGCGCTGCTCGAGCTGTCGCAGGTCAAGCACGACAAATGGGCGCTCACCAGCGGGGCAGGTGTTGCGGCGTTCTTCATAGCTGCGCTGGTGGCGCATCGAACGCTATTCCTCAATCGCCCGAGCGCCCGCTACCTCACCGAATTCTATCTCTGGATGTCGTTCGGCGGCGTTCTCGGCGGCGTGTTCGCCGCGCTCATCGCGCCTCACGTCTTCTCGGAGGTGTTCGAATATCCGCTGCTCATCGCGCTGTCGCTGGCTTGCCGCCCAGGCGTTTTCTACCAGTCGGACTCGCCCTTGCGCGAACTCGCTTGGATCGTCGGCATAGTCGCCGTCGGCATGGTCCTCATCCTACGTTTCCCGCTGCTCGCGATGGAGAACGGCTGGACCTTCGATGATTGGGGCGTGACGCCCGTCATCGCGTTGATCTTCGCCGTGGCCGCCGTGGCGTTCTGGAACCACGGCGAGCGCCAGCTCACCGCGGCCCTCATGATGTTCGCCGCCGTGGTGATGCTGCCATCGGCGGTGAAGCGCGGCCTCGCCGAGCGCAGTTATTACGGCGTCTATCGCGTCAGCCAGTCGGAGAACGGCGATTATAACGTGCTGACGCACGGCACCACGTTGCACGGCGCGCAGCGTCTGCGCGACGACGACGGCAAGCTCGTCTCTGACGTGACGCCCGGCACGTACTACTATCCCGGCTCGCCCATGGCGCATGCGGTGAAGATCGTCCAGGCCCGCCTGGACGCCGACGAAGAGCTCGGCCGCTTCGGCGTCGTGGGCCTCGGAGCCGGGTCGCTCGCCTGCTATTCGCGCAAGCACGAGACGTGGCGCTTCTTCGAGATCGACCCGGTGGTGGTCGACATCGCGGCGAAGTCGAACCACTTCACCTTCCTCGCCAACTGCCAGCCGCACCTCGACGTGGTGATCGGCGACGCCCGTCTGACGATGGCGAAGGAAGCCGACAAGAGCTTCGACCTCATCATCGTCGACGCTTTCACGTCCGACGCCGTGCCCGTCCATCTGATGACTGCGGAGGCGCTGCAACTTTATGCCTCGAAGCTGACGGACAAGGGCGTGGTCGTGCTCCACATCTCCAATCGCTATTTGGATCTCGACTCCGTGCTCGGTGCGACGCTGCCGCTCGTCCCGGACCTGAAAGGGCTCATCGTCTCCGACGACATGGCGCTGGGGACCTACGCCGAGAACACCTCCACCGTCGCCGTCTTCGCCAAGGACCCGGCGCAGCTCGACGCCTTCCGCCTGCTTCTGGGCGCCCAGGATTTCCACACCGGCAACCTGTCGCCCTGGACGGACGATGCCTCGGACATCCTGGGGCCTTTCCTGTCCCAGTGGCGCCGCCATTAGCCGGAGGCGGCTAGAGCATAAGGCTCCCGGGCGCCATCCCTCGAAAGTTGCGCCCGTCCGCTCCCGGGGCTAAGAGTGCGGGCGCTTTATCCGAAGCGGCGTTCAACTCACAGCGAGGAGCCATGCGGGTCGACGAAACGACTGTGCGGCGCATCGCGCGCCTGGCGCGCATCAAGATTTCTGACGCCGAGGCCAAGGGCCTCGAGGGGGAGCTTTCCGGCATCCTCAATTGGGTGGAACAGCTCGATGCGGTGGACACCGCGTCGGTCGAGCCGATGACGCGTGTGGTCCCGATCGAGCTGACGAAGCGCGCCGACGTCGTCAACGATGGCGAGATCGCCGACGAGGTCATCAAGAACGCACCGATGGTCGAGGACCATTACTTTGTCGTCCCCAAGGTGGTGGAGTAACGGCCCGTGAGCGAACTGACCAAACTCACCCTCGCGGAAGCGCGCGACAAGCTGCGCTCCAAGGAGGTCTCGGCCACCGAGCTGACGCAGGCGTTCATCGACGCCATCGACGCCTCGAACGCCGAGATCAACGCCTACGTTCTGACGACGCCCGAGCTGGCGCTGCAGCAGGCCAAGGAAAGCGACAAGCGCCTGCAGTCCGGCAGCACCCGCCCGCTCGAGGGGCTGCCGCTCGGCAACAAGGATCTCTATTGCACCGAGGGCGTGCGCACGACCGCGTGCTCGAAAATCCTCGGTGACTTCACCCCCACTTATGAATCGACGGTCGGCGCCAATCTGTGGAACGCCGGCGCCGTGATGCTCGGCAAGCTCAACTGCGATGAGTTCGCGATGGGCTCGTCGAACGAGACCAGCGCCTTTGGGCCTGTCGTCTCGCCTTGGCGTCGCAAGAAGGACGGCAAGCTCACCACCGACAAGCTCGTGCCGGGCGGATCGTCCGGCGGCTCCTCGGCTGCCGTTTCCGCTGACCTTTGCCTCGCCGCCACGGCGACCGATACCGGCGGTTCGATCCGCCAGCCGGCTGCTCTCACCGGCACCGTCGGCATCAAGCCGACGTACGGCCGCTGCTCGCGCTGGGGCATCGTGGCGTTTGCATCATCGCTCGATCAGGCTGGCCCCATCGCCAAGACGGTGCGCGACGCTGCGATCATGCTGCGCGCGATGGCAAGCCACGACAAGAAGGATTCAACGTCGGTCGATACGCCCGTTCCCGATTATGAGGCCTCGCTCACTCAGGGCCTCAAGGGACTGCGCGTCGGCGTGCCGAAGGAGTACCGCGTCGAGGGCATGTCGAAGGAGATCGACAAGCTCTGGCAGGAAGGCATTGCCTGGTTGAAGGCGGCTGGCGCCACCATCCACGACATCTCCCTGCCGCACACCAAATATGCGCTGCCCGCGTACTACATCGTCGCCCCGGCCGAGGCCTCCTCGAACCTCGCCCGTTACGACGGCGTGCGCTACGGCCTGCGGGTGCCCGGCAAGGACCTGATCGACACCTACGAGAACACGCGCGCCTCCGGCTTCGGCAAGGAAGTGCGCCGCCGTATCCTCATCGGCACCTACGTTCTCTCAGCGGGCTACTACGACGCCTACTACCTCAAGGCGCAGAAGGTCCGCACGCTCATCAAGCGCGACTTCGACGATGCCTGGAAGTCGGTCGATGTGGTTCTCACGCCGACGACCCCGTCGCCCGCCTTCGGTTTCGGCGAGAAGACCGGCGATCCCATCGCGATGTACCTGGAAGACATCTTCACCGTGACGGTGAACATGGCCGGCCTGCCGGGCATCTCGGTTCCCGCCGGTCTCTCCAGCGAAGGCACGCCGCTCGGCTTGCAGCTCATCGGTAAGCCGTTCGACGAGGCGACCCTGTTCCGCGCCGCGCAGGCCATCGAGGACGCGGCCGGCCGCTTCGTGGTCCCCGATCGTTGGTGGGAAGGCGCCGGCAAGCCGGAGGCGAAGCGCAAGACCGGGAGCAAGTCGAAATGAGCGACCCAAAGCGACCCTGGGAATGTGCAGACATGTCCCAAGTACGCGACGAGATCGATCGCATCGACCTTGCCATGGTCGACCTGATCGCCGAGCGCTTCGGCTATGTCGACCGCGCCTGGCAATTGAAAAAGAACCCGGCCGATGCCGTCGTGCCGTGGCGCATCCAGCAGGTCATCGACAAGGTCAAGGTCCGCGCGACCGAGAAGGGCTTGCCGCCCGAGCTGACCGAGGCGCTGTGGCGCCAGATGATCGGCTGGTTCGTGCAGTACGAAGAGGAGAAGTTGCGCCTCCAGACCGAGGGCAACGGCGGGGCGAAGTGAGCGACGGTGCTCGCAGCTGGTGTCTGGAAAAAGAAATAAAATGCAGATCGTTCCGTTCGACCCCTGGACCCTCGTGTTGATCGCCGTGCTCAATCCGGCGGTGATTATCGTGGCGTTTCTGATGGGTCGCAGCGCCGACCAGTGGCAGAAGCTGATCATCGCCGCATTCGCCGCCGCGCTGGCCGGCTTCGTCCTTTATTGGCTCGTCGTCTATGTCGGCTTGATGCCGGTGCACGCGCTGGGCGGCGAGGCGGCCATGCTCATCATGGGCTTCTTCCTGGGCCTGTTCTGGTCCGCCCTCGGCTATTGGACCGCCCCCCGCCGCGGCTGACCGGCGGCTCGTCAGCTCCGCCCGAAAAGTGCCACTTCTTTCCGGCATCGCTTACGTGCGGGGACGAACAGGGTGGATGTCGTCCGGGGGTAATGCGTAATGGATCTGAACGTCGCCGAAGCGCGCGCTGCCAAGAGCGCGCTCGTGATCAATCGTGGCGTCACCATCATCGGTGCTCTGCAACTCGACGGTCCCGTGTGCATCGAAGGCACGATCGACGGCGAAGTCCGTTGCTCGGCGCTGAAGATTGCCGAGCGTGGTGAGGTCGAGGGCCTCGTCGTCGCCGACAAAGTCATAGTGCTGGGGGAATTCTCCGGCGCCATCTATGCCCGCGAGCTGACGCTGGGCGCTGGCTGCAACGTCGAGGGCCAGATCTACCATAAGAAGCTGGTGCTGGAGGAAGGCTGCTATTTCGAGGGGCAGTCGCGCCGCCACGGCGATCCGTTGAAAATCGCCCCGCTGCCGCTGGAGCTGGAAGAGGCCGAGGCGGAAGACCATTGAACCGGCCGTGATGGCCTCAATGGCTTGCCCCGCAGGGCGCCCTGCGATAACGAGGGCGCTTCCAAGGAGCATCGCCATGCAAGAGACCGCGCCCAAATCCAAGAATTTGATCGAGGGTGCCACCGGCAGCTGGGAGGTCATCGTCGGCCTCGAGGTGCACGCACAGGTCGCTTCCAACTCGAAGCTGTTCTCGGGCGCATCGACTGGCTTCGGTGCCGAGCCCAACAGTCATGTGTCGCTGGTCGACGCAGCGATGCCCGGCATGCTCCCCGTCATCAACGCTGAGTGCATCGCACAGGCGGTACGCACCGGCCTCGGTCTCAACGCGCAGATCAATCTGAAGAGCGTCTTCGACCGCAAGAACTACTTCTACCCCGATCTGCCGCAGGGCTATCAGATCAGCCAGTACAAGCAGCCGATCGTCGGCGAGGGCGAGATCGAGATCGACGTCGACGGCGAGACGATGAAGGTCGGCATCGAGCGCCTGCATCTTGAGCAGGACGCCGGCAAATCCGTGCACGACCAGCACCCGGAATATTCCTACGTCGACCTCAATCGCTCCGGCGTCGCGCTCATGGAGATCGTGTCGCGGCCTGACATGCGTTCCGCCAAGCAGGCGCAGGCGTACGTCACGAAGCTGCGCACCATTCTGCGCTATCTCGGCACCTCCGACGGCGACATGGAGAAGGGCAACCTGCGCGCCGACGTGAACGTGTCCGTGCGCAAGCCCGGTGACAAGCTCGGCACGCGCTGCGAGATCAAGAACGTCAACTCGATCCGCTTCATCGGCCAGGCGATCGAGACCGAGGCGCGCCGCCAGATCGACATCATCGAGGGCGGTGGCAAGATCGACCAGGAAACGCGTCTCTTCGATCCCGGCAAGGGCGAGACGCGTTCGATGCGCTCGAAGGAAGAGGCACACGACTATCGCTACTTCCCCGATCCCGACCTCCTGCCACTCGAACTCACGATGGAGTTCGTCGGCGAGCTGGAGAAGAGCCTTCCCGAGCTGCCCGACGCCAAGAAGCAGCGCTTCATGCGCGAGTTCGGCCTGTCGGACTATGACGCGAACGTGCTCGTTGCCGAGCGCGAGTCCGCCGACTACTTCGAGAACGTCGCCAAGGGCCGCGACGGCAAGCTCGCCGCCAACTGGGTGATCAACGAGCTGTTCGGTCGCCTGAACAAGGAAGGCAAGGGGATCGAGGCTTCACCCGTTTCCGCGCAGCAGCTCGGCGCCGTGGTCGATCTCATCACCTCCGGGACCATCTCCGGCAAGATTGCCAAGGATCTCTTCGAGATCGTCTGGTCCGAAGGTGGCGACCCGGCCGAGATCGTCGAGAAGCGTGGCCTCAAGCAGGTGACCGACACCGGCGCCATCGAGAAGGCCGTCGACGAGATCATCGCTGCCAACCCCGACAAGGTGGAGCAGGCGAAGGCGAAGCCATCGATGCTCGGCTGGTTCGTGGGGCAGGTGATGAAGGGGACGGGCGGCAAGGCCAACCCCGCTGCGGTCAACGAGATCCTGAAGGCGAAGCTGGGACTCTGAGTTCGTCTTCGCCAGCGCCTGCGTTGATAGGTCAAGGCGACCGCATGAACGATCCGCGCCAGTTTTCGCCCGCAGCCGCGCGCAACCGCGATCCAATCTGGGATGTGCTTGGCCGTGAGCTTCCTCAGCGCGGCCTCGTGCTGGAGATCGCCAGCGGTACCGGCGAGCATGTGGCGCATTTTGCGCGCCTGGCAGGCTCGCAGCTCATTTTCCAGCCCAGCGATCCGAGCGCCGCAGCACGCGCGAGCATCGAAGCTTGGGTCGCTGAGTTGGGGCTGTTGAACGTCCGCCCATCGCTGGTCCTCGATGCAGCAGCCGACGTCTGGCCCATCGCGCATGCCGACGTCGTGCTCTGCATCAACATGATCCACATCTCCCCGTGGACCGCGACCGTTGGGCTGATCGCCGGCGCCGCGCGGGTGTTGCCGCCGCATGGCCTGCTGTTCCTTTACGGCCCCTATCGGCGCAATGGGAGGCACACCGCGCCGAGTAACGAGGCCTTCGATGCCGATCTGCGGCGCCGCAATGCCGAGTGGGGCGTCCGCGACCTGGAAGCCGTGTCGGAACTTGCAGCCGCCCACGGATTCGCGGCGCCAGCGGTGACGGAGATGCCCGCCAACAACCTGTCGGTTGCCTTCCGCCGCTCGAAGCAATAAATATTCAACCAACTGGTTGACTATCGCGGCGCCCTGGGTCATATTCAACCACATGGTTGAATTAAACACACCTCAGCTCGACGCTGTCTTCCACGCCCTCGGCGACGCGACGCGCCGGCGCATGCTGCGCGAACTCGCCACCGGCGAACGCACCGTCAGCCAGCTCGCCGAACCGTTCTCGATCTCCCTCGCGGCCGCCTCCAAGCACATCAAGGCGCTGGAGAGCGCCGGGCTCATCGCACGCGAAGTCAAAGGCCGCACCCACGTGTGCCGCCTCGCCCCCGGACCGCTCGCCAGCGCGCACGAGTGGCTCGCCTTCTACGAGCGCTTCTGGACCGACCGTCTCGATGCCCTCGACAAGCTCCTCCGCAGCGAGGACGCGCGCCAGCCCTCAGCCCTCAAGCATGGAGAAGACAAATGACGGAACTTGCGACCGACGCCGACTACGGTGTTTTGACCGAGCCGGCCACGCTGACCATCGAGCGCATTCTGCCCGGCCCCATCGAGCGCGTGTGGGCCTACCTCACCGACAGCGACCTGCGTCGCCAATGGCTCGCAGCCGGTGAGATGGAGCAGAAGGTCGGTGCCCCATTCGAGTTCGTCTGGCGCAACAACGAGCTGATGCAAAATCCTGGCACGCCGCCGGAGGGCTTTCTCGACGAGCATCGCATGCAAAGCCGCATCACCGAATTAGATCCGCCCCGCAAGCTGTCGTTCACTTGGTTCGAGCGCAGCGAGGTGACGTTTCAGCTCCAGCCGCGGGGCGACCGCGTGCTCCTCACCGTGATCCACCGCCGCATTCCGGATCGCTCGGTGCTGCTGAGCGTCGGGCCCGGCTGGCACGGCCATCTCGACGTGCTGGTCGCCCGCATGAACGGCAGGGAGCCGGCACCGTTCTGGGACGAGATTGCGATCCTCAAAAAGGAATACGTGCGTCGGATGCCAGCCTGATCAATACACGGTGATCATTGCACGATGGCAGCGCGACGCCTGTCGCGCTGTCACTCCGCCAATGCCGGGCGGCGGCCGTTGTCGTCCACGAGTTCGAGCGCCTGTCCGTCGAACGCCAGAACCTGCAACGCCGAACAGATCTTTCCGATCACCGGCGTATCGTGATTGTCCTCAGGCGTGCTGATCGTCCAGCACTCATCTTCGCCGGCGTGGATGCGGAACTCGTACGCGCTGCCGTCTGCGAGCAATCGTCCGACCCAGCCGCGATCTTCCTTGTCCTCCCACTCGATGGCCGGAAAGAGCGCCGTCAGCCGCGCCTTGATCGCCTCTCCATCCTGAGGCGAAAGATTTGCAGCCCCGAGATCCGACATTGAGCTGACCGCTCCGCGCGGCTTGAACATCATGAAGTCGTAGTTCATGCGGCTGACCGCTCCCCGTTGTATTCGGCAAGGAAAGTTCTGTAGGCCGGATTGTCCGTCTCGTCCCAGTACGGATAGGAGAGTTTTTCGAGGCTGCGCTTCAGCTCTTCCCGTTCGCTCGGCGGCACCTCGATGCCGGCGAGGACGCGGCCGTAGTCCGCGCCATGGTTGCGGTAGTGGAAAAGCGTAATGTTCCAGCGATCGGAAAGGCTGTCGAGGAACTGCAGCAACGCACCGGGTCGTTCCGGAAACTGGAAGCGCAGCACCACCTCGTTATCGAGCCCTGGCGCGCGCCCGCCCACCATGTAGCGCACGTGCAGCTTTGCCAACTCGTTGCTGCTCATGTCGAGCACCGAATAGCCGCTGTCGGCCAGCATCGAGACGATCTGCTGCTTCTCGCGCTCTCCCTGGCTGAGCCGCACGCCGACGAAGATGTGTGCCTCGCGCGGATCGGAGAACCGGTAGTTGAACTCCGTGATCGCTCGTTTGCCGAGCAGTTTTATGAAGCGGCGGTAGCTGCCGGGTTTTTCGGGGATCGACACCGCAAGCAGAGCCTCGCGATGTTCGCCGATCTCGGCACGCTCCGAGATATGGCGCAGGCGGTCGAAATCCATGTTCGCGCCGCTGTTGATGGCGATCAGCGCGCCGCCGTTGCACGCGCCCTCTTCGACATACTTCTTGAGGCCCGCGAGCGACAGCGCGCCCGCCGGCTCCGGCACCGCGCGGGTATCTTCGAAAATGTCCTTGATCGCCGAGCAGACCTCGTCGGTGTTGACCGTGATGACGCCGTCGAGGTGCTCGCGGCAGAGGCGGAACGTCTCCTCGCCCACCTGCTTTACGGCGGCGCCATCCGCGAAGAAGCCCACACGATCGAGGATCACGCGTTTCCCGGCGCGCAGCGCGGCCTGCATGCTGGCGGCGTCCTCGGGCTCGACGCCGATGACTTTCACGTCCGGACGGAGAAACTTCGTGTATACCGCAACGCCCGCCGCCAGACCGCCGCCGCCGATGGGCACGAAGATCGCCTCGATGGGATCCGGATGCTGCCGCAGGATTTCCATGCCGATGGTGCCTTGCCCGGCGATCACGTCGGCGTCGTCGTAGGGATGGATGAAGACAAGACCCTTCTCGGCCTCGAGCTTGCGCGCGTGCGCCGACGCTTCATCGAAGTTGTCGCCGTGCAGCACGACGTTCCCGCCTCGGCTGCGCACCGCCTCGATCTTGATCTCGGGGGTCGCCTTCGGCATCACGATGGTGGCTTTTGTGTTGAGCAGCTTCGCCGACAGCGCGACGCCCTGAGCATGGTTCCCGGCCGATGCGCAGATGACGCCGCGGTCGAGCACCGAGCGCGGCAACCCGGCCATCTTGTTATACGCTCCGCGCAGCTTGAACGAGAACACGGGCTGCAGGTCCTCGCGCTTCAGCATCACGGAGTGCGCAAGGCGCTTCGACAGCCGCGGCATCGCATCGAGCGGACTGTCGATCGCCACATCGTAGACGCGGGCGCCAAGGATCTTTCGGACGTAGTCTTGCACGGTGAACCTGCTGGATTGAGGGGCCGCGACGGCCTCTTTCCTTCGAGCGCGCAGCCATTGGCCGACTGACTTCTCAGGCCCGGGGGCCGCCGTCAACTCGCGGCCGCCGCCCTTTAGGGCATTCTCGGCCGTTAAAGCTGCCCCTTAGTTGACGCGGGCAGGCGCTCTGCCGGGCGCCTCCAAGGATTGGTAACGCTCTCTTGGCATGCTGCCGCTCGCGCAAGGGGGAGACCACCATGGCCAAGCATATCGTTCTCATACACGGCGCTTTTTGCGGCGGTTGGTGCTTTGCGGACGTCATGCCGGTATTTGCCGAGCGCGGCTGGAGTTGCGAGGCGCCCGACCTGCCCTACCACGTACCCGGTCCCAAGCGCACGCCGAACCCCGCGCTCGCCACGCAGAGCGTCGCTGATTACACCCGCGATATGGCGGCTTTCGTGAAGCGGCTGCCCGAGCCCCCGGTCATCGTCGGCCATTCGATGGGCGGCCTCATTGCCCAGCAGCTGGCGGCAGAGGGCCTCGCCCGCGCGCTGGTGCTGTTCGCGCCGGCTCCCCCGTGGGGCGTTCTTCCGTCGACCGAAGCTGAGATGAACCTTGCCAAGGGGCTGATGCAGGCTTCGCCGTTCTGGAACAAGGCGCTCAACCCCTCCTTCGAGGTGGCCAAGGGCGATTCCCTGGCCAGCCTCGACCCGGACGCGCAAAAGCGCATCTTCGACATGTTCAGCCCGGAATCGGGCCGCGCGCTATTTGAGCTGTTCTTCTGGATGTTCGACCGTCAGCGCGCGACGCTCGTCGATGCTGCCCACGTCACCTGTCCGGTGCTCGTCGTCACAGGCGCCGAGGACAAGGTGATCTCGGCCGTCACCGGCCGCAAGATCGCCGCCCTCTATGCCAATGCAACTTTTGAGGAGGCAGCAGGCATGGGCCACTTCCTCATCATGGAGCAGGGTGCGCCGCGTCTCGCGGCACGCGCCGCCGACTGGCTCGGCAAGGTGACCAACTGACGAAGCTTCTGTGGCGGCGTCCGCGCCGGCAAAGCTATGATCGGTGCGCGGCGCAACCGGCGCCGCGTCTTGAGGCCGACGGATCTGCGCTCGCTCCCCACCCATGTTCTGATCGCCGTAGCGCTGCTTTTGGCGGCGGTCGTGCTGCGCATTGCCGATCCTGATCCCGTGGCGCGGCTGCGGCTGGCGGTGTTCGATGCCTATCTGGCGCTTTCACCGCGTCAGCTCGATCCGGCTTTGCCGGTGCGCATCGTCGATATCGATGACGCCTCTCTCGCGCGCATCGGCCAATGGCCGTGGCCGCGCATAAGGCTGGCCGAGATTGTCGACAAGCTTCAGGCGAGCGGCGCGCGCAGTGTGACGCTCGACCTCATCCTCGCCGAGCCCGACCGCCTCTCGCCCGCCGAGTTCGGCAAGCTGTTTGGCAATGAGCCGCAGCTTGCACCGCTGATCGCCAAAGCGGCCGAGTTGCCGTCCAACGATGCCCGCCTCGCGCAAGCGCTCCAGAAAGCGCCCTCGGTGATTGGGCTCGCCGGCGATTCCAGCTCGAAGCAGGCACCACCCGAACCGCGAGCACGCTTTGCCATAGCGGGTGACGACCCCCTGCTGTTCGTCCCGCGTTTCTCCGGAGCCGTCGATAGCCTTCCGACGCTGACCGAGGCGGCCAAGGGCGTCGGCGCCGTCAACTGGCTGCCCGAGCGCGATCAGATCGTGCGCCGCGTGCCGTTGCTGCTGTCGATTTCAGGCGTGCTCTATCCGTCCCTGCCGCTCGAGGCGTTGCGCATTGCCAAGAACGAGACGACCGTGTTCGTGCGCTCGTCCGGCGGCAGCAATGTCAGCGCGTTCGGACAAAGCACCGGCGTTGAGCAGGTGCGCATCGGCAATACAGTGCTGCCGACCGACGCTGCCGGCGAGCTGTGGCTGCGTTTTACACCGCCCGACGCGCGTCGCTACATCCCGGCCTATCGCTTGCTCGATGGCACGCTGGAAGCAAAAGAAATCGCTGGGCGCGACATCCTCATCGGAACGAGCGCCGTCGGCCTGCTGGACCTGCGAGCGACGCCGCTCGATCCCGCGGTGCCGGGTGTCGAGGTGCATGCCCAGGCCCTCGAACAGATGCTGAGCGGCGAGCATCTCATTCGCCCGGCGTTCGCCACCGGACTGGAACTTGTCTATCTCGTCGCTCTCGGCGCCGCCGTTGCGTTGCTGGTCTCGCGGCTCGGTGCCAGTGGCACTGCCGTCGCAGGTCTGGGCGCTATCGTCATTGCCTTCGGGGCCTCGTGGCTCGCATACGACAAGGCCGGGTACCTGATCGATCCGGTTTATCCGTCCATTGCCGTGCTGCTGGTTTATCTCGCCGCATCCCTCAGCGGTTATGTCGCCACCGAGCGCGAACGAGCCCGCGTACGCTCTGCATTCGGGCACTATGTTGCCGCGCCGTTGGTGGAGGAGTTGGCGCGCAATCATGACAAGCTCAAGCTGGGCGGCGAAACACGCGAGGTGACGGTGCTGTTCGCGGACATCCGCGGCTTCACCAACATCGCCGAGGGGCTTTCCGCCGAGGCTCTGATTGGTTTCCTCAATCGTCTCTTCACGCCGCTATCCGACATCATTCTCGCCGAGCGCGGGACGATCGACAAATTCATGGGCGATGCCGTCATGGCGTTCTGGAATGCGCCTGTGCTCGATCCAGCGCATGCCACCAATGCCTGTCGCGCGGCACTGCGCATGCAGGATCAGCTGCGCCGCATGAACGATCTGTGGGCAGCCGAAGCTGCCGCGCGCGGCGAACCTCACACGCGCGTCGACCTCGGCATCGGACTGAATACCGGCGCCTGCTGCGTCGGCAATGTTGGTTCGCCCCAGAGGTTCGACTACTCGATCCTCGGCGATGTCGTGAACGTTGCTGCGCGCCTCGAAGGCGAAACGAAAAGCTATGGCCTGCCGATTATTGTCGGCGAGCGCACGGCCTCGGATGCGCCGACCCTCGCGTTCCTCGAGCTTGGCTCTGTCAAGGTGCGCGGCAAGCAGCGGCCGGAGCGCATCTTCGCTTTGCTCGGCGACGAGGCTCTGGCGGGCTCCGAGCAGTTTGCTGCCTGGAAGGCGGCGCACGCGCAGTTTCTGACCGCGATCGGCAGCAGAGACCCGGCGTCCGCACGCAAGATACTGCAGGACGTGAAATCCCGCGGCCTGGCCGTGCCCTCGGCCTTCCTCGCCTGGTACCAAAGTCGCATCCCGCTCGTGACAGAATAGCTGCCGCCTCATCAGATGCGCCGCATAGTCGCGACGGAATCTCATAAGCAAATCGTCTTCTTTGCAGAGCTGCAAAACTTTCACCGCCGGCCCGGTTGACGCTGCCGGTTCGCTGACTACATCAGCCACGGGGCAAGGGAGGGGACCGATCTCGTATGCAGATCAACGACACGACAGCAGGCTACGGGCTGCCGACGCGCGTGTTCCATTGGCTGATGGCGGTGGCCATCGTCGGCATGTATGCGCTCGGGCTCTGGATGGTCGATCTGAACTACTACAGCCCCTACTATCAATCCGCGCCGAACCTTCACCGCAGCGTCGGCATGTTGCTGCTGATCGCGTTGGTTTTGAGGTTCGGATGGCGCCTCGCCAACCGCAGCCCATCCGATGATGAGCTTTCCCCCATCGAGCGCATCGCCGCGAAGATCGTCCACTGGGGTTTCTACCCACTGCTGTTTGCGCTGATGCTGAGCGGATACCTCATGTCGACGGCCGATGGTCGCCCCATCGAGGTCTTCAATTGGTTTTCAGTCCCTGCGCTCATCCACGACAAAGGCATGGAGAAAACTGCGGGCGAGATCCACGAGTTCCTCGCCAACCTCACCATGCTCATCGTTCTGCTGCATTCGCTTGCAGCCTTGAAGCATCACTTCTTCGACCGCGCACGCACGCTCGTCCGGATGTGGTCGGGCCCCGCCAAAGATCAATGATCGGAAAGACAGGAGTTCACAAAATGAAGCTTTCCCACGCATCGCTCGCTCTCATCGCCGCGCTCTTCGTAGCGGGACCGGCCAGCGCTGCCGAATACGTGATCGACACCGACAAGGCTCACGCGTCGATCAACTTCCGCATCAAGCATCTTGGCTTCAGCTGGCTGACGGGCCGCTTCGACAAGTTCAAAGGCACGTTCTCTTTTGATGAGGCGAAGCCCGAAGCTTCCAAGGTCAACGTCGAGATCGACACTGCCAGCATCAACTCCAACCACGCCGAGCGCGATAATCACCTTCGCGGCAAGGACTTCCTCGACACCGCGAGCTTCCCGACGGCGAAGTTCGAAAGCACCTCGGTCAAGGTGGACGGCGACAAGGCAACCATCACCGGCAATCTCACCCTGCATGGCGTGACGAAGGCGGTCACTATCGACGCCAAGCGCGTCGGCGGTGGTAGCGACCCGTGGGGCGGTCACCGCGATGGCTTTACCGGGACGACCACGATTGCGCTGAAGGATTTCGGCATCAACTACAACCTGGGCCCAGCGTCCGAGACTGTCGAGTTGGCCCTGGAAATCGAAGGTGTCCGGCAATAGGACACCGCGACCCCCGCAGGTCATATGCAGTTAACTTAACCGACGTTCAGTCGCGCCGGTCGGCATGCGAGAAGCTTTCTACAAAGGATAGGTAAAGTCGCCCGTGGCAAAGTGCCCGGCTGTGCGTGCGTGGCAGCACTCCGCTTTTGGCAGCGCTGCCAGCGTACGTCTCGATAAGGGCTAGCCGCCTAGGGAGCCACGTTGTCAGCCGCGCCGCCACCGACTGCAGACAAAGGCAATATCGGGCCCCACCGATATACGCGTCACGTTTCGTCGCGACGCCTGGCGCTGCATTTGAGCGAGCAGGACGCAAACGGCGAGCGCGCGATCGCGCTGGCGCAGGCCGGAATAGCGCTGTTCATCGTCGGCGTGCATTCGTTCGGCCTCGGCCGCACGTTTGCCGACGTTGGATACATCATTCCCGCGGCTCTGGCGGCCTTCGTCATGAGTTCAGGAATCCGCTGGTGGCTCGCCGGTCTCCGACCGCTTCCCGATCGCGCGCTCGATGCACTGAGCGTGATCGACGTGGGCATCGTTATCTCGGTCATCTGGAGTTATCAGTACGCATTCGGCCATCCTGCTGCCGGCATCTTGAAGGCGCCGGCATTCTCGCTGCTGCTCCTGCTGATAGGCTTGCGCGCGCTGCGCTTCCATCCAAGGCCGGTCGTCGTCGCGGGTATCGCCGCTGTCGCAGGCTGGAGCCTTGTCGTCTGCTCGGTCGTGCTCACCGACGGATGGCAGGCGATCACGAATGACTACAGGGTCTACTTGGCGTCGGCCCATATCTTCCTGCCGGCCGAAGCGCTGCGCATCGCTTCGCTGGTCGCGCTGGCTGTTGTTCTGGCTGCCGGCGCCTACGGCGCGCGCCGCATCCTGGGCCGCGCTGCGCACATGGCGGACTATGGCGAGGCGTTGGAAACAGCGCGCAAGCATCTGGAGGAATCGAGCCGCGCAAGGGCACGCGCCGAGACTGCAATCGCAGCTCTTGACCTGCGCGAGGTAGAGCTGAGCGAGCAGAACAAGCTTTTTAACGCTGCACTTTCCAACATGCCTCAGGGCCTGTGCATGTTCGACCAGGACGAAAGGCTGCTGGTCTGCAACGCCCGCTATGTGGAAATGTATGGTCTTTCGAAAGATCTGGCTCAGCCCGGCACGTCTTTCCGCAGCATCATCGAAAGCCGCATACGCAACGGTCTGTTCGAGGGCGTCGATGCTGATGCCTATCTGCAGGAGCGCGAGGCATCGGTCCGCGAGGCTACGCGTCATACCAAGATCCACGAGCTTTCCGATGGTCGCATCGTCGCCATCACCCACGAGCCATTGGAGGGCGGCGGCTGGGTGGCGACGCACGAGGACGTCACCTACCTGCACCAGATGGAAGCACGCATCTCCTACCTCGCGCGGCACGATGCGCTGACGGACTTGCCGAACCGCGCACAATTCCGCGAGCGGCTGGATGAGTTGCTCAAGGGTGACGCATTCTCTCCCGGCTGCATCATCGTACTCATATTTGAGATCGACCGGTTCAAGGATATCAACGACACCTTCGGCCCTTCCATCGGCGATGCGCTACTGCAGAGCGTTGCGCAGCGACTGCGCCGCCGTTTGGATGGCGCCGACATTGTCGCTCGCATGGGTGGTGACGAATTTGGAGTGCTCCAGAATTGCGCCGAGCCATCCTTGGCAGCCGACGCCCTCGCCAAGCGCGTCCAGGCTATACTCAGCACGTCGTTCGACATCGACGACCACTCGCTGTCCATCAGCGTCAGCGTGGGTGTCGCAATCGCGCCGTCGGATGGCAGCAGTTCCGATGAACTCCTGAAAAACGCCGACCTGGCACTTGAGCGTGCGCGACGTGACGGGGCTGGAAACGCGCGGTTCTTCGAGCGAGGCATGGATGAGCGCTTGCGTGCCCGTCACAAGCTCGAGCACGACATGCGTATCGGCCTTCGCGAGGATCAGTTCGAACTCCATTACCAGCCGCAGCTCGACTTCGAGAGCAACGAGGTGGTGGCGTTCGAGGCTCTCTTGCGTTGGCGGCACCCCGAGCGCGGCATGATCGCACCGAGCGAATTCGTGCCGCTCGCCGAGGACAACGGCTTCATCGTGCAGCTCGGCGACTGGGCTTTGCGTCGCGCGTGCGAGGAAGCCGCGACCTGGCCGAGGGACATTCGTGTTGCCGTCAACTTGTCCGTCGCGCAGTTCCGTTCCGGTCAAATCCGCCAGTCGGTCATATCGGCGCTTGGCTCGACGGGCCTGTCGCCGAACCGATTGGAGCTTGAGATCACCGAGTCCGTGCTCATGGACGACGTGGAAGATGTCGCCGAAACGCTGCAGAAGTTGCAGGAGATGGGTGTCGGCATCGCGCTCGATGATTTCGGAACCGGCTTTTCCTCGTTGAGCTATCTGACGAGAATCCGCTTCGACAAGATCAAGATCGACAGGCACTTCATTCAGGAGCTGCACGACAATCCGGACAGCGCCCTGGCCGTGCTGCGATCCGTCGTGGCGTTGTCGAAAAGCCTCGGCATCGTTGCCCTCGCGGAGGGCGTCGAGACAGCCGAGCAGTTGGAACGCGTTCGCGCCGAGGGCTGTCGCGAGGCGCAGGGCTATTACATCGGCCGTCCGATGCCGTTAGATGAGGTTGATCGTCTGCTGAAGCCGCAGGATGAGGCGCAGCGCCGGCGCGCGGCCCATTGAGCCATCGTTATGCGGACGTGTCGCCCGACCGCCCGCGCCGCTCAATTCTCTTCGTCGTAGGGCGGCCACGGCCAAGCTTCCTCCTGGCTGCTCCCGATGTCGAAGAGTTCGAGGCTGATCGGCGGCGTATCGGGATCACCGACCGGACGCGGCGGCGGATCGTCCATCTGTTGTGACGGCGAGGCCAGCTGCATGATCCTCTCAGCGCCGGCAGGTGGTGCGGCGAGAGGAAGCACCAGAAGCGCAGTCAAAACAGTGCGATACATTGCCGTGTCCTCAGGTGATATTCACAGCCCGAGTACACACGGAGGCGTTTAAGGAACGATCGCGCCGGCAGGCGGAAGTTTAAGACAAATGCTCTCTGACTGCCGCGCCGCGCGGCGGCTCGTGCCCGGATCTCGCCGTAGTGCGGGCGCCTAGTTTCGTGTGAGCGAGAGGTCGATGCAGTACCGGGTCATCCAGTCGCCTTCAGACGCACGCTTGCGCAGCGAAACGCCGGTCATCGTAGGCGTGCTGACGCTTGGTCTTTTTCTCGTCTATGGCCACGCTTGGCTCGCCGATCCGACACAACTCATCCAGCGCGCCGTTCTTTTCGTTTGGCTACTGGCGACGATCACAGGTTGCATCTTCGGCGTTGTGCGCCATGCCGATGCACTCTCCGAACTTCTGGGCGAGCCGCTCGGCACGCTGATCCTCACAGGCTCGGTGATCACCATAGAGGTGTCGCTGATCGCCGCCGTGATGTTCGAGGGCGCAACCGATCCGACGCTCGCGCGCGACACCATGTTCGCGGTCATCATGATCATGATGAATGGCATGGTCGGTCTTTGTCTGTTGTCGGGCGGCCTGCTCCACGTGCAGCAGGAGTACAACCTCGAAGGCGCCCGCGCTTATCTCGCCGTTCTCATTCCACTGTCGGCGATTGCGCTGATCCTGCCGCGCAGCAGGTCATCGGCAGTTGAGGGCAGTCTGAGCTACTGGCAGGCAACGCTGTTCTCGATCGCGACGCTGGTGCTCTACGCAATATTTGTTGCGTTGCAGACGATGCGCCATCGCGGCTTCTTTGCGCTGCCGGAGATGGCGGAAGACGCAGCGGACGAAGCGGACGAAGCGCTTGCCACGCACGGATCGGTCGCACGGCACGCGGTGCTTCTGATTTTGACGATGCTCCCGGTGGTCGGCCTTGCCGAGTATCTCGCCGTCATGGTGGAGCAGGGCATCCATACATTCCACATGCCGACCGCGCTCGGCGGCGCGCTGATTGCCGCGCTCATCCTGGCGCCGGAGGGCATCACGGCCTTGAAAGCCGCGCTGGCGAACAAGCTTCAACGCTCCATCAATCTGTGCCTCGGATCGGCGCTTTCGACCGTGGCCTTGACCGTGCCGACGGTGTTGATAATCGGCCTTGCGACCCATCAGAGCATCACGCTCGGTCTGGGCGATGAGAACATCATCCTGCTGATGCTGACGTTGATGGTCAGCATGCTCACGTTTTCCGGCGCCCGCACCAATGTCCTGCACGGAGCCGTGCACCTGCTCCTGTTCTTCAGTTTCATAGTGCTGATTTTCGATCCTTGATGTTCGCTCCCCACGGCCGGCCTTGGAAGGCTATATTTACCAGGCGAGACTAGCTTCGGCCCCAGCCGATGGGAGAACGAGATGGCCACGACCGCCGCCAGCCAGAGCAAGCCAGTGGTTGATGCCGAGGCCCTGGAGATTTTCCAGAACCAGTGGGACGTCTACCGCAAGTTCCTCACCCACGATTATTTGTCGAACGCTGAAGCCTGCCGGGTGCTGCGTGATTTCCTCGCGCATGATGTCGCCCGCCCATTCCGCATCCTCGACCTCGCCTGCGGCGACGCCAGCGGGATCGTGCGCGCCATCGAGCCTTCCCAAGTCGAAGCCTACCGCGGCGTTGATCTCTCGGCGCCAGCGTTGGCTTTGGCAGCTCGCAATCTCGCGCCCCTGACCTGCGCGGTAGAACTCGCGGAAGCGGACTTCACGACGGCCGTGCGCACGTCCGCGAACGTCAACGACATCGTCTGGATCTCTCTGTCTCTGCATCATCTGGAGACGCCGGCGAAGCTCGCCTTCATGCGCGACGTTCGCGCAAGCATCGCCGCTGACGGAGCGTTCCTCGTCTACGAGCCGACGCGTCGCGATGGTGAAGACCGCGCCCAGTTCTTGGATCGCTTCGAGGTCATCGGTCGTCGGGATTGGACCGAGCTGACGGACGGCGAATTCGCCGAAGCGCTGAAGCACGTCCGCACCTGCGACCTCCCGGAAACCGTCGCGACGTGGCACGATCTGGGACGGGAAGCAGGGTTCGCTCGGTCGCAGGAACTCTACAAATCGCCGACCGATCTGTTCCGCCTTTTCCTCTACACGCCGTGACGACGATCCGTGGTCAATTCGGCCGGCGTGCAATGATCGCGACGGTTTCGACCACCTCAGGGAAGATGCCGTCCGGTGACAATGCGAGCATGCGGGCGCGCAGCTCCTCCTCGTAGGCTCTCGTTCCGTCTTCGCCGAGCACCGAGGGAGAGTTCGCCGAGAAGGACAAAGCTCGCGCCAGAACCTGAGCGAGTGTCACCGAGCGCTTCTCGAATACCGACACACGTTCCACGCTGCTGAACGGGCTGCGCAGCAGGACGCTAACGTGATCCTCCCAAGCCCCGCTCTTGCGCCAGCGGTTGAAGTCGTCGAAGCGCCCGTGCGCCTGGCGCACTTCCTCGAAGGCGTCGTGCCAGCGGAGGTCACCAGACGGATGCAGCTCCGTGTTGACAAGCGATAGGGCTCCGCCCGGTGCGATCAACGCGTTAAGACGCAGCAGCGTCGCGTCCCGGTCCATCCAGTGGAAGGCGCGTGCGATGGTGACGAGGTTCAGCGGCGACAGGGACTGGTCGAGATCGAACGACGTGCCGACACGCCAATCCACCTTGACGCCGGCAGTCTCCGCCGCGCGCCTGGCTTCAGCGATCATCGCCGGATCTGCATCGATCCCGATAAGCGTGCCGCAATACGGTGCGAGCAGCAGCGTCAGGGAGCCCGGACCGCAACCCAGATCGAGCACGCGCGAGCCGGGTCCAAGTCCGGTCTCGACCGCGAGCTTTCCGACCAGCCGTTCCGAGTATCGGGGCCGGCCATTGACGTAATGCGGGATGGCCGACGTGAAGCGGTTGGGATCGAGGGGCGCGACTCGGGTCATGCGGTCGGATGTCCGGTGAGGGGAGCTGCCCACTTTACGTATGCAGCGCTCTCACCCTGAGCAACCGGCATCCGGCCGCCATAGATAGCGCCGGGCAACAAAAATCCGCGCCGGCGAAGGGACCTCGCCGGCGTGGCATCAGATCGCAGACTTGTGTGATTAGGCCTGGGCAGCCTTGGCGCCACGGCGCAGACCGGCAGCCTTCTTGAGGCGCTTGCGGCCGGCACCGGTGTTGCCCTGGTTGCGGGTCGTCTTGGCACGCGGAATGGCGCGACGCGCCTTCTTCTTGCGGGTTTCGACGTTGCGGAGGCTACGAGTGCTCATGATCCACCAGATTGGGCGTTGGCCAAAAAAGGCCAGGAACCGGAATAGCGCCCGAGCCTTGAGGCCGTCGAAGCGCGGAGCGGCTCCTCTAGGTCATCTTCGCCTGCGACGCAAGTGTCCACAGCCGCCCCGCCGCATTCCTTGACATAAATCCGTAACAAGACTCCCTTAGCCGAACCGGTCGGACGCCAGCAGCGTCAGCTTTGGCGGTAATAACGATAGACGGGACAGCATGGCCTCGACCCAAGACGCGATCGCAGCGGATGAAGCGCCTCTGGGGCGCGAGCGCAATCAGCGCCTGCGGCAGGCGGTGCATCGCCACAAGGCGACGACCCGGCAGGGCATGCAGGAGCGTCTGTTCACCCTCGCGTTCAGTGGCCTTGTCTACCCCCAGATCTGGGAGGACCCGGTCGTCGACCTGGAGGCCCTCCGTCTCAAGGAAGGCGAGCATCTCGTCGCAATCGCGTCGGGCGGGTGTAACGTCCTGAGCTATCTGGCAGCGGCTCCCGTTCAGATCACGGCCGTCGATCTCAATCCCGCTCACGTGGCGCTGAACAAGCTGAAAGTCGCCGCCCTCGCGAACCTGCCCAACTATGAAACCTTCCGCGCCTTCTTCGCCGAGGCCAACCGGCAGGACAACATCGATACGTACTTCACCTATCTGCAGCCGCACCTGGATGCCGCAACCCGCAAATACTGGGAATCGCGCGACCGCATCGGCCGCCGCCGCATCGGTTACTTCGCGACCAACGTCTACCGCCACGGCCTTCTGGGCAATTTCATCGCCGCCGGCCACTTGCTGGCGCGCATGCATGGCAAGGACCCGCGCAAGATCGTCGCCGCAGCAGACCGCGCCGAGCAGCGCCGCATCTTCGATGAGGAGCTGGCACCGCTCTTTGCGCGCCGCCACATCCGCTGGCTGCTCGACAAGCCATCGGCACTGTTCGGGCTCGGCATTCCGCCGTCGCAGTTTGAAGCCTTGAAGGGCAAGGAAGCGAGCATGGCCGACGTGCTCCTCAAGCGCCTCGAGCGTCTCGCCTGCGACTTCGACCTCAAAGACAACTATTTCGCCTGGCAGGCCTTCGGTCGCAGCTACGCGGCCGGCGATGCCGCGGCCCCGCTGCCGCCCTATCTGCAGGCCGACAGCTTCCCGAAGCTGCGCAAGCGCAGCCAGGACGTGTCGGTCGTCCACGCCTCTCTCACCGAGCATCTGGCGTCCAAGCCGGCCGCCTCGCTCGACGCCTACGTGCTCCTCGACGCCCAGGACTGGATGACCGACTCCCAGCTCGGCGGCTTGTGGAGCGAGATCCTTCGCACCGCGAAGCCCGGCGCCCGCGTCATCTTCCGCACCGCCGGCGAGGAAACCATCCTGCCCGGCCGCGTGCCCGACCGCATCCTCTCGCGCTTCAGCTACGATCGCGAGACATGCCGCGAGATGACCACCCGCGATCGCTCTTCGATCTACGGCGGCTTCCACCTCTACACGCTGACGGCCTGAGAGGATCGCCCGTGGCGGAGACAGGAGCTTCGGCCGCCCAGCACATGGACGCCATCTACCGCTACCAGCGGTACGTCTATGATGCGACGCGCAAGTACTACCTGCTCGGCCGCGATCGTCTGATCGCCGACCTTGATCCGCCCCGCGGCGGCACGATCCTCGAGGTCGCCTGTGGTACCGGACGCAACCTCATCGGAGCTGCGCGCCGCTATCCCGAGGCGCGCTTCTACGGTTTCGATATCTCGAATGCGATGCTCGAAACCGCGCGTTCGTCCATCCAGCGTGCCGGTCTCGACGCCCGCATCAACATAGCCCACGGCGATGCGACGAGTTTCGATCCTGCGACGCTGTTCGGCGTTCCGGGCTTCGACCGGATCTTCATCTCCTACGCGCTCTCGATGATCCCGCCCTGGAGCCCGGCGCTTCAGGAGGCGTTGGATGCGCTGGCTCCGGGCGGCAAGCTGTTCATCGTGGATTTTGGGGACCAGGCGCGGCTGCCGCGATGGTTCAAGCGCGGCTTGCGCTCCTGGCTCGCGCAGTTTTCCGTCACGCCCCGCGATGAGCTAGAGGCCGAGTTGCGACGCGTCAGTGCGATGCCGGGCTTCGAGGTGCACTACGAGCCCCTTTATCGCGGCTATTCCACCTATGCGGTCGTGACGAGAACGGCCTGAGGCAAGAACGACCTGAGGTCTCAGCCGACGAGGGCGCGAATGGCAAGCCCCGGAAGCAGCAGCACGCCCGACCAGATGACCGCCGCTATGGCGCTTGCGATCGCGAACGGCGCAATGGCCATGCCTTCCGCGCCGGCAGCGATCGGATAGAGAGCCCGGCGCATGCCGTAGAGCTTGCTGGTAACGACGCCCAGCACACCGTCCTGCTGGACCAATGAGCGCGCGTCGGCGACACCGCGGCCATGGTCGTTGACGTACCACGCATCGCTGAAGTCGCCATTCGCCTGCGCCCCGGCACGATGGAAGAACAGGTCGGCTGCGAACGCGCCGGCGGCACCGGCAATGAAGATCGGCCAGAACGATCCGCCTGCATAAAGATGCACGCCGCCAACGAACACGAACAGCCCCAGCACCGGCACGAACAGCATCGGCAGCGCCGCGCCGTTGGCAAACGCCAGCGCGAACATGGTGAGTGCTACCAGGAGTTCATGGTCGCGCATGAAGGCGAAGATGGCGTCCTGATTGTTGACGAAGAGCACGGGCCCCAGGATCACCCAAACCGCCCAGATGAAGGCACTGGAAACGTTGGCGATCTGGAATGGAATCTGCGGCATCTGGAACATGCCGGCGACGACTGGGATGACGGCCCGCACGGGGCCGACGAAGTGGCCGAGAAACACGCTCCACAGGCCGTGCTCGTCGAAGAACGCCTCGCCGCGCGGGATGAGCGTCGGATGTGTCGTGAACGGCCACACATTGCCGATGCTATCCTTGAATCGGTACCCGACCCAGTAGGACAGCGAATAGCCCGCAACGCCGCCAAGGCCTGCGGCAATGATCGCTCCTATGAGGATCGGCCAGCCGACGCCGCTCGCTGCGAGCAGGATTGCCAGACCGGTAAGGATCGCCCAGCCCGGCCAGACGATCGACAGGAAGCACAGCGACTCGCCGAACGCGACGATGAAGGCAATCGGGATGGCCCAGCCTTCACCTTGTTTCACCAGCGAGAGAACCGTGTCGACGAAGCTGTCCATTATCGAGAGGCTCTAAACCGTGCGTTGGAGAGAATGGCGGACGCTGACATTCACACGGGCTAGCCCCTCTGGCACCGGCGCTTCATCTCAGCGCCCAGCTCTCGTGAGACTTCGCTCGCCAGCATGATGCCGCGCGAGACTTGCGCCGGCGTGAGCGTGTTCGATGAACGCAGAACGCCGGGGGCCCGATCCGCCTCGTTTTTGCCGTGCGCGAGCTCATCGCAGGAGAGCTCTTTCTTCTTGCTCTTCAGCGCGAAGAGCCGGACGCCCGAAGCATAAGCCTCGGCTGGCGCATGCGCCTTGACCCAGGCGCGATCGTTGTCGTCGACGAGATACTTCAGCGTGCGCTGCCGCTTGGCGACGCAGTCGCTCGAATCGTCGACGCAGGTAAGACCGGAGTTTGAGCCGGAGGTGACGTTCGGGCCGCTACAACCAACGGGCGCGACAGGGACGAAAAGCAAAAGCAGGACCGGCAGGTTCCGGCGGCGGTAGAGATTCATTCTTGCTCCCTTGTCGGCGCGCCGATTAAGCCCGTAGAAGGCCTAAATGGCCGCGTCAAGGCGAAATGGGCAACGTTGGGCAGGAAAGGCCGGAACATGGCACACGCGATCCGCATCCACGAGAACGGCGGCCCAGAAGTGCTGAAATGGGAGGCGGTCGACGTCGGCGAGCCCGGCCCCGGCGAGGCCCGCATCCGGCAGACCGCCATCGGCCTCAACTACATCGACGTCTACCACCGCACCGGCCTTTATAAGCTCGCGGCGCTCCCCGCGGTCATAGGCATGGAGGGCGCCGGCCGGGTCGAGGCGGTCGGCCCCGGCGTGACGGACGTCAAGGTTGGGGACCGGGTCGCATACGGGACCGTGCTTGGCGGCTATGCCGAGGAGCGTCTCATTCCCGCGGACCGGCTCGTCAAACTGCCCGACGACATATCGGACGTCACCGCCGCCGCGATCATGCTGCAGGGGATGACCGCGCGCTACCTGTTGCGCGAGACCTACCACGTCACACCTGAAACCGTGATGCTGTTCCATGCGGCGGCCGGTGGTGTCGGCCTGATCGTCTGCCAATGGGCGAAGGCGCTGGGCGCCACGATGATCGGCACGGTCGGGAGCGACGAGAAGGCAGCGCTCGCGAAGTCGGCCGGCTGCACGCACGTGATCAACTATCGGACAGAGGACTATGTTGCCCGCGTGCGCGAGATCACCGGCGGCTCGATGTGCGATGTCGCATACGACAGCGTCGGCAAGGACACGTTTCCCTCTTCGCTCGACTGCCTGAAGCCGAAGGGCCTTTGGGTGAGCTTCGGTAATGCGTCAGGCCCGGTGCCGCCTTTCGATATGACGCTGCTGTCGGTCAAAGGCTCGCTGTTTGCGACGCGGCCGACCGTGATGGCTTACACCGCACAGCGCGCCGACCTTCTGGCCAACGCTGCCGATCTCTTTGCGATGATCGCCAAGGGCGCCATCAAAGTTGAGCCGACGACATACGCGCTGAAAGACGCAGCGCAGGCGCACCGTGACCTCGAAGCGCGCAAGACGACGGGTTCGATCGTTCTGGTGCCCTAAATCAAAGCGCCCTTGGTTATGGTTAGCCGCTGGTAACCGGCAGAGTGAAGGAGTGCTTGCGCGCTGCTCTGAAGCGACGCCAATGCCCTGATTTGGAGCGAAACACCCTTACCCGTTCACTTCTCGGATACTTCGCAATTTACCAGATTTCATTTCTCCTCTGACATTCTCGTAATCCAGAGCTCGAGCGGTTCAGGCCGCATGTGTATGGCGTACGGGCGGGACAGATGGCACGGCTACAACTAGCTGAATACGGAATTGAAGAGAGCACCGATCACGGCTCAACGCCGGATGCTCTTTTCCAACTCGGCCTTAGGTATTGCGTAGGCCGGGATGTGGATACGGACCTCGTCGAGGCGCACAAGTGGTTCAATCTCGCAGCGATGCGCGGCAATGAAGATGCCCGCCAGTATCGCAGCGAGATTTCCCGCGAGATGTCGAGGATACAGATATCACGCGCGCAGCGTCTGGCGCGTGAGTGGCTCGCACGGCACTAGCTGACGGCTCGGCGTCTGGCCCTAACAGGGGAGGCGCCGCCTGCGGCTAGCAATTGCCGAACAGCGACGTCACGCAGTCCCACGACTTCTTGACGGCCCCGCCCACCGCTTTGCCGGTATCGGTCACGGCCTTGCCGGTCTTGTTGGCGAGGTCCTCGACCATGTTCGGCTTCTGGGTGTTATGGGCCGGGTTCGCTGCCGTCTCGTTCGGGGGTGGTAGCGGCTCCTGCTGGTGCTCAACCGGCGGCAGTTCCACCGGCGCCAGACCATGACCGGGCGAAGGCGATACCGCTGCTGCAGGCGGCGGCGAAGGCTGCCCCATCGGCACCGGCGCAGTCGCGTCAGCGGGCATCCCATTCGGATCGGCCAACGAGAACATCACGGTGCGCGTCTCGCCTGGACACGGCGTCGCCTGTCCTCGTGCCGCGCTGCAACTTGCGTGACCGCCGGCCTTCGCGAGTTCTGTTATGCACAGGAACTGTGCTCGGGAGGAGCGCGCGGCCAGCGATGCCTCGCCCCCGATCACACACCGGTACATGGTCTCGGGGCCTGTGCACGTGACGCAATATTCCTGCGCCGACGCAGCGCCCGAAAGCACGGCCATCGCGAGCACGGCCATCGCGGGTGGAAGATGCCGTTGCATGAATGGTCCCCCTGGGTCCGGCTTCTTCAGAGCCTTATCTACCCACCACTCGGACGATGCGGCGCCGTGCAGGACGCGTCAAGACCGCGCCGATAACAGCCAACGTGCTTACACGGCTTGCAATCGGTCCACCCCGCCTCTATTAGGGCACCTCCAGTGGAGCTGTGGCCGAGAGGCTGAAGGCGGCGGTTTGCTAAACCGTTATACGCTTGTAAAGGCGTATCGAGGGTTCGAATCCCTCCGGCTCCGCCAGACACCTGTCTCATTTGCCTGCCAAGCTGGTCCGGCCGACCCGATCAGCGTCTTTGGATCACCGGCGGCTGCGGATAAGCTTCCTCGCGCCGCAACGGCTCGGGCGCCATGGTCGGGGATGAGGGAAAGCGCCGCAGTCTTCACCCTGACAGGCGCGGCCTTGACCGGCTATCAACAGGGCGGATTATAGTCCGGCACAATAGCTCGGGCATCTACAGCCATACCGGCCGGCGGCCAACAGGGCTACTGGCCTTTAGAACGACAAGACCAAATAACAATCGCCAACCTTGGGACCTGACAATGACGACAACCTTCCCGCCTCTGGAAATCCCCAACACGCTCGCCGCCGGCCCTGGCCCCGGCAACACCGATCCCCGCGTGCTCGAGCGCTTCGCCAAGTCCGGCGTCGCCGACCACATGCAGAAGGATGTGGTGCGCGGCATGCTTGAGGCCAAGGAGATGCTGCGCGCTCTCTGGGGCACGAAGAACGTCTACACGTACGGCGTCGCAGGCACCGGCTTCTCCGGCCTCGATTGCGTGCTCTCGCTGATCCTCCCGGGCGACAAGGTCGTTGCTTTCCCGAACGGCACCTTCTCGGGCATCGACAGCCTCACGATCCGCATGAAGGCCGCCACCGCCGAAGAGCTGGCCGCTGACTCTCTCAACCCGAAGGCCGCCAGCGTCACCATCGTCGAGACCCCGCACGGCCAGTCCGTGACCGGCGAGACCGTCGATGCCGAGCTTGCCAAGCACAAGCCGATGTGGGCGTTCATGGCCCATTGGGAAACTGGCTCTGGTCGCATCAACGACCTCAAGGGCTTCTCTGACGCCTGCGTGAAGCACGGCGTGATGGGCATCGTTGACGCGGTGTCGAGCCTTGGCGTCGCCGACTTCAACATCGACGACTATCCGGGCGTCGTCGCCTGGGCCTCGTGTCCGCAGAAGGGCGTCCTCTCCCTGCCGCTCACCTACGCTCCTGTCAGCTTCACCGACAAGGCCATCGAGGTCGTCAAGAAGCGCGGCAGCCGCACCTACGTGCACCATCCGGTCCTCGACGCGCGCCACTGGGGCATCGTCGACGGCAAGGACGTCCCGAACGCCGTCTATCACCAGACGCATTCGTGCTACGCCGTTGCTGCCTTCCATGAGGCGCTGCGCATCATCCTCGGTTACGGGCGCCGCCGGAAGGCTTCGGACTACGCCTATCACGAGAAGGCGCTGCGTCAGGCCGTCGAGGCGATGGGCTGCGATGTGACCTCGAACATGACGAGCCTCGTCGTGCTCAACCTGCCGAGCAAACTCAAGGGCAAGGAGAAGGATCTCGTCGCCAGCGCCCGCGCCAAGGGCTTCGGCATCTGGCCGACGCTCTCGGAGCCCGTGCAGGTGCGCATCGGCATCCTGAACCAGCTCTCGCCTGAGCAGATCGACGAGATCGTCAGCCGCTTCGCCGACGAAATGCTCGCGTTCGGCGCCGAGTTCGACAAGGCCGCAGTGATGAACGGCCTCAAGAACTACTACGCCAAGGCCGCCTGAGACTGACGCTGGCACGAAAAAGCAGGTGGGTCGCGAGCAATCGCGACCCGCCTTTTTTGTTGGTCAGTAGATCGGCGGCACGTACATCTCGCGCGGCACGGGATGGCGCTGGTAGTCGGGATGATAGGTGCGCGCGGGCAGTTCCACGGGAGCGCGCTTCACCTCCTCATAGGGAAGCTGCGTCAGCAGATGGTGGATGCAGTTGAGGCGCGCACGCTTCTTGTCGTCCGCCTCGACGACCCACCACGGCGCCTCCGGAATGTTGGTGCGCTGAAGCATCGCCTCCTTGGCCTGCGTGTATGCTTCCCAGCGGACGCGCGACTGCAGGTCCATCGGTGACAGCTTCCACTGCTTCAACGGATCGTGGATGCGCATCGAGAAGCGGAAATGCTGCTCTTCGTCGGTGATGGAGAACCAGTACTTGATGAGCGTGATCCCGGAGCGAACGAGCATGCGCTCGAACTCCGGCACCGTACGCAGAAACTCCTCGCACTCTTCTTCCGTGCAGAAGCCCATGACGCGCTCGACACCCGCGCGGTTGTACCAGGAGCGGTCGAACAGCACGATCTCGCCCGCCGCCGGCAGGTGGCTCACATAGCGCTGGAAGTACCACTGGGTGCGCTCGCGCTCGCTGGGTGCAGGTAGCGCTGCGACCCGACAGACGCGCGGATTGAGCCGCTGCGTGATGCGCTTGATGACGCCGCCCTTGCCCGCAGCATCACGCCCCTCGAAGATGACGACGACCTTGCGCTTCTGCGCGACCACCCAGTCCTGAAGCTTGATCAGCTCGGTCTGCAGGCGGAACAGCTCCTTGAAGTAGAGCTGCCGGTCGACGCCCTCCGGCTCGGGGTGTTCCGACAATCCGTCGAGCAATCCTTCAAGGCGCCGGTCGTCGAGCTCCATTTCCAGCTCCTCATCGAAGCTGTCCACGAGATCGGCGCGAACCCGCATGTTGGTGTCTCTGGCGCGCGTATCGTTGCTCACTCTTCTCTCCTGCGGGTTGAAATGGATTGCATGCTGTTAGGAGCGTTCGCCGGATAGCCGGTCAAGCAGCGCCGTTAGAGGACGCGAGAACACGACGACGGCCACGGTCAGCACGGTGACCGCCGCACCGACGATGCCGAAGTAGGCCAGCTTGAGACCGATCGGCGCGCTCGTCTCATCGATGAGGTTCATGCCGAGAAACCCGGTGGCGATCGTCCCCACCAGGCCGACGATGGTGACGGCGGTCAGGCGGTGGATCGTTCCGCTTTGTCGCCGCAGCACGTCGCTGTCGAGGTACTGCACCATGTCGAAAATCTCGCCGCGCAGCTCCTTGTACAGTTCCTCGTTACCAAGGTGCGTGCGCTGCATGCGGAAGAGGTCTCGCGTCTGCGCCTGGTCGGAAACTTCCGTGAACCAGTAGCGCTGGGTAAAACGCATGAACGCTTCCTGCAGCCGGAAGGTTTCCCTCCGGAAGCCCTGCGAGGATTGGGCACTTTGCATTTCGAGTTGCTTGATGGCCGCGACCAGCCGGTCCGACAGCATCAGCAGCGCCGCTTTGTGGAAGTGGCTGATGAGGAACAGCAGAAAATACTGATGGCGGAATTGCCCCAAAAGGCCGCGCTCATTGTCTTCGAGCCGCGTCGCATTGCCGTCCGCGATAATGGTGAACGCGTGCCCCGAAAGGAGAAAGCGTGCGCTGACGCCGCTCGTCTCGACACCTTCGTGATAGTAGCGGTCATAGCAGTGCCGGGATTCGAAATCGCGCAGGAACCGCTCGGCGAAGGGTGCATCGCCATTGACGCCCTGACCTGTCGCGAAGGCCAGACGAATGTAATCGGCGCGCTGCACCTCCCACGCGCGCTCAAGCGTCAGGTAGGTCATCACCGGCATGCGGTAGTATTCGATCTGCCGGAATGACAGCGGGCTCTTGCTGCGCGAGCTTTCAGGCACCAGCGGCTTCAGCAGAAATTCCCAGTGCGCGGCGAAGCATGCCGTGCGCTGGTGCCCCACAAACGACAGGTAGCGCTCGCGCCGCTCGTAGTCTGAAGCGGCAAGCACATTGCCGTCTTTGTCGAGCCATTCGACGCTGACCGGGCAGTGCAAGGCTTCGCCGGTCTCTGTCCATCCCGGCGGATAGGCGCGGCCGAACCGATACATGATGTCGTTGACGACGCTCAGCGGCAGGTCGCTCGCGTAGAACTCGAATGCGAGAATGACCGCGTCGACATCGTGGAAGAAATGCAGGTCGACGTGCGCCACCCGGCACGTCACCGCGGCGGCACCTTCGGTAAGCACCATGCGGACCGCAGCGACATCCGTGCGCCGATAAACCCGCAACGGGGCGTCGCCTTTGCCAAGTCCGCGGAGAGAACCGGGCGCATCGCCATAGAGGAAGCGTTGCACGTGCGGCAGGAACGCAACGAACTCGCGATAGTGCCGCTCCTGGAAGGCATCGCCCTCGACGCCGAACTCGTCGTCAACGAGTTCCCAGTTGCCGCCCCCGAGCCGCTCGAACAGCACGTCCGGACTTTCGCGGCGGCGATCGGTAGGCTGCGTAATGAGCTGGATCGGCCACAGCACGATTTGGCGGAATTGGCGCACGATCCGCGCTGCCCCAGGCCCCGTGACAGCCTCCGGCGCGCAGGTTATGGCGCCCGGCGCGCTGTGGTCGTTGGCCATGCGATCCTATCCATGAAACAGAAGCGCCGTCCCCGCCGGCAGCCACCGGCAATCTATTGGCTGCGCATGACACTTTTCCGACAACCCAAACCTTTGGAGGTCTTGCGGTCGTCCCAGGCGCTTGGGATGGGAATACTGAGAGGGGGGACGACGCGGCGCGGCCGGCCGCATATCATTTGATGCATCGGCTGCACGTGGAGAGATAACCGTACCTAGGCACTCGAAGAATCTTGACAGGGGCCGTCCGGAGCGGTCCCTCTTAAGGTGACACAACCAGGCCGACACATGGCTCAACGCTCAAAAAGCTCGCTCGCTTCAGCACTCTCCCTCGCGATGGCCGACTATGGCCTTGAATCTCGAACAGTCCTGAAGGTGGGGTTTCTGGCTCCCCTCACCGGTAAGCTGAAATCCTGGGCTGAGCCGGGCCTCAATGGCTCCCTGATCTGGCGCGACCGCGTCAACGCCGCCGGCGGTATCAAGGTCGGCATGCGCCGCTTCATGGTCGATCTCGTGCCGCACGACACCGGATTCGAGCCCGACCGGGCCCTCGCCGGCGCCAAGAAGCTCATCAATGAGGATGGCGTGAAGTTCATCCTCATGCTCGGCGGCAACGACTTTACCGATGACGTCCGCAATCTCGTCAACCGGCACCGCATGCCCGTGGCGACGCTGCTGCCCAGCGATCTGACGCCGGACGCGCCGACCCTCGTAGCGCCGAGCGAGGTGCATCCGATCTACAACGTGACCGGCGTCGACTGGCTCGCGCGTCAGGACCCGAGCATCAAGACCGTTGCCATGTGCGCGCAGGACGACCTGCACGGCCTGCCGTCGATCGCCACCTACCGCGCCGCGTTCGAGGTGGCCGGGTGGGATCTGGTCGAGGAGCACCTGTTCCCCATCGAGACGACCGACTTCGGCGCCATCGTCGACAAGCTGATGGCCAAGAAACCGGACGTTCTGTGCTGGGATACGGTCTACGAGCCGTTCCTTCACGCGCTCACCAAGGAAGCCTTCAAGCGTGGCTTCAAGGGGCGCATGATCTCATGCACGGCCGACAACTATCAGGAGATCGTCGCGCACACGAGCAAGGAGTTCATGGAAGGCTTCGTCTTCCAGTTTCCCGACTTCGACGACCCGCGCCTCAACGACTCCCAGATCAACTTCGAGAACCCCAACGAGTTCTACGCCGAGTTCTGCGCCCGCTTTCCCGGCACATGGAGCGCCGTGTCATGGGAATACGTCTCGACACTCGAATTGTGGAAGAACGCCGTGCAGCGGGCGCGCACCTTCGAGCCGTTTCCCGTCCTCTCGATGATGAAGTTCGGCGGCGTTGGCCACCACGCTTTCGGTGAGGCCATCTGGTGGGGCCGCGAGCTGTTCGGGATCGATAATGCCCTGGTTGGCGACTGGCCGGTCGTCGTCATCGAGGACGGCCGCGCACGCATCAAGGAGTTCTCCTCGATCATCCGCTGGTGGGGGCAGAACAAGCACGTACTGATCAAGCACCTGCGCGCCATGAACCTGATGTGGGATCAGCGGCAGGAGGCTGAAGCAGCCTCCCTGGCGCACGAGCGCATGTAACCACAAGTGCCGGCTCCCAGCTTGGGCTACGGCAGCCGCACACAAAGCCTCTCTCCACTCGCGTCACTCAACCGCCGCGCAGCGGCAAGGCGCCAAGGGCGCCCGGCGCGAGCGCCGGATCTCAGCTTGCGCCACGCACGCCGCACTCAAAACCTCTCTCCACTCGCGTCGCTAATCAAGGAGACGCGTAGATCATGTCCTCGTGTGTGGTGGAAATGTAGAGCCGCATGCATTCGACGGCCGTGTCGACGTCGCGCCGCTCCAGCGCCGTATACAGCGATCGCAGCGCGCGCTGGGCCTCTCTGATCCGCACCGGCGTGAGCGTGCGCTTCTTGTTGGCGCACCACTGCGGCTGGCGCCGGACCTCGTGCATGATGTGGTACATGGCCACGATCAGAGAGTTATGCGTCCCCTCGCAGATCGTCATCATGAACTGCTTTTCGATCTCCGCGAACTCCGCCGCGTCGGTCACGATCGCCTCGAGCTGCGCCAGCTGCTGCCCGAGTTGGGTCAAGTCGCGCACCGACATGTAGATCGTCGCGAGGCGTACGATTTCCGGCTCGAGAATGGATTCTGCGACGTTCATTTCGAACGGCGACACCGTCTCGGCGAGCGCGCTCACGTTGAGGTATCCGGCGGACTCAGTCCCTGCGCGCCGGGTCGTATCGGAGCGATAGGCAACGAACGTCCCGCTGCCCGGTCGGCGCGCAACGACGCCATAAGTCTCCAGAAAATCGAGGGCGAGCCGCACCGTCGCGCGTGATTCTCCGAAGGTCTCTGCGAGGTCGCGTTCTGCGGGCATGCGGGTGCCGAACGGATAGAGCCCTGATGAGATGCGACCAAAGATGCTCGTCGCGATGGACTTCACGCTCTGCTTCACCATCGGCTGGGTCGTGATGTCCCGATCCCAGGGCGGCGTCTCTACCAGGCCCTCTATGCTGTAGTCCGTCATCGTGTCGTACCCGTTTCGTTGAATGGTGATCCGGCGAGGAGGCCGCTGTGCAGAAGGACAGTAATGCGCGCGGCGCATTCGATATCGGCAGCGCCGCCTTCCGAATCCAGGTGAAGCCGTGGTCCCGAGCGTGTTAGCGCGTCAGCCTTGCTGCGGTAGGCCTTCAACACACCATCCGTCATCGACGGCTCGCTGAGGATCTGGATGTCCGGACATTGCGGACCGTACGCAGCAGCGAGCGCGTCGATCATACTCTGATCCGCTCGCATGGCGTTGCCGCCTGCTTCTGAAGCAAGCGCAATTTGCCCGTTCCACGCCGTGATGGCTTCAGCTCCCGCGCTGAGCTCTTTCAGGCGACGTCGTCTTATGCCGGTGAACGCCTCGTGATGATCGATGGCAAGCCGCAGGTGAAACGCCGAACTGCGCGTTGCGATGGGCGCGTCGAGCGAAGCGATACTCTCCCGCGTCGACGCCCACTGCTGCTGCGCAAGCGCCAGGTGACGGGAGGCTTCCTGCCGATTTGCGCGGATGAGATGCGCAATTCCCACATTATTGTTAGCGGCGGCTCTTAGGGGGGCTGAAAGCGGCATTTCGCCGGCTGCTGCGAGCCATATGTGCGCAGCAGCATTTGGGCGGCCATCGGCCATGGCGATGAGCCCATCGACGCTCGCTTTCATCCAGTAATTGCTACCCAAATTCTCCGGCTCCGATCTCTTCGCGCCTGCGGCATTGAGGCCGGTTTTGACCCCCGGTGCGACCCTTGACACACCCCAAAATAGCGCCCGATCCATAGGCAATCAACCAAAAACAACCAAACGAAACCAAATAAAGTTTTTGATAGGAAAAACAAGTTGATGAGCTTGATTGTGCGAGGATTGCCTGCTTAAGGGCTATGCAGTGGCTGCCTCAATTACTTTCCCGACAGGCAACATTTTCGCTTGATCGCACAATTTTCGTTGATCTACACTCAACCGGTCAAGCACTTTCTGGTTAAGATTGGTCAAAAGTGGTTGGTTGCGGTTCAGGGTCCGAATGGCCGCCCCGTGAAGACCCTGAAACACGAACGGCAGTCGGCCAGGACGCGTGCTCGAAAAAAAATCGGCAAAAGGGAGTGACGCACATGAGTACGGGGGTTCTGCAGACACCCGTCGTCGGCCAGCCAGCTCAATCACGAGAGCTGATCCGGGCCATCGACTGGAAAGGTGCATTCTGGGTTGCCAGCGGCGTTCCAGCCCTGGTTCTCTTCTCGATAGGCGGCATTGCCGGCGTAGCCGGTAAGGTCGCCTTTCTCGTATGGATCGTCTCGATGGTAATGGGCTTCATCCAAGCCTTCACCTACGCCGAGATCGCCGGTCTCTTTCCCAACAAGTCCGGTGGCGCGTCCGTTTACGGCGCGGCCGCCTGGGTTCGCTACTCCAAGATCATCGCGCCGCTTTCGGTGTGGTGTAACTGGGTCGCCTGGACGCCTGTGATGTCGCTCGGCTGCTCGATCGCGGCGGCCTACATCCTCAACGCGGTGGCGCCCATTCCCGCCGCCGATAGCCCTGCCGTCTTGGCCTGGGTGCAGAGCCACGCCAGCTCCATCGCCGCTGACAGTCCGCGTGTTGTCGAATGGCTGACAGCCAATGCCGGCAAGACGGCAACCGATGCCGTTGCCGCGCTTCTGTCGGCTGACGGCGTTGCAGCTCTGACGCCGCACGTCCGCACATGGACGCTGTTCGACGGTTCGCTGGGTCCGGTGCATTACTCGCTCAACACCGCGTTCCTCATCGGTGCGGTTTTGATGCTTGTGACGTTCGCCATCCAGCATCGAGGCATCCTCGGTACTGCGAACGTCCAGAAGTACATCGGCCTCGCGGTCATCATCCCGATGTTCATCGTCGGCGTGGTGCCGATCCTGACCGGCCAGATAAACTGGTCGAACTACACGCCACTCGAGCCACTGAAAGCCGCTTACGCGCCCGAACTCGGCACGTGGGATATCGGCGGCTGGACGCTGATTCTCGGCGCGATGTTCATCGCGGCCTGGTCGACTTACAGCTTCGAGACGGCGATCTGCTACACGAGCGAGTTCAAGGACCCCAAGAGAGACACCGTCCGCGCGATCCTCTTCTCGGGGCTTCTGTGTCTCGTGCTCTTCTCGCTGGTGCCGTTCACGTTCCAGGGCGTTCTGGGACTTGAGGGCATGCTGGCGACGCCGATCGTCGATGGCTCTGGTGTCGCCGAAGCGATGGGTAACATGGTGAGCGGTGGCGGTGGCTGGATCACCAACGCCTTCGTGATGCTCATGATCTGCGCTCTGATGCTCTCGATCATGACCGCCATGGCCGGCTCTTCGCGCACGCTCTACCAGGGCTCTTACGACGGCTGGCTGCCGCGCTACCTCAGCCACGTCAACGAGCACGGCGCACCGACCCGCGCGATGTGGACCGACCTCACCGTCAACCTCATCGTTCTGGCCATCGCCTGCGCTGACGCCACCAGCTTCTTCTTCATCCTGGCGGTGTCCAACGTCGGCTACATCATCTTCAACTTCCTCAACCTGAACTCGGGCTGGATCCACCGCATCGACAATGCGCACGTTCCTCGTCCGTGGAAGGCTCCGACGTTCCTCCTCGGTCTTGGTGTCGTCTTTGCCTTCGTCAACGCCGTGTTCCTCGGTGCTGGCGCCAAGGTGTGGAACCCGATGGCACTGTGGGCGGGGCTCATCGCCGCCTCGCTGATCGTCCCGGTGTTCATTTTCCGGCACTACATCCAGGACAAGGGCAAGTTCCCCGAGCACATGCTCGCGGACCTCGGGCTGACGCAGGCCGATCTCGGCAAGCGTCGTGCCGGCATCCTGCCCTACCTCGCCCTCGCACTCGGCGTCGCCGTCATGCTCGCTGCCAACTGGTTCTTCCAGCTGCCGGCCTGATCACCAGTGGCCGGAGCAGTTCACGCTGCTCCGGCCATTTTCTTTTCCGAAGTCACCGGAAGGAGACCACGCATTGCTTGCAAGTGACGTAAAGAGTCGCCCCGTCTATCCGGGCCTCGAACCAGATCTCTATGCCGCGAACAATATCGTCGTGTGCGATCGCGCCGGCGCCGCAGCAGTGGCTGATATGTTCGCCAAAGCGGATGCCGACTTCGCGCGGCGTGCGACCGTTCTCCTCTGCACCGAGGAATATCCCGACGCCAAGGCCATCGAACTCGAGATCGCCCGACTGCAACCCGCGCGCACCGGGGCGTTCCCGAACGTCGACGCCACGGCCGCCGCGCTCGGTGAGCGTTTGTTCCGCGCCCAGATGGGCACGCGGGTTTACGCAGCCGGTGCCGAGCCGCTGATCGGATCGACGGTCCAGCGCGCCATGCGCTTCGGCATCGATCAGCTCTCCGTGCGCACCGAGCATCGCGGCTCTCTGAAGCGCCGCGTGCAATGCGTCCACTGCAAGGGGCTGACCGAAAACGTCACCGTCAGTCCGATCAAGTGTTCCCATTGCGGCTTGGTTCTGACCGTGCGCGACCACTACTCGCGTCGCCACGCGGCGTTCATCGGCGTGCGCGTCGACGCCGAAGTTCCAGGTGAAATTCCAGAGCAGGTGCCATTCCAATGACAGCATCCGCTACGCGGCGCGTGCGCGTCGCTGAGGTCGAAAACATTGCCGAGGGCGTGAAGCGATTCCGGCTGGTCGATGCACAGGGTGGACCGCTCCCGGCGTTCTCGGCAGGGTCGCACGTCATCGTCACCATGCATGACGGCAACGGCCACACCTGGAAGAACGCTTATTCGCTCACGAGCGCGCCGGGCGACATGAGTGGCTACGAAATCGGCGTGCTGCGCACAGAAGTGTCGCGCGGCGGGTCGCACTTCATGCACGATAAAGTGGTGGCAGGCACCGAGCTGGAGATCAGCGAGCCCGTCAACCTGTTTCCCATTGTGCGGACGGGCCGCAAGCACGTCCTCATCGCAGGCGGTATCGGCATCACGCCGTTCCTCGCCATGATGAAGGAGCTGTCGGCGAGTGCGGCCGAGTTCGAGCTTCATTATGGCGTCCGCTCGAACGCCCGCGGCGCGTTCTGCCAGTATCTCACTGATACCTACGGATCGCGCGTCAAGATCTACCGCGACGACCTCGGCGAGGCGATCCCACTCCAGAAAATTCTCAGCGGTCAGCCGCTCGGCACGCACATGTACGTCTGCGGACCGTCAGCGATGATCGACTGGGCGCTGAAGACGGGCCGCTCAGCGGGCTGGCCAGTTGAAAGCCTTCATTCGGAGAAGTTCAACGCGCCGCCGCCAGGCAACGCCTTCACCGTGAAGCTCGCCCGCTCCGGTCGCGACATTCTGGTCGCCCCTCAGCAGAGCCTGCTCGAAGCCCTGGAGGCGAACGGCGTCGAGGCTCCGTATCTGTGCCGCGGCGGTGCCTGCGGGCAATGCGAGACGCGCGTCGTCTCCTGCTCCAGCACGCTGGAGCACAACGACCACTATCTGACGACCGCGGAAAAGGCCGCCGGCGACAAGATCATGCTCTGCGTATCGCGCGCCTCGGGCGGCGTGCTGACGCTCGATCTGTGATCAACGACGTCGCGCAGAATTGGAGGATAAAGTATGGGACTAGTTTTCAAGAACGAAACGTTCAGGGACGACTTCACGTTCTCGAACAGCCCGGCGGCGATCAAGCGCTTTCCGTTCCCCTTCCACGAAGACAAGTACATGTACTCGGTCAACATCGAGCCGCATGTGGGAGGTCCGAAGGGTTCGGTCTACGAATTCCCAATCGACATCGACGAGCACTACATCTCGGAGATGCGCGATCGCGCGCTTGTTCTGGAGAAGGACCCCAAGCGCTGCCAGGCGCTGCCGCACATGATGCCGGCGCAGTGGGACATGCTCGAGCTGCTCATGACGTCGATGGCGTCGAAGTATCCTGAGCACTTCACGCTCAATCAGGATGGCAATCGCTGGCACTGGATCAATCGCCCGCTTGGCATCGACCAGCATTTCGTATTCGGTGATCCTTCGACGCTGCCCTACGGACCGATGGAGTACATCGGTCGTCAATGCCAGGGCGACTTCTCGCTGCAGGATCAGCGCGACGGTCAGCTCTGGATGGATGCCGGAATCATCACGACTCAGGCGGACTGGTCGCTCGATTTCGATGTCGGGATGAACTTCACCGAGTGGCACGGCCCGGTTCCGCTTGCCCATCAGGCGCGCGTGTTCGAACGCGCTCTGAAGTTCCTGCTCAATCTGCAGAACGGTCATCCGGTGCGTCGTCTCAACTGGACGATGACCATCAACCCGCGGCTCGATACGAGCCCCGAGAACTACGACAAGTGGGGCGTCGACCGCACCACCGTCATGCCCGAGAACGTCGGCGACAAGGTGCACCTGCGCGTTGAGCTTCAGGGTCTGTGGCGCCTGCCGCGCTCCAACGCGATCCTGTTCTCGATCCGCTGCTACCTCATCAAGATGAAAGAGCTCGTCACCGTGCCGAAGTGGGCGCGCCGGTTCCACCGCGTGCTCGGATCGCTGCCGCCCGAGCTCGTCGATTACAAGGGCATCACCCGCTACCACGCGACGACGCTCGACTGGCTGTCGAAGTACGACGACGGCGAGCCGACGACGCCAGGTGTGTGGCCCGATGATTTCCCCGGAGCCCCAAAAATTCGAACCACAGAAACCAATCGGAGCGAGACCCCCATGACCGTCAGCAAGTTTTCCCGTCAGTCCGTCCTCAACGATCGCCACGCTGCGCTCGGATCGGACCTGTCGACTGCCTGGAATGACATGCCCATTCCGCAGAACTATTCGACGTGTCCCTACGAGGAAACCACCGCCGTTCGCACCCGCGCCGGTCTCATCGACGTGTCCGGCTTGCGCATGCTGAACGTCAAGGGCCCAGGAGCGCTCGCGTTCCTGAACAAGCTACTGACGTCGGACGTCTCGAAGGCAGCGGTCGGTGACTCGCACATCAGCAACATCGTCAACGAGGCCGGCGCGCTCATTGACGACGTCATCGTCTATGTCGACGGCCCCGAGGAGTTCCGCATCTCGCACGGTGGTGGCTCGCTCGAGGACGCCATGCTTCCGGTCGCCGAGAAGTTCGACGTCAAGATCGAGCGCGACAACGACGTCCACATCCTGTCGCTGCAGGGCCCGCTGGCGCTCGAAGTCCTGGCGCCCCACACGCCTCTGGATCTGGCCGGCCTCGGCTATTTCCGCCACGCGCCGACGACGCTGTTCGGACGGCAGGTGCGTCTTGCACGCGGCGGCTATTCCGCGGAGCGCGGCTACGAGGTGTTCTGCTCTGCTGCGGATGCGCCGTACATCTGGGACACCATTCTCGCGGTCGGCAAGTCGAAGGGCGTCGTCCCCGTTTCCTGGACGTGCCTCGACATCGTGCGCGTCGAAGGCGGCCTGCTGTTCTATCCGTTCGACATGCCGCACGGCGACACGACGCCTTGGGAAGTCCGCGCCGACTGGACCATCGATCTCTCCAAGCCGGACTTCATCGGCAAGCAGGCTGTGCTCGCCAGCAAGGGCAAAGAGCGCTCGCTCATCACCGGTCTTGAGGTTGCCACCGATCGCGCCATCGAGCCCGGCGCCAAGATCACCGTCGGTGGCAAGGAAGTCGGCGTCGTGACGAGCACGGTCTTCAGTCAGCACCTGATGAAGTCTCTCGCCATGGCGCAGATCAAGCCGGAATTCACGGCGCTCGGAACCGAGGTTGTCGTGCACGACAAGGGCGATCACGCCGCCGTCGTCGTGAAGATGCCGTTCTATGACCCGCTGCGGCTGCGCACGCACCCGAAGCAGTAAAGGTTCGCAAATGTTCAAATGGTTTCGCAGGAAGGACGAAAAACCAATGACCCGTATTGCAGTAATCGGCGCCGGTCCGAGCGGCCTGGCCGTTTTGAGAGCTTTCGAAAGCGCACGCCTCAAGGGAGCGCAGATCCCTGAGATCGTCTGCTACGAACGCCAGAAGGAAATGGGCGGCATCTGGAACTACACCTGGCGCACCGGCACCGACGAGTACGGCGAGCAGGTACACGCCAGCATGTATCGCTATCTCTGGTCGAACGGGCCGAAGGAGTGTCTGGAGTTCGCCGACTACTCGTTCGAGGAGCACTTCGGGCGTCCGATCCCCTCGTTCCCGCCGCGCGCCGTGCTGCACGACTACATCAAGGGACGCATCGAGCGGAACGGCATCGCCCATTACGTGAAGCTCAGCACGGTCGTGCGCTGGGTGAGCTACAACGATAAGACCGGCAAATTCACCGTCACGATCAAGGACCTCAAGACGGACACGCTTTCATCGTCCGAGTTCGACTACGTCTTCTGCGCCTCCGGTCACTTCTCGACACTGAACGTCCCCGAATTCCCCGGTCTCGAAAAATTCCCTGGACGCGTTCTCCATTCGCACGACTTCCGTTCGGCCGACGAGTTCGCCGGCAAGGACGTGCTGTGCGTCGGATCGAGCTACTCGTCAGAAGACATCGGCATCCAGTGCTACAAGTACGGCGCCAAGTCGGTGACCTTCTCTTGGCGCACCAAGCCGATGGGCTTCAAGTGGCCGGAGAACTTCTCCGAACTGCCGCTGCTGCAGAAGCTCGAAGGCAAGACCGCCTACTTCAAGGACGGTTCCAAGAAGGACGTCGATGCCATCATCCTGTGCACCGGCTACCTGCACCATCATCCGTTCCTTGAGGACAACATCCGCCTCAAGACGCGCAACCGGCTTTATCCGCCACACCTCTACAAGGGCATCGTCTGGTACGGCAATCCGAAGCTGATGTTCATCGGCATGCAGGATCAGTACTACACCTTCAACATGTTCGACGCCCAGGCATGGTATGCGCGCGACGTCGTGCTTGGCCGCATCAAGCTGCCGTCGTTCGAAGCCATGGCCGACGACATCCAGAAATGGATCAAGATGGAAGAGGGCCTCGAGGACGCATTCCAGGCCATCGACTTCCAGACCGAGTACGTGCGCGACCTGATGGCGCCGACCGACTATCCGCGCCTCGATGTCGACGGGGTCGCCAAGATGTTCAAGGAGTGGGAGCACCACAAGATGGAGAACATCCTGACCTACCGTGATCGCTCACACACCTCGCTGCTCACTGGAACGCTCGCGCCGGTGCACCACACGCCTTGGATGAAGGCGCTCGACGACTCGATGGAGGCATTCCTCAATCAGCCGTCGAAGGTGGCCGCCGAATAGCGGCTGGCGTCACTGAGACAAAAGTGATGACCGCAGCCGCGCGTGATCGCGGCTGCGGCAACGTCACTATGAAAAAAGACCGACTATAGGGGCCAGGACATGAGCACGGCAGTACTCACGTCGCCTGTTCGACCGAAGGTAATCGTGCCGGGAGCATCGGCGCTCGAGCCGAGCGTCGAACGATACGTACTGAAGGGCGGCGGCACCGCAGCATTTGAAATCGAAGCCGGCGATCGCCTCGAGATCGCTTCGCTCGAGGGTGGCCAGCCCATCGAGTTCGTCGCGTTCGGAAAGCAGGGCAAAAGCGACCTGGCGGCCTTTGGATTGAAGGGCACGCAAGCGCCCGCCGGAATCCAGCGCGCCTTGGAAGCCGACACCGAGGATGCCGCACGCGTGCGCTTCGGCCTCTTTCGCCGTGGCTTCGATCTCGGCCGTGCAAAGGCGACGCAGCTCTTTGCGCGTGATGCAGCCGCCGGCGAGATGGTGTCACTTCAGGCCCAGCACAACGCGTTTGTCGTTCTGGGAGCCCCGGCCGAACCGATGCTCGTCTGGGAGCAGACGCCTCCGAGCGACGTGCTCGTTTTTATCACGCGCGCCACCCCGCGCCCGCGCAATGTCGCCGCGCTGCCCGACCCGATCGCCGAGCCGCGGCTGGATATCCGTGTCAACATCGCGAGCGCCGAGAGCTTCGAGGTTTACGAAGGCGAGTACATTCAGATCATCGACGTGCAGGGCCGCCAGTGCTCGGACTTCATCGCCTTCAATCGCAAGGCGCTCGATGAAGGCCGCGAGCAGGGCCTCGACGCCGTCACCACGCGGACGATGAACGGTGCCGCTTACCCGGTGCCCGGCCTTTTGCATTCGAAGTTCTTCGACCGGGATCGCAACCCGCTCGTCGAGATCGTGCAGGACACCGTCGGTCGCCACGACACGTTCAACCTCGCATGCACGACCCGTTACTACGAGGACATGGGCTACTTCGGCCACCCGAACTGCACGGACAACTTCAACAACGCGATGAAGCCCTACGATCCGATCAGCCAGCTGAGCGGCTGGCCGGCGATCAACTTCTTCTACAACACCAACGTCGACAGCCATAACCACATCTGGTCGGACGAGCCGTGGTCGCGCGCCGGCGATTATGTCGTCATGCGCGCGCTGACGGATCTCGTCTGTGGCGCCTCCTCGTGCCCATCCGACATCGACGCGTCGAACGGTTGGCACCTCACTGAAATCCAAGTGCGCGTCTATCCCAAGGACGCCCCCTTCAAGCGCTCGATCGGACACCGCATGACTGCCGAAGCCCCCATCCAGTTGACGCGCGAAAGCGGGTTCCACCCGCGCACGTCACAGCTCACCCGTAATTTCGGCGACTATCGCGGCTTCTGGGTGCCGCACTGCTTCGCCAACGCCGGCGCCATCGAGGAATATTGGGCGTGTCGCGAGCGTGCGGTGATCATGGACCTTTCTCCTCTCCGCAAGATGGAGATCGTGGGGCCGGATGCTGAGCAGTTCCTACAGGGCATCGTCACCCGCGACGTCCGCAAGCTTTCGGTTGGCCAGGTGTTCTATACGACCATGTGCTACGAGCACGGCGGCATGGTCGACGACGGCACGCTGTTCCGCCTCGGCGACAACAACTTCCGTTGGATCGGCGGCGACGATGCGAGCTTGCTCTGGTTGAAGGAGCAGGCGGCGAAGTCCAGCTACAACATCAGCCTGAAGACGGCGACCTCGGAGATCCACAACGTGGCCGTCCAGGGGCCGCGCTCACGCGAGATACTGCGCGAGATCGTCGGCACGCCTCCCGGCCGGCCGACCATCGACGAACTGGGCCTCTTCCGCTTCACAGTCGGCCGCATCGGCGGTGTCGCGGGTATCCCCGTTCTCGTCTCGCGCACCGGCTACACCGGCGAACTCGGCTACGAGGTGTTCTGCCATCCGAAGGATGCGCCGAAGGTCTGGGATGCGATCATGGCCGCAGGTGAGCCGTTTGGCTTGCAGCCGTTCGGGTTCGACGCTCTCGACATGGTGCGTATTGAAGCCGGGCTCGTGTTCGGCGGTCATGACTTCGATTCCACAACCGATCCCTTCGAGGCGGGCATCGCTTTCACGGTGCCTGCGAAGAAGGAGGAGGATTACATCGGCCGTGCAGCGCTCGAACGCCGCCGCGCCAATCCGATGCGCAAGCTCGTCGGTCTCGAGGTTGCGGGCAACGAGAAGCCCTCGCACGGCGATCCGGTGTTTGTCGGCCGCGCCCAGGTCGGCATCGTCACCAGTGCCATGCGCTCGCCGCTATTGAAGAAGACCGTCGCCTTCGCGCGCGTCGATACTGCACATGCCGCGCTCGACACCGAGCTGGAGATCGGCCGCCTCGATGGAAAGCAGAAGCGCTTCAAGGCGAAGGTCGTGCCGTTCCCGTTCTACGATCCCGAGAAGAAGCGCGTCCGCATGTAGACGCGCGAGACCCTAGACTGTGCACACTCCCCTTCCCGAGGTGTGCTGACTGGCCGGAGGCAATCCTCCGGCCTTTTTTATCGCTAGGAGCGCTGGCCCGACTTCACCACCTCGCCATCCTCTTTGGTGAAGTCGCCAATGTCGGGATTGGGAAGGATGCCGAGCACCAGCTCGGAAGGGCGGCACAGGCGCGTGCCTTTGGGCGTCACGACGATCGGGCGCTCGATGAGGATCGGATGCTCGCGCATGAGATCGATCAATTCGTCGTCGCTCCACTTGTCATCCGCCAGCCCGAGCTCATCGTAGGGCGTCCCCTTTCGCCGCAACAGTTCGCGCGGCGTGATGCGCATGGCCTTGAGGAGGGTGACGAGTGTCGAGCGGCTCGGCGGCTCCTTGAGGTATTCAATAACGCGCGGCTCCTCGCCACTCTGCCGGATCATGGCGAGAGTGTTGCGCGACGTCCCGCAGGCCGGATTGTGGTAAATCGTTATGCTCATGTGCCGCTCCCTCCCTGAAGCGGCCATTAATGCGCCTGTGCTATCTCGGGCGCAACGGCGCCCGCGCAGCCTGACTTGATCTTCTTCCTCGACGACCACACCTCTTTACGACGCGCCGACCCCGGTAAATGGAGTAATGACAATGAGGCTCGCAGGATCGATGGCGCTCGCCGCAGCCGCCCTCGCCATGACTGCCCCCAGCATCGTCTCTGCACAGACCTATTGGGACGTCGAAGCGGCCCGCGCCAATGCGCGTGCAGGCGGTCCGACCAACGCTTATGACGCGGACCTTCTGCGGCGCTACGGCTGCTTGAGCGGCACCAATAGCCGTTTTTGCGAGCGTCTATCAAATGGCGGAGATCGCCGCTATTACCGCAAGCCGCGCCGCAGCGCGCGCTAGCCTTCCACACTCGTCGCGCCGTTTTTTCATCGGCGCGGCCTATCGTTTGATCGCTGCGGCAAACCTCACGTGGGTTTGAAGCGGATCAACCCCGTTTCTTGTCACCGCCTGCTATATCCTCGCCACGCAGCGAGGGAACCATGACGCCAACGCCCCACCCCAAAGCACCCGGCCTCGCCGCCGGTGTCACCGAACCGATGATCCACGACCTCGTTCACACCTTCTATGCGAAGGTGCGCCGTGATCCGATGCTCGGCCCCATCTTCAATGCCAAGATCGATAATTGGGATGAGCACCTCGAAAAGCTCTGCCGCTTCTGGTCGTCCGTGACGCTGCTCACCGGAACCTATAAGGGGCGCCCGATGCCCGCTCACGCAGCGCTGCCTGAGATCGACAATCATCACTTCGCGCACTGGCTGCAGCTCTTCGCGGAAACCGCGCGCGAGGTTTGTCCGCCCGATGCGGCAGATCTGTTCATCGATCGCTCGCAGCGCATCGCTCAATCTTTGGAGCAGGGCATCGCCATGCATCGCAGCATGATGCAGGAACTGGCGATGTCTCAGTAATCCAGGGAACCAAAGGCAGCCATCGGCTGCGCCACGCGGCTCGCAACAACAACAAGAAACGGAGCAACCAACGTGCTGCTTTCAACGCGCCTCACCGACACGCTCGGCATACGCCATCCCATCATTTCCGCCCCGATGGCGTTCGCCGCAGGCGGCAAGCTCGCCGCGGCCGTGTCGACGGCCGGCGCGCTCGGGCTCATCGGCGGAGGCTATGGTGACGCCGGCTGGCTGCAGGCGGAGTGGAAAAACGCGGGCAACGCACCGGTCGGGTGCGGCTTCATCACGTGGGCGTTGAAAAAGCAGCCCCACCTGCTCGACCTCGCGCTCGATCACAACCCGCGCGCAATCTTCCTGTCCTTCGGCGATCCCGCCGCTTTCGCCGCAAGCATAAAATCGCGCGGCGCCAAGCTCATCTGCCAGGTGCAGACCCGCCGCGACGCCGAGCGCGCCATCGACTGCGGTGCCGACATCGTCGTTGCGCAAGGTTCCGAAGCCGGTGGCCACGGCGAGAGCCGCGGGACGTTGACACTGGTGCCGGAAGTCGCCGACCTCATCGCCGCGAAGTCGCCGTCGACGCTGCTCTGCGCCGCCGGCGGCATCGCTGACGGCCGCGGGCTCGCCGCCGCGCTGGCGCTCGGAGCCGACGGCGTTTTGGTTGGATCGCGCCTTTGGGCGTCGCACGAAGCCAACGTTGGACCGCGCATGCACGCCGCCGCCCTGGCAGTGACGGGCGACGAGACGATCCGCTCGCAGGTCATGGACCTCGCACGCAAGCTCGATTGGCCGCAGCGCTACACGGCGCGCGTGATCCGCAACGCCTTCATCGTAAAATGGCATGGCCGCGAAGCAGCGCTGGCCGAAGTCGCGGACGACGAGGCTGCCAAGTACCGCAAGGCTTGGGGCGAGGGCGACCCCGAAGGCAGCAACACCTTCGTCGGCGAAGGCGTCGGGCTGATCCACGGCATCGAGCCTGCCGCCGCCATCATCGCCCGCATGGTGGACGAGGCCGCCGGGCGGCTCGGCGCTGCCTCACGCTCTGTCCGCCCGGAATAACGTAGGCAAACGATCCGTTTAACGACGGTGTCGTGCCCCTCGAGAATGCTGCGCAAGTTAGAGGAATGCTGTCAGTGCGGATCGATAGGATCCGCACTGACTTTTTGCGCATATGTTAGGCAATGCTCGCAGTTCGGCATCTTTCCCGACGCACCTCGACCTCGGAAGCTTGCGCAGGCCGTCGCCAGCGCGTTAGTTTTGCTGAAGTTGCGGACGTTCGTGTCATGGAAAGATTGCTCAGCAAGGTCTTTTCGCAACTCGTGCAGCGCGGTTCGTTGACGGTCGTCACCGCGCGCGGTCGCGAATGGACATTCGGCGACGGCACCGGCGAGGAGGTTCGCGTCCGCTTCCTCGACCCCGCCGCGCAGCGGGCTCTTGTGCTCAATCCCGAACTCCGCCTCGGCGAGCTGTTCATGGATGGCCGCCTGATCGTCGAGCGCGGCACGATCTACGACTTCCTGAAAGTTCTGCTGCAGGACGCCAGGGCTGAGCAGCGCTCGCTTCCTGCGCGCGTCCTCGGCAAGCTGCGCTATCTGACGCGCAGCACCGTCAGCCGCAACAACAACCGATGGCGCTCGCGCCGCAACGTCGCCCATCACTACGATCTCGATCATCGGCTGTACGAGATGTTTCTCGATGCCGACCGCCAGTACAGTTGCGCCTATTTCGAACGCCCCGATTGCACGCTCGATGAAGCGCAGATCGCCAAGAAGCGACTGATCACCGCCAAGCTGCTGGTGGAGCCCGACAGCCGCGTTCTGGATATCGGCAGCGGTTGGGGCGGCCTTGCGCTCTACATCAAGGAGATTGGCGGCGCGCGTCAGGTTCACGGCATCACGCTATCGAGCGAGCAGCTGCAGATTGCACGCGAGCGTGCCGAGGCGGCAGGCGTCGATGACAGCGTCCGCTTCATGCTGCAGGACTATCGCGAGGTCGAAGGCAGCTTCGATCGCATCGTATCCGTCGGCATGTTCGAGCACGTGGGGCCGCGGTTCTATCACGCCTATTTCGATAAGTGCCGTCAGCTCCTGAAGCCCGACGGCATCATGGTGATGCACACGATCGGCCACATGGACGGCCCGTGGTATCCCAATCCTTGGCTCGACAAATACATCTTCCCCGGTGGCCACCTGCCGGCCCTGTCGGAAATCATTCCGGCGGTGGAGCGGGCGGGCTTGATCGTCACCGATGTGGAATGCCTGCGCATGCACTACGCCGAGACGCTCCTGAACTGGCGCCGGCGCTTTATGGAGAAGCGTGCGGAGGCTCTGGCTCTCTACGACGAGCGCTTCTGCCGTATGTGGGAGTTCTACCTCGCCTGCTGCGAAGCCGCCTTCCGCTTCCAGAACGTCGCCGTGTTCCAGGTTCAATGCGCCCGCAGCGCCTACGCGGTACCGCTGACGCGCGGCTATATCGCCGAGCGATACGAGGACCTGCGGATGCGTGAGACAGAGTTCGCCGCCCGCCAAGAGACCGTAACTGTCCCGGCGTCGTCGGAGCCCGTGCCCTTACGCAAGCAACGGCACTAATTGAGCTTTTCCGGAATTGCGCCAAAGACGCTGGCTTGGAAACCGTGCCCCGGTTGTTCTATAGTCATGGCGTTGTGGGAGACTGCTGCCATCTCCGAGCTGCCGCCCCGGGGGAGGAGCTTGGGCCAGCCGATGGCGGACGCCGGGCTCGACCGCATGAAACAACTGCGCCGAAGGCGGAGGCACGGTTCGCATGAGATGCCATCCGGGACGGTGGCTTTGGGGTCTCATTCCGATAGCGATGCTCGCTTGGTTAGCGGTGCAGGTCGAGCGTTCTGCCATCGAGGCGGACCTGACGCATCGCAGCGAGGTGGCGCTGGCGGCAGCCGGACACGATTGGGCCGTGGTCGCATTCGATGGGCGCGATGGCTTGCTCGCGGGGCAGCCGGCCAGCGAGCCGCAACGTCGCGAAGCGTTGGCCTTGGTGAGCGACGTCTGGGGCGTCCGCGTGGTCCGCACCCGTGGCGCCGTGTCGCCAGCCGATCCAACGCCGGTCCCAGCTCGCCCCACGTCTATTGACGATGTGCCGATAAGTCCGTCTCGCGAGCTTCGCGGCCCCGATGGGGTGTTGGGGGATCAGCAACCCGAGCCGGTCATCAGCAGTCTTGCGCCGGACGGCGGTGCGCACGCCGTCCATCACGCCGCCGTAGTGCACGGGGCGGATGCGCCCCAAGAAACCGTGCCGGCCATCGAGGAACACGCGCACGGAGCGATTGTGGTCGCCAGCGACACGAAAGCTGCGCTTCCGAGCGTTCAGGCACGCGACGTCGAAATTGCTGCGGCCCCCGTGCCGGCGGCTGTCGTCTCCGAGAAGCCGGCCGCTGAGGCGATGACGGCGCGCGATGCCGAGGTCGCCCCATCCGCCGCCCCGCCGCTCCCGGCGAAAAAGCTCACCGGGCACACCACGCCCGAGCTTGCCCCGGCAATGGTCGAAACGACCCCGTCGGTGACGGCCGGAACCGCGGCGTCGGAGCCGACGCTGGTCACCTCTGAATCGGCAGCGGCCGAAATGGCAAAGGCCGCGGCAGCAGAGAAAGCGCCGCGCGCGGATTTGCCGGAAAAGAAACCTCCGTCCGTAACGCCTGACATCCATCAGCGTAAGTCGGAGGAGGTCGCAACCGTCACGGGAAGCCCAAGCCATTCAAATTCGCGTAAGACCGATGAGACGCCGCCCACTAAGGCCGAGCGTGCAGTCCCGGTCGCGCAAGATGCGCCAAAGACGGTTGCAAAGTCCGTCGACATTCCTGAGCGTAAACCTAATGTCCTGGCAGTAATCGAGCCGTCAAAAAGCGCTTCTGCAGCAGCAGTCGGAGACCCGGCAAAAAGCGAGTCGAAGCCGACCTCGCCCGCACCGTCTCCGCGCTTTGAGACCGCTGCGTTGCCGCCGGGCAACATCGCCGCGGACGCCGTCTGCTCGGACAACGTGAAGGCTGCCGCGCAACGTGTGGAGGTGCACTTCGCACGCGGCGATGCACGCCTAGACAGCCCCGGAAAATCACTGCTCGACGGCCTTGCCGCCGCTCTCAAAAGTTGCCCTGAAGCGTCGCTTCGCATTGCGGGCCATGCGGATGCCAGCGGCAAGCCAAGCCACAATCAGGTGCTTTCGCGTCATCGGGCACGCGGCGTCGCTAGCTACTTGGCCCACAAGGGCATTGACGCGAGGCGGCTGGCCGCCGTTGGGTACGGCGATAGCAGGCCCGTGGCGCCCAACGACAGCCAGGCGAACCGAGCCAGGAACCGCCGCATCGAGCTTACGGTCACGTCGCACGCGGGACCGCTGCCACCGATGCCCATACGAAAGCAGGGGACGCGCAGTGGACTATCTCATCGCTAATCTTGCCTGGTACGCCGCCGCAGCATTTGTCGTCGGTGTCGTCGTTTCGTGGATCGCATGTGCCAAGGTTGAAGACTGACGCACGGACGTAACGTGCGCGCGTGGATTTGTGGGGAGTGGAATTATGACCGAGCTGCTTTGGCAGGCGTGGCTATTGCTCGCCGTCGCGTTTTTTCTCGGGGCAGTGCTGGCTTGCAGCCTGAAGCGGCGCTTCTATTACCGTTCGGGCGACAAGCAATCCGAACTCGCCGTGAGCGGCATCCCCCACGCACCCGCGCCCGGTGAGCCCAAGATCGAAGTGGCTGCGCGGGCGACCGCCGAGAATGAGCGCTTCAACCGAGCGATCAGCGGACAGTCTCCGGCTCCGGCCCCGGCTCCCGCTCCAACGCCCGCGGCCGTAGCGCCCGTTGCTGCGGCAGTGGCCACCGCAGCCACAGTCGCCGCTGCTCCGCCGAAGCAGGGTGATGACCTGACTCGTATTCGTGCCATCAACGCCGCCACCAAGAAACTCCTCAATGACGCCGGCGTCTGGAAGTTCGCCGAGCTTGCGGCGCTGTCGCCCGCTGCAGCCGCGGAACTCGCCGACAAGATCGGCATGCGCGGCCGCATCGAGCTCGAGAACTGGGTCGGCCAGGCGAAGGTTCTGGCCAGCGGTGGGGAGACGTACTACGCCCGCCGCATGGATCGTGGCGAGCCGGTGCCGCTGTTCAATGTGTCGCCGGCTGCCGCGCCCGCCACGAAGGCAGCGCCGCAAGTTGTGGCCTCGAGCCTGCCGCTCGCACTCGGCGACGATGGCGCGCCGGACGACCTCACCCGTATTCGCAGCATCGATAGCGCGATGCAGGGCAAGCTACGCGACCTTGGCGTTCGTCGCTTTGCGCACCTCGCAGCGCTGGGTGCACCCGATATCAAAGCTATCAACGACGCCCTGCAGCTCGGCGGCCGCATCGAGCACGAGAACTGGATAGGGCAGGCTGCCGTCCTGGCGACCGGCGGCGAGACGTACTACTCACGCCGCCGAACGGCGCCCCCGAGCGCTGCGGCTGCACCCGCGACTGCTGCCGCCGCACCGGCACCCGCTCCGGCCGCTCCGGCAGCCCCGGCACCTACCGCGGCCGCGCCCGCTGCGCCGGTCGCCGCCCCCGCACCTGCCGCGCCGGCTGCTCCCGCTGCCCCGGTCGTGGCCGTAGCGCCTCCGGCCGCACCAGCACCCGCGACGGCTGTCGACTTCAGCCCGCCAACGCCCGCCCCGGCACCGGCCCCCGCTGCGCCTGCTCCCGTCGCTACGGCTCCCGCCGCTACGGCTCCCGCCGTGTCGGCTGCTGACGTCGCCTCGCTGCGTTCGGTACGGTCCGAAGCGCTGATCGGGGAAGACGCCGCCCGCAATCCGCGCGCGCAACGCCAGAGCGATGACTTGAAGCGCATCCGCGGCATCGGCGTCTTGATCGAGAAGAAGCTCAACTCGCTGGGCATTGTGCACTACGAGCAGGTCGCTAACTGGACCGGCGCCGACATTGAGCGCATCAGCGGCATCCTCGATTTCAAGGGACGCATCGAGCGCGAGAATTGGATCGAGCAGGCGCGCATCCTCGCCACCGGCGGCCAGACGGAATTCTCGCGTCGTAATGAGGTCTGACGGCGTCTCGCTGACGGACGGTTGCACTGGACCATGACCGCCGCGGACCCTATCAGTCCGCGGTGGGATGGCGATCAATGCTTCGCTGCCCTGTGATCGTGCCAAACTACGAGACGAGCGATGCCGGATTCCGTTTTCACCTTCGCCGACGAGGAGGAGCGCCAGATCTGCGCGTTTCTGCGCAACCCGGCCACCCACGGCTCCGGCGACCATCCGGTCGAGATCGTCGAGACACACATCGCGCGCGTGTTCCTGGTCGGAGACGACGCCTACAAGCTGCGTAAGCGCGTCCACCTCCGCTTCGTCGATTTCTCGACCCTGCACGCCCGCCACGCCGCAGCCGTGCGCGAGATGGAGATCAACCGCCCGCACGCGCCGACCATCTACCTCGGTCTCGTGCCCATCGTGCGCACCGAGGACGGCAGCTTCAGCATCGGCGGCCACGGCGAGATCGTCGAATGGGCCGTGCACATGCGTCGCTTTCCGCAGGATGCCGTTCTGAGCCGGCGTGAGGAGCAGGGACCGCTCTCCGAGGAACTCGCCAAATCTCTCGCCGACATGATCGCGCGCTATCACCAGGACAGCCCGATCTCGCAAACCGCTGACGGCGCCCGCATCATGGCGCCCGTCGTCGATCAGCTGTCGAGCGCATTGTCCTACGGCTACCCGGACGTCGCGCAGCGCCTCACCGAGGCGTTCACCCGCATCACGCCGCTGCTGATCAAACGCGGAGACGCCGGTTGCGTCCGCCGCTGCCACGGTGACATGCACCTCGGCAACATCGTGCTCATCGACGGCCATCCGATTCCGTTCGACGCGCTGGAATTCAGCGAAGCGCTCGCTACCATCGACGTTCTGTACGACCTCGCGTTCCTCTTGATGGATCTCGACGCGCGCGGCGATCGCCAGGCCGCCAACGCCGTGTTCAACGCCTATGCTGCGTTCGAGCCGATCGGAGGTGAAATCGAGGGGCTTGCGTGCCTGCCATTGTTCCTCGCCTGTCGCGCTGGTGTGCGTGCAGTCGTCGCGATGGCACGCACCGAGCAGCTGGAACCGGAGGATCAGGCGGAACTCAAAGCAGTGATCGGTCGCAACGCGCGTCTGGCCGGCGCCTATCTCGCGCCGCCGCCTCCGGTGATGATCGCTATTGGCGGGCTATCCGGCACCGGCAAGTCGACACTCGCCGCGCTGCTGGCTCCCCACGTCGAGCCAGTGCCGGGCGCTCTGCATATCCGCAGCGACGTCGAGCGCAAGCGACTGTTCGGCGTTCCTGAGACGCAGCGCCTCGACCGCCAGCACTACCGTGTCGGCACCGCACACCGCGTCTACAGTATCGTCGAGGATAAGGCGCGGCGCGCTCTGGCCGCCGGACATGCCGTCATCGTCGATGCGGTCTTCGCCAACAGCGAGGAACGCGCCACCGTTGAAGCCATCGCACGCGACGCCGGCTGTCCATTCGTCGGCGTTTGGCTCAAGGCGCCGACCGAGACGCTCATCGCGCGCGTCGAGCATCGGCATGGCGATGCCTCAGACGCCGATCGCCGCGTCGTACGAGAGCAGCTGGGCTATGACCTCGGCGAGATGTCATGGCACCAGATTGACGCGTCGGGGACACCCGAGCACAGCCTGGCGGAGGTCCGCAAAGTGCTGGCGAGCCTCGGCGTCATCGCCGGATAAGCGCGCCAAACGCCAACTTTCAGGTTTACCAGCGCCCGCCGATCGCGCCGCTGAGGCTCGTGGGATCAAGATCCGGATTCTTGTGCCGCTTGCGCGCCTGCTTTTTCGCGCTGTGCGGGGCCGCTGCCGCCGGCGTGGCTACAGCGCCATCGGTGACCGCTGCCGGGGCGGCAACCGGCTGGCTCGCCGTCGCGTGCGTGCCCCCCGCGTGCACCCGTTCCTTTGCCGTCGGCTCGAGCACCGTGACCTCGGGCTCGCTCTTTGCTTCGAGCGTCGATACGGCAATTGGAGCGTAGAACGGCACGAGCTTCTTGTCGGTCGCGGCCGCCTGTTTATTGCCCTTCTTCGCTTCTGCTGCGAGGCGCTTGGCTTCGAGTTCCGCCGTCAACGCCGGCAGAGGTTCGAAGTTGGTCTTCGACCGCAGATGCACCACCTTGAACCCGCGCTTCTTCAACTCGGCAAGGATGGTGGGGATGGCTGCCGCCGTCGACGCTTTGATGTCGTGGAACAGCACGATGCCGCCGTTGTGGTGCTCGACCTGCGCGATGGTGCGTGCAACGAGCCGCGACGGGCTGCCGATGTAGCTGTCGTTGGAAACGACGTCGACGGTGAACGCCGCGACCCCGCGCTCCTGCAGATGCGCCAGCAGCGGATTGGAATCGCTGAGACCGGGGAAGCGGAAGAACGGCGCGATCGGCTGACCGGCCGCCATCGCCACCGCCGCAAAGCCGCGCTCGATCTGGTCCGTCGCGCGCTCGACCGACAGCGCCCTGAGATTGAGGGGATGCGACCAAGTGTGCGTGCCCATCGTATGACCGCGCGCCATCACCTCCTTGACCATGTCGGGATAGGCCTGAGCCATCGTGCCGACATAGAAGAACGTCGCCTTGGTGCAGTATTTGTCCAGCGCCTCGAGGATTGGCTTGGTGTACTTCGGCAGCGGGCCGTCGTCGAACGTTAGCACGACTTCCTTCGGGCCGAGGAACCGCGGCTCCTTGTCGAACTTCGTGAAGCCGCCGTACAGCGGGCCCGATTTCGCGTCGATCTCGACGATGCGCGAGACGCCCAGAGCGTCCTTCGGATTAGGGCATGCTTCCTCGGCGGTCGCCGGCAGCGCACCTGTCAGCAGGGCGGCAGCGAGCGTGAGCACAAGGGTGGAACGACGGTTCAAAGTACACCTCGATAGGTTCGGCGCCCATCCGGGCAGAGGGATACGCAACTGAAGCTCGTCTCGGCAGCGCTCACGGCGTCAGCCACTTCTTGTACCATGGCACGGTTGCCGGTTCGTTGGTAGCGGCGGCGGTGGGTGGCTGGGCCGCGCTGGTGCTGTGCATGCGCCACGGCAGGACTTCTTCCGTATCCGTCTGCGGCCAGGTCAACGAGCGCGGTGCAAGCGGAGACGCCTTGGCTGCTTCGAGTTTTTTGGAGAGCAGCTTTGCAGCGCGCGCGTCGTACTCCGGCAGTGTGTGCGCCGTCTCCTTTGGCACCATATGCACGACCTTGAACCCGCGATCCTTCAGTTCCGCAAGCAGGCTCGGCAGCGCGCGCACCGTCGAAGGCTGGATGTCGTGGAACAGGATGATGCCTTTGCGGCGTCCCGCGAGCTGCGTCAGGACGTTCTTCTTCACCTCTTCGGGATCGCGGGTGCGGAAATCCCGCGAATCCACGTCGATCATGAAGCTGCCGATGCCGCGCTCCTTGAAGTAGGCGACGGCTGCCGTGTTCGGGCGCAGGTAAGGGAAGCGGAAGAACGGCGCCACCGGACCATCCAGCGCCGCGGCGACCACGCTGAGCCCCAGCTCGACCTCTTCTTCGGCCTTTGCAGCCGTGAGAGATGAAAGCTTGGCGTGTGACCAGGTGTGCGAGCCGATGGTGTGCCCCGCATCGGCGACTTCGCGCACCATCATCGGGTCGGCGGCGGCCATGCGGCCCACGAGGAAAAACGTCGCCTTGGTGCAATGCTGCTCGAGCGCTTTCAGAACGGCCCGCGTATGGGAGCGCGATGGACCATCGTCGAATGTCAGCACGATCTCGCCCTCAGCGAGAAAGTCGTTGCTGCCGCGTCCGAATATCGGCCCGCCGGATGTGTCGATCTCGACGATACGCGAAAGGCCGAGGACGTTAGAGCCCGTAGCGCACGGCTCGACCTGCGGGGCAGCGCGCGCGGCAGACGTCATCATGCCGCTGCACAGCAGCAGACAGAGACTTCCAACCAATGCCGCATTCAATCGCCGCATCCACACTTCGCCCGCTGAAAAAAAACGCGCCGCGTCGGGTGGCGCTCTCGCGCCGCCGGTCGACTAGTAGGCCGGAACGACTAAGAATTTCTGTAAATGTTTCCCTATCCCGGACATCTTTCACCCCGTTGTGGCATCTGCGCACCAGACTGTACGTTGCGCTGCAACGTGCTAAAGCGGGTGTCTCAATCGGCTGATGAGAAGCATCCAGCGGGCCGCGCACAGTTTCAGGCGCCCGCAGCAGTCGGAGTGCGCCCCGCACATGACCGAAACCGAGGAACATGGCGCGCGGGAGGAGGGGACGCCTCCCTCTGCCGATCTTGTTCGCGCCGTCGAGCACGCGCTCGCCGAAGGCGATGCGGCGCACCTGCGTTCGCTCGTAGCGGACGTCAATGAGCCCGATCTCGCCGACGTCATCGAGCTGTTGTCGCCGCAAGACCGTGTCGGCCTGATCCAGGCGCTGGGCCCTGACTTCGACTTCGAAGTTCTGGCCTGGGTCGACGAAAAGGTCCGCGACCAGCTTTCCGAGGCGCTGCCGAACGACGTGCTCGCCAAGGCCGTCTCCGATCTCGACACCGACGATGCGGCCTACCTTCTGGAAAGCCTCGAGGAGGACGACCAGAAGGAAATCCTCGATCAGCTCCCGAAGGGCGAGCGCGCCGCTCTTGAGCGCAACCTCAACTATCCGGAGGAAACGGCAGGCCGCCTCATGCAGGCGGACTTTGTCGCCGTTCCGCCGTTCTGGACCGTCGGGCAGGTCATTGATTTTGCACGCGAGACGGAGGATCTGCCCGACACCTTCTCCGAGATCTTCGTCGTTGACCCGGGCTTCCACCTGCTCGGCAGCGTCGACATCTCGCGCCTGCTGCGATCCAAGCGCGACACCAGGATCGACCAGCTGATGGACACCGATCGCCACATCGTGTTGGCGACCGCCGACCAGGAGCAGGTCGCGCGTCAGTTCGAGCGTTATGGCCTCATGGCCGCTCCGGTCGTCGACAAGGACGACCGCCTCGTCGGCGTCGTGACGGTCGACGACGTCGTCGAGGTAATCGAGCAGGAGGCGGACGAAGACGCCAAGCTGCTCGCCGGTGTCGGCGACGAGCGCTTGTCCGACAGCGTTCGCCAGATCGCCACGCCCCGTCTTGCATGGCTGTTCGTCAATCTTGGCACAGCCGTTCTTTCGGCGTCCGTGATCGAGATGTTCGGCGCCAGCATCCAGCAGATGGTCGCTCTCGCAGTGTTGATGCCGATGGTCGCCTCTATGGGTGGCAATGCCGGAACGCAGACGATGACCGTCAGCGTACGTGCGCTTGCTACCCGCGAACTCAACTCGACCAACATCGGCCGCGTTGCGATGCGCGAGGCCGCCGTTGGACTAATCAACGGGTTGACCTTCGCCGTGTTTCTGTCTCTGCTGGCAGTATATCTGTTCGGTGCAGGTCAGCTTGGCTACGTGATTGCGGCAGCCATCATCATCAACATGCTGGCGGCTGCGCTTGCTGGAATATTCATCCCGCTGGCGCTCAATCGTCTGGGGTTTGATCCTGCCGTCGCGTCCACCGTTTTCGTGACGACGGTCACGGATGTGGTTGGGTTCTTCTCGTTCCTCGGATTGGCAACGCTTTGGCTGAGGTAAGGCGATCATGAGCGTCGAGAGTGCTGTCACAATCCGGCTGCTCGAGCCATCGGATCGCGAAGCCTGGGACGCGCTGTTTCGCGGCTATATCAATTTCTATGAAGCAAAGGTCCCCGACGACGTCATCGAGCTGACGTGGAAGCGACTCATCGGGCTTGAGGACGGTTTCCTCGGTCTCGTTGCCGTCGACGAGCACGACCGGCCGATCGGACTGGCGCACGTCGTCTTCCACCCCTCGACATGGTCGCCGACCACCTATGCGTATCTTGAGGATCTCTACGTTGATCGCAACGCGCGCCGCCACGGCGTCGGCCGCGCGCTGATCAAGGCCGTGTACGAGGAAGCCGACAAGCGCGGCGCGACGCGGACCTATTGGGCGACGAAGCAGGACAATAGCCACGCGCGACGCCTCTACGACCGCGTTGGTGTGTTGACCCCGTTCGTCCAGTACCGGCGCTAGCCGGACGGCACGGAGCCTCGACCGGGTCCGCTACCTCGTCCGACATTCTGTGGAAAATCAACAGCGCATGCTTGCGCCGTCCCCAGGGGCCGCCCCGATACAAGGATGGTCCAACAGCGGAGACGACACAGCGGAGACGACCATGACACGTGCCCAACGTCCCCTCACCGCATCCGAGGCCGCCGAGCGACTGGGCGTTTCGACCAAAGCGCTCCGCATCTACGAGCAGCGCGGCCTCATTGCACCCGATCGCACGCAGTCGGGCTGGCGGACCTATCAGCCCGACGACCTTGCGAGAGCCGCCCAGATCGTCGCGCTGCGCGCGCTCGGGTTGAGCCTCGGGGATGTCGCCCGCGTGCTTGGCGGTGACGTGTCGTGCCTGAGGGCAGCGCTGACAGAGCAGGAGGCCCGTCTCCACGGCGAGGTCCAGGACTTGCAGGCGGCGATCGCGAAGATCCGCGCATTGCGGGCTGATCTGGAGCAGGGCGGCGCGGGCATCGCTAGCGAGCTTCTGCGTCTCATCGACAAGCCGGCCCCGCCGCTGATCTCTTTCGAGCTGCCTTGGCCATGGGGTGGCGAGCGTTTCGAACTGCTTCACGCCACGCGGCTGACATACATCACCGGCCCGCTCGGCAGCGGCAAGACGCGATTTGCGATGAAGCTGGCGGACGTGCTGCCGAACGCGAGATTCATCGCGCTCGACCGAAAGATCGACGATGCAACCTTTGCGATGTCGCCGCGCACGCAGGCGAACGCCGAATTTGCACTCGAATGGCTGGCTTCCGAAGGCGCGGCAATCACCGATCCGCTGCGCGCGCTCATCATCGCGCTGGAAGACGAGCGGCCGTCGGCCTTCGTCGTCGATCTCGTCGAGCAGGGTCTGTGTGAAGCCTCGCAGCTCGCACTGATCGCCTATCTGCGCCGGCAGAGCAGAGATGTCAGGCCGATTTTCATGCTGACCCGCTCGTCTGCCATTCTCGATCTCGAATGCGCGCGGCCTGACGAGGCAATCATCTACTGCCCCGCGAACCACAGCCCGCCGATAGCAGTTGAGCCGCGCCGCAGCGCACCCGGCTATGAGGCCGTGGAGATGTGCCTGGCCTCGCCTGCAGTGCGCGCGCGAACGGCGGGTGTCATCGCTGTCCGCATGAGCGCTCAAGCGGCCATGTGACAGCCCTTCACGCCTTCCTGACGAACTCCGACTTGAGGCTCATCTGCCCGATGCCGTCGATCTTGCAATCGATGTCGTGGTCGCTGTCGACGAGGCGGATGTTTTTCACCTTCGTCCCCATCTTGATGGCCTTGGACGATCCCTTCAGCTTCAGATCCTTGATGACGGTCACCGTGTCGCCATCCTGAAGAACGTTGCCGGAAGCGTCCCGGTAAACCTTTCCGCCGGCGTCGTCCGCAATGATGGCATCGGCGCCTTCGCCCGGCTGCCACTCGTGCGCGCACTCCGGGCAGACATAGAGATTGCGGTCTTCGTAGGTGTATTCGCACCGGCATTTCGGGCACGGCGGCAGAGTGCTCATGGGCGGTCCTTGCGGGTCTGGATGGCACGCGCCGAAAAGGCACGCGCGAGCTTGGGAGGGTCCCGCGTCCCATAGCATGCTGCGCCATATCGGCAGCATGCGTTTCGTCACATTGGCGATAAGGCCCTGAGCCGGATCAGCTCGACGGCGCGTCGAGGCGGCGGGTCAGGTTCTCGAACTCCTGCCGCAGCTCTTCGTTCTTGAAGATCTGGTCGAACGTCGGCGCCTCGAGCTTTTGGATGGCCTCGAACGACGCCGCGCTGTCGCGCATCAGGTTCTTGAGCTGAAAGCTCGCTTCGACAGTTTCATAGGTATTGTCCGCGATGCGCAGGTCATGCACGGCGCGGGTGCGCGCCTTCGCAATCTGTTCGCGCTGCTGCTGCAGATAGCGGCGATACCCCTTCGCAGCTTCGGCGGCGACCTTCTGTGCGTCCCGGTTGGCTTCGAGCGCGCGCTTCTGGTCCGGCCGGTTCTCGGCCTGCAGAAGCTTCGCCGTCTTTCCCTGCGCCGACTGGATATCCTTCAAGATCGCATCCAGCTTCGGCATGTAGTTGGTGTCGATCTTCTCGATCGCCGTACCCTGCGCATGGACGAGCATCGCGAACAGCGCCGCATGCATGGCGAAATACTTCCGCGCCGCGTTCATGTTGTCGCCGGCCGCCGTGAGCAGCTTGCCGAGCTGCGTATCGATGATCTTGGCAGCATTGAACACGGCGACGAGACGTACGAGGTCGCCCGACAGCACGCTGTCGAGCAGCAGGTCGACTTGATCGGGCGTCAACTCGACGCCCGTTTTGGAGAGTGCCGTCGCGATCTCGGTCTTGGTTTTCGCGATCTCGTCTTTGTTCTTCTGGATGCGCGTTTCGGCATCCTTGATGTTGGAATCGAGGCTGGCGACCGTGTCGGTCAGCAGACCGGGCAGCATTGCGTCCTTGGGCGCCGTGATCTGCTTTTCCTTCATCGAGGCGATCTGGCCTTCGATGTCGCGAATGTTCTGCCGCAGCCCCTCGACCTTCTTCTGCATCTCGACGATCGGCACGTCGCTCACGATGCCGAGTGCGGAATCGAGCAGCCCGCGGATGCGCGCCTCGCGATCTTCGCGCGTCTCCGTCCACAGCGGCGTCAGGATGAATTCGTCGCGGCCGGGGAGCTTCTGCGCCTCGGAGCGCTGGTCGGCGGCATCGCGCAGGATGGCGTCGACCGCCAGCATGAGCTGCCGCGCCTGCTCGTAGGCTTCCTCGCCCTCGCGCGGATCTTTGGGAATGGCCGGAGCTGCCTGCTGCGGCTGCTGCACGCCGCCAGGCGTCGCCGCCGGCACGGCCGTCTCCGCAACCTGCGCCGGCTTCTTGCCTTCATGCGTCGATCGGGAGAGCAGGTCGGCGATGCCGTCACGCTGCGCCGATTGTGCGTTGAGGACCGCCGATGAGGAAATCAGGATGGCGACGGCGAGCGCGGAACGGGGCCAACGCACATCGGCGAACATGGCAATGCCTCCAAACATGTACCGCACTTGAAACATGCGCCGACGAGGGCGCAAAATTCAGGCTATTCGATGGTTCCGAGGCTCAGCGGCCGGCTCTGCCAACGGCAATTTTGACCAGCTCGGCAAACCGTGCATCGATCTGCCGTGCATCATTCAGAACCAGCATGTGGGACAGCGTTTCGCCCTTGCCAAGGCCACCGCCCGCCTGTCCTTTTTTGACGACCTCGTCAAAAGGATGATCACCAAGCGCCAGATGCAGGCGCAGCTCTTTGGCGGCGATGCCGAGCACAGCGAACGCCGGAGCGCCGATGGCGACCGCGCTGTCGCCGATAGCGAGCGGCGCAGATGGGCTCTCCTGCCGGACTTTCGAGAGCACGAGCTGCGCGAGAGGCCGATAGGCTTTTGCCTTGGCGAGCAAAGCGTCGAGGCCGCCGGGCGTCGCCGGAGCGGACAGCGGGGGCGCAGGTG
>JASBSU010000034.1 GCA_030148725.1 Hyphomicrobium sp.
CTTCTCGGTCCCGCCGAACCCGTACGTCCAGCGTCAGCATGACGACGACGCGCCCGTGGCGCGCGACGCCGCGTTGGTGATGCAGCGCGCGCTCAGCGTTGTATCTGGAACCGACCCGTTTTTCGACGCCATCAGCGAGACCGCGGACGAATACGTCCTGTTCGGCCGCGGCACGTCCTGGGTCACCTACACTCCTGAATTCGCAATCCGCGAGTCCGACACCAAGTCGCGCCTCGTTGACGACGAGGAGCCGCCGGAGAACGCTTTCGCCGACGCGGACAGAGATGGCAAGCGCCCGCGTTACGAGGTCCGCACGGACAACGAGGGGCGCTACTACCAGGAGCAGTACGAGTACAAGGCCAACGAGCGCATGGTGCTCGAGTCCGTTGGCCTCAAAGACTTCCTGCATGGTCCGGCCACGCGCTGGCGTCACGTGCCGTGGATCGCGCGCCGCGTTCCCATGCTGCGCAGCGAGCTGATCAAGCGCTTCGGCAAGGAGATCGGCAGTAAGGTGCCCCTTACTGCGCGTGAGACGTCCAACCCGCGCCACAAAAGCGCGAACACGGACGACTTCAAGGGTCAGTTCCTCCGCGGCGTCGTTTACGAGATCTGGGATCGCGTCGAGCGCAAGATTATCTGGGTGTGCCCCGATTATCTCGATGCCGTCCTCGACGAGAAAGAGGATGCGCTCGAACTCGAAGACTTCTTCCCGTGCGCCAAGCCAATGTTTGGCACCATGACGAACGACACGCTTCTGCCGGTGCCGGATTACACGCAGTGGCAGGACGTGGCGATCGAGCTGGACGAAGTCACGTTCCGCATCTCGTTGCTGACGGACGCGCTTCGCATTGCGGGCGTCTACGACGAGGACGCTGGCGATGATCTGAAAAAGATCACGAGCCAGACCCGCGGGAACATCATGATTCCTGTGAAGAACTTCGGCCGCTTTCAGGACAATGGGGGCCTGGCAAAGGCGATCGAGTTTTTGCCGCTCGATGCGATCATCAAGACGCTGCGCGAACTCTACAACGTGCGCGGCCAGCTCGTTCAGGAGCTGTACGAAGTCACGGGCATCAGCGACATCGTGCGCGGTGCCAGCGACCCGCGCGAGACCGCGTCTGCGCAGAAGCTGAAAGGCAACTTCGCGAATGCGCGCCTCAAGGAGCGCCAGCTCGTTGTTGCTCGCCATGTTCGCGAAGTGCTCCGCATCATGGCGGAGATCATTTGCTCGCTCTACAGCGAGGACACCATCAAGAAGATGTCGGGCGCCGAGAGCTTCATGCTCATTGACGACCCGGCTCGCCCCGGCGCCAAGGTGTTCGACGAGGCTCGCTGGGCCGCAACGATGGAGCTGCTGCGCGACGAACCGCTGCGCGTGCTCCAGGTCAAGATCGACACCGACACGCTCGCTGACGAAGCAATCACGTCTGAGCGCCAGGAAGCGACTGAATTCCTGACGACCATCAGCACGTACATGCAGAACGGCGCAGCCATGCTGCAGCAGGCTCCGAATGCAGGGCCGCTGTTCGCCAAGATGCTCATGTTCGCAGTCCGCAAGTTCAAGGTCGGCCGCGGCCTCGAAGCTGAGATGGAGCGCATGGTCGACCAGCTTACGAAGACCGGCCTCGGCGCCCCGCAGGGCGAGGGCGAGGGCGGCGGTGAGTCTGGCATGAATCAGCTGGAGCACAGCATCGAGCAGCAGCGCCTGGCGCTCGACCAGCAGAAGCTGGAAATCGACAAGATGAAGCTGGAGCTGGAGAAGCAGAAGCTCGGCATCAGCGCCAACAAAGAGCAGAGCGCAGCCGGCCATCGCGAGAAGGATCTGGCGATTAAGGAATTCACGGCTGTCGAGAACGTGCGGCTCAAGGACAAGCAGATCGACACGCAGGCGGCTGGCCAGCAGGCACAGATCGCCGTGCAGCAGGAGGCACAGCAGCACGATGCAGCACTCAGCGAGCAAGCACTGCGGCATGACCAGGCCATGCGCGAGGAGGAGTTTGTTGCTGGGCGTAGCGACGCCGAGCGCGCGGCCACGCAGCACGATCGCGAGTTTGCCGCCGGCCGACAGGATGCGGCGCATGCCGCGCACCATCAGGAGCGGGAGTTTGCGGCGACTCGTGAGGACGTTGTGCATGAGCGCACTGCTGCAAACGAGCAGCGCGCCTTCGATAATCGCGAGCGCGTGGCTGAACGCAAGCAGGCCAACTCCAATGCTGCCGCTGACCGCAAGGTGAAGGCGACCCAGGCGAAGGCAAAGGCTGCGAAGCCGGCCAAGCCCAAGCAGTAACGGTGTTTACCGGTGGCGGGTCCAAACCAGAGCGAGCTGCAGGCTGTAATCCGCCGGGAGACCGGCGAGGCGCAGCCATTCGAGGGCGACTGGCACGCCCTATGGGATCTGCGCGGTATCTCGCCGGGCACGTTCGACGAGCGACTCCTCGCCTACATCAACTTCAAGCTCGGTACGAGCTACAAATCGCTGAACACAGCGCAGATCGCAATGGCCCGACTGCTCGGCGTTCGATCCTGGCACGAAGTCACTGAGCTGTACGGCATCTCCTATGCGCTCCAGTGGGCGGGCAACGACCTTGCCTGGGGCTCCTACGATCTTGAGTGGGTGTTTTAATGGCCTCCCGTGACCTGCGTAGCCTTACGCCGATCAGTAGTGCCGGCGAATTGAACGATGCCGCCATCGTATTCGGCGCCTTGTCTGCCGGCGCGGACGAGCCGTCAACATATGAGCTTGGCGCGCTCCGCGACTTCATAAATGCCGACCGCGTCAAGGCGCCATCGGAGTCGACCACAGGAGCCATCCCGCGCTACGTCGACACCACGGGCAAGGAAATCGGTGCATCTGACGCACACGTGGATGCGGACGGAAACATCACGTCGCCTGGTGCTATCGCTTCGCAGACGCGCAAGCTCGATGTCCACGACGACATCAAGCTGCAGGCGTCTGTACCCGATGCGCCAGCTGCAGGGTACGTGCGGCTGTTCGCGCGCGAAGTGGGTGGCGTGACGCGCATCGGCATCATCGACGAGAACGAGGCAGTAACGGAGCTTACTGGCTTGCTCGGCGACGTCTTCGGGCCTGGCTCAGCCGTCACGGACGGTCACGCCGCAGTGTTCGATGGCGTGACAGGCAAGCTGCTCAAGTCTGCTGGCGCCGCGCCGTCGTTGGTTGGTCACAACCACGACAGCTCGTACTACACGAAGACGCAGATCGACACCGCACTCAGCGGCAAGTCAGACACCAGCCATGATCACAACTCGATTTACTACACGAAGACGTTGCTCGATGCTGGCCAGCTCGACGGGCGCTATTACACTGAGGCGGAAGTAGACTCGCTTCTCAGCGGGAAGCAGGCAGCGCTCGCCTACGCGCCGGAGGACGTTGCCAACAAAGACACCGATACGACGCTCGCGGCGAACAGCGACACGAAGTACCCCAGCCAGAAGGCTATCAGGGCGTACGTCGATGCGCGCATCAATGACCTGATCAACGCCGCGCCGGGCACGCTCGACACGCTGGGCGAGATCGCTGCCGCGCTCGAAGACGCAGACGACACGGTGGCGGCGCTCACAGCGACTGTCGTTGGCAAACTGGCCAAGTCCAGCAACCTCAGCGACCTGACGAACGCTGCGACAGCTCGCGCCAATCTCGGCGTTGCGATCAACGCTGATGTGCAGGCATACAGCGCCAACCTGACGACATTTGCTGGCATTGCGCCATCTGCGAATGCGCAATCGCTACTCGGCGCCGCCAACTACGCCGCGATGCGCGCGCTGCTCGATCTTGAGGCTGGAACCGACTTCTACAGCGTCGCTGCGGCGGATGCTGCTTTCGTGCCAGTGGCACGGGCTGCGACCGCCGGCTCTGGCCTCACAGGCGGCGGCGACCTTAGTGGCGACATCAGCTTCTCGATGTCCGCTAATCAGCGCACCGGCAGCATTGTCGTGACGATCGGTGATGGCAGCAATGCGATCACGACGTCGCCAGCCGTGAAGGGCTATCTACCTATTAGCTTTGCCGGCACTCTGACCGGATGGGCCATTGTTGCCGATGCGAGCGGCAGCGCAGTGGTTGATGTGTGGAAGGCTGCAGGCTCCGTCCCGACCAACTCCGACAGCATCGCCGGCAGCGAAAAACCGACACTCTCAGCGGCGCAGCTCGCGAGCGACGCATCACTGACGACGTGGACAACGTCGTTTGCCGCCGGAGACATCTTCGGCTTCGAGGTCGAGTCTGCCTCCACTGTGAAGCAGATCACCATCACCCTCAGCTTCACTAAGACCTGATGGACAAGCGAACCGACTTACTCGTTGAGGTCGCCAAGCGGCACGGCCTAAAGCCGGCGAAGCGATGGCGCGGCGGCCGGCACAAGTTGCGTACACTGCTGATCACGGCGCTTGCCGCGTCGGGTCCGCTCGCCGGCATCGCAACAACCACGTACGAACTCGTCTACGACAAGCCGACAAAAACGCTCCTCGGCGCTCGCGTTGCCGAGAACGTCAACATACGTGGCGTCGAAAAGAGTAATCCGCTCTACGCCTACACGACATTCATCTACCTCACGGCGACGGGCAGCAACAGTTGGGCAGTACCTGCCGACTGGAACAACGCCGACAACCAGATCGAGTGCATCGGCGGTGGCGCTTCGGGCTCCGGCGGCAGTACGGCCTTCGGTGGCACCGCGGCGAACGGCGGCGGTGGAGGCGCGTACGCTACGGCGTTCAACGTCTCGCTGACGCCAGGGGGCACGGCCTCCTACACCATAAATGCTGGCGCGGACACCAACTTTGCCAGTGTTTGCATCGCGAAGGCCGGGGTAGGAACAACAGGAGGACAGGCTGCGTCTTGCACGCCATCCTCCGGCGCATTCAAAGGCGGCAACGGCGGCGTCGGCGGCGGCGCAAATCAATGGCACGGCGGCGGCGGAGGCGGCGGTGGCGCCGCGGGACCGAGCGGCGCTGGTAGTAATGGCGGCAACGGCGGTTCTGCCGGTACGCCGGGTAGCATTGGCGGGGCGGGCGGCGGGCCGGCCGGGGCTGGATCGTGGTCGACGCCATCAGCGGCCGGTCCGGGAGCGGGAGGCAGCGGCGGCGGTGCCCAAAGCACCCCGTCGCAAGGCAACGCAGGATCAGCCGGTGGACTCTATGGTGGCGGCGGTGGTGGGGGCGGCAAGCGGTATAACGTCAACATTGGAGCGGCCGGCGCAGGCCGCCAAGGCATCATCCGCATCAGCTACACGCCAGCTGCTGGCGGCGTGCAATTCCGCGCACAGATCATCTTCTGAGCGCTCGAAGAAAACCACACAACCCCGCGTGATAAAATCACTTTCGTCCCGCGCAACAGGTTGCGCGTCTCGGGACGCGTCGCGGTAGCTGGTGCGTACGCACTGGCTACCGCCTACAAATTCAAGGGGTGTCATGACTACTGCCGTCAACGCAGTGAACCGCTATCCGGCGGCCATCTGTCTCGCGTTCTCGTTTGCGCTGATCGTCTCGCTCGGCGTGTGGTTCGCAAAGCGCCACGTCGACGTGATCCCGGCTGCGGACAACGTCATCGTCAAACAGGTGCCCACCTTCGAGGTCACGCGCGAGAAGCTGCAGGACCGACTGCCGAATGCTCTCGACGAGCTGGCCGCGCTCCCGCCGATTCCCGAGCCCGACCCCGTGCTGCCGCCGCTCGACATTGACATCGAGACGCTGCAGCCGGCGGACATCTCGCCCGCGATCGACGTGCCGGCCGTGCCGGCTCCGCGCTCGGAAAAGAAGTCCAAGCGCAAGGTCGCGAAGCAGGACAAGCCCGTCTTGGTGCGCGAGTGCGAATACGTGTTCGGCACCACGACCAGCTTCTGTGACTTCTAAGGTCAGCTATGGCATCGGTCAGCTTTCACGGCCTCGATCTTTCGTTTCTCAAGAATTCGCCGCCCCTTTCCCCCAAGTGGCGCGAAGCACGGAAGGTCCGCAACGAGGTTCACCCCGCTCGCTCGGACCTTCCGTGCCCCATGATCATCTCTGACAACGTGGAGTATCGCTCCACGATCACCGGGGAGCCCATTACATCGCGATCGCAGCACCGCGAGCACTTGAAGCGGCACGGCTGCATCGAGGTCGGTAGCGAGATGCCTAAGCTCGTCGACAAGGAGACGCGGCGTCGCCAGCGCCGCAAAGAAGTCCAGGGCGACCTGGTCGAAGCACTCAAGATGCACGAACAGGGGTATCGCGCCCCGAAGGCGGAAAGCGCGGAAGCTGCTGGCTTCGGCTCCGTCAACATCAATGGCGTCAGCCGCTCCGACGTGCCTGACGCGAAGCCCAGCATCATCATCCCGTAAGCACCAGCACGTGAACATGCGCCAGCTCGCCGAGCTTGCTGTGCGCCTCACCAGGAGTACACATGCCAGACGACATTCGCGCCTCACTCGAAGAGGCGTTTGCTGCCAAGTCTACCGGTAAGCCGCTCGACGACGTGGCGGAGAAGGAAATTCGCAGCGACGTCGACGACGAAACATCGTCGGTCGATGCGCAGCCAAAGGACACCGGTAAAGACCCCGTCGACAAACCTGCCGATAAGGCCGTCGCCGACAAAACGGTCGACGCAGACAAGACGGCGGCCGACGACCCAAAGAAGACGGACGCAAAGCCCCACATCGCCGCGCCGGTCAAGTGGACCAAAGAAGAAAAAGAAGCGTGGGACAAGATGACGGAGGGCCTTGAGCCCGCCGAGGCCGAGCGCATCAACAAGATCAAGTCGATACTGCTTGGCCGGAATCGCTCGATGGAGGGCGAATTCACACGGCAGATGCAGGCAATCGCCCAGACGCGAAAGTCGTACGACGAGATCAACGCCATCCTTGAACCCGTCCGCGCCGACTGGAAGAAGGCCGGCATCAGTGATGCCGCGGGCATCCAGGAGCTGATCAAGGGCTTCGATTACTCCAATCGCGACCCGGTCGGCTTTATTCGCTGGATTGCTGAGCTACGCGGTGTCGACCTCACGAAGGCATTCGGCGGCTCCGCACGACAGCCAGCGGCCACGGAAGGCGACGATCTACCGGCGTTGCATCCCGCCATCCAGAAGCAGCTCGACGATATGCGAGCCGAGAACCAGCGCCTTAATCAGCAGGTCAGCCAGTTCGGGCAGTCGGTGCAGCAGCGCGCGCAGCAGGAGCAGCAGGCGCTGCAGACGAATGTGCAGCGTGAGATCCAGTCGTTCGCCGAGGCCGTCGACGAGGCAGGACAGCCAAAGCATCCGCTGTTCAACGAAGTTCGCGGCGACATGCAGCATCTGATCAACAGCGGTCGCGCCAACAGCTTGGCCGACGCCTACGACATGGCTGTTTACGCCAACCCCGTCACGCGCCAGAAGCTACTGGAGAGCCAAGCACTCCAGCAGCGCCGCGAGTGGGAGGAGCGACAGCGTCAGGAAGCCGCTCGCGCCAAGAAAGCGGGTGGCGGCATCACGACGTCCGCACCGTCCGTCACGCGAGCAGCTGTCGAGGAGCCGCCCGCCAGCGGTAGCGTCGCCGACGACTTGCACGCTGCTCTCGCCGCGCGCCTGAGCCGCGGCGCGCGCATCTAAGTCACAACCACCCAGTAAACAAACTTACCGGAGACCGACACTATGACCGAGGAAAAGAAACACGACCCTCTGCCCGTGAAGGGCTACACCGGCCAGTCCGGCATCGTCGTCGAGAACGTGAACCTCAACAAGGAGATTGAGGAGCGCATCCTGCGCCGCCTCGATAATCTGGCCAGCCATCCCGACACGGACAAGCGCTGGCTCGCAATCGGGCGTACTCACATCGAGCAGGCGTTCATGGCGATCAACCGCGCGATCTTCAAGCCGCAGCGCATCTCGCTGCCGGAGGATACCGCCCCGGCCGATACGCAGGGGCCAGCCGCGTAAGCCTTCGCTGCAGTCGCGATTGCAGCAACCGTCCGGCGCGTTCCGGGCGAACCTAGCGGCCACCCTCCGGGGTGGCCGTTTTGCGTTTGCGGCGTGCGCGGAGAAAACCACCATTCCGCGTGTTGTATTATCCAATTGCAAACGACTCTGCACACGCCGCGAGACATGCTCACGCCGGCCGTTCCGCAGCTCCCTGCTTCGCACGAGCTGCAAGCCGACTGCCAGGTGAAGCCCTCCCGAGAAGTGCTCGTCGAGACCACGCGCCAACGGCGCGCATCTCAACCAGCCATGCTTAGGAGATTCACACATGGCAGTTCCTGGCCAGTCCGTGCTCGATCAGAGCGACTGGGACGACATCGCCACTTCGACGCTGCGCAAGCGCAGCAAGAAGGTGTCGAATGCTTTCGTCACCAACAACATTCTTCTCGATCGCCTCAAGACCAAGGGCATGCTCAAGCCGACTGACGGCGGGCGCTCGTTGGTCAAGGAGATCAGCTACAAGGCCAACGAGACCGTCAAGCGGTACTCCGGCTATGAAACCCTGGACATCCGTCCGCAGCACCACCTGACGTCAGCTGAGTACACGCTGCGCCAGATGGCTGTTGCTGTCACCATGTCCGGCCTGGAGATGCTGACCAACGACGGCTCCTCGCAGGTGCTCAATCTGCTTGAGCAGCGCATCGAGAACGCCGAGCAGTCGATGATCGAAGTCCTCGGCGGCGACGTCTGGTCGGACGGCTCGGCTGATGGCGGCAAGCAGCTCGGCGGCCTCCAGCTGCTCGTGTCTGACACCGGCCTCGGCACTGTCGGCGGCATCCCGTCTGACACGTGGTCGTTCTGGCGCAACAAGGCTGTCAGCATGTCCGGCTCTGGCATGGGCACGATGTCGGCAACGACCATCCAGTCGGGCATGAACCGCGTGTACCATAGCCTGGTGCTCGGCCGTCAGCATCCCGACCTCATCATCGCCAACACCAAGGCGTATATGTGGTATCTGGAGTCGCTGCAGACCATCCAGCGCATCACCAAAGATACCGACGCTTCGGCCGGCTTCCAGTCGCTCAAGTACATGGGCTCGGATGTCGTGCTCGATGGCGGCATCGGCGACGGTGATGGACCGCAGGCCGATGGGCGGATGTACTTCATCAACTCGTCGACGATGTTCTACTCGCCCCACAAGGACCGCGACATGGTCCCGCTCAACCCGACGCGCCACGTCGTGAACCAGGACGCCATGGTCAAGCTGATCGCTTGGGCCGGCACGATGGGCACGATCAACCGCCGGATGAACGGCGTCCTCTTCGCCTAAGCGCAATAGTGGCTGGTGCGCAAGCACTGGCCACTATCCCCGAGACATCAGAGCAGAGAGAGACAACTATGGTTGCGAAACCCGTTGGGCACCTGATCGGTGCTGATACTCAGGCGGTCGACACGAAGGCGCGCTTCGCGCTCGGTGAGACCGTCGAATTGGAGAAGGGCGGCGAGGCCGTCTATCTCAAGGCAAGTGCTGCATTCGCAGGCGAAGGCTATGTCGGCGTGGTCGCTCCCGACCTCACGATTGCCCCCGCCTCGCTCACGACCACGGCCACGGCATTCGGCGCTCGCGTCGCTGTCGCTCAGGCTGCGGTTGGCGAGAACGAGTACGGCTGGTTCGTCTGGAAGGGCGAGTCTCAGGTCCGCGTCGCCGCGTCGTGCGCCGCCAACGTCGCCATCAACTCGACGGCAACGGCTGGCCAGCTCGACGATGACGGCACGGCTGGATCGGAAGTGATCGAGGGCGTCGTGCTGCAGGCTGCTCGCGCAGCTTCTGCTGGCAACGCACTCGCCACGCTGGTCAACGCCCGCGTCGGCGCCACCAAGGCGTAAGAACACCGCCCTCGTGGCGTATAATGGCGGCAGTGGGCTAGCGCCCGCTGCCGCTTTCGTTTGGGAGCATGTTTGCGTCTTAGCCCAGCTCCTGACGCATGAACCTCCAAGGAGTACAGATGGATCAAGGTGAGATTACCCGCGCGTATGACGGTGCGCTCGGCGGTGCCCACAAGGGCGACGTCATTCCGATGTTTCGGAAGGAAGCCGTCCACAACGAGTACAAGTCAGCTGAGCAGGGTCGACCAATTTTCGATATGATCGACATGATTCAGATCGTCATCCCTGGTGACCCCAAGACCAGCGTCGTTCGCCTTGTGAAGGAAGAGGACAAGATCCGCTTCGCCGAGGCTTACGCCCAGTTCAAGGCGGGGCAGGAGATGGCGCTCGAAGGCACGCCGGTCGATGTGTGGCCGCGCCTCACCATCGCTGAGGTTCACCAGCTCAAGCGGGCTGGCTTCTACACCGTCGAGCACGTCGCCGATTGCGCGGATTCCAACCTGGGCCGTCTCGGCATTGGCGGTCTCCAGCTTCGCGAGCTTGCCCGCGGCTTCCTCGAAGCAGCGAAAAATGGTGGCAACGCGGAACGGCTTGTCATGGAGAACTCGCAGCTGCGGTCGCAGCTGACGAGCGCCCTGCAGTCGATCCAGGATCTGACCGCCAAGTTTGAGGCGTTTGCCCGCAAGTCCGGCGCGGACGTCGGGCAGATCGACGTCGACACAGCCCTGAGCCACACGCGTGACGCCGTCGCAACGAAGATGCCGGCGCTCCCGGATGGCTGGCAGGAATTCGGCGTCAAGAAGCTGATCGAGCTGTGCGGCGACAAGGGCTTCGCGGTGACCCCGCGGAACAAGGAAGAGGCTTTCTCTCTGCTCAACGAGTACGAAGCCAAGCGCAACGCCACGCGCGCCAACTAAGCGCGTCGCAGTAAGCATACGTTACTGGGGAAGCCCGATGGCAATGAATGTTCTGCAGATCGCCGAAGCACTCACCACGCGCGCCGGGCTTCCCAAGCCGTCCTCGATCGTGGGGGCGTCTTCGGGCATCCCCGCTCAGACTCTCGCCCTGATGCAGCAGGCTGCGGCCGACTTGATCGTCTTCCACGACTGGAACTCGCTCAAGAAGGTCCACACGTTCACAGCAAGTGCACAGGAAAGCCAGTTCAACATCCTGGCAACACTGCCGGCGTTCAAGTCGCTTGACGCGGATACGGTCATCAACCTGACGCGCAAAATCCCGATGCGGCCGGCCAACGCTCGCGAGCACACGGCAATTCGTCTCTCGCCATCGCCGTCGTGGCACAACCTGTACCGCATTCTCGATGGCAATCTTGTACTCCCTGGCAACAGCATCGCCGGGGACGAGATCCTGTTTGAGTATTGCTCGAATGCGTGGGTGCAGGACAAGGACTCGGCCGAGCGTCGCATTGCTCCCACAAAGAACACAGACCTCGTTCTGCTCGACGACGAGGCGCTGATCCGCGGCGTGAAGTGGCTTTTCAAGAAAGAAAAGGGCCTCGCGTACGGCGAAGATCACAACGACTGGATGCGCTACATCATCCACCTTCGCTCGGTCGATACGCCAAAGGGTGACCTGTCGCTCAACACGCCAGCGGCAGCCGGCGGAGGCATGTTCTCCAACATCTACATCTCGCCGGAGTGACGCGAAAAGTTGTGTGATCCACCGTGGTAAAATGGGCATCAGCCCAACAACCAACCGGTGATCACATGATGTCCCCCGACCAGCGCTCTGCGATGTCGCAGGCACTCGGCTCCGCGCCTCCTACGCAGATGCCCCCTGGTGCCGCCCCCGGCGGTGCTCCTGGTGGCGCGATGTCCCCCGAGCAGGCACAGCAGTTCCTCGCTTCCAAGGGCATTACCCCCGACGATCTTGAGACCCTAATCATGGCGATCGACACCGTCATGAATGCTGGCGGTGCTGGTGCCCCGCCTGCTGGTGGTCCGCCCCCCGCGTAAGGAGTGGCAATGGGCCTCTGGGCTCCGCTTTCGCAGCAGCGTGGTCAGCAAGTCTCCAAGGGGCGCACTCGGCAGGCGCCCACTGGGGGCTGGAACGCGCGCGACCCGTCCGCACAGATGCAGGTCGGCGACGCACTCGAACTCGACAACTGGTTTCCCCGGCACCGCGATCTTGTATCGCGTCCCGGGGCCACCACGACGTGCGAGACGGGGACGGTTGGCGCTGTCCGGCGCCTGATCGAATTCGAGCGCCTGAACGTCCAGAAGCTGATCGCAGCTGGCGACGGCAAGCTGTTTGATGTGAGCGGCAGCTCGCCGAGCGTCATCGGCGAGGGCTTCGGCAGCGACTACTGGGCACACACGATCATCTCGCACCATCTGATCCTCGCCAACGGCGTAGATTTGGTTCAGAAGTACGACGGAACGACGCTGAGCCCGGCTGCTTACACGAAGCACGCCGACGTCGTCGCCGACCTCGATTTGACCAAGATGATATTCGCCCACGTTCACGGCGGGCGCATCTACCTGATCGAGAAGGACAGCCAGGTCATGTGGTACGGAGCGAATCCGCAGACCATAGGTGGCGACCTGTACCGTTTTGATTTCAAGACGGTCGACTCATTCAAGGGCACCCTCTTTGCGACGATGTCGATCACTCGCGACGGAGGCGATGGGCCTGATGATTACCTGGTCGCGCTGTTCTCGTCGGGCGACTGTGCTGTGTACGCCGGCACAAATCCGAGCGACGCGGATAACTTCCGCAAGATCGGCTCATTCAACATCGGTCGCCCGCTGTCGCGTTTCGGCTTCATTGACACTGGTGCCGACGTCGTCGCAATCACGGAGCGCGGCTACGAAAGCGTGACCGTTTCGATCCCGTTCGGAAACACCACGCCGAAGTCCAAAATCCTAAGCAACAAAATTCAGGACGTCGTTCTCGAAGCGACGTCTCGCGTCGACGTGAATGACGGCTGGTCACTGGCTTATCACAAGTCCCAGGCCATGCTGATCGTGAACGTGCCGCAGGGCAGCTCTTTTGTGCAGCACGTGCAGAACTTCGACACGAAAGCCTGGTGCCGCTTTACCGGCCTCAATGCGTCAGCGTGGGCGCGTAAGGGCTCGAAAATGTACCTGTCCACGACGTCGGGCTCCATCAAGCGCTTCGATGGCGTCAACGACGATGGGCGCCCCATCGCCGTCAACGCGCTCACCGCGTGGGACCGCTTCGACAGCGACTGGGCCATCAAGCACCACAAGCTGCAGGAACACATCCTCAACTCCGTCGAGATGCCAGACATCTACGCGTCGATGGGGTCCGACTTCGCTGCCATTCCGATCGGGCCGACCGCTCAGGTGCCTGAGCAGGACGCGCCTGCGTATTGGGGCGTAGCGCGTTGGGATGACGCCTTCTGGACGCAAGAGAACACGACGCAGAAAATCATGACTGGTTGTGAGACCCTTGGCGGTGTTTCCGCCCTTCGCCTTTATGCGCTCGTCCAGCGCGCGCCGCTCGCGTGGACGTCGACCAAGTACATCTACGAGAACGGAGGGCTGCTGTGATTGAGATCATCGCCGCGCCGGCCGTTGCCTCGTGGGTTGCAGACCGCATCAGCGGCGTTGACGACGCGTGCGCGTTCGGCCCCCTTACCGCCATCGGCGTCGGCGTCAATGGAAAGCCGATCGCTGGCTTTGTCTTCTCCGATCTGCGCACGTCCAAGCATGGCAATGACGTGCGCGTCACTGTCGCGGCAGAACGCGGCACGCGATGGGCTCGCCCGCAGATCCTCACCTACCTGTTCGACTACGCGTTCAACCAGCTCGCCTGCGCTCGCGCCACCTTCATTATTCGCGAAGGCAACGAACGAGCAGAGCGCGTCGCCAAGAAGCTCGGATTTCGCAAAGAGGGCGTAATCCGGCGCGGATGGGATGGCAAGACAAACGCCCTGATCTACGGGCTCCTCAAAACTGAGTGCAGGTATCTCTGATGGCAAAAGGTGGCTCCTCCGCAGCTCCGGCCGCACCCGATCCAATGAAGACGGCGCAGGCGCAGCAGCAGCTGAACACGCAGGCGGCGCAGGACAACGCGAAGTACAGCGCCGTCGATATGTACGGCCCGTACGGCAGCGTGATCTACCAGCGCGACGCGAACGGCGTGCCGATTTCGCAGACGACGTCGCTTGACCCGACGACGAAGCAGACGATGGACACGCAGAACCAGATCGGCCTCGATCTGGCGAAGCGCGCTCAGAATGCTCTCGGCGGCATGCCAACCGACCAGTACAAGATGGCGACCAGCGCGCCGTACGACCCGCGCAGTGTAAACACTGCCGCTATGAACGTGTGGTCGAAGGGCGCCAACGACTTCGCGTACAATCCGAACAGCTACGGCGACCTGCAGGCGTTCGACCAGAAGGCCGCGGACGCGGTGTGGAACTCGGGCAAGTCGCGCCTCGACCCGATCTTTGCGCAGCAGCGCGATCGCAACGCGCAGACCTACGAGGACCGCGGCTTGCCGATCGACGGCGAGGCGGCGCGACAGGTCAACCGCAACACAGAGGCGAACCAGAACGACGCGTACATGCAGCTGGAGAACCAGTCGTATCTGGCCGGCCATCAGGTCGGACAGGATCGCATCAACATGGAGCAGAATCTGCGCTCCAACGCGATCAACGAAGCGCTCACGTTCAACAACCAGGGCAACAGCGACTTCCTGCAGAAGCTCCAGACCGAGCAGGGCTTGCGCTCGCAGATCCAGAACGAAGACATTCAGGACCGCGACCGCGCCTTCAACGAGGCCAGCATTTGGCTGCAGGGCTCGCCCGTCTACGGCACGCCGGGACAGGTGCAGGCGCCGCAGTATCAGACGCAGGCGGCCGACTACGCCGGCAATGCCTACGCGTCAGCCAACATCAACGCGCAGAATTACCAGTCCGCCCAGGCGCAGAAGGCGGCCATGTGGCAGGGCATAGGTCAGGGTGCAATGGCAGGCGCCTCGCTTTGGAAGATGTCCAGCAGCTCACTCAAGATCGAGCTTGGGGACGCCGACAGCTTCCTCAAGCGCGCCGGCCGGCTCAAGATTCGCCATTACGTGTACCGAGATCCCGCGCACGGCGATGGCGACCAGATCGGACCCTGGGCAGAAGACTACGCGGCGCTATTTGGCGGTCCAACCGACCGCATCAACATCGGCAACGCGCTGTTCGTTCTCTGGCGCGCGTTCCAGGAGCTTGTCGAGAAGATCGACGCGCAGCAGCCGGCGGCAGCCGCGTAACCAGTAACAGGTGCTTACTCATGGCTGAACTCGTCAAGAAACTGGGTGGGCCGCGCACGCCCTACTCCAAAGCGCTCGCCGACAACCTCATGAACGCTCAGGCGCCGCAGACCAACCCCGGGATACTGGGTGGTCTGGGCCATGTGTTCGCCAAGGGCGTCGGCGGCTACATGGAGGGCGGACATGCCGCACAGGAGGAGGAGCGGCGACAGGCTCTCGCCGCAGCGCTCGCTTCTGGCGACATGGAGCAGGTCCGCGCAGCACAGGCCGACATTGACCCCGGCACCGCAGCCTCGACGCTGATTCAGGATCAGCGCATCAAGGAGGAGAACACGCGCGCCGACACCAACGCCAAACGCGACCGCGATTGGCGCCGTGAGGACGCTGCGCAGCAAAATGAGTGGTCAACGAATTCGCAGTTGCGCGGCTTCTCGCACGCGGACGCTACCGCCGAGCGCAGCAACCGCTGGCAGACCGAGCGCGACGTGTCTCAGCACAAGAACCGGCTCGCAGAGATCGCTGCGCAGGGGGAGAACCGCCTCGCCGCTGTCTCTGCCAAAGCTGCTGCGCAGAGCCGCAAATTTACGAAATTCACCGATCAGAACGGGATGACCAAGTTCCAGGACTCGACGACGGGCGACGTCTACGAGGACGCGCTCGACGGCACTCTGCGCCTGGTCGCTTCTCGCCAGCCGCTGAATGAGGCTGCCGCGCCAATGGCAGACGGCGACGCCGCAGCAGCCGCACCAGAGGCCGCGACCCCGGGCACTGATGCTGGCGCAGCCGCTGCGAGTGCGCCACGTCGCAACCTGAACATGACGATCAGCCGCGACGGCTCGCGTGGGCAGTACGCGAGCGGCGTTATGGTCAATCTGAAACGCCCTGACGGCAGCGACATCCCTGACGACGTATTCCAGTACGCGCCAGACGTCGTTACCGCCAACCTTAAGGCGCGCGACGCGTCCGTCAGCTCCTCGATCAAGGCGAGCGAGAAGCGCAGAGCGCAGCTCGACGAGTCGGCAGCGGCGGCGAACGAGGAAATGGCGCTTGTCGACCAGTTCGAGGCAGTTGCGAAGGGGGCGCCACGCGGACTGCGTGCGACTGCGGTTGGACTCGCAAACCCCATCTATCAGGCGGTAACGGGCGACGCGCTCGCGGGCGCAGCGCAGATCGACTCTGTCGAAAACCTGCAGCTGTACTTCATGAAGGAAGCGCGTAAGGGCTTCCCAGGCGCCGTGTCCGACTACGAAAATAAGCTCTACAAGGCTGCATCTCCGAGCATCGACAAGAGCCCGATGGGCACCTTCTTGATGTCTGAATTCCTCAAGGCCAAGGCATCTCGCGCGCAGCAGCGCTCGAAGCTGGCCGAGGAATATTTGGCCGACAAGACGGCTGCCGGCTTGACTCCGGTGCTCGACGCCGGCTTCCAGGCACGCCTGAACGCCGCCGACAAGCAGACGATGCTGTCGCCGGAGGCGGAACAGGTTCTGGCGCTGCTCGGTCAGGGCAAGCACAAAGAGGCTCAGGCCGCGTTCCGCACGCTGCAGAGCGGTCAGCCGTCCGACACAGGCTCGGGCGGCGCTGATGGTGCAATGGCTGCTCAGCAGCCCGCGCAAACCGCATCACCCCCTGCTGTAGAATTGCAGTCGGCGCCGGCTGATGTCCAAAACGCCCTCAAGGCCGGAAAAACGGTCGAAGGGCCAGACGGGAAAAAGTACCGGCTCAACGCTCAGGGTGCCCTCGAAGAGGTCCAGTAATGGCCGGTTGGAAGATCCTCGACGACGACGCGTCAACTCCCGCGAAGGGGTGGCGCGTCGTCGATGAATCGTCGTCTATCGCTCCGGCTGTCACGGAGCCATCGCTGGCACAGCGCGGGCTCGATGCCGCGAAGACTGTTGCCGGCAAGGTTGCCGATACCGTTGGGACAATGATCCCAGGCGTCGCGGTGGCGAAGGCGCTCTACAATTACGATCCAGAGACTGCTACCGGCATGATGCGCGCGGCAGCATCGGGCGCGACGTTCAACGCATCCGAGCGCGCCGAGGCCGCCGTGCGCGCGGCTACCGGCGACAAGAGCTACGACGACAATCTGGAGCAGATCCGCAAGGAGCAGGAGGCGTTCCGCGAGGACTCGCCGGTCCTCGCTATGGGCTCCGAGCTGGCCGGCGGCATCGCCATGCCCGGCGGCGCGGTCATCAAGGGCGGCAAGTACGTTGCGGACGTGACGCGCGGCGCCCTGCGTGCCGGCGGAGCTTCGCGCCGTGTAGCCAACGCAGTAGGCACTACTGCTGGCAGCGTTGCCGCGGGCGGTGCGTTCGGCGGCGCGGCAGGCGCCGGCAACACCAAGGATTTCACTGACGTCGGACAGGTGGCGTCGGACGTGGGCTGGGGCACCGGGACCGGAGCCGTGCTCGGGCCGGCGCTTGAGCGCGGCGCCAACCTCGTGTGGGGCGGCGCGAAGGCGGCCGGTCGCTTTGTCGACGATGCCGGGCGGCGCGTCTACGAGGCTGTCGGCGGTGACGCTTCGACTTCGGCAACGCGGCTGCTCGCCGATGCCGTGGAGGACAAGGGCGTCGCCCTACTCCCAGGCCAGCGCCGTGGCCGAGCAGGCACGGGCGCGGCTGGGCTCGACCAGGAAGTGGCCAACGCCGCAGTTCCGGGCGTGCAGAACTCGCTCGCCATTGCCAACCCTCGCGTCGCCGCCCTCGCCGAGGAGCTTGGCGCTGAGCGTTGGATGCCGAACGCGCCGTACGAGCAGTTCGCGCGGCGCAATCTCTTCAATCAGACCAGCCGTGTCTCACAGGGCGTGGCCGACACACTCAATGGGGCGCCCGTCGATCACCGCACGTTCATGGATGCGCTGGAGACAGGCGCCACCAGGGCACAGGACGCCACGTATGCACGGATTCGTCAGGGCCAGATCGGCGGCGGCACCGGCAACATGCGTGTCTCCAATCTCCGCGCGGTCGTCGACGAAAACCCCGCGCTTGCACGGCATCTGCAGGAAGCACTCGACCAGACCGTCGCAGACCCTAGCGTCGCATTCACCCGTGCTGACGCCGAGCGCATCCTCGACGGCGACTTCCTGCGCACTGACAACATGCACCCCGCCGTCGTCGAGCGCCTTTACAGCAACCTGACGAGTGCAACGCATTCGGGAGATGGCGTTGCGCGTGGGCTACTGACGCAGCTGCAGAACCGCCTTGGCCAGACGACCAAGGGGCGGGCCATGCTGGACGTCAAAGAGCGTCACGCAAACGCATTCGCCAAGCGGGACGCTGCTCATGAGGGCGAGGCGATCTGGGGCAAGCAGGGCGCGTCTCGTGACGCGGCTATGCGCGCTCGCAACAACAACCCTAACGCCGAAGCGCGCGACGCGTTTCGGGAAGCCGCAGCCGGCGGCGCCGGTCAGCGCATCGCTGGCGACCAGGGCACGTTCGCGCGCCCGCAGAACCTCGTCGGCAGTCCCGAGAACCGCGCCACGATGGAGGAGCTTTTCGGGGCGCCCAATACGCAGCGCGCGCAGAGCCTCATTGAGCGCGAAGGCAACGTCCACGACGTGTCTCGCCGCATGTTCGAGGCGCGCACGAATGGCAACAGTATGCCGCCGGATGCGATCGCGAACGCGCTCAAAATGGCGGTGCAGTGGAAGTTCACGCCGAGCGTTGCGATCATGAACACGTGGTCGCGCGTTATGCGTGGCGTCACCAAGCCACGCGGCGCCGCGGCAGCCGACATCGCACTCAACCAGGGCGACCAGGGCATCGCGCGAGTGCGTGCGGAGCTGGCACGCCGCGATGCAATCCGTCAGCGCGCGCCAGAAACCGCCCGTCGTGCTGGTGCATACTCACAGCTGCTCGCCGAACAGCTTGGTGTCTACGGCAGCCAGTAAACGGGAGTTACCGGCGATGCCGTGGAATGAAGAGACCGGGCAGTTCGACCTCAAATTCAACTTCCGGGACGACGTTATCGCGGGCGGCGGGCTTGAGATCATCGAGTCCGACCGCGTCATGCAGCAGCTCGAAGACCTCGCGACGGCGCTCGACTCGTTGCTGGTATCCAGCGGCCGGAAGGCCGTTGGTGGAGACATCGACTTCGGCGGGCAGCGCATCATCAACGCTGGCGACGCCGCCGAGGGCAGCTCCTATGCCACTGCGAAGCAGGCGGCTGGCGCGGCAATTCACGTCGGCACGTTCGGCGGCACAGCGAACGCTCTGATCGGCACGCAGCTGTTTACGCCGCTGCCGATTCCTGTTGGTTATGAAGTCAGTGGCACGGCTCAGTTCAACAATGCGGGCGCGATGACGTACTCGCATAACGCGAGCACGCCCCTTCCATTGAACGACAGATATGGCCAGCCGCTTCCGGCTGGTTCGGTGCGCGCCGGAGACGTCATTCGCCTGATCTATGACGAACAGACTGTAGGCGAAACCGTCGTGAAGACGTGGCGCCTGCAGACGTTCTCGCGTCACGAATTTGATGGCTACCTGGCCGCTCGCGCTTCCAACCCGAGCAAGCATCCGTATGTCGCCGGGGATGGCACCATCGCATACAAAGCACCATCCCAGATGAGGACGCTGCTGGAGCTTGCGGCTGTGGCCACGTCCGGCAGCTACAGCGACCTCACGGGCGGCATTCCTGACCTGGAGACAGATCGCCTCGTTTCCGGGACCGGACGCGCTGCGGCGCCGTTATCCGTGTCTTTCGCCGGCCTGACGACCGACGAGCGCGGCCACATCTACGCCCGGCTGCCCGACGCGTCGCCCTCTACGCGAGGCAAGCTGACGCCGCCAGACATCGACGCTCTCGCACTGATCTCGCCGATCATGCACGACATCGGCTCCGATATGACCATCACGCCGAGCACGATCGACGACGTCACGGGCGGCACCGAATACACTCTCGCTCCGGTCCCCGACGATGGCCTGGGTCCGTACGAGCTGTATTTGCTCAGTGGCGCTCTACCGCCCGGCCTGTCGTTCGACCCAGAAGCCGGAAGCATCGCGGGCATTGCGCAAAGCCCCGGCGGCGACTTCGACTTTACCCTGCAACTGCGCGACGCACGCGGCGCGCTCAAGGATTTCGACTTGTCGATCACTGTGGTCGACCCTGCCATCGCGTTCACAAACACAGATGCGCCTGACGCGACTGCATACCGGCCATACTCGTTTTCTGCCGCGGCCACTGGCCCTTCTACGCCCTTCACGTACGCCCTGCAGTCGGGCGCGCTGCCGGCCGGACTGGCCCTCAACCCGACAACGGGGCAGATCACCGGCTCGCCTGGAGCGCCCGGCACAGGAACCACGTTCACCGTGCGCGCCACTGATCGCGGCGGCTACCACCAGGACGAGGAGTACACCATCGGCGTGGTTGCGCCGACGCTGACGCTCGACCCAACGTCGATTAGTGACCGCGTCCGCACGATCGCCACGACGATCAACATCACCGTCAACGGAAATGGCACGACGCCCTACCTATTCGAGCGCACGTCCGGCACGATTCCGCCGGGGCTGACGCTCGACCCAGCGACTGGCGTTCTGTCCGGCACACCGACGACAAACGGCACATTCAACCTCACCCTGCGGGCGACCGACGCGAACGGCTTTACCGCGACTCGCACTTATGCCGTCGTCGTCTACACGCCGTCGATTACGCTCCAGCCGGGCTCCATCTCGCCGCGCGCCCTCAATGAGGCGACGACCGTCAACTTGTCCGTCGTCGGCAATGGCACGGAGCCCTACACCTACGCTGTGGTGGCGGGCGCGCTTCCGGTTGGGCTCACGCTGAACTCAACCACGGGCGCGATCTCTGGCACGCCGACGATCTCCGGCACGTACAATTTCACGATCGCTGGAACGGACGCCAATGGCTTTGCGGCCCTGCGCGCCTACGCTGTGATTGTCGCGCTGTCCAACGTCTCGCTCACTCCGACCTTCCTGCCCGGTGCTACGGGCAGCGCGGCCTACAATCAGACCGTAGCTGGCGCGGGCGGCACATCGCCGTATTCGTTCGCAGTGACCTCTGGCGCCCTGCCAGCTGGGCTCTCGCTCAACACCGCTTCGGGCGCAATCACCGGCACGCCGATCGCCGCCGGAACATTCAATTTCACGGTGACGGCAACCGACTTCAACGGATTCCACGGCGACCAGCCGTACTCGATCACCGTGGCCGCGCCGACGATCACGATCACGCCGGGCTCGCTGCCGAGTCAGATTGCCGGCACGCCCGGTTACTCACAGCAGCTGGTCGCGGCCGGCGGCCTTGGCCCGTACACGTTCGCACGCACTTCTGGCGCACTACCGCCGGGCCTTACGCTGGCCAGCGACGGCGCGCTCACCGGCACGCCATCCACTGCGGGCACGTACAATTTCACCATCACGGCCACGGACGCAAACGGCTTCACTGGAAGCCGCGCGTTTACACTGTCGGTTGCGGCTGGCCCGCCTATCGGCAGCGTGCGCAGCGCTGTGACGAGCGCGGTGGCCGCACCTGGCCCAGTGGTCCCGACGACTCTCCCAGCGGGCTGGAGCGCAGTTGTGCAGGGCAATGGCTCGTGGGCGTCGTCCGGCTCACCACCACGCTGGATCTCCAACCTCGGCGCCGACGTCGCGGGGCAGACCTGGGCAATCCAGTCCTCAATCTCCGTTGCGCAGAGCGGCAGCTCGCGCAACTACGCTCGAATTGCATAAGGAACAGACCCATGCCCTGGATTGGCGGCACATTCCGTCTCCTCTACGACTTCCGCGCTGACCAGGCGGTCGGGCCGCCGGATTCGCGCATCACTGCCGATCGCATGATGCAGCAGCTCGAAGATATGGCCTCGACCATCGCCGAGGGCATCCGTGCGGACGGAAGCGTTCCGATGGCGAGCAACCTCAACATGGACGGGCACAAGGTGGTCAACGCCGCTAATGCCGCCGGCCCTGATGAATTCGTTACGCTGCGCCAGGCTGCCGCCAATCTGAAATTTGCAGCCGCGTTCGACCAGACAACGCTCGGCGTGAACGACATCAGCACGACGAACTCCCTGGCTCCATCGCCGATCACCGCGGGATACGAGTTTGTCGGCTTCCTGCAGCATACGAACAACGGCCCGATGACGTGTGCGTTCAACGGCGGCACCCGCCGTCCTTTGCGCTCCCGCAGCGGCGTGGAACTGGCGCCCGGAGACGTGCGCGGCAACCAGTATCTGCGCGTGCTTTACACCGGCTCGGAATACCGAGTGCAGGGACCGACGATGACCGAGATCAACGGCGCCGTCGTTGGTGCCGTCGACAACCCCAACAAGTTCATCTACGTCGAGAGCAATGGCGAGGTCGGTTACAAGACCGAAGCGCAGACGCGTGCCATCCTTGGCCTGCACGCTGTGGCGGTTTCTGGCTCTTATTCCGATCTGGTGAACAAGCCGAACGTCGTACCGGTCGTCAGCTCGCCGATCATCGGTAACGGCACATCCGGCAACCCGCTCGACATCGACGTTGAGCTAATGACCGACGAGCAGGTCGATCAGATCATCGCGCAGATGCCCGAGGCAACGTCGCTCACATCTGGCGTCGTCAACCCCGAGACCTACCGCATCTTGGATGGCGTCGATCGACTCATGCGCTGGTACGGGCGGGACTTCGCAATCTCGCCGAGCGTTCTGCCGGCGGGCGAGACTGGGGTCGCCTACACCTTCACACCTGAGACCGAATCCGGAACTGCGCCGCACGTTTGGTCGCTGTCTCCCGCGTCCGACTCATTGCCGGCGGCGCTCGTTCTGGACGCAGACACGGGAGAGATCACAGGCACGCCGGCCGTCGCCGGCAGCCACAACATCGTCCTGCGCCTCACCGACTCGTTCGGCTTCTACAAGGATTTCCCGAGCACACTCGTGATCGCGTAATGCAATGCAACTTTTGCGATGCGCCAGCTGCCGCAAAGGTTAAGTGACACCATTTGGTCAGTAACGCGCCGTTACCTGCCCAAAGTGACATCAGGTGAGCAGTTCCATGACCATCCTCGACGACATGATCACCGACATCCTCGACCGTGAGGGACGCGTATACGAGAACCACCCGAACGACCGCGGTGGGCCGACCAAGTTCGGTATCACGCTTGGTCGTCTGCAGCAGGAGCGCGGTCGCGCGACGTGGCAGGACGTGCGGGACCTCACTGAGGCCGAGGCACGCGAGATTTACAAGCTCGCATACTATGACCGCCCAAAGATCGAGCGACTACCAGACGAGCTGGAGGCGGCTGTATTCGATTTCTACGTCAACAGCGGCACGTGGGCCGTGAAGAAGCTGCAGCAGATGCTCAACCAGCTCGGCTTCAAGTGCGCCGTGGACGGAGGAATTGGCCCGGAGACCGTCAGACAGGCGTATGCCTGCCTCGACAAATACGACGCCGGCAGCGTGCTAAAATTGTACTTTGAGATCCGCCGCGAGTTCTTTCGCAGCATCGTGCGCAGCAACCCCAGCCAGGGAGTGTTCCTCAAGGGCTGGCTCAATCGCGTCGATGGGCTTGAAAAGAAGGTGCTTGAGGGCGGCTGGATCGCAACCACAAGGGCGGCGTGATGGGCATCGGCACAATCGGCACGGCGATCGGCGCAGCAGTAGACGTGCTGCCCAAGGTGAAAGACGTCGCGGAAGTGTTCGTCGGCAACCGTCGTGCGCGCGAGGACAACCAGCACGAGGAGAACACGTCGATCTTCGGCGCGTACTCGTCTGAGTGGAGCTACCAGGCCAACAACCGATCCGGCTGGGACGCCTTCTGGGATGGTGTGAATCGCATGCCGCGCCCGCTCTGCGTGCTCATCATCGTCGGGCTGTTCCCGTGGTGCGCCTACGATCCCGAGTCGTTTGAGCGCTCGATGCGCGCTCTTGGCGTGATGCCGGAAATGATGTGGTGGCTGATCATGACGATTCTCGGCTTCTACTTCGGCGCCAAGAGTTACGAAAAGAGCCGCATGCCGAGCACTAAGCCGGGCGTGTTGCCGGCTGAATTCAAGACGACCGTAAAGGGCGTGCCTGTGGCTACGCCTCCTGGTCCTCGCAAACCGGTGCAGCTGGAGCACGAGACCGCGAACGACGCGACGATGCGGTCTCTTCGGCAGTAGGCAGCAGCATCGGGTTGAGCTGATAATCAGTGCAGCCGGCCTTCATGAGGTCGTGCGCGAGCGCGCATTTGTGCTTGTCGCAACCCCACGCACCATCTGCGAGCGCTCGCGAGTGTTCGCACGTTCGGCAATTGCGCTCAGGAACCGCGCCCTCATGGCAGAAGCCTTTGTGGTCGCAGAAGCGGCACTTGAAGTAGTCCGGGTTATTCGAGATCCGCGGCAGTAACACGCGTTTACCGATGATCATTGAGCCCTTCTCAAGCAGCCGCTCGACGTAAGAGGCGTCGTAATCGACGTACTCCTTCCACTTCTCGCTGTTGTCCTTGTTGGTGAAGCTGTAGACGGCGACTTCGAGCCCAAATACGTGCATGTAGAGCTGCATCTGCGCGTAGTGCTCCGGCTTTGCTGCCGCCACGCCGTACTTCTTGGTTTTGTTGAACGACTTGTTGTTGTGCGACTTCATCTCCAGCAGCATCCAGGGACCACTAACGACGCGGTCGCGGCCGATGCCGTCGAGATAGCCCTTGCAGTGACCATCGAGCACCTTCGCCTGCCACTGCTTCGTAGGGCGAGCGGGGTCCTTCTCGATGACCTCCCAGCCGATGCGCTTAAGGTCGCGGATAAGCTCGTCTTCGGCGCGCTTGCCGGCCTCGAATAGGCCGAGCATCCGGCCGTCGAATTTACGCGGCGCCGTCACCCACATCCACGCGAGCTGCACAGCGCGTCCGCATTCGTCGCCAATTGAGCTTGGACGGATGCTCCACGGAAGCCCGTCGCCTTCGTTGTCAGCCTCATACGACTTGTAGATGGCGTCGACGATCTCTTCGACGGTGCGCCGCCCGTGATAGCTCTGCTGCTCGCTCATGTTTCGCCCTGGCTGGATATGAAAACGGCCGGCGGATACGCTCGCCGGCCGCATACTCACTGAACTCACGCAACTTGGACGCTACTTAACCAGTGGCACCGGCCATCCAGGTTGGGGCCTGCGCTGCCGGCTGCGGAGCAGCGGCGGCGGGCGGCGGTGCGGCGTAGTTGGACTGCGGCGGCAGCTGAGGCTGCTGCTGCATGCTCGGAGCGGGCAGCGTTGCGGCAGCCTGCGGCGCCATGCCGGCGCCGTTCCAGGCACCCTGCGGCTGCGCCTGAGCGTACTGCTGAGGGGGCTGCTGCAGGGCTGGGGCGTACGCCTGCTGCGGGGCTGCATAAGCCTGCTGCATAGGCGCCTGCTGCATGGGAGCGGCGGGCGCATACGACGAACTGGCTGTGATCACGGCCGGCTCGTATCCGTTGATGCGGTTGCGGGCCTGGTAGACCTTACCGGTGGTTGGGTCGGTGCGCTCCGGCTCGATGTCGATGTCGAGGATGACGCGCTTGCCCTTGAGTGCCGCGAGATCAGCATCACTCCAATCGCCTTCCGGCTTGCCGAGGACGGCCTTGCCCAGCGAGTTGAGTACGCGCATGCCAAACGCGGTCGCCTTCGGGTTGCTACTCTGGATCGTTGCTCGCTCGAAAATCTTGCGGTCCTTGCTCGGTCCAGAAATGATCAGGAACGGAAACGAGATCGCCATGCTCTGGTTGTCGCTCTTGATCTCGTGACCCTGGATCAGCGCCTCGACCTTGCCCTTCGGAATGAGACCGAACGCGACCTCGCCGGCTCCCGACGTGTTCACCTGAATGCCTGCAATTGCCATTTGTAGTGCTCTCCTGTTTTGCTGATGCTTGCTGTACTCGGTAACGTGCGTTTACTGCGCTACTGCCATCGCTCCGTTGTGCTGGACGTTGGGGTTGCCGTGCTGCGCAAAGATGGGCGCGAAGTACGGGATGTGGGACGCAAACTGAGCGAATCCTGCGTAGGGGTTGCCCTGCGGGATCACGATGTACGGCGGCATGCCGTAGCGGTTCTTGGCGTTGTGGGTCGCTGCGTTCTGCAGATACAGACGCGCGTCGTCCTCGCCGATCGCCTTGCCAGGGCCGGAGCGCTGACCCTCTTTCTTGACCACAGTCACGGGGTACGACATGAACCCGACGATGTCGGCGCGCTGCGTCAGAACCTCGATCGCCTGCGGCGGCAGCATGACGTCGTAGCGTGCATACTCGTCAGTATCCGGCGGCTTGATCTTCACCTGGCGCACGTGGCCCAGTAGTGTGACGGCGATGTTGCGCTGCTCTTTGAGCTTGAGAATGTCGTCGTTGATGTAGGCGTACTTCTCGGCGATCACCTTGTCGCCGCGGCCGAAGGCACCGAAGCCGTGCTCGCCCATGTTGTTGCGACCGTCCGGCAGCTGCCACTTCTGCTCGACACACACTTCCGTGGTGAGCTTCTGATTGAGCGCCGACACCGAGTCGATCACGACGTGGTGGTACGGGTGCTGCTGCTCGCGAAGCTGCTGCAGCAGTTGGCGGATCTGCGCCAGCGTCTCGATCTGGAAACGCGGGATGTTGCGCAACATCTCCGGCATGCCCTTCTCGACATCCAGGAACAGAGTGTTGGGAGGCATGGCGGCGAAGGTGGACTTGCCGATGCCGTTCTGGCCGTAAAGGATCGTGTAGGGCGCTACACCAGTGGCGCCGACTTGGGGCTTGTTCAGATCGAACATCAGGCAGACTTTCTCTTTCTCGACTTCGGTTTCTTTGACCAACGGGGGTTGGTGGCATTGCGTTTGCGCTCGACAATCGCCTGGTCGCGCTTCGTGCCGACGCGCTTGCCCGTCAGTAGATGCTCCGGCAGGCTCGTGCTCTTGCGCGCCTTGTCGACCTGACGGTTGGACATAGTCGCAAGCGAGCCGCGCTCGATCGTCTCGACAACCTTCGCGGCGAACCGATCATCCACGCCACGCTCACGCAGCAGCGTGTCGATGTCCGCGAGGCGAATGCCGCGCTTCTGATTACGCTCGATGACGTAGCGCGAGCCGCGCAAGTAATCGTTGAGCCTCTTGGCGATTCCCATAACGACTGACGGGTCGGGCATATCGACGTCAGGACGGTGGTCCCAGGTGTGCTCCGCGAGTTGGTTGCGAGATAACCAGCGAGGGAACGCCGCGATCAGCGCGCTCAAAACGTCCAGCTCATTGCGCGACAGCGCAAGCGGCTGGGAGTCGTCAAGACGCACAGTCTTGTTCACGACGTCGACGACGAGGTCATAACGCGTTGGCCAAGGCTGGCGACAAACCCAGCAACAAAACACACCATCAACCTTGCCGACGCGCGGCAGGGCGACCAGTGGGCGCTTGTTGCGAGTGACGATTGGCTCGATCAAGCGCGGGCCTCGCCAAGGAATGCCTTCTCGTTGAGAACGAGCGGCTGCAGTGGATTGTAGGCTGCCGTCTCGGTGTGGCGGGCAACCCCGTACAACGTCATGAGGCGCCGCACGTTCTCGTAGAATTCTTCGTTGCGGAAGTTGATCAGCGCGAAGTCGAAGTCGACCCTGTGCAGATCCTTCTCAGACGGAAGGATGGGCAGCGCGTCAGCTTCGTTGTTGAAGACTCGGAAGACGCGTCCGCCGGCACGGCGGATTGCCGTCGCCTCGACGTTGTTGCGCACATCGTCGAAGACAAAATTTGCGCCAGCGACAAGCTCGTCGTGATGGACGTCGAACCAGCGGCGAACCCAGACGTCATCGCCGAACATCTGGCGGGCGCCCTCCCCGATCCACTCCATCGCGTCTCGGGGCGACTTCCCGCCAAGCTCGGCACATGGCAGCTCCTTAAGCTTGCCCTCTACGTGCTCGTCGGTGAGGAGGAATGCGTCTTTCGTGACGCCCTTGATCGCTTCTGCGAACTTGGCACGCTCGAAGCCGTATTCTGCGATGAGGAGCTTCGCCCCTTCCGACTTGCCCGCCGTGCGTTTGCCGCAGAATCCGATAAGCATGCCTGGTCCCCACTGGTGCGTTCATCGACCACAATGGACGAAGAACGCACCAAAGTCAACGGTGCTGTTGCGTTTATTGTACGCGGCGGGCAAAAAATTTTGCGCCCCTTCTTCTTCTCAACCACGAGCATCTTGAACTGCCCTAGGTCCATTTGCTCCGCGAGCTTTAGCTGTCGCTCCATCTCCGCAGGCGCATCCGACAGCGCTGCCGCGGTGTGCATCGTTGCGATTGCGTCACTCTCGTTGTCGTCAAACGGCAGATACCCACGCCCGACGCATGCCGCCTCGACTTCCTCCTTGCTGGCATTACCCTTGCCGGCAAAGCGCGTTTTGATTGTCTGGATCGGGATGGGTAAGCATGCCTTACCCGTGCGCGCGCACCACGCCATCACCATCGCGCGATAGCCGTTCCAGAGCGTGGTTTGGCGGCCTTTCGTGCCACCATTGACCTGCTCGAACGTCACAAGGTCGAACCCGCCGCACGCCTGATCCAGCGCGAACATGAATCGCTCAAGCGCAATGAAGCGCTCGCCGTCCTGGTATTCCCTGATGCCGCTCTCGTTGTATAGCTCAAATACGCCGCTGTCCTTGTGCCGCTCGGGGCCACTGGGGACAAACACGCACCAGCCGGTGCGCCGGCCGAGGTCCAGGGCGAGAATCTTTCGCCCCGACAGCGTGCCTACGGGGCACGCATCACGCTTACTCACAATTACCCTTCCCGCCCATTTGACGAATCTATTGGTTTACGATAGACCGAACAGATTGTACAGTAAACGCACCAGTAGGTCAACGGAGAGACACAGACATGCCGCGCCCCAGAGGTGTAACTTTTGTCGATCAGCTCATGCAGGCACGATCGGTCGCCCCCGCGCGTACCGGGAAGGTCGGCAGAAACGTGCGTCTACAGGAAGGCTGGCGCGATCGACTGCTCAAGCACCTGCCTGCGGATGTCTCCTATCGGCTGATTGCCGAGCGGGCGCTTATCGCACCAGGGCGCTCCCTCTCTCACACGACAGTGCGCGCTGCTCTCTTGGGATCAGGGACCATAACGCTCGACACACTGGCGGCCATCTGCGATGCGCTTGGCGTCGACATCGCGCAGGTCATCACAGGGAACGCGGACGTGCGCACGATGGCGCCCGCGAGCGTGGCCCTGCCAGCTGGCCTCAGCATCACGGTGTTGCCGATCGTTGATATTGCCGACGCGGCAAGGTGGAGCGAGGTCGCCGCAGACTCAGACAAGAAAACCGAGATGTACTTCATCGAGTCGGCCAACGCAGAGGGACTCATGGTGGCGCGCATCACCGATGATTCGATGGCTCCTGAGTACCTGCAGGGCGACCTCGTGACGTTTCGCATCGGGGCTCCTCCTTCACCAAAGGTCCCCGCGATCGTGCAGGTCGAACCGCACCGCGAAGCCATGATGCGAATCATGGAAGAGACCGACGAACGCGTGAAGCTGCAGGCGCTGAACGAGGATTATGGATCAGCAACAGTGTCCGCCAAAAAGATCAGCTTCCTGGCGCATGTCGTCGGACACACGCGCGAGACTCTGTTGACGAATCCATAATTGGTGCGGATACTGTCCACGTCTGGAGCGTAAACGAAACAGTGCCGCTTGAGCAGCGGTCAACCCTGTAACGTCAGGAGGTTATTGATGTAGCTACAAAGCCCGTTGAAAACGGATCTTGGTATTCAGCGCCCGGATGGCTTGAGCCGCCTCCGGGCGCTTTCATTTATCCGGCGTATGCAGGCGTCAGGCGCAGCACGGTTCCGCGACTGGACGACTCACGCAGCATCAGCCCGGCCTCCACAGCCTCGCGGATCGCATGCCCGATGGTGACCTGGTGCATCCCGAGCTGCTTCTCCCACTCGCTGTACGTTCCGCGCAGCTCGCCGCCGCGCTGCGCGACATACCTCAGCATCTGCTCTGCGCGCCCCGTCACAGCATGCAGTGCCTTGCTGCGCTGTGCGGGCACAGACGGCACAGAAGCGCGCCGCGGCTGAGCCGGAGCTGCTGTGCTGTGCAGCACAGTCGCTGGCTGCGCGGGTAACGTCGGTTTACTGACAGGCAGCGCAGTAGGCTGCGCTGCATCACCCGTGCCCGGGGTGTCTGTGTCTGCGCTGCGCTGCGCCGGTACGGCGGGGACAGCGGGCGCAGCAATGAGCTGTGCGAGCCCAGCGCAGAGCGGCGCAGCGAGGACAACCAGCGCCACATACAGCGCAGCCAAGCTCAGCTCGACCTTGTCGGGGTCTGCGCCTACCCAGCTCTGCATGAACGCAGCCGCTGCGCTGCGCTGCTGTACGACAGGCTGCACAGCTGCGCGCCGCTGCTTGGCGGTGTCGCGCCGGACAGTGAGCGTGTCGCGCTTGGTGGCGCGATCCAGCTCGACGGCGAGCGTCTTGTTGCGAACTGTCTTGCAGCCCTCACGCTCGCACTTGTCGACGTCGTCTTGGATGTCTGACGTCGCCCGCACATCGTCGTAATCGGCCAGGGCTCGCTCCGCGCGATCGAGCGCAGCCTGGGCGGCATCCCGCTCGGTCGTGAAGCGCTTGGATGCGTCGATGCGGTGCGCTTCCTGCAGGCTGTGCTTGCTCCAGGCGTAGTTGAGGCCGTTGCTCCCAGCGTTGCCGATGCAAATTGCAGCCAGTGCGGCAGCACATGCTGCAACGAACCAGCGACGGGCCTTGAGGCCGGCGCAGAGATAGTGCGCGCCAAAGAGCGCGCCGATCTCGATCACGCCGAGTGAGGCCACTGCTGTGTAGAAATCGACGCCCACCAGCTGGGCCGTCGTGGTAGTCCAGCCGGAGGCAATTGCAACCCCGGCGAACAACAAAGAAATGGCTTGAAGCACGCGCGTGCGCGCGCTACCAGAACACTCAGACACGGGTAACCTCCGTTGTCGATATGAAGGCCCCGGATAGCCGCCAAGCAGCCGGGGCCTTCGCTTATTGTACCATCCCTCTTCGACGCTCAGCGCGCGCCTCAGATTCTCTCAGTTTGCGCCAGTTTCGCGACGTCGGAAGCTGACGCGGTGGCTTTGTCCCAGGCGAGCGCTGCGCCTTGGTGGTTGGCGCGCGTGCCGATGCGCTCTTGTTGAGCTGCAAGATGACCCACCCAACAACCCCGAGCGACAGCAGCGCAATCGCGTCCCAGCTCATTGCCTCACCGTGCACGTCGTCTGGCCGGTCACCCCGACCTTGTCGTTGCAGTTGACCTTGTAGCTCTGCGGCACGCCCGGAGCCGCCGTACGGGCAGTTGCCGCCGGGGCCGCCGAGTACGCCTGTCCCACGCTGCCGATCGCATTGCCGGCAGCCATCAGCGCGCCGGCCTCAGCAACGCGCTGCTGCTGTTTAAGGTCCGCGATGCGCACACAGCGATCGAAGGCCGACTGGTCGGTCAACTTCTGGCACTCGGCCAAATCCATCCCGTGCCAGTCCGGCGCGCAAGCCGCGCATGCAATGACTGCGGTGGCGAATATCAGGCGCATATCTTACCCCCGGTTGTGCTCACAACATCGGTAGGTGATTCGTCGCTCGCGGCGAACAGGTCGAGCGCACCATCCACGCCAGCCTTGATGCGCTTGAGCTTGTCGCGGACCTTCACGCCGATGCGCCGCAGCTCTACCGGATCGTCGATGTCGTCGATGCTGCGGGCCGGTATCGCGCCGCGGTCCTGCAACCAGCGCACGAACAACGGGATCGGGTCAGCGCCGCGAGCGCGGTTCTCGATCCATGGCACCATGCGCAAGTTCTCGCGCACGTAGTCGCCGGCCGGGTCGATCTTATCCGGGCTCTGCTTGAACGGCCACGAGCCCACCCACCCCTTCGGCCTCTTGTAGAAGCGGTATCCATCCGCAATGGCCTTCGCGAGCAGCAGCTTCGTGTCGGCCTTCGACAGATGGACGCGCCGCCACGGGTTTGTGCGCTCGCCCTTCTGTTCCCACGACTTGCCGTCGCTACGGGCCTTTGCGCTGCGCATATCGCGGAGAAAGCCGTTCACCAGCTCGTCGTTGTCCTCAACTTCGAGCTGGGCCGGGTCCAGCGCCGCATGGGCTCGCGCCTGAGCCGCCAGGCGCTCATCGCGCAGCTGCTGCTTCTGCTCGCGCGTACGGGCGCCGCGACTTTGTCTGCGCACCTTGTCACCACCAGGCGTCTCGCCGTCGTTGGTCACAACGACTTTGTGGTCGGACTCAGTAATGACGATGACGGTGCTCTTGGGGACCGGTGGCACGAGCGCGCGCAAGTCACGCCCTGGGTCGCCGCCGCGCTTGTAGACCTCGACGCTGACGTCGGTCTGGGCGATGTTGCGCGTGGGGAGACCGAGATTGCGGCGGGCGAAGAATTCGATGGCGTTAGTGGCTGCCTCCCCCTTGTCAAGCTCGCCCCGCCTGACAGCTGTGAACACACGAGCGCCCCCGGTCGTGCACGCCCTGCAGTTTGACAGAAGTCGGCCGGAGCGAGGTTTTCCATCTTTGTGTGTGCAGGGCCTCGAATAGGGAAAATAGGCCCTCGTCTCGGGCCACTCCAGCTCGCAGCACTTGCACCGCTTGCGCGTCACCGCCTCGTCACCAGTAAACGCTGTTACTGGGCCTGAGCCGCCATCAACAACCCCCACAGACTCCACAGCATTCCTCTACTGTTGCGTTTGCCTTCCAACGTGTACAGCAAACGCAACAGTAGGTCAACCACATCCGTCGTTTCCTCCGTCGTTCGTGGTGGATGTTCTCGGGCAGTTCACCAAACGCCCCTTAAGAAAGAACGTCAATTCAGCGGCACAATATGCCGAAAACGATCACAAAAATGCAGAAGGCAGCAAATCTAAGACTGCCCTCCGAAGGCAGAGGCCAGGGGTTCGAATCCCTTCGGGTGCGCCAAAATCCGTTCCTCTCCAGCATTGTATTTACGGCATAAATTGCTATCCTACGGTGATTCCGGGGCGTTTTGCTGCGTTGCTGACCTAACCCGTTGCACAACCCGCAGCACAACCGGATCACAATTTCATGCCCCGCATTCCAGATCTCGCGCCCCACAAGCGCCGCGGCTATTGGTATCTCGCGCGCAAGGTGCCCAAGCGCTATCAGCGCTTCGACAACCGCACCGTTGTCTTTCGCAGCACCAACATCGCCATTGCTGACGACCCCCGCGGAATCGCGGCCCGCGCCGCAATCCAACGCCTCAACGACATTCTAGAAAGCGAATGGCGAACGCTCGCCGGCGAACCAGAAGACCCTAGGGTCGTCTACGCCCGCAGCCTGGAGATCGTAAGGCGTCTGGGTATTCCCTACCTGGAAACGCCAAACGTCGTGGAGCTTCCCGACCACGAATTCTATGGACGGCTGGACATACTCAAACCCGCCGCGACCCAGCAAAATGTAGCGGCCGTCCTAGGCGCCGCCCCTAAGCCCACCTTCATGGTGTCGGGGCTTCTCACATCATTCGAATCCGCCCAAGCCACATTGCTCATCAAGAAGTCACCCCGCCAATTGAAGAAATGGCGCAAGGAGCGCGACTCCGCGCTGAACAACTTCCTCAAAGTCATCGGCGGCGACAAAGCTGTGACAAACCTCACTCTAAGCGACGCCCACGCCTGGCAAGATCACTGGAAGGCTAAAGCCGTCGCCAAAGAGGGGAAGGTCAAAGTCCACACCGCGAACCGCAACATCAGCCGCATCGCCGTCATGGTGGATTCGATCAACACGCAGCACAGGCTTCAAATGCCGAAGCTCTTCCAGGAGCTTTACCTGCCCGGTGGTGATGACACCGGCCAACGCATTGCGTTTGAACTGGAGTACATCCAAAAAGTGCTACTTGCAGACGGCAGGCTCGACGGCCTCAATCATGAGGCACGCCGCATCCTCTATGCCATGGTGGAGACCGGGCTTCGCATTTCAGAAGCCTGCAGCCTGACGAAAACCACCATCATCCTCGACCACCAAGTACCCCACGTCCTTGTCACCGAGGAACATCGCGAGGCGAAGACCAAAGATTCGCTGCGACCGGTTCCCCTTGTCGGCGTGTCCCTTATGGCCTTCAAAGCCCAGCCGGAAGGCTTCCCAACCTACTTCGACAAAAACGCGACGGTATCGGCCACCGTCAACAAATACCTCAGAGAAAACGGCCTTCTACCCAACGGGGAGACCCTCTACTCGCTACGCCACTCCTTTGAGGACCGCCTGACTGCCGTTGAAGCCCCGGAAAAGGTTGTCGCCTCGCTCATGGGGCACAAGTGGTATCGACCCAAGTACGGCAAGGGTCCCACCCTTGAGCAAAAAGCTCACTGGCTGAACGAAATCGCTTTCAAGCCGCCACTCAAAGTATGATTTTTAGCCAATGAGCTTTCCAATATGCGGCGCGCTCGCAGGACAGGATCACCGCGAAGCGACATTTCCAAATCCCTTTCCACCCGGTCCAACACCGCGACGTATTTGGCCCCAAACTCCGCCACCAAATAAGCCGCAAAAACTCTATAAGCCGCCAATTCCTCTGGCGAAATATATCGAGTGGGGGTGTTTGCCGTTGTCGTCATCGCAAAACGATGAGACCGCCATTACCCGACATCAAGAGGCAGAAATTATGCCCCGTCCCCGACCGTAGATCCTCAAGATTCCGCCGTACCGCACCGTAACTGACAATTGCGTGAACTACCGCTCTTTCTGCCCTCGCAGCCAATCATTCAGGTCCGCCACGTCGTACAACACCATCCGCCGCCGCCCCCGTCCTATTCGGAAAAACGGCGGACCACCGCCTTCGTAACGGTAGTCCTCCAGCGTCCGCGCGCTCATACGCAAGTATTCCGCTGCTTCCGAAGACGTCAGCAACGTCATTCGGCCAGCTGTTGGCGGAACTTGTTTTCCCGAGCCACAACCATCATTACTTGCAGCAGCCATCATCGCGAACGGTGCCCCCACATGCCGTCATCTGAGCTAAGCCAACTCCAAGCCGCTTGCAACGCCGCCCATGCACACTACAAGGCCGCCCGCACCACGTTGGCCGCAGCCATCAACGCATCACCCGACCACGAGGTGGTTGCCGATATAGTCGCTTCTACCGAAGAATACGGCCTCCACGCCACCCTCAAGCGTGTTCGCACTAAAGACCCGAAAGTGGCCGCTGCCATCACCACACTTGTGACCGCCGCCGACGCCCTCAGCCTCGCCGTTTCCCAACGCGAGCTGCACCTGCTGCAATCAAAGCCAGACCACCAGCGCACCTTCGTTAGTGACGGACGGGAATACACGCTCAACGGGGATCACATTATCTGGGCCGACAGCCCGGACCGGCCTGAAAAAGTGGACATCCACAAACTGGATAAGCTGCCGTATTACGACACCATTGAAATGGACACGCCCGACCTCTCAACGCCGGTCATCGAAGACGATGAGGATGATGACGACGACGACAGCCCCCGCCGCCGCAAGGGCAGGGGCCGTTGACCTCTGCGCGGAATCATTGCCACCTTCATCCCTTTATCGACCTACGTCTGAATTGATTTATTGCTGCGGAGCCCCGTCCGCTTATGGAAACCGCTATTATCCAGCCAGCCATACTCGCCCGCCTGCAGGAAGCCTGCGAACTTGCCCATAAGGATTACCGCGACGCCCGCAGCGCCATAGCTGACGCCCTGGAAATCGAAGACCAAGGCGAAGTCGCCTTCATCATGACGGGCATGATGCTGCTCAACGCCAAGCCCGAGATAAAGCCTGCCGAACCCATCGCCTTCTTGCGTGCCCTGAAAGGTGCAGTTGCCGCTTGGCATGCGCTTGATCACGCGGTTGCCCGACGCGAGGACTACCTTTGTGCGCTGGATGCCGCCCACCAGCGCGTCACCGTCGAAGACGGCCGGGAATTCATAGTTGCCGCCGACGGTAGCCGCACCATCTTGCGGGACCGATAACACCGGCCAACAGCTAATTCGGCAGCAGCACCCGCATCAACGCCGCAAACCCCCGCAGGTGGGCATTCTCCAGCCGCTCGCAATATTCCGCTTTGTCAAACGGCGGTGCCGACAGCGACCGCCTCACCCGATCGACCACGCCTATGATGCCTTCGGCATCCTGCGTCACCAACCGCACCAGGAAAACATCCGGGTGTTCCACACGGATGCCTGTTCCACAGTTGGCAATGATCTGTTCCGGGAAATCCTTCAGGTTCCGCGTCACCAGCACATCGCAGTTGCCGTAAAGGGCTCCTGCAAGAACATGCTCATCATCAGGATCGGGCAGCCCCCTTATCGGCGCATCATTCGGCACACTGACCAGGCTATCAGGCGTCGCGGCTTTCATCGCCTCCACCAGCCGCATGGTTTTCTTCTCATCGTACCCACGCCGAATGCGGGCCCGCGCCATCTCTTCCAGCACGCGGTCTGAAAACCTGAGGCTTATCCAGCCGCCGATGGACAGGTCCATGAAAATATCGCGCGCCGCCGCTCCATACAGAACGTCGGCGTCGGCAAAGACCCTTACAGCAGCGCTACCCGCACTCATTCACCGCGCCCGCCGCTCCGGTAATCCGACTTGTCCAACGGCGCATCATCCACCGGGCCTTCGCGGTCGATCGCGTAGATTTCCTCCATGGCCGCACGCTGCTTGCCGAGCGCACCTTCCTTGTAGGCGTACACGGCGTCATAGGGGATGCGGTGGTGGTTGCCCACCATCCGGTGCGGAAGCGTGCCCTCCTGCACCAGCTTCATCACCAACATCCGCGATACCCCCAGCAGCTCTGCCGCTTCGTTCGGCGTGATCTCCGCCGCCAGGTCCGCCAGCACAACCGTCTTGCCCGCAGCCACCAGCGTCAGCAGATCCCGCACCAGCGGCACCACCTCGGGCGGAACCACCATGACAGCACCGGTCGAGGTGTTGCTCAAGGCCACGCCGCCGCCCGGCGTCATCAGTTCAAGGATGTTGCGGACCACGGCAGCGCTTTCGCCGCTGACCGGTACCTGCTTGTGCAATGGGGACTTCTTCATGCTTACAGTATGGGGCGTAACTGCCGTACTTGCAATATCTGCCGTACTTGATTGCCGTGCGGAAATTGAATCTTCCCGGCAACACTCCCCTCCGGGGATGGGCCTTTACGGCCACCGCCTGCACACCTGTTAGGCAAGTTGTATTGCCGATGTGTACGGTGCCCTGCCTACGCTGCCGCATGATCATCAGCCACACGGTCAACGTGGACGGAAAGCGGCGCATCTACCTTGGCGCCCAATCCTCCATCGACACTTGGTTGGAGCCCAAGGAAGACGGCCGCCATTGGTCGGTCCGGTTCAACACTAGCGATTGCGGCTACCACAGCCGGGATGACGTCCTGCAGGCCATCATCGGGCAGATGAACCAACTTGCCAGGGCCCTTGCGGTAGAGCCCGAGCGCCTGGACGAGGTCACCTTCGATACCATCGCCGCGCTGCACACCGCTTCCAACACCCGAGAGCGCCGCATCCCGAGCCCGCAGAGGGACACCATCGAAACCGGCTTCATGGTCACGCCGCCCGGCGTTGCCCGTTCCAAAAACGATTTCTCGGCGCCGGACTTCCACAAGTATCACACCAAGGGTCGGTCACGCGGCAGCAAGCCCTGATTCATATTCGGCGCGAATCGCTCCAACCTGCCCCCCCACACACCTGTCCGTTTCAGAAGCCGCGCCCACTCCGGACAGGGAGGCCCCATGGCCAAGCCGCTCTTCTACACCGTTGGCGATTTCAGCCCATCCAGCGGCCAACAGTTCGACCTCCAGTCACCCTATACCGTCTATTCGGCAACCAACTTCGGAACCGAAAGCCGCGACTACGCGCCATACTTCGGTTTCGCTGAATCCCTCGCGCGTTCCTACGCCGAGTATGACGACGAAGGCCTGCAGACCGACATCATCCAAATTTGGGACCAGCACAACCGCTTGGCCGTGGACATGCGGCGCGCCAATGCCAAGGCCTTCAACGTGACCTATCACCGGGATTTCGCATACCGATTGAAGTGAAGACCCCGCCGGCCACCAGGCGGCGACCGGCGGGCATCGCTGTTTAGCGGACAACCATCTTCGTCGCTTTCGCTATCGCTTCGGATTTTGACCATCCACGCGCACTGCACCGCCGACCGTTCGAGCCAACAACGGTCGCCACCCAGGGCCCGCTGAAAGTCGAGATCGGCGAGAGGTTATCGTGCTGCGTTTCTACGTGGATGATTTGCACATTGGACATTGGGAACACTCCTTGATGTTCCCCCGCCCGGAATGGGAGTCCCGTTAAATTGAACCCTTGCGGCACTTTCATGGCGCCGCCTGTATACACGCCTTCTTCCTTTCCGGCCTTTCTCCCTTTGCCATGCGGCCTGCTTGTGTCGACAGGTTCGTGCATACGAAGGCGCGCATCCGCAGCGTGGCGCCGATACGATTGCCACCGGCAACATCCTCAAAACACGGCAGATGATTTT
>JASBSU010000045.1 GCA_030148725.1 Hyphomicrobium sp.
CTCGGCGGCGCGCTGTCGCTCGTCCCAAGTCTCGATGATGTCGCGACACCCTACGGCCCCGGTTCGCTGACGGGCCCGGCCTCCGACGCCGCTGTCCCGGGAAGCACCTACTCGTTCCTCGATCGCAGCTCGGCGCCAGCATATGACCCCACACCGCGCTCGGGCGTCGGCGTCACGCCATCGTCTGCACCGGCGCCTTTGCCCGCAGCAGCGCCCTCGGCGCCGTCCGCGAGCTATCCCTTCGCCTATCAGGCCTCGGTGATCGACCTCACGGCGCTGAACTTCCAGCACAGCCCTGCCGTCGGCATCCCAGGAACGGGCATTACGGGCGTTCGGCCATTCGATCCCTACGCGATCCGCCAGGACTTCCCAATCCTGCAGCAGAACGTCAACGGTCGCCCGCTGGTCTGGCTCGACAACGGTGCCACGACACAGAAGCCACAAAGCGTCATCGATCGTCTCGTCTACTTCTATGAGAACGAGAATTCGAACATCCACCGCGGTGCGCACACGCTCGCCGCCCGTTCGACCGACGCCTACGAGGCTGCCCGCTCCAAGGTGCGCGCGTTCATCAACGCGCCGTCGCCCGACAGCATCATCTTCGTGCGCGGCACGACGGAAGGCATCAACCTGATCGCCAAGGCGTGGGGCGGCCGCAACGTGAACGAGGGTGATGAGATCGTCATCACGCATCTCGAGCACCACGCCAACATCGTGCCCTGGCAGCAGCTCGCTGCCGAGAAAGGTGCGGTTCTGAAGGTCGCTCCGGTCGACAACACCGGGCAGATCATTCTCGGGGAGTACGAAAAGCTCTTTACCCCGCGCACCCGCGTCGCCTCGATGAGCCAGGTCTCGAACGCGCTCGGCACCATCACCCCGATCGCCGAGATGGTTGCGATCGCGCATCGCCACGGCGCCATCGCCATCGTCGACGGTGCACAGTCCGTATCGCACATGCCGATCGACGTGCAGGCGCTGGACGCAGACTTCTTCGTCTTCTCCGGACACAAGATGTTCGCACCGACGGGCATCGGAGCCGTGTACGGCCGTCCGAGCATCTTGGAGGCGATGCCACCCTGGCAGGGCGGCGGCAACATGATCCAGGACGTCACGTTCGAAAAAACGACGTTCCACGGACCGCCCGCACGCTTCGAGGCCGGGACCGGCAACATTGCCGATGCCGTCGGACTCGGCGCCGCGATCGACTACCTGATGACCATCGGCATGAGCAACATCGCCGCTTATGAGCACGAGTTGCTTGGCTACCTGACGCAGGGACTGCTCAGTGTGCCCGGGCTGCGCCTCGTCGGCACGGCGAGCGAGAAGGCGGGCGTTGCCTCCTTCGTGCTCGACGAATGCCGCGTCGAGGATGTTGGCAAGGCACTGGCTGCCGAAGGCATCGCAGTCCGCGCAGGTCATCACTGCGCGCAGCCAATCCTCCGCCGTTTCGGTCTCGAGGCGACGGTTCGGCCCTCGCTGGCGCTTTACAACACGACCGACGACGTGGACGTGCTGATCGCCACTCTGCAGAGGATCCAGTCCAGCCGCGGCAAGCGCCTCTACTGACCCGAGCTTGCTTTCTGCTCTCGATTGGGCGAGGGACGATATATGCGTCCACTCGCCCAATCCGTTTCTGCCGACTTCGCTGGCGTAGATTTCGTCCTCACCGACATGGACGACACGCTGACCTATCGAGGGCGGCTCCCCGCTGCGACGTATGACGCTCTGGAGCGCCTGCAAGCTGGTGGAGTGAAAGTCGTCCCCGTTACCGCGGCACCGGCCGGATGGTGCGATCAGATGGCTCGCATGTGGCCCGTCGACGCCGTCATCGGAGAAAACGGCGGCGTCAGTTTTCTCCGCACCTCGCACGGCGCTCGCCGCCTATGTTGGCACAGCGATGTGGCTCAGGCAGATGTTACCGCAAGACTGCGCGACCTGAGCGACCGGATCGCGGCTCAGTTCCCCTCTGCACGCCTCGCCTCAGATCAGCCGTTTCGCCTGACGAGCCTCGCCTTCGACCGGCCAGAGACGCTGGAAGAATCTGAAAATCTCAGCAGGGCGTTGCGCGCCGCAGGCGCCGACGCGACAGTCAACTCGATGTGGGTCTTGGCCTGGTTCGGCGGCTACGACAAGCTCAGCGCAGCGCGCCGCTTCATGGCCGAAATGTTGGCCATCGACATTGACGCAGACGCCGGGCGTATCGCCTATGTTGGGGATTCCACGAACGACGCACCGATGTTTCGCCATTTCCAACGGTCGGTCGGCGTCAGTACCGTGATGGAATATCTGGCGGACATCGACACGCCACCTGCGTGGATCACGCAGGGTCCCGGCGGAGCGGGCTTCGTCGAAGTCGTCGATGCCATCCTCGCTGCCCGCCCCGATGCTTCTACGCGATAATAAGCTTCGCTCTTTTTCTTCGTTCCCCGCGTTGTGCTCGCACCACTAACTAGCGCGGCGTGAATAAACGGAGGGGAGCAATGATCCATCAACGCATCAAGGCGGGTGCCGGCGCTGCATTCGTATTCTTCGCGGCGGCTGCCGCAGGTGGCAGTACGTCCGCCATCGCCGACGATCCGACGAAAACTCTTCTCAACGCATCGTACGATGTCTCGCGCGAGCTTTATAAGGACGTCAACGAGGCATTCATCGCCGACTGGAAGAAGAAGACCGGCGAGACCGTCGTCATCAACCAGTCGCACGGCGGCTCGACGAAGCAGGCGCTCGCCGTCGCCAACGGCCTCGAAGCCGATGTCGTCACCTTCAACCAGGCACCCGATATCGACGTCCTCGTGAAGCCGGGCCTCGTCTCCGCCGACTGGCGCAAGGCATTCCCCAACGATGCTGCCCCTTACACAACGACCACCGTCTTCCTCGTCCGCAAGGGCAATCCCAAAGGCATCAAGGATTGGGATGATCTCGCCAAGCCCGGCATCGGCGTCATCGTTCCCAACCCGAAGACCTCCGGCAACGGCCGTTACACCTATCTGGCAGCCTGGGGCTACGGCCTGAAGAAGTCTGGCTCGGACGCCGGCGCCAAGGAGTTCGTGTCGAAGCTGTTTGCCAACGTGCCGGTGCTCGATGGCGGCGGCCGCGGCGCCACGACGACCTTCACCCAGCGCGACACCGGCGACGTGCTCGTCACCTTCGAGAACGAGGCCAAGCTGATCGGCAAGGAGCTCGGTGAGGACAAGTTCGACGTCGTCTACCCCTCGCAGAGCGTCATCGCCGAGCCGCCGGTCGCCATCGTCAACACGGTGGTCGACAAGCACGGCAACCGCAAGCTCGCCGAGGCGTATCTGAACTTCCTCTATTCGCCTGAGGGACAGGCAATCATCGCCAAGCACGGCCTGCGTCCGCGCAACGCCGATGTCCTCAAGGCCAACGCCGCACAGTTCCCGCCCATAGAGACGTTCCGCGTCGAGGATCTGCTCAGCGGCTGGGATGCGGTCAAGAAGCAGCACTTCGCCGACGGCGCCATCTACGACCAGATCACGGTCAAGCAGTAGCGTCCGCAGGCAATAGGGTCTCGGAGTTATCTCCTCCGGGACCCTTATTTTTTGGCCCCGATCGTAACTATCTTGGTGGAATAGATGGGCATGAGGCTCCGCGTTGCGGCCTCCCCCCTGACGCACTCCACAAGTTGCGATAATTTGGCCGCCATGCAGGACAAGACAGCCCCTCGCCTGACACCGCCCGAGATCGAGCGCTACAAGCGCCACCTCGTTTTGAAGGAGGTGGGCGGCCAGGGCCAACAACGGCTGAAAGCAGCCCGCGTACTCGTGGTAGGCGCCGGCGGCCTCGGCTCCCCCGTCGCCCTTTACCTTGCTGCGGCCGGCGTCGGCACCATCGGCATCGTCGACGACGACCGCGTATCTCTGGACAACCTTCAGCGCCAGATCGCCCACGATACAGCGCACGTCGGAGCCCCAAAGGTCGAAAGTGCCAAAGAGACGATCGGCCGCCTCAATCCGCATGTGGTGGTCGAGCCGATCGAAGCCCGGCTCGACGCCTCCAACGCCATCGAGATCATCTCCCGCTACGACATCGTCGTCGACGGCTCCGATAACATCGAAACCCGCTACCTCGTATCGGATGCCTGCTACCTGGCGAAACGGCCACTCGTATTCGGCGCCGTAGGTCCGTTTGACGGCTATGTCTCGACCTTCAAGCCCCATCAGAGCGATCCGAACGGCGCGCCTTATCCGACCTATCGCTGCCTCTTCCCCGAGGCGCCGGAGCCCGGAACGCTGCCCAACTGCGCCGAGGTCGGCGTTCTCGGCGCCGTCGTTGGCGTCATCGGCACCCTGCAGGCGACCGAAGTCTTAAAGGAGATCCTCGGCCTCGGGACATCGCTCGCCGGCCGCCTGCTGAGCTACGACGCCCTTGAACAGCGGTTTGAAACGTTCATGGTTGCTTGGGACCCCGACAATCCGCTCAGCGGCCGCAACCCGTCGATAACCGACCTGCGCGCCGTCAAGAAACGTAACTCGACATGCGCCGCCTGAAAGGATAGCGCTTCTATGTTGCTCGTTCGGGTCAAACGCGCCGTGCTCGCTTCAATCCTAGCTGCAGTCCTGTTCCCATTGCCCGGCTACGGCGTCCAAGCGACTGCCCAGGAGCCCGAGCAACAGCTTTCTATTGCGCCCACGCCGCCAGCAAGTGGCAAGCCCGCCGTATATGGCGCCATCGCCTTCGCACCCGACGGGTCGTTCTTCTCGGTGTGGGAAATCGCATCGCGCCTGGAAGCCGAGGACAAGGTGCGTGAGGAATGCGCCACACTCGGACGCGGCGCCTGCGAAGCCGTCAGCTTCCGCGGCGAGATCTGCACCTCGATCGCCACCGGCGAGATCGGCAAGAAGCGCAAGATCACCTATGCCGGCGGTGGGTTGCAGCCTGCCGACGCCGAGCGGCTGGCACTCAGCCGCTGCAACGGCGACCGCCGCGCCCGCGGAACCTGCCAGCTCCGCACCACCGTGTGCGGCGACGGGCGCCTCGATTCCGCCCGCGCCGACTAGCCAGCGCTCCGATCACCCGAGCGTCTATTGGTAACATTTCTCTTGGCCGCGAAGCGGCAAGGCGCCAAGGGCGCCCGCGCCCTCGGCGCGGCCATCAGCGCGCGCGACCCTCGCCGCATACAAAGCTTCTGTCAGCTCTAGAACATCGCCGGGTGTACGCGGTCCGGCGGCGCATGGCCGTCGAGGAACGCCTTGATGTTGATGATGACCTTCTCGCCCATGTCGATACGGCCCTCGATGGTCGCCGAGCTCATGTGCGGCATGGCCACGACGCGATCTGATGCCAGCAGCTTCGGGTTCACCGCCGGCTCATGCTCGAACACGTCGAGACCAGCACCCGCGATGGCGCCGGCCTCGATGAGCCGCGCCAGCTCGTTCTCGTCGATCACCTCGCCGCGCGCCGTGTTGACGATGTACGCCGACGGCTTCAGCAGTCGCAGGCGGCGTGCCGACAGAAGGTGATAGGTGCCGGGCGTGTGCGGGCAGTTCACCGACACGATGTCGACGCGCGTCAGCATCTGGTCGAGGCTTTCCCAGTACGTCGCCTCGAGCTCCTTTTCGAGATCGAGCCCGACTCGACGCCGGTTGTGGTAGTGAATCTGCAGGCCGAACGCTTTGGCGCGACGGGCCACCGCCGATCCGATCCGGCCCATGCCGATGATGCCGAGCCGCTTCCCGTAGATGCGGTGGCCGAGCATCCAGGTGGGGGACCAGCCGGTCCAGGTGTCCTTGTGTGCCTTCAAATAGTCGGCGCCTTCGACCAGCCGACGCGGCGCCGCGAGGATGAGCGCCATGGTCATGTCGGCCGTGTCCTCGGTGAGGACGCCCGGCGTATTGGTGACGGTGATGCCGCGATTGCGTGCTGTATCGAGGTCGATGTTATCGACGCCGGTGCCGAAATTGGCGATAAGCCGAAGCTGCGGCCCCGCCTGCGAGATGACGGCGCGGTCGATCCTATCCGTAACCGTAGGAACCAGAACGTCGGCGACTTTCAACGCTTCTGCGATCTGGGACTGCGTCAGCGGCGAATCATCGACGTTGAGCCGCGCGTCGAACAACTCGCGCATCCGGGTTTCGACGACGTCGGGCAGCTTGCGTGTGACAATGACGATGGGCTTTCGGGCGCTGTTCGGCATCGGGGGTCCGCTGGTGCCTCTTGAGTTGGGGGGAGGGGTAGGTCGAGTTGCTTCTCTCGCTCCGGCAGGTCTAACAGAACGCCATTGCAATGACAAAGTGCGGGATTTTCTCTCCCAGGTGACAGGTGCTAACTGGCCGCTGCGCCCTTTTTTGGGTTGCCGTTGCGATCTTCAAACGCCGGGGACGATGAGGTCGATCACACGCATGCGGGGAACGGCGGGGCAAAACGTATATCGCAGAGCACTTTCCGGGCTGCTGCTACTTTCGACGATGCTTCCAGCGCTGGCCCAGCCGGCAGCCGGCACCTTTCAGGGCGGCAGCGGGTTGCCGGTGCCGCGCTTCGTCAGCCTCAAGTCGGACCGCGTCAACATGCGCAAGGGACCGGGCACGGATTATCCGACGGCCTGGGTATACCGCCGCGCCGGCCTGCCGCTGGAGGTCATCAAGGAGTTCGAGGGCTGGCGTCAGGTGCGCGACGCCGAGGGCGCCGCCGGCTGGGTGCTACAGTCGTTCCTTTCGGGGCGCCGCACGGCGCTCGTGCTGCCCTGGGAGATCAAGCCGGACGCTCCAGCGCCCAAGGTCGCGCTGCGCGCGAATGATAGCGAACGTGCACGCCCTGTCGCCATGATCGAAGCGGGCGTCATCGCCAACCTGCTGAATTGCGACGGCCTTTGGTGCCGCGTCAGCATCGACAAGTATCAGGGCTATATCGAACAGAAGAAGCTGTGGGGTGTCTACCAGGGCGAGGAAGTGAAATAGGCGGCAGCCAACGAGCCGCCATCCGTCCCGGAGTTGGCCTAGTCCTTCTTGGCCACCAAGCGAACCACCACGTCGATGTGCGTGATGCTCATCCCCTCGGGCGGCTCCGGCACGCCGTCGACGCGAATGGCATGGCCGGGAATGTCACGCAGCTCGCCCTCTTCCTCGACGAAGAAGTGATTGTGATTCGACGTGTTGGTGTCGAAGTAGGCCTTCGCGCCATTGATCGCGAGCTCGCGAAGCAGGCCCGCGCGCTTGAACTGGTGCAGCGTGTTGTAGACCGTCGCCAGCGACACGTGCTGGCCCACGGCCACGGCTTCGGCGTGCAGGGACTCGGCCGTCACGTGGCGATCGTCGCCGTCGAACAGCAGCGAACCGAGCGCCAAGCGCTGCCGCGTGGGACGCAGCCCCGCCTTACGCAGCAGCTGGGCCACACCGCGAGCGGGCTTGTCGTCTTTATGTGGTCCGGGATTGCTGTCGGTCATCCGCCTGCGCACTGCATCGAGTTTGAGAGAGCGTTGTCGCCCCGGCCGCGCCGCCTCGAAACCGAAACGACAGGGCAAGCTGACACCGGACGTATACTATAGGCACGGCGTCGCCCGCCTGCAACTCGCACAAAATACGCGGCGGATTGCGCCGTCCCCGGCCTGCGCGCCGCTTACCCTTTTGAACGCCATATGACTGTGTTAGGAACGCCCCAACATGGCCAGGGGGCCCTATGAGCATCGAGCAAAGAAATCATGACAGAACGCCGCACGAGCTTTGAATACGACGATTTGCTCGCCTGTGGTCGCGGAGAGCTGTTCGGCGCCGGGAACGCCCAGCTGCCGCTCCCGCCGATGCTGATGTTCGACCGTATTTCAACCGTCTCCGAGGCTGGTGGCCAGCACGGCAAGGGGCAGATCGCCGCCGAGCTGCAGGTGGCCGGCAATAATCGGCTGGACTGGTTCTTCAAATGCCATTTCCAGGGCGATCCGGTGATGCCGGGCTGCCTCGGACTGGACGCTCTCTGGCAAATGACCGGATTCTTCCTCGGCTGGCTGGGCGCACCGGGCCGCGGCCGGGCCCTTGGCGTCGGCGAAGTGAAGTTCACCGGCATGGTCGTCCCGACCGTGCAGAAGGTCGAGTACATCGTCGATATGAAGCGGGTGATCCTGCGCAAGCTCAAGCTCGCCATCGCCGACGGCGTCATGAAGGCGGACGGCCAGGTGATCTACACGGCGACCGACCTGCGCGTTGGCCTGTTCGAGGCGGGCGATACTGCCGCTGCCGTCAGTCCTTGATCTTGATGATATTTCGTGCTCGCTTCCGCCGGAGCCGAACAGCGAGAGAAGCCGAAAGCTTCCGGTACGAGAGGATGGGCGGATGAGACGTGTGGTCGTCACGGGCATGGGCATTGTTTCCTCGATCGGAAACAACAGCCAGGAAGTGCTCGCGTCCCTGCGGGAAGCGAAGTCCGGCATCGTCCGCGCTGAAAAGTACGCGGAATTGGGTTTCCGCTGTCAGGTGCACGGGGCGCCCAACATCGACTGGGAATCCCAGGTTCCTCGCAAGCCGCGCCGTTTCATGGGCGATGGCGTGGGCTGGAACTATATCGCGATGGACCAGGCGATTCGTGACGCCGGCCTTGAGGAAAAGGACGTCATCAACGAGCGCACCGGCATTATCGTGGGGTCCGGCGGCCCCTCGACCCGCGCCATCGTTGCGGCCGCGGATACGACGCGCGAGAAAGACCCCAAGAAGGTTGGCCCGTTCGAAGTTCCCAAGGCGATGTGCTCCGGGCCGTCTGCCGCGCTCGCAACCAGCTTCCAGATCAAGGGCGTCAACTACTCGATCGCCTCAGCCTGCTCCACCTCGGCGCACTGCATCGGCAACGCCGCCGAGCTGATCCAATGGGGTAAGCAGGACATCATCTTCGCTGGCGGCTGCGAGGAGCTGGACTGGACGCTCTCCGTGCTCTTCGACGCCATGGGCGCCATGTCCTCGAAGTACAATGACACACCATCCAAGGCTTCGCGCGCCTACGACAAGAACCGTGACGGCTTCGTCATCGCGGGCGGCGCCGGCGTGGTGGTCCTCGAGGAATACGAGCACGCCAAGGCACGCGGCGCCCGCATCTACGGCGAAGTCGTCGGTTACGGCGCCACGTCCGACGGCTATGACATGGTCGCCCCATCCGGCGAAGGCGCAGTGCGATGCATGCAGCTCGCGCTCAAGGGCCTCGATGGCAATGGCGTCGGCGGCAAGATCGATTACATCAATCCCCACGGCACCGGCACGCCGATCGGCGACTTGCGCGAGATCGAGGCCATTCGCAAGGTCTTCAACGGCGACGTTCCCAAGATCGCCGCCACCAAATCCCTCACCGGGCATTCGCTGGGTGCCACCGGCGTCCAGGAGGCGATCTACTCGCTCCTGATGATGAACAACGGTTTTATTTGCGAAAGCGCCAACATCGAGGAAATCGACCCCGAGCTGGCCGATATGCCTATCGTGCGGGAACGCATGGATAATGTTAGCCTTAACTGCGTGATGTCGAACAGTTTCGGCTTCGGCGGTACTAATGCCACCCTCGTTTTTCGCCGCGTGACCGGCTAGAACGGCCCTAAAGGCTGTCATGTTGGGCACAGCAGGCTGCGCGTTATCGGCTTAAGGAGCGCGCGGACAACGTCCGGCACGCCTACGCACATTCAGGAACGACAGGAACTCCCATGACCGAAATCGACCTCGCCAAGCCCGGCCCGATCATGGCTGGAAAACGCGGTCTCATCATGGGCGTTGCCAACGAGCGCTCGATCGCCTGGGGCATCGCCCGTATCCTTGCAGGCCAAGGCGCCGAACTCGCCTTCACCTACCAGGATGGTGCCTTCGGCCGCCGCGCGCTTCCGCTGGCAAAGACTCTGGGCGCCGAGATCATCGAGCCCTGCAACGTCCTTGACCTCGAGAGCGTCGACAAGGTCTTCGCGCGCATCACCGAAGCCTGGGGCAATCTCGATTTCGTCGTGCACGCGCTCGCCTACTCTGACCCGCGCGAGCTGTCGGGCCGCTATATGAACACCACCCGCGAGAACTTCACCAACACCATGGTGATCTCGTGCTTCTCGTTCACCGAGGTGGCGAAGCGCGCCGTGCCGCTGATGAAGAACGGCGGCTCGCTGATCACGCTCAGCTACGGGGGCGCCACGAAGTCGGTCCCCTCCTACAACGTCATGGGCGTCGCGAAGGCGGCTCTTGAGGCTTCCGTCCGCTATCTCGCCGCTGACCTCGGCCCGCAGAACATCCGCGTCAACGCACTCTCTGCCGGCCCGATGCGCACGCTCTCCGGCGCCGGCGTGTCTGACGCCCGCGTCATCTTCAACTTCCAGAAAGAGAACGCTCCGCTCCGCCGCACGCCCACGCTCAACGAGGTTGGTGGCTCTGCGCTCTATCTTCTCTCGGATATGTCCGGCGCGGTAACCGGCGAAGTGCATTTCGTCGACTGCGGCTATTCCACCGTTGCCATGCCGGCGCTCGATACGCTGAAGCAGATCGATGCCGAAGCTTCGAACCGCTCCTCGCCCGAAGCCGCCGAATAACTACTGCCGCCTAATCAATCTGGCGGGCACATCGCCCGCCAGCTCAATCCATCGAGCATCTTGACGATCTGACGATGCCGGCTCACACACGCGCATGATCGGCGTCTTCGATTCAGGTCTCGGGGGACTGACGGTGCTGCGCGCACTCGTCGATCGCTTTCCCGACAAATCCTTCCTCTACCTCGGCGACCACGCCAACGTGCCATATGGCAATCGTCCCTCGGACGAGGTCATCGAGCTGACGCGCGCCAGCACCGAGGCGCTGTTCTCGCAGGGCTGCAAGCTCGTCCTGCTCGGTTGCAACACCGCCACCGCCGTCGCGGCACGCCACCTGCAGCAGAACTGGCTGCCCGCCAGCCAATGGCGTGGCCACAACGTGATCGGCATCGTCGCGCCGACGGTTGAAGCGGCGACGCAGACGCCCTGGGCCGTTTCGACGCCGCAGTATCCGCAGAAGTACAATACCGACGTAGTCGGCGTGTTCGGCACGACGCGCACCATTGCCTCTGGCGTCTACCCTGAGGAGATCCGCAAGCGCTGTCCGCGCGTCACTGTCGTGCAGCAGGTGTGCTCGCGTCTCGCCGGTGCCATCGAGAACGAAGCGCCCGAAGCCGAGCTGGAAAGCCTCGTTGAAGAAGGCGTGCAGGGCCTGCTCGCGCAAACGGGCGGCATGCCACCGCACCGGGCGATCTTGGGCTGCACACACTTCCCGCTGGTCGAACACCTGTTCCGCCGCCACCTGCCACCGTTCACGCGCATCCTCTCGCAGCCTGAGGTCGTCGCCGACAGCCTGGAAGATTATCTGGCGCGCCACACGCATTACACGGCGGGCGATCCTGGGGGCGCGCTTACGCTGCTGACGACGGCCGGCAACCCGGCTGATATCAGCGCCCGCGCCCGGGTGTTCTGGCCTGAAGTCTCAGCCTTCGAGCGCTCCGCCGCCTGAAGCTAGCGCTCCGCGCGCGCGAAAACCTCCATCAGCTCGGCCACTTTTTGACGCTGCTCATGGGCGTCCCCGCTCGCGATGGCATGTTCCACGCAATGCGCAACGTGGTCTCGCAGCACCTCATCCTCGACCCGCCGCAACGCCGCGCGCACGGCCGACAGCTGCGTCACGATATCGATGCAGTAACGGTCCTCGTCGATCATGCGGGCAATGCCGCGCACCTGCCCCTCGACACGGTTGAGGCGTTTCAAACAGGAAGCCTTGGTTTTCGTTTGCATGATGGATATATACCCCCCAGGGGTATAGGTGTCAATGTCGCGCCGACCCGCAAGCGCTGCCTCATTGGAGCGAGCCATGTCCGACCACGCACATCATGACCATGCCGCCGGAAGCTGCTGCGGTCATGACAAGGCCACCGCCCCGCAGCCCGGCACTGCGCCTGAAATGGCCAAAGACCCCGTCTGCGGCATGGACGTCGATCCGCACACGGCGAAGTTCCGCGCCGATCATGCCGGCCGCACCTACTATTTCTGCGCTGACCGATGTCGCACCAAATTCATCGCCGATCCGCTGAAGTACCTCGGCGATGAACCTCGCAGCAGCGAGCCGGTCCCCGAGGGCACCATCTACACGTGCCCGATGCACCCGGAGATCCGCCAGGTCGGCCCCGGCTCCTGCCCGATCTGCGGCATGGCATTGGAGCCCGAGCTGGTGACCGCTGGAGACCACGGACCGCACCCCGAGCTCGTCGACATGACGCGCCGTTTCTGGGTCGGTCTCGTCCTCGCCCTACCTGTCTTCATCCTTGAGATGGGCTCACATCTGTTCGGGCTCCATCACCTCATTTCCCCGTCGCTCTCCAACTGGGTGCAGCTCGCACTCGCGACCCCCGTCGTGCTGTGGGCCGGCTGGCCGTTCTTCGAGCGCGGCTGGCAATCGCTCGTCACCCGCAACCTCAACATGTTCACGCTCATCGCGATGGGAACCGGCGTCGCCTGGACATACAGCGTCGTCGCCACGCTTTTTCCGCAGATATTCCCGCCGGCCTTCCGCCAGGCGGACGGCAGCGTCGCCGTCTACTTCGAAGCAGCTGCAGTCATCACGGTGCTGGTCCTGCTCGGCCAGGTGCTGGAGCTGCGCGCTCGCGAGCAGACATCCGGCGCCATCAAGGCATTGCTCGATCTCGCGCCCAAAACCGCGCGCCGCATCGCCAATGACGGAACCGAGAGCGACGTGCAGCTCGACGATGTCGTCGTTGGCGACAAGCTACGCGTCCGCCCCGGCGAGAAGGTTCCTGTCGACGGCACGCTGATCGAAGGCCGCTCCGCGCTGGATGAATCGATGATCACCGGCGAATCCATGCCTGTGACCAAGGATGTCGGCGCCAGGCTCATTGCCGGCACGCTCAACCAATCAGGCTCGTTCGTCATGCGCGCCGACAAGGTCGGCCGCGACACCCTGCTTTCGCAGATCGTGCAGATGGTGGCGCAGGCCCAACGCTCCCGCGCGCCCATCCAGCGCCTCGCCGATCAGGTATCGGGCTGGTTCGTGCCGCTGGTGATCGCCGCTGCCATCCTCGCTTTCATCGGATGGGCAACCTTCGGCCCCGAGCCGCGCCTCGCCTACGGCCTCGTCGCCGCTGTCGCGGTGCTCATAATCGCGTGCCCCTGCGCCCTGGGCCTCGCAACACCGAGGTCGATCATGGTTGGCGTCGGGCGCGGTGCTCAAGGCGGCGTTCTGATCAAGAACGCCGAGGCGCTGGAGCGAATGGAGAAGGTCGATACGCTCGTCGTCGACAAGACCGGCACGCTGACGGAAGGCAAGCCGAAGGTCGTCGGCATCGTCCCCGCCGATGGATACGACGAGGCCGCAGTCCTAAGGTTCGCCGCCAGCGTCGAAGTGGCGAGCGAGCACCCGCTTGCAGCTGCCGTTGTCGCCGCTGCCAAAGAGCGCGGCATCGCCCTCGCACGCGTCATGGGCTTCGATTCCCCGACCGGCAAAGGCGCCATCGGCATGGTCGAGCGCAAACGCATCGTCATCGGCAATGCGCCCTTCCTCGCCGAGCTTGGCATCGGCACCGCGCAGCTCGAAAGCGACGCAGAAAAGTTCCGGCATGAGGGCGCGACATCGATTTATCTCGCGGTCGACGGCAAGGTGGCGGGCGTCCTCGCCATCGCTGACCCGGTGAAGTCGACAACCCGATCGGCGCTCGACGCCTTGCGTGCTGACGGCATGCGGATCGTCATGCTGACCGGCGACAACAGAACGACGGCCGCTGCCATCGCGCGCCGTCTTGGCATCGACGAGATCGAGGCGGAAGTCCTTCCTGACCAGAAGAGCGCCGTCGTTGAAAAGCTGAAACGTGAAGGCCGCGTCGTCGCGATGGCCGGCGACGGGGTCAACGACGCGCCGGCGCTCGCTGCGGCCGATGTTGGCATTGCTATGGGCACCGGCACCGACGTTGCCATCGAAAGCGCCGGCATCACGCTGCTGAAAGGTGATCTGCAGGGAATAGTTCGCGCCCGCCTCCTGTCGGAAGCCGTGATGCGCAACATTCGGCAGAACCTGTTCTTCGCGTTCGTCTACAACGCGGCTGGCGTACCGATTGCGGCCGGCGTGCTCTACCCGGTCTTCGGCATCCTTCTGTCGCCGATCATGGCTGCCGCGGCGATGGCGCTCTCATCCGTCAGCGTCATCACCAACGCCCTGCGCCTCCGCCATGTGAAGCTGGAGTAGCAAATAGCGAGCGAGTAGCACCGCGCTGCCGTCGCTCAAGCGTCGCGACGGGGCCGCCAAAGGCGGCAAGGGCGCAAGGCGCCCTGGCGCGCGCGCCGGCTATCAGCCCGCGCGACATTCGGCGCATGCAAAGCTCTTCTCAGCTCGTGTCGCTTAAGAAAAAAGCCGGCGGCTTCCGCCACCGGCTTCATCGAACTCAGGTCGGCAAGAGAGCTTTACTGGCTCGGCATCGTGTTGAAGCGCGCCTTCTGCTCGTCGCTGAGCGAGTCATAGAAGCCGGTGAGTGCCGGCCGGATCTCGTTCATCGCCGTAACAGTTGCCTTGAGACGCTTGTTCATCGCGTCGAGACGCGCCTCGGTCGAGCTCGGAATTTCCGACGGGCAGGTGCTCTGCAGCATCGAGGCAGCCTTCGCAGCCACGTTGTCGAGCTGGTCGAGAGCCTCCTTCTGCTTGTCGTCCGGATCGACCGTCGCGATGATTTCCTGCGTCGGGACGTTGATGAACTCCTGGTTCTGGTTCGCGCAGAGCTTCGCCGGGTTCGCAGCTTTGTCGCCACCCAGCGCATCGAGCTTCGCCCGCTGCTCGGAGGTCAGTGAGCCATCAAATTTCGACAGCGGACCACGCACCAGATCGAGACCCTGCACCATCGCATCGAGGCGCTTCTGCAGCGCGTCGAGACGTCCGACAGGCGTCAGCGCCGGCGTGCTGGGGCAGGCCGCCTTGAGGATGCTCTCTGCCTTCGTGGAAGCGGCTTCAAGCAGCTTGAGATCGGAAAGCTGATCGCCCTTGGGATTTACGCTCGCCTGGATCTTGTCGACCGGGAAGCCGCTGACGCCGGGCGCGAAACCTGCGCAGGTCGCCATCTCGGGATTGTTGCTGTCGTCCTCGGCAACCGACTGCGAAGCAGCCGAAGAGGAGGACGAAGACGATGAACCGGCATCGCTGCCACCGCTCGGACCCGAGCTGTAGACGTCCTGATGCGATTCACGCGCATAGACGTAGTTGCTGCCCGGCTGCGTCCACGCCGTTGCGCCATAGCCGCCCGACGGCCAAGCGTACGCGCCATAAGGCCAGAACAGCCCGCCCATGATGTAGTCGACGTTATAGTTCCAGAAGGGCGCCGTCGCAGCGAACGGCCACCATGCGAACGACCACATGTCGCCCCACGCAAATGGCCAGAACACGCGCCCAGCCCAGCCGAAGCGGCAGTTGTAGCAATTGAAATTGCGGGCGTTCCAGTTGTTGTTCCAGAAGGCGTTGTGGTCCCAGTGGCCAGCGTTCACGGGCTCGTGCCAGTTGTTCCAGTGCTGCGCGAGGTCGTCGTTCCGGTCATCGCGGCGATCGTCTCTGCGGTCGTCACGCCGATCATCGGCGCGCTGGTCGTCCCCGCGATGGTCGGCGGCGTTGTGATCGTCGGCGCGATGCTGGTCGTCGCGGTGATCATCTGCCCTGTGGTCGTCGGCTCGGTGATCGTCAGCCCTGTGGTCGTCTGCGGCGCGATGATCATCCATGCGTGGCGCGCGATCGACGTGCTCGGGATGGAAATCGCGCATGCCGCCACCGAAGTCGCGCATACCGCCCCCGAAATGACCGCCGCCGAAACCGCCACCAAAGTGGCCACCACCGAACCCGCCGCCGAAGTGGCCGCCGCCACCGCGCGCCATAACGTCGGTTGAAAGGCCGAGCGCAGTCGCGGAAGCGGCCGCCGCCAGAACAAGAGCCGTCTTGCGGATCATGAATTCCCTCCAGGGATGACTTATCGCGCCAGCTGTCCCGCTGGCCGCCGATGCCTGAGATACGAGGGAAGTTATGACGAGAGCCTCAGCATCGATGCCCGACCTCTTGGCAGCGCAAACAAAGGCTTCAGGCACTCGATGCAAGTCTCTGAAGCAAGGCAACCATTGATAAGGAGTTGGCTGTCGGCCATTTCGCGCCTCTGACAGCCTTCTTTTGCTCGGGTACGTCGACATGCCACTGGTGATGAGGGCCCTTCGTCACGATATGACGCTCCCCAACGGCCCCCGCCGCCGTTATTGATCCGATGCTTGGATCGCTCCGGGAGAGACGACGTTGCAGAACCTGACCGAAACCACCGTTGCCGTGCCCCCAGAATGGGCTCTGCTCAAGGGAATCTGGACTGCCTGGCCGGCAAACCCCGACGAGTGGAATGGCGATCTGGAGCCCCCCCGCCGCGACGTCGCCGCCCTGGTGCACGCCTTGAGCGAGGCCACCACCGTTAATCTCCTAGTGAACGGCCCCGAGGCCGAAGCCTCCGCACGCGCTGCTCTCGGGGGCGAAGCGAACTTCGTCCAGGCCCGCTACGGCGACATCTGGCTGCGGGACACCGGCCCCATCTTTGCCCGCACGCACCTGGGGCCCATCGCCCTGCGTTTCGCCACCAACAGCTGGGGCGGCAAGTATGACCTTCCCGATGACGCAACCGTCGGTGACGACATCGCGAGCATCGCTGACGTGCCCATCAAGCGCTTCGACTTCGTGCTCGAGGGCGGTGCCGTCGACCAGGACGGCGAGGGCACCGTCCTGACGACACGCCAGACGCTCCTCAATCCCAACCGCAATGGCTGGACGAAGGAACAGGCCGAGGCCGCCCTCGCCGAAGCCTTCGGCGCGCGCAAGGTCATCTGGATCGACGAGGGTCTCAAGAACGACCATACCGACGGTCACATCGACAACATCGCCCGCTTTGTCGGACCCGGTCGCGTCGTCTGCCAGTCGCCGGCCGGTCCCGACGATCCCAATGCCGAGACGCTGAACGCCATTGCCCGCACTCTGGAGGCAGCAACGGACGCCTCGGGCCGAAAGCTGGAGGTAGCGCGCGTACCTGGCGTCGGCCTCTATCGCAACGCCCTTGGTGAAGTCTCGCCCGCCTCGCATATGAACTTCGTGATCGCCAACGGACTTGTCATCGTACCTGTCTATGAGACTGCAACGCAGGAAGCCGCGCTTGCAGCGCTGCAGCAGGTGTTCCCCGATCACAAGGTGGTCGGCGTGCCTTCGAAGGGCCTCCTCGGCGCCGGCACTGCCGGCGGCGGATCGTTTCACTGCATCACTCAGCAGGAGCCACGCTAACTATGGCCAACCGCACGCTCACAGTCGGCTCGATCCAGACGTGGTACGGGCATGACCTGCGCGACAATATCGCGCGCACGGAGGCGTTCGTGCGCGAAGCGGCAGAGCAAGGCGCGCAGATCGTGCTGCCTTCGGAGCTGTTCCAGGGCATCTACTTCTGCACCCGCCAGGACCCGAAGTGGTTCACGACTGCTCATGCGGTAAATGAGCACCCGTGCGTGCTGGCGCTCAAGAAGCTTGCCGCGGAGCTGAAGGTCGTCATCCCGATTTCCTTCTTCGAGAAGGACGGCCCCCGCTACTACAATTCGATCGCCATCGCCGATGCCGACGGCGAGATCCTCGGCGTTTATCGCAAGAGCCACATCCCCGATGGCCCCGGCTATCAGGAGAAGTACTACTTCCGTCCCGGCGACACGGGCTTCAAGACCTGGAAGACCAAGGCAGGACATATCGGCGTCGGCATCTGCTGGGACCAGTGGTTTCCCGAGTGTGCGCGCGCCATGGCTCTCGCGGGCGCGGAGGTGCTGTTCTATCCGACCGCCATCGGCTCCGAACCGTACGACACCTCGCTTGATACGCACCTGCAGTGGCAGCGCGCCATGCAGGGCCATGCCGTGTCGAATGCTGTTCCCATTGTCGCCACCAACCGCATTGGACTGGAGGACAACGACGGCGCGCAGCAGCGGTTCTACGGCCATTCCTTCATCGCCGATCACCGCGGTGAGCTCGTCGAGACGATCGGCGCGCATAAGGAAGGCGTGCTTGTCCACGCATTCGATCTGGACGAGATCGAGAGCTATCGCGCCGACTGGGGATTCTTCCGCGACCGCCGCACCGATCTCTACGCCAAGAGCATCGTCTGATCCGTTTCTGCACTTTTCAGAAGATCAGCGAAATAGCCCGACAACAGCCGGTCGCGCGGATCGCGCGCGCGCCGCGCTTTTGCAAATTCCGCCCAGCGATCGCCGAACGCGGCCGACACCTGCTCTGCGGTCAGGTGCTTCGTCTGGTTGAGCAGCGGATGACCGCCACGCGCACTGGCAAATTCGTTGAACGCTTTCAGGAACTCGTCCCAGCCGGGGCCGCCGGTCGAAACCGGATCGATGCTGATGCCCGGCGCGTCATGCGTGAAAGACAACAGCGCGTTGCTGTCAGCGACCATGCGATACCCAACGGCTGGCAGATCGCACCGAAACCCGGTGCGCGCTTCGTGCTCCTCGCAGAAGCGCACGTAATCTTCGAGGACGTCGAAGAACGCCGTTTCGTCGAATGACCACATTGAGAAGACGAACTTGAAAGCTCCGGGTTTGTCGACGTGCCGGATGATTTGCAGATGCGGCTTCGTCGCCTTCCCGCCGACGATCATGCTCGTCCACCGGCAGATCAGAAAATCATAGACCGACCGCACGCGGTGCTCGATCCGCCGGTTCGGCGCCGTCCGCGCGATCATGATCGTGAACATCGGCCCGAGCTTGCGCCAGAACGCGTTGCGCACCCACCACTGTCCCGACGACCGCGGCACGACACCTTCAACTTCGTACCGCTCCTCTAGGAGCACGCGCCGCGCGTACGGATAAAAGTACATCATCAGCGCTTTTCCCTCAGCGACGAGCTGAGGCACCGATGCGCGGAACTCGTCGAACGACATCACCCGATGCATCGCGTAAACGGCCGTCAGCGGCTTGATGCGCAGCGTCACTTCGACGAGCACGCCCAGCAGGCCGTAGCTGGAACGCAGCAGCCGCATTTCTTCGGAGTTTTCCGCCTCGGTGTAGACGGCGATGCAGCCATCCGGCCGCACGATTTTGACGCCCGAAACGAACGAGCTGATCTGCCCCCACTGCGACGTGGCGATCAGCGAGGAATCTTTCGTCGCGGCGCAAGCGACAGCGCCGAGCGTCACGCTGCCGATCTCCGTGTTGACGTGAAACTGCTTGCCGCATCGGGCTAGCGTCTCCGCGACGTCGATATAGAGCGCGCCGGCTTCTGCCGTGACGGTGTCCTCACCGATCTCGATGATGCGCGTCATGCCTGTCATGTCGAGCATCGTGCCGCCGATGTCTGCCGAGCACGGGGCCGGCGAGTGAAGCTTGCCGACGGCGCGCACCGGCGAAGGATAGCTCGCTTCGTCGGTGACAACCCGCACCACGTCGTCGATCGTCCCCGGACGCACCACCACCGCCGGGCGATACGTGACGCCGCTTTCCCAGTTGGTAATCTCGGAGTTCGAGCCTGAAGCGGCGACCGGCGCGCGCAACCCAACGAAAGCAGCCTGACTTGCAAGCTTTAGGAAGCCGGCGATCTGTGGGGCCACCAGCAATTGAGGCATCAACTTCATCGGCAGCTGCGCCCCGATCCGCATGGACTTGATGCACGCAAGCTAGCCTGCGCTGAGCCGCCTGACCATTGCGGCTGCCCAGCGATACTTAACCGACCACATATATATCGAGCGGAATTTCTCGGCCCGTTAGGACGCTTTCGGCATATTCTGGCCGATCACGATCAGCCGCGCCACGCGCTCCGCAGCGTCCTGCAGGTTCTGCCTGGATTTCTTCAGCGCAGTATCGAGCGTCATTGGGTTGGCGGTCGCGGCCTCGAGCCCATCGATGCCGTGCGCGAAGACGCCGCTGGCATCCTCGGACAAGCCACCGGCGATCGCCACCACCGGCACCCCATGCTTGTGGGCAGCCGCTGCGACGCCAGACGGTGTCTTCCCGAACGCTGTCTGGAAGTCGACCCGCCCCTCGCCGGTGACGGCGAGCACAGCGCCCTGCATATGATCCTCGAGCCGAGTTGCGGCAACGACCAACTCGATCCCGCGCTTCAGCTCGGCGTTCGTGAAGGCCATCAGACCCGCGCCGATACCGCCACCGGCGCCTGCACCGGCGCGATCCATCACGTCTCGCCCGGTGCTCCGCTTGATGACGTGAGCGAAGTGCGCCAGGTTCTTGTCGAGTTGCTCCACCATCTCTGGTGTCGCGCCTTTCTGCGGACCATAGACTCGCGAAGCACCCTTTTCTCCGCACAGCGGATTGGTGACGTCGCAGGCGACGCTGATGCGAATGTTGGCAAGGCCCGGGTTCACGTCCGACATGTCAACCGCCTGGACCTGATCGAGATCTCCGCCCGCGATGAGGTCGCGGATGGGCGCCCCGCCGAAATTCAGGAAGCGCACACCCAGCGCCTGCGCCAATCCCGCACCCCCATCGTTGGTCGCGGAGCCGCCAATGCCGAGAATGATCTCGTTGACGCCGCGCTTAATGGCATCCGCGATCAGCTCACCCGTGCCGTAGGTCGTCGCGAGCAGTGGATTGCGCTCGTCCCGTGGAACGAGGGGCAGCCCGGAAGCCTCGGCCATTTCGATAACGGCCGTCTTGCCGTCACCGAGCAGGCCATAGGACGCCAGAACACGCGCCCCCATCGGGCCTGACACCTCGACCTTGACGATCTCGCCACCCGTCGCATCGACCAGCGACTGCACGGTGCCTTCGCCCCCGTCCGCCATCGGGATCTTGACGAAAGTGGCATCCGGCCACACGCGCTTCAGGCCCGTTTCGATCTCTGTTGCCACTTCCAAGGAGGTGAGGCTTTCTTTGAACGAGTCCGGGGCGATGACGATCTTCATTGGGCACTTCTTTTGACGGGCGCTCTCGCGCCAACGGCTAATGGGCGGCAGGATACGGGGAAAGGCTGCACTGTGTCGCGCGCTTGATTAAAGTTGCTTTCTTCGGCGCGGGTGGCGGCATTGCCATCCTCGTACATGGTTAAGGATAGCCGAGAATCGGGCCCGCCGCAGGGCACCGCTAGCCGCGCATTTATCGTTGCTCGGCGAGCGCCTGCACCTCGTCAGATTCCAGAATATGCAGTCCCGGCGCCGCCCGATCGGCACACGCGAGCATCGCAGCCGCAACCGTTTTCGTGTGTATTGCCCGATACTTGCGGACTGGCCCCACCATCAAGGGCCCCACGACCGCCAGCGCCCGGTTGGCAATCCGCTCCGCCAGCCGGTACTCATCGCGCTCCCCAGCCAGCACCGACGGCCGCAATAGGTATGTCGACCGCAGGCCCGAGCCGGCGACCCCGGCCTCCATCTGGCCCTTCGTTCGGAGATAGACGCTCCGGGCCTCGGAATTTGCGTCGACCGAGCTGATCCCGACGAACGTCGTCGCATTGTGATCTGCCGCCCACCGGGCGACGGCGACCGGCACGTCCCGATCCACGGCTTGAAAGGCTTCAGTGGACCCGGCCTTTTTCTGCGTGGTCCCGACACAGCAGAACACCGCCTCGAGATCCTCGCCTGCCTGCAGGTCCGGCAACCTGGCGAAATCGACGATGCGTTCGTCGACTTTGGGCGCACCCCGATAAGGCGTTGGGCGATGGTGCAGGATGACGACCTTGTCGAACCGCTTCTCCGCCAGAACAAGCGGCACCAACTGGCGCCCGATGGCCCCTGTCGACCCTACGATAACGGCCGTGCGCGTCGACATACCAGACTCCAGTTCCGGCGCGCTGCAGCGGGCGCCTTTCCAAGCGGCGTCCACGGCTGTACGCGGTCATGGCATTATGACCCCGATCTATGACGCAAACGATAGGGAGACGCCGATCCTTGCCTAGGTACACCGTACGTCGCGGCTGCCGCTACCGCGCAGAAATAGCTTTGGGGCTGCTCGAAAGCTTCGCCGGAAATGACCTTATCGCCGACCGGCTGCGCGCTGCCGGTTTCGTTGACGTTGTTGTCGAAGGGTCGGGTGCGAAGCGCTACGCGGAGGGCAAATGGCCGGCCGAAGACGCAGCCGCGGAGTTGCCGCAACAGATAACTGCCGTAACAGAAATTGAAGTCGGTTGAGACATGTCAATGCTGTCTAATTGAAAAGCATTTTGTCTCGTTGAGAGCAGTCGGCTTCGGCCGACTGAAGTCGACTTTTTTGCAAGCACCGATTTTTCAGTGCTTCTGCTGTTGGAAAACTTCTGCATTCCGGACGGAGCAATCGGACCATTGAATGGCAGCAAATTCAGTATCCTGACAGTCAACATCTATCGCCCTTGCTTTACACGTTCGAGGTGTCAGTATGGCTAGCGTCATGCAAGCCATCTACTCTGCACTCAAACGATCATGCAGCATTCACCACGCGTTCCGCGCACGAGCGGCTTCCATCTCAATGCCGCCATTCCCTGCGTGATGCCGACCACCCACGAGAGGGGGAATTTCCTATATGCAGCTGGACGAGCATAGGGCTCGAGTCATTCTGGACGCTACCCTGGCGGCCTGGAGCAACGGCGACGTTGACAGCCTGGTCGGCCATTTCGTCGATGATCTCACTTATTTCTGCAACACCGGGGCCCCGGATGGCGGCCCGCTGACGATCGTCGGCAAAACCGCATATCGCGCCACTCTGCAGCAAATCCTCGACGTATCCGAGAGCGTTTGCGTTGCAGAGTACTTTCGTTTCGCCGAAGGCGTGGGCCGCGCAAAAATCGAGTGCTACATCCGTCATAAAACGACGCGCCACACGCTGGTCGGTTCCTACCGCCAGCTCATCACCTATCGCGGTGACAAGGTCGAGCGCTTGGAGGAGTTCCACGACGCGGCAAAGATGATCGCGTTCTGGCAGATGATCTCCGGAGAGGCAGCCATCGAGAAGGCTTTGCTATCCGAGTAGGCCGACCGCAACCGGCAAGTCGGCCTAACCATCGGACCCTATGGCGCGGCGCTACCCGCGAGAACCCTCACCAGCGCCGCCAGCGCCACCACCAATTGCGATGCCCGCGCCAACGGCGCCAGCCCGCCTGATCGACGACGGAAGCAGACTGTGCACTTTTTCCGGGAACCGCACTCAGGCCGTAAACCGGCGCCGCCTGCGCCCCGCCCCCTAGAACCACTGCGCCCAATACCAGCGCGCCGGCGATGGCACCCACTGAGATATACCGCTGCATCAAACCCTCCTCGAGACGTCCTCAGGAGGCTATCTCACGCGCGCCAATTCTCGCTTAGCGGCACCAATCCAGTTTGCATCAAAGTCACTGCTTCGAAGCTCATCAAGGCTGGAGCAGACTGGGGTCGGATCTGATCTTGAGGAGCGCTCAGGAAACCGGAAAGCGGAGGACTGCGTGCGTACCGCGTTGCGCTGGCGCATAGACGAGCTCCGCTTCGAGCCGGATCGCCATGCTTTTGATCACCCGCGTTCCAAGTCCCGTTCCCGCGGGCCCTGGCGCTGACGCTGAGAGCCCCACGCCATCGTCAGCGACGCTCAGCGCCGCCAGCTCGCCATCGCGCGTTACGCTCACGCGGATGTCCCCCTTTGCGTTGTCGGCATAGGCGTACTTATAGGCGTTGGTGACCAGCTCCGTCACAATCACACCGAGCGACACAGCCTTGTCGGTCGGCAAGCTCAGCGGCACAGCGGAAAGCGAGATGTCGTGATCGCTGCCCCACGCGAGCATCGAAATACGCAGCTCTTCTATGAGGCCGCCAAGATAGGATTTGACGTCAACGGTCTGCACGTCGTGCGATGTGTAAAGCCGGCGATGCACGCCGGCTATGGCCATAATCCTTGCCTGCATCACATCCAGCGCACGCAGCGCGGTAGGATCAGAAACCGTGGAGCGCTGCAAGTTGGTCAGCGCAGCGACGATCGCCAGCGAATTTGCGACCCGGTGATTGACCTCGCGCAGCAGAAGCTCTGCTCGATCGCGCGCTTCGACGACGGCCCGGTCCGCCGCTTCCTTGTCCTGACGAAGCTTCTCTTTCTCGAGCGCCGTGCCGATCGCTTGCGCCAGCAAATCGTAGAAGTGCCCCTGCACATCTTTCCAGACGTAGTCGACGGCACCCGCTTTGAGCGCCGACACCGCGACGCGGCTATCGTCAGATCCCGTGACATACACAACCGGTGGAGCGTCAGGCAGCGACCGTATCAAGGGAAGCGCATCGAGACCGGTTTGACCTGGCATATAATGGTCGAGCGCAACGACATCGAAGCGCTCCTCGGTCAGTCGTTTTATCCCGTCCTCGACACAAACCGCTGCGACGACTTTATGCCCGCGAGCCTCCAGAGCTTTCTGGACCAATCGCCCGAGCCCCGGGTCGTCGTCTATGTACAGAACTTTCGCAACCCGGTCTGTCACTGCGTCTCCGGCACCTGCATGACTGCGAAGAACAGGCCAAGCTGCCGAATGGCGTTGGCGAAGTTCTCGTAGTCGACAGGCTTTGTGATGTAGACGTTGGCACCGAGGTCGTAGCAGCGCTGAATCTCGCGCGCATCATCAGTCGTCGTCAGCACGATGACCGGCGAGCGCCGCGTATGCTGATTGCTCTTGATCTTATCGAGGATTGAGATGCCCGTCATGTCGGGCAGATTGAGGTCGAGAAGCACGAGCAGGTGCTTTCCAGCGCTGACCTCGCCGGAGCCATCCGGGCCAAGAAGAAACTCGAGCGCCGCCGTTCCATTGGTGAACGGCTTGAGCTCGTTGTTGACGCCGGCACGGCGGATATTCCGCTCGATGAGACGCGCGTGCCCTTCGTCATCTTCGATCATGACGATAGCTACGGGGTTACCCTTTGAGCTCACCAGAGCGCTCCGATACTGTCCGAAGGTTGCGGGGAAGTTTTACCTGAAACGTCGTTCCTTTTCCAAGCGCAGACGTCAAGGTGATGTCCCCGCCCATGCGGCGCACCAGGGCACGAACATGCGCGAGACCAATACCCTCGCCCGGCTTGTCCTGGACGCCGGCACGCCGAAACAGGTCGAAGACCCGCTCATGGTCCGCCGGCCCAATGCCGCGCCCATTATCCTCAACATCGATAAAAATCGCGCCCGGCCCACCGGCACGCGACCGAACGCGGATGACAGGTGCGCGCCCTTGCGCCTGATACTTAACGGCATTGTCGACAAGGTTGCCGAACACCTGCTCGAGCGCCAATCGGTCTCCGACGATTGTCGGCAGCGTTCCTTCAACGACCAGCTCGCCACCGGAATCGACGAGCTGATGCTGAACGCTCGCCGAGATACCGTTGAACAGTGCACCAAGGTCGATGAACTCGGGATTGAGCGTCCGCCGGCCCTCTCGCGATAGCTTGAGAATGGCGTTGATGAGCGCGTCCATCTTCTTGGTCGACGCTTGGATGAAGGAGATGGCTTCCGGGATGTCGGTCTCGACCGAAGTGCGCGCGTCGGCTGCTGAAGGCAGCTCCGCAACGGACGGATCGCTGGTAAGCGCCCGCAGCGGCTCCAGCGCAGTGTTGAGTTCGGCCGTGAAGCCCATCACGTTCACCAGAGGCGCCCTCAAATCGTGACTGACGATGTAGGCGAACCGCTGCACCTCCTCGTTGGCGCGTTCCAGATCGGCAGTCCGCTCCTGCACGCGCAACTCGAGGCCGGCATTCAAGGCTTCAACCTGGGACCGCGCCTGCACGACCTCCCTCGTGTATCCTGCCACGGCCCACCCCGCTCCAGCACCGGCCAGCACAATCAGGATGCCGCCACCGATAATGGTCCACTGCAAGATTGATGCGTTCTCGCGCTGGCTCGCAACGGCGGAATTCAGACGTTGCTCGACCGTTGCCCGCTTGTCGACGACAAGGCCACGGATCTGATCCATCACCTCCTTGCCGCGGTTCGAGCGCACGATGGCCATCGCCTCGTCCCTGCGGCCAGCCTTCGCCAATTCCACCGTCTCCGACAGCTCTGCGAGTTTGGTGTCGATGGCGCCCCTGAGACGCTCCAGAAAGTCGTCGTTGTTGTTGCGGCGCTTCAAAACCTCCGTCAGCCTCTTGAAGCCGACGTCCACTTTCTCCGCCGCCTCTTTGTACGGACCGAGATAGCGCGCCTCGCTCGTCAGCAAATATCCCCGCTGCCCGGTCTCCGCGTCCTGCAGAACAGAAAACAGATCCAGCATCGCGCCGCGGATCTCACGCGTGGCAAGAACCTCCTCGGTTGCTTGCCCGGTCCTCTCCAACATCCAGTAAGAGAACCCCACCATCGCAATGATGATGAGCATGCCGGCAGCGATCATCGCAGCCGTTATACGGACGAGAAAAATGTTTTTCGCGGTCACTAGTACTCATCACTTGAAAAAGGCCGCCGACGTAATCGGCGGCCTTTGTTGTGTTGCTTAACCAGCTTCCCGATCGCGACGCGGCGGTCGGCGATCGCGGCCACCGCCGCCGCCTTCACGGTCACGGCGCGGCGGGCGCGTTGCCGACATTTCCGGCTCCGGCTCATCGCCCTCGGCGCGCGGAATTTCCTGCCCCGTGGTCTGATCGATGATCTTCATCGATAGGCGCGTCTTGCCGCGCTCATCGAAGCCGAGCAGCTTCACGTAGACTTCCTGGCCTTCCTTCACGACCTCACCGACCGTCGCCGGACGACCCGGTGCCAGCTGCGAGATGTGAACGAGACCGTCCTTGGCGCCGAAGAAGTTCACGAAGGCGCCGAAGTCCATGATCTTGACGACCTTGCCCTTGTAGATCGTGCCGACCTCCGGCTCCGAAGCGATCTCCTTGATGCGCTTCAGTGCCGCTTCGATCGACTCGCGCTTGGCGGCGGCGACCTTCACAGTGCCGTCGTCGTCGATATCGATCTTGGCGCCCGACTCCGCGACGATCTCGCGAATGACGGAACCGCCAGAGCCGATGACTTCACGGATCTTGTCGGTCGGGATGGTGATGGTCTCGATGCGCGGCGCGTGCTCGCCGAGTTCGGTGCGCGCGGTGCCCAGAGCCTTCGCCATCTCGCCAAGGATGTGCAAGCGGCCTTCACGCGCCTGATCGAGCGCGACCCGCATGATCTCCTCGGTGATACCGGTGATCTTGATGTCCATCTGCAGCGAGGTGACGCCCTTCTCGGTGCCGGCCACCTTGAAGTCCATATCGCCGAGATGGTCCTCGTCGCCGAGGATGTCGGACAGGACGGCGAAGTCCTCGCCTTCCTTGATCAGACCCATCGCGATGCCGGCGACCGGAGACTTGATCGGCACGCCTGCGTCCATGAGAGCCAGCGAGCTGCCGCACACCGTCGCCATCGACGACGAGCCGTTGGATTCGGTGATCTCGGAGACGAGGCGGATCGTGTATGGGAACGCTTCCTGCTCCGGCATCACCGGACGGATGGCGCGCCAGGCAAGTTTGCCGTGGCCGATTTCGCGACGACCGGGAGAGCCCATGCGGCCGGTCTCACCGACCGAGTACGGCGGGAAATTGTAGTGCAGCATGAAGCGCTCTTTGCGCGTGCCTTCCAGCGCGTCGACGAACTGCTCGTCTTCGCCGGTGCCGAGCGTCGCAACAACGAGCGCCTGCGTCTCGCCGCGCGTGAAGAGTGCCGAGCCGTGCGTACGCGGCAGCACGTGCACATCCGAAACGATGGGACGCACCGTCTTCAGATCGCGACCGTCGATGCGGCGGCCGGTCTTGACGATGTCACCGCGAACGATCTCGCTCTCGAGCGCTTTGAACGTGTCCGACAGGAGCACCTGCTCGCTGGGATCGTCCGGAACCTCGACGCCGGCCTTGACCTTGGCCTTTGCCTGGTTCTTGAGCTCGTAGCGCTTCTGCTTTTCCTTCGTCGAGAAGGCAGCACGCAGATCGGCCTCGGCGATTTCCTTGACCTGCGCAGCATACTTCTGCGCGTCCGGAAGCTTGATGTCCCACGGCTCCTTCGCAGCCTTCTCGGCGAGCTTGATGATCGCCTGGATCACCGGCTGGAAGTGCTTGTGGCCGAACATCACGGCCTCGAGCATCTGCGTCTCGGGAAGCTCCTTGGCCTCCGACTCGACCATCATCACGGCATCCTGCGTGCCGGCGATGACGAGATCGAGCGAGCTTTCAGCCATCTCGTCGAGCATCGGATTGAGGACGAACTCACCGCCGATGAGGCCGACGCGCGCTGCGCCGATCGGACCCAGGAACGGCAGACCCGACAGCGTGAGCGCGGCCGAAGCGGCGACCACTGCGAGGATGTCGGGATCATTCTCCATGTCGTGCGACAGAACGGTGATGACGACCTGCGTCTCGTTCTTGAAGCCTTCGATGAACAGCGGGCGAATGGGGCGGTCGATGAGACGCGACGTCAGCGTCTCCTTCTCGGAAGGACGGCCCTCGCGCTTGAAAAAGCCGCCAGGGATCTTGCCGGCGGCGTAGGTCTTTTCCTGATAGTTCACGGTCAGGGGGAAGAAATCGATGCCCGGCTTCGGAGCCTTGGCGGCAACGACGGTCGCCAGCACGCTGGTCTCACCGTACTGGGCATAGACGGCTGCATCGGCCTGGCGCGCCATGCGCCCAGTCTCGAGCGTCAGCTTGCGGCCACCCCAGTCAATTTCAACACGATGGATATCGAACATGTGCGTTCTTTCTCTTTCTCTCGGTGCGTTGCGCGGCCGGCCGGAATGCCGGGGGCGCTGGCCCTCGGCGCGTTGCCGAAAGCCCGAGGCTCAAAGCCTCGCAAAGAATGGGCGGATGGCCGTGCTGGGTGAGCGCCGGCCGTCCGCATTTGGCGTGATCAGCGGCGGATGCCGAGCTTTTCGATGATGCCCTGGTAGCGCTGTTCGTTCTTGCGCTTCACATAGTCGAGCAGCTGGCGACGCTGGCTGACCATCTTCAGAAGGCCACGGCGCGAGTGGTTGTCCTTCTTGTGCATCTTGAAGTGCTCGGTGAGGTGGTTGATGCGCTCCGTGAGGATTGCGATCTGAACCTCCGGCGAGCCGGTATCGTTGGGCTTGGTGGCATTGTCTTTGATGAGCGCAGTTTTGCGCTCTGCTGACAGCGACATCGGGCATCCTTTCTGTTGTGATGAAGATGAGGGCATCGCCCTCGGGGTGCGGCCACAGCCGGGATGTCGTCCAGCAGGGTCGCGAGTGGTGGCCGTCTTATACACGAGCGCACCGCGCTCGCGAGCACAAATCTCAGTAAAACCGGCTCTGGAGAAGGTTAACGGAGGCGTTGCAGGTGCCTATCGCAGCATCTCAGCCGAAGTTGAACACCCGGGTTGGCCGGAAGGCACCCTTTTCGAGCTCACCGAGCGCCAGAATGCGCCCTTTGAAGTGGGCATAGGCGGCACCGTTCAGAACCGGGGCGTCACGGCCCCGCACCAGCACGGCCTGCCCGCGCGACAGGCTGGCGGCGTCGTTCGGTCCGACGCTAAGCCCCGGAATATCGCTGAGGGCTGCTTCCACCGGCTGCAGAAGCTGGTCGATGTCGCCCGCCTCCGCCGCCTCCTGCAGGGCCGAAAGTTGCACGGACACTTCCTCGTGGAACGAGCCGACGCGCGTTCGCCGCAGGCCGATGACGTGAGCCGCGCTGCCAAGCGTACGCCCGATATCCCGCGCCAGTGCCCGTACGTATGTGCCCTTGCCACATTCGGCTTCCAGCACCGCAGTCGACGCATCCGGCATATCGACGAGGCGCAGATCCTCAACAACGATCCAGCGCGGCTCAAGCTCCACGACCTCGCCGGCGCGAGCCAGATCATAGGCGCGTTCGCCGTCGACTTTGATCGCCGAGAATGCCGGTGGAACCTGGCTGATCTCGCCCGTGAAATCCTGAAGGACGTTCTCTATGTCCGGCAGCGTCGGCAGAATGTCCGACGTGCGGACCACCTTGCCCTCGGCATCGTCGGTGTCGGTCTCGGCGCCAAAGCGCACTGTAAAGCGGTAAGCTTTTTCGCCATCGACGGCGAACGGCACCGTCTTCGTCGCCTCACCGAGCGCGATCGGCAGAATGCCTGTCGCCAGCGGATCGAGCGTCCCGGCATGACCGGCCTTCTGAGCCTCGAACAGCCGGCGAACGGCGCCCACGGCCTGCGTCGACGTCATGCCGATCGGTTTGTCGAGCACCACCCACCCGTGAACCGGGTTGCCCATCTTGCGTCGCGCCATCGGGCTTCAGTCCTTCTCGACGTCCTGGCGCACCTTCGGGCTCGCCAGCAGCGCATCGATGCGGCTCGCCTCCTCGAAGGTCTCATCGCGACGGAAGCGGATGTCCGGCGCAAACTTCAGGTTCACCGCATGAGCGAGTTCCCCGCGGATGAAACGCTTGTTGCGGTTGAGCGCTTCGATCACCGCATCCGTATCGGCACCGCCGAGAGGCACGATGTACGCGGTTGCCAGCTTGAGGTCGGGCGATAGCCGCACCTCCGGCACCGTTATGACGTGCCCGGCGACGACGTCATCGTGGATCTCACCGCGAGCCAGCATCTCTGCCAGCTTATGGCGGATCAGCTCGCCAACACGCAGCTGACGCTGCGATGGAGGCGCAGCGCCCCCTGATTTCTTTTTTCTGGTCACGGAAGCTCTAGTCCATTTGCCACGGCGGGTTCGGACCGCCTCGTAGCATCACAAAGTCAAACAGAAATTCCCGTCGGCCCATGGGCCTGGGAGAAAGGCGCACCGCGGAGAGCCGCGCCCCGCGGAGGGCGCCCCGTTTGCCCGGCCGGGCAAACGGGATAGCGCCCGTAAGCGGTTTAAAGGCTTCTCGTCACCGTCTCGATGTTGAAGCACTCGATCTGGTCACCCTGACGGATGTCCTGATAGTTGGCGAAGGCCATACCGCATTCCTGGCCGACCGGCACTTCCTTCACCTCGTCCTTGAAGCGCTTCAGCGTCGACAGCGTTCCCTCGTGGATCACGACGTCGTCGCGCAGCAGACGGACCTTCGCGCCACGCTCGACCTTGCCTTCGGTAACGCGGCAGCCGGCGACCTTGCCGGTCTTCGAGATGTTGAACACCTCGAGGATCTCCGCCTTGCCGAGGTAAATCTCGCGGATGGTCGGTGCGAGCAGGCCCGACATCGCCGCTTTCACGTCATCCACCAGGTCGTAGATGATGCTGTAGTAGCGGATCTGCACGCCATCGCGCTCAGCAAGGGCCTTCGCCTGTGCGTTGGCGCGGACGTTGAAGCCGACGATGACCGCCTTCGAAGCGCTGGCGAGCGCCACGTCGGATTCGGTGATGCCACCGACGCCCGAGTGCACGATCTGCGCGGCAACTTCGTCGGTGCCGAGCTTGCGCAACGAGCCTGCGATCGCCTCGACCGAGCCCTGCACGTCACCCTTGACGAGCAGCGTGAAGTCCTTGCGGCCCGTCTCCTTCAGCGACTGCATCATCTGCTCGAGGGTACGCGGCGTACCGGCCGAGCCCATCGTATCGCGACGCTTGCGCACGCGATAATCGGTGATCTCGCGAGCCCGGCCTTCGCTCTCGACGACGGCGAACTGGTCGCCGGCTTCAGGCGCGGAGTCGAACCCGAGGATTTCGACCGGGATCGACGGACCTGCGGACATCACGTTGGCACCGAGCTCGTCGATGAGGGCGCGCACGCGTCCCCATGCCTTGCCCGCCACCACGATGTCGCCGACCTTCAGCGTGCCGCGCTGCACGAGCACGGTGCCGACAGGACCGCGACCGCGCTCCAGCTTCGCCTCGACGACGATGCCTTCGGCCGAACGGTTCGGATTGGCCTTGAGGTCGAGAATCTCCGCTTGCAGATGGATCGCCTCGAGCAGCTTATCGAGGTTGGTACGCTTCAGCGCCGAAACCGGCACATCCAGCGTTTCACCCGACATGCTCTCGACCACGATCTCGTGCTGCAGCAGCTCCGTGCGAACGCGCGTCGGATCCGCCTGCGGCTTGTCGATCTTGTTGATGGCAACGATGATCGGCACGCCGGCAGCCTTGGCGTGATTGATGGCTTCCACCGTCTGCGGCATGACGCCGTCGTCAGCAGCAACCACCAGAACGACGATATCCGTCACCTTGGCGCCGCGCGCACGCATGGCGGTGAACGCCTCGTGGCCAGGCGTGTCGATGAACGTCACCTTGTCGCCGCTCGGCGTCTTCACCTGATAGGCGCCGATGTGCTGCGTGATGCCGCCGGCCTCTCCAGCAACCACGTTGGTCTGCCGGATGGCGTCCAGCAGCGACGTCTTTCCGTGGTCGACGTGGCCCATGATCGTGACGATCGGAGCACGCGATTCCAGATGCCCTTCCTGGTCCTTGTCACCGATGAAACCGGTTTCGACATCCGCCTCGGAGACGCGCTTCGGCGTGTGGCCGAACTCCTGCACGATGAGCTCCGCCGTATCGGCGTCGACCACATCGTTGATCTTGTGCATCGCGCCTTCTTTCATCAGGTACTTGATGACGTCGACGGCGCGCTCGGTCATGCGGTTGGCGAGTTCTTGAATGGTAATGACCTCGGGGATCACCACCTCGCGAACGATCTTCTCGCGGGCCTGGGAGATACCCATCGCCTTGAGCTTCTCGCGTTCGCGCTTGCGCTTCAGCGAGGCAAGCGAACGCTCGCGCTGCTTCTCGTCGAAGGCGTTGTTGATCGTGAGCTTGATACGCTCGCGCTTCTCGTCGGGCTTCGGCGTCGGAGTGCGCGCGGCACCCGGCTTGCGCACGCCCTTCGGGCCGCCACGATCGTCGTCATCCGCCATTTCCGGCCTTGCGACGCGCTTGGGCGCCTCGGCCTCCGGCTTGGCGCGCGTCGGCACCGGAATATCGATTTCACGCGGTCTGCCGCCTTCGCGCGGCTGTAGCGCAGGATTGTAGGACGTGCGCGGACGCGAGGCACTGTCGCCGCCAGGGCGAGGACCACGCGGACCACTGTCACCACCCGGACGAGGACCACGCGGGCCACTGTCGCCACCGGGGCGAGGACCGCGCGCATCGGGACCACGGTGATCGCGGTCGCGATGCTCGCGATTATGTTGCGGCGGGCGACCTTCCGGTGCGCGGGCCGGTTCGGGCTGGCGCGCCGTAACTGGCGGCGCCGAAGCCGGCGCTTGGCTGACCGGCGCTGCAGGTGCGGCCTCGACGACGGGGGCTTCTGCAGCCGGCGCAGGAGGGGCAGCGGCTGCAGCCGCTGCGGCCGCTTCGACCCGCTGACGTTCTTCATGGCGCTCGACGTCGTCACGCTGACGTGCAGCGGCGAGTGCGCGCGCACGTGCATCGCGCTCTTCGTTCGACAAGCCACGGTTGGCTGCCGAAGCCGCCGCTTCGCGTGGAGGTGACGAAGGCGCGGGCCGCGACGGCGCACGGGCGACCGGCGCCTCTGCGACCGGCGCCGCTCCGCCAGCCTCGACCTCGGTTCCACCGGGACCGGAGAGCTTGCGCGTCTTGCGCTTTTCGACGACCACCGACTTGGAACGGCCGTGGCTGAAATTCTGCCGCACGTGGCCGCTCTCGACCGTCCGCTGCAGCGACAGCGGCTTGCGCTGGCCCCCACGGAGAGTCTTGTCGGAAGTGTCCTTGGTTTCTGTCATGCTCTTCTCGTTCAAACTCCGAAAACCCGCTCAGCGGCCCTTTAAGATGCGCCGGATACGCACCGATAGCGCTTTAAGCGCTCGGCCTCGCTTAGCAAACGTTCCGTGGCTCCGCCTTGTATGAGGCCAGCATGTACCACATTTGACCGGCCCATGGCCAAGCTCAATTGTTCGATGGTGAGCCAATCAACAATCGGTGCTGACCGGCCTTTATCCCTTTGAATAGCCGTGAACTTGGCGCTCAGCTTCCGCCGTCCCTCGGATGTTCCGTCTGTCCCGTGCACTAGCGCCACGGCTTTGCCGCTGTCGAGCAGCTTGTCCACCTTTTCTGCTCCGGTGGAGACAAGCCCGGCCTTGTTGGCCAGCGACATGGCATTGAGGACACGGCTTAAAAATAGGTCGTCGATCCGCTGTGGCAAATCCGCGGGGACGTTGACCCGGCGTTTGAGGCTCTTGGCGAACGCCCCTGATTTGAGCGCCGCCTCGACCACCGGCCGCTCGCACGTCACCCAGACCCCACGACCGGGAAGCTTTCGCGTGACGTCCGGCACCACCGTGTCGGAAGGATCGGCGACGAAGCGGATCAGCTCCTCGGGCGGCAGCTCTCGGCGCGTGACGGCGCAGCGGCGGAGAGATCCCCGCGCGTCGCCGTCGTCCGCGTCCTCGATGAGCTCAGCGCCCAATCAGATGCTCCTCTCGCCAACATATCCTGGCTAGCCTTCGACGGCGGCATCGCCGCCATCGACTGCAGCCTCATCCGCCTCGGCTTCGGCCGCCGGCGCTTGCAGGTCCTCGGCCTTGATCCAGCCGGCCAGCACGCGCGCCGACATGATCATCTCCTCGGCCTCCTTGCGGCCGATCTCGAAGCCCTCGAGCACGCCCTTGTGACGCACCGATTCGGAATCCTTGTCTTTCTTGCGCTCCGTCCAGCCGACGAGATCGTCAGTGGCGCAGTCCGCCAAATCCTCAAGGGTCTTGATGCCGTTCTCGCCCATCGCGACCATCATGGCCGTCGTGACGCCCTGCACCTTCGAGATGTCATCGGCGACGCCGAGCTCACGACGCTTGGCGTCGCGATCCGCTTCCTGCTTCTCCAGGTATTCGCGCGCACGAGTCTGGATTTCGCCGGCCGTATTCTCGTCGAAACCTTCGATGTGCGCGATCTCACCGAGGTCCACGTACGCGACTTCCTCGATCGAAGCGAAGCCCTCAGTCACGAGCAGCTGCGCGATGACCTCGTCCACGTCGAGCGCTTCCATGAGCAGGTTCGAGCGCTCGGAGAATTCCTTCTGGCGCCGCTCGGATTCTTCCTGCTCCGTGAGAATGTCGATGTCCCAGCCGGTGAGTTGCGAAGCGAGGCGCACGTTCTGGCCGCGGCGCCCGATCGCCAGCGAGAGCTGGCTTTCCGGAACGACGACCTCGATGCGGTTGCTATCCTCATCGAGCACGACCTTGGTAACCTCGGCAGGCGCCAGCGCGTTGACGATGAAGCTGGCCGCATCCGGGTTCCACTGGATGATATCGACCTTCTCGCCCTGCAGCTCGTTGACGACCGCCTGCACGCGGCTGCCGCGCATACCAACGCAGGCGCCGACCGGATCGATCGAAAAATCCTTGGAAATAACGGCAATCTTTGCGCGGCTTCCCGGATCGCGCGCCACCGACTTGATCTCCACGACACCGTCGTAGATTTCCGGCACTTCTTGCGCGAACAGCTTCGACATGAACTCAGGCCGTGCACGCGACAGGAAGATCTGCGGCCCGCGTGGCTCGCGACGCACGTCGTAAATGTAAGCGCGGATGCGGTCGCCGTAGCGGACATTCTCGCGCGGGATCATCTCGTCGCGGCGGATGATGCCTTCCGCGCGCCCGAGGTCGACGATCACGTTGCCGTATTCGACGCGCTTCACCGTGCCGTTCACGATCTCGCCGATGCGATCCTTGTACTCGCTGAAGTGACGCTCGCGCTCCGCCTCGCGCACCTTCTGCACGATGACCTGCTTGGCGTTCTGCGCGGCAACGCGACCGAAATCCAACGGCGGCAGCGGCTCAGCGATGAAGTCGCCGATCTTGGCGTCCTTGTTGCGGCGCTGCGCGTCATCGAGCGTGATCTGAGTGGAGTCGTTCTCGACGTTTTCGACCACGGCCAGGACGCGCGACAGACGCGCTTCCCCGGTCTTGGGATCGATCTCGCAGCGAATATCGTTCTCTGCGCCGTAACGCGACTTGGCAGCCTTCTGGATGGCGTCTTCCATCGCCTCGATGACGATCTTGCGGTCGATCGTCTTCTCGCGGGCGACGGCCTCCGCGATCTGCAGGAGCTCCAGCCTGTTGGCGCTGATGCCGGCCATTGCCATGGTCTTATTCCTCCTCGGCGTCGGTCAACGGCGCCTCGGCGCCGTCGGATAGGGCGTTGCCTTTTTTCGCGCGGCTCAAAGCCTCGCGGATCAGTTCGTCGGTCAGAACCAGTCGGGCTTCTGCAATGAGGCCGACCGGAATGCCGATAATGTTCTTGCCTGCCGCACCCAGATCCACCTCGATGCGCACTTCCCCGTCCTCGAAGCCTTCCAGGATACCCCGGAAGCGGCGGCGACCGTCGATCAGTTCCTTGACCTCGATCTTTGCCTCATGCCCGGCCCAATCCTCGAAATCGGATGGACGGACCAACGGCCGGTCGATGCCCGGCGAGGAAACTTCGAGGCGGTAGGCGCCGGCGATCGGGTCATGAACATCGAGCAGCGGCGAGATTTCTTTTGATATGGTCTCGCAATCGTCGATTGTCAGCGTGCCGTCCGCGCGCTCGGCCATGATCTGCAAAGTCTTGCTGTCACCACCCGAGACGCTCACCCGCACGAGACGGAAGCCGCGATCGCTCAGCGCCGGAGCGATCAGCTCCGCCACCCGCGCGGCCGAGCCGCTTTCGACGATGAATCGGTCGCTCGAGGCGCCTTCGCCAGCGTGCATATGCGATGTATCTACGGCCAGTTCGCCGATCCCTGTGATGGTATCAGGCTGCCAATACGAAAAGAGCGGACCCGAGGGGCCCACTCCTGACAGTCGAGATGATCATGAGCGCAGGAATATTACGGGATCGTGACCACCCTTGCAAGGGGATGCCGGCGAAGCGGGCTCAGGCCCTTTTGAACCTTAGAAAATAACGCCGGCGACCTTCCCGCACCGCCTTGGCTTCGTACCGGGTGCCGGGCCAGTCGGCACCCCGCTCTCGCCAGTCCGCCGGACACTGCGCTTGCCAGGCGAACCCGGAGTACCCCGCAAAGGCTTCGAGGATCGTCCGCAGATAGTCCCCGATGTCCGTCGCGATGCGCAATTCCGCCCCCGGCGACATGACCCGCGCCAGTTCGTCCAGCAAAGCCCGATTGATCAGCCGGCGCTTCACATGGCGCTTCTTCGGCCATGGGTCCGGGAACAGGATGAAGGCTTTGTCGATCGAGCCTGCCGGCAGCCAGCGCAGCACGGCGCGCGCATCCTCTGCACAGACTTTCACGTTCTGAAGCTCGGCCGTTTCGACGCCTGACAGCGCCTTGACGACACCATCCTCGAACACCTCACAGCCGATCAGGCCGGTGTCGCGATTGGCAGCCGCCTGCCATAGCAGATGCTCGCCGCCTCCAAATCCGATTTCCAGCCACACCTTTGAAACAGGTGACGAAAACACCGATGCGAGGCTCTGCGGCGCCGGCTCTGACATTGGCAGCGAGACACGCGGCAGCACCTCATCCAGGAGGTGCTGCTGGCGGGCGCTCAACTTGCGCCCGCGCCGTCGTCCGAACGAGCGCAGCTCATGCTGGCGCTCGTCCTCTCGTAGCTCAATCGCGCCGGCCTCAGCCGGCTGCCTTCTTGATGGCATCGGCAAGGTCGGTCTTCTCCCACGAGAAACCGCCATCGGCATCCGGTGCGCGACCGAAATGGCCATACGCCGACGTGCGTGCGTAGATCGGCTTGTTGAGGTCGAGGTGCTTGCGGATGCCGCGCGGCGAAAGATCCATCACCTCGCCCAGCGCCTTCTCCAGCGCCGCCTCATCGACCTTGCCCGTGCCGTGCGTATCGACATAGATCGAAAGCGGCTTGGCTACGCCGATGGCATACGAAAGCTGGATCGTGCAACGGTCTGCAAGACCAGCTGCGACGACGTTCTTGGCAAGATAGCGCGCCGCATAAGCCGCCGAACGGTCGACCTTCGTGGGATCCTTGCCCGAGAATGCGCCGCCGCCGTGCGGCGCGGCACCACCATACGTATCGACGATGATCTTGCGCCCCGTGAGGCCGCAGTCGCCGTCCGGACCGCCGATGAAGAACTTACCGGTCGGATTGATGTGCCAGATCGTATCCTTGCTGATCCAGCCCTCCGGCAGCGCCTTGCGGACGTATGGCTCGATGATGGAGCGGATCTGCGAGGAGCTGAGATCTTCCTGAATGTGCTGATGGGAAACGACGATCTGCGTCACGCCCACGGCTTTGCCGTTCTCATACTGCACCGTGACCTGGCTCTTGGAGTCAGGGCCAAGCAGTGCCGCGTCGCCTTCCTTCTTGTGACGCGCGCTGGCAAGATCGCGAAGGATCTTGTGCGAATAATATATCGGCGCCGGCATCAGTTCCGGCGTTTCGCTGCAAGCGTAGCCGAACATGATGCCCTGATCGCCCGCGCCCTCTTCCTTGTTGTCGCCGGGCTGCAGCGCGTCGACGCCCGCCGCGATGTCCGCGGACTGCGGATGCAGCAGAACTTCGATATCCGCCTTATCCCAGTGGAAGCCGTCCTGCTCGTAACCGATGTCGCGGATGGCCATGCGCGCTACATGCGCGATCCAGTCCTTGGTCACGGTCTCGGGACCGCGCGTCTCGCCCGCGATCACGACCTTATTGGTCGTCGCGAGTGTCTCGCATGCGGCCCGGATCGCCCACGGGTCGATGCCCGCTTTCGGTCCTTCGCGGTAGAACAGATCGACGATCTCATCGGAGATTCGGTCGCAAACCTTATCCGGGTGCCCCTCGGAGACGGATTCGCTGGTGAACAGATAGGATTTGCGTGCCACGGGTTCCCCGCCTTTTGGCGTTTGGCTAAAACGCCGGCGTTTTCTCAAGCTTTGCAGGCGGGGTCAAGGATGCCAGCGCACAAGCACCTGGGAACGGCTGCTCTGCCGCAGGAAGGCGGCAGGCTTTGCACGACGGCTGGATAGCTTATTCGGCTGCGGGCTGCTCACCGGCGAACGCACGCACCAGATCTACGATGGACCGGCGCACGCGCGGATCGGTGATACGAGCGAACGCTTTATTGAGCTCAAGACCATCGCGGCTGCCAAGAAATTCGGCCGCATAGCTTTCAGCCGGACGCTCGGCGAACCCGTGGGCGCCGCCGTCGGAACCGACCGCGAGCTCTTCATAGAAGAACTGCACCGGCACGCTGAGAACTTGCGACAGGTCGAACAGGCGGCTGGCACCAATTCGGTTGATGCCTTTTTCGTACTTCTGAACCTGTTGGAAGGTCAGCCCGAGATGCTCGCCGAGCTTCTCCTGACTCATGCCAAGCAACATGCGGCGCAAGCGCACTCGCCCCCCGACGTGAACGTCGATAGGATTCGCACGCCGCGAGCTGCGATCCTCGACGTCGACACCAGCATCGCCCAAGGCGTTTTCCTTAGCCATGTTTACTACCATAACCCGTCTTATTGTTGTTCCGCACGTCGTGTTTGCGGGCTTCCACGCCTTATTCGGGCGCACGAGGTGGTAACCGGATCCCCCTCTGTCACGGATATATGACGGGCCAATTTGGTCATCACAACGGACAAAGTGCCACTATTCCCGCCATTGCCTGTTCAGCACAAAGCCGAATCCGAGAAGAACTAGGCCGAGTAAGACGAAAGTACAGTCGCCAAACCGGGAATAGACGGTCGGCTGTATTGCCGCGGGGACGCCGCTGTCCAAAACACCGCGAGCGTTAAGCACGAGCATGTTTACGATACGGCCGTGCGCATCGACGACAGCCGAAATCCCGTTGTTAGCAGCCCGCACGATGGGCAGCCCTTCCTCCACCGCCCGCACGCGCGTCTGGTGAAAATGCTGTCGCGGGCCGGTGGTGTCGCCGAACCAGCCGTCATTGGTGAGATTGATGAGCAAACCCGGACGCTCGTCGCCCTGCACGACAGCGGCTGGGAAGATGGCTTCGTAACAGATGAGCCCAGCCACCGGCGGCAAGCCTGCAATAGCAAGCAGCGGCCTCGGCTCGACGCCGACAGAAAAGCCGCCCCGCCAGCGAGAGAGTTGCTCCAACCCGACGCTCTCAAGGAGCGACTGCAACGGCAAGTACTCGCCGAACGGAACGAGATGGATTTTGTCGTAGAGGTGTTCGAGGCGCCCGGCATCGTCGAACACCATCAGGCTGTTGTACCCCTCACGCGTCGGCGCGCCGCCCGCCGCCGAGTGCTTCAGTCTCAATGCACCGGCTATGAGCTGCGTCCCATCCGGCAGCAGATTTCCAATGGCAGCCAGCGCCTCGGGCTGTTCTAGCGGCAAGAATGGCATCGCCGCTTCCGGCCATACGAGGTGCGTCACCCCTACGAGGTCGTCCTGTTGGCCCGTTGCATTACGGCGCGACAGCGACAGGTGATCTTCGAAGATCTCCCGCTGCTTTTCCGGACGCCACTTTTTCCGCTGCGGAATGCTGGGCTGAACGATGCGGATCTTCACGCCGTCGAGCGTCGGCGCCGGACCTCCGGACAGCCGCCATTCGCCCCACGCATAGAGAATTGCGACGGGCACCAGCGCGACGAGCGCCGCATTCCGCAGTGCGCTGAAACGTTCGGTCGGCTTCGCCTCGGCAATCATCACCAGCGGAGCGCCAAAGACCGCGACGCACACCAGCGTCAACCCATAGATGCCGAGAACCGACGCCGCCTGCATCAACGGCAACGGCGCAGTGAGCGCGTAGCCGAGCACGTTCCACGGAAAACCGGTGAGGACATGTCCGCGCAACCACTCGGCCACGCCCAGCATGACCGCGAGCAGCAGCACGCGGGCGACGCCGGGCCACCAGACGAGGCGAGCCACACCTGCAGCAGCGCCGGTGAACAAGGCGAGCCCCGCCGGTAGGATGAGCACTGCGAACGGCATCAGCCAGGCAAACTTGTCGGCTTCGACGAGGAACGCTTCGCCGATCCAGAAAAGGCCGGGCAGGAAGTATCCGAACCCGAACCCCCAACCGGCAGCAGCCGCTTTGCGGAAGCGATCCCGCGTCGTCTCCGACGCTGAACCGTCGATCAGCCACACCAGCACCGGCAGCGTGATGAACAGCACCGGCGATATGAAGAACGGCGCCATCGCGAGCGCCGACAATGCGCCCGCACCGAAGGCCGTCAGCGACCGACGCCAACCGGATAATCTACGAACCCAAAGCGACAGTCTTCTGACCGCGTCGCCGAAGGAGACGGTCGTGCGAGCGTGCGCCAGCGGTGCCGACGGCGGCGTCACGCCTTGCCCGCGTCCGAAGCGGGCACCTCTGCGGGGCTCGTCGGCCGGTGGATCTTCACCTTCTTCAGGCGCCGCGCGTCCGCTTCGAGAACTTCCAGCTCGATGCCGCTCGGGTGCCGCACGAGCTCACCTCGAACCGGCACGCGGCCAAGCAGGGAGAACATCAAGCCGCCGAGCGTATCGATGTCCTCTTCCTCGTCCGGCTTCAGGAGCTTCACACCAAGATGCTCTTCAAGCTGATCGATCGGCGTGCGCGCGGACGCAATGAGCCCGAGCTTCGGATCATCGACGATGTAGGCCGCTTCGGCGACGTCGTGTTCGTCCTCGATGTCGCCCACGATCTGCTCGACGAGGTCTTCGATGGTGACGAGCCCATCCGTTCCACCGTATTCATCGACGACGAGCGCCATGTGAATGCGCGTCGACTGCATGCGGATGAGCAGGTTTGTGGCGGGCATCGACGGCGGAACGTAAAGCACCGGCCGGCGCAGCTTCGCAGACGTGATCGGCTTCGAAAGATCTACGCGGCCGAAATCGAGAAACGTCGGCTCGTTTGGCGCCGGTTCTGCCTTTATCGCCTCTTGCGCCTCACCATCGCGCGCCTCTTCGGAAGCCGCCTTCGCAATACGCGTCTTCACGGCATCGGACGCCGCCTCGCGCGTCAGCCATCCGAACAGATCCTTCACGTGAATCATGCCGCGCGGATCGTCCAGCGTCTCGCTGTAGAGCGGGATACGAGAGACACCGGCCTCTTCGAAGGTCCGCAGAAGCTCCGCGAGGGAGTCGTGTTCTTCCAGCGCAATTATGTCGGCACGCGGCACCATGATGTCATCGACGCGCAAGCCGCCGAAGCGCAACAACCGCCGAAGCATCTCGCGCTCTTCAGTCGAGAACGCGGCAGCGTCGGCTTCAACGTCGCCCTTGAGATCTGCCTCGAGCAGCTCGCGTACGCTCGGCGACCGCAAGCCCATCCGGCTGAGCAGCGCATTGAGAAGACTCTGCGCGCCGTTCGACGCGTCGGCAGGCGCAGAGCCCGCTGGCGCAACTTGATCTTTTGGAACAGGTAGTTGTGTCTCAGCCATGGTTAATCGTGTCTGCCATCAGGTTCGATCGGCTCGCCCGCATCCGCGTATGGATCGGCGACGCCGAGGCCCGCGAGTATCTTCACCTCGAGTCCTTCCATTTCGTTCGCGTCATTGTCCGTTTGATGATCGTATCCGAGGAGATGCAGCAACCCGTGCACCACGAGGTGTTGCATATGATGCTCGACAGGCACGCCAAGGTCGGCCGCCTCGCGCTGCAGCGTCTCGAGCGCCAGCACGACATCGCCTAAAAATTTCGGCTCGCCCTCGACCGGCAGCATCGGCACGGCGGGGAAAGACAACACATTGGTGGGCTTGAGCTTGCCGCGATAGCTGCCGTTCAGTTCCGCAACCTGCTCGTCGCTCGAAAGGGCGATGCAGACCTCGGACCGCCCGAGATCGAGATCGCGCGCGACGGCAGCTGCGGCGACGCGCACCAGCGCCTCGGCATCGGAAACCTGATCCCAGGCTCCGCCGTCGTGAACGACATCGATGTCGATACTAGACTGCGGATCCTCACCGACCGAGGCATCCTCGGCGCCAGCGTCCGGCGCCGCACAGCAATCTGAAACTAAATCGGGCATGGCGCCAGCTTACTTCTGACTGTCGTAAGCTTCAACGATGCGCGCTACGAGGTCGCGGCGCACCACGTCCGCCCCCGTAAACCGTATCGCCTCGATGCCTTTGACGTCCGCCAGAAGCGCCGTTGCCTCCACTAGGCCCGACTTCATCCCGAACGGCAGGTCGATCTGGCTCGGATCGCCCGTAACCGCCATTTTGGAGCCCTCGCCAAGGCGGGTGAGGAACATCTTCATCTGCATGCTGGTCGTATTTTGCGCTTCGTCGAGGATCACGAAGGCATTCGCCAGCGTGCGTCCTCGCATGAACGCCAGAGGTGCAATTTCGATGACACCGGTTTCGAGGTCCTTCTCCACCTTTTCAGGCGGCAGGACGTCGTAGAGCGCGTCGTAGAGCGGGCGCAGATACGGGTCGACTTTCTCGCGCATGTCCCCCGGCAGAAAGCCCAACCGCTCGCCGGCTTCGACCGCCGGCCGCGAAAGGATGATGCGCTCGACAACGCCACGTTCCAGGCACATCGCGGCATAGGCCACCGCGATGTAGGTCTTGCCGGTACCGGCCGGACCTACGCCGAACACGAGATCGGATTTCTCCAGAGCGCGGATGTAGGTGCTTTGGGCAAGCGTGCGCGCCTTGACGACACGCCGGCGCGTCATGATCTGCGCTTGCCCGTCACCGGGAACGCTGGCCTCGCGCGCATGTCGGATCAGGCCGTCGAAGTCACCCGCTCCGATTGCATCTCCAGCCGCCACGCGCTTGTAGAGTTCTTCGAGAACGAAGCGCGCCAGTTCGCACTGCGCTTCCGGCCCATTCAGCGTAACGACATTGCCGTGTGCGTGCGCCTCTATGCCGAGACGATCCTCGATCAGCGCCAGATGGCTGTCGTATTCTCCGAGAAGCCGCGTTACGTGGCGGTTGTCCTCGAATGGTACCACCAGGCGCTTGTTTGCCACCTGGGTCTTCGGCGATCTTCCCGGTCCAGCGACCGGATTCCCGCGAAATGCTGCCAATAGGCGCTCCAGACGTTCGCTGCGAATCGTCACTTCGAGATGGTTAACTTAGCACAGGCTCCGGCCGGCCCGCATCGCTGCGGAGAGCAAAGGTATCATAGCGTTACCGGATCATCACTCCGGGCGTATGACACCGGCTAGACTATTGGGACCGAACGAAGAAATTTCAACAGGCACGATGCGCCCGAGCAGTTCGGAAGCTGCTTCGGCATGCACCGACTGCAAAAACGGCGAGCGTCCGATGAGCTGCCCGGGCCGCCGACCGATGCGCTCGAACAGGACCGGCATAGTGCGCCCGACGCAGCTCGCGCTGAAATCCAGCTGCTGCCGTTTGACCAACGTTTCAAGGCGCGCCAGACGCTCGGTCTTGACCTCTTCCGGCACTTGATCAGACAGCTTCTCGGCCGGTGTACCGGGCCGCGGGCTGTATTTGAATGAATAGGCGGCTGCAAAGCCGACCTCCGAGAACACCGCCAAAGTCTCCTCGAATTCGGCGTCCGTCTCTCCCGGGAATCCGACGATCACATCCGTCGACAGGGCGAGATCAGGCCGCGCCGCCTTGATGCGATTGACGAGATCGACGTACTCCCGCGCCGTGTGCTTGCGGTTCATCGCCGCGAGAATACGGTCGGAACCTGCCTGGAACGGCAGGTGCAGGTAGGGCATCAGCTTCGGCTCGTCCGCATGCGCGGCGATGAGATCATCGCTCATGTCGCGCGGGTGGCTTGTCGTGTAGCGCAGCCTCTCGAGCCCATCCATGCGTGCCAGATGCCGCACGAGATCGGCGAGGGAATGGGGGCGCCCGTTCGGCCCCTCGCCGTGATAGCCGTTGACGTTCTGCCCGAGCAGCGTCAGTTCGCGCACGCCAGCTTCGACCAGTGCCCGCGCCTCGCGCTCGATGTCGGCCACCGACCGCGAATACTCCATGCCCCGCGTATAGGGCACCACGCAGAAGGTGCAGAACTTATCGCATCCTTCCTGCACCGTGAGGAACGCCGTGACCGCGCGGGTCGGCGCTCGCTTCGGCAGATGCGCGAATTTCTCTTCCTCCGGAAACTCCGTTTCGACCAGCGCGCGGCCCTCCGCGCGCGAGCGCACGATGAGCTCGGGCAGCCGATGATAGCTCTGCGGTCCGACGACGAGATCGACGACCGGCGCGCGCCGCGCGATCTCCGCGCCCTCCGCCTGCGCGACGCAGCCGACAACGGCAACCACCGTGTCACTGCCTGCTGCCGCCCGCTCTTCCTTCAGCACGCGGATGCGTCCGAGATCGGAATAAACCTTCTCGGCCGCCTTCTCGCGGATATGGCAGGTGTTCAGAATGACGAGGTCCGCGTTTTCGATGGTGTCGGTCGCGGCATACCCCTGCGCCGAAAGAGCCTCGGTCATGCGCTCGGAGTCATAGACGTTCATCTGGCAGCCGAAGGTGCGCACGAACACCCGGCGCCCGCCGGAACGCTCTGAACCGGGGTCAGCCGTTTCCATCCCGGCCACAACTTCTTCGATGTCCGTCAGGCGATCGTCCATGATCTCGACAGGCTGCCACAGCGTTGGTCCGGCACCAGGCTACCAGCGCGCGGGCGTTCTCTCTACCGACCGCGACGCCTCACGTCCACTTTTGGCCAGGATCGGAGCTAACGCGTGTCCTGACGGATACCGCAGCCTTCTCAGGCGGCACGATTTCCAGCGGCTCGTCGGTGGGCCTTGACCGGAGCGTGCGCACGACCTGCTCACGCACCTGCTCTTCACTATGCCGCGCAAGCTCCTTTCGGTCCTGAAAGCTTGCCAGCGGCACAGGCGGGCCGATGCGCACGTCGACGTCGAGCGGGCCCGCCTTGAGAAGTTCCCAGGCGTGGCTGCGCATTTCCATATCGCCGTACCAGGCAACCGATGGCCGATCCGCGCGCCCGAGCGGCAAGCCATGCCGGCGCGTGTAGACCGCCGACAAAGTCTGAACGACCGCATCCGGCGCGGCGTTCGGCTCTCCCGCCGAAGGTTTCGCCGCCGCAAACAGCGAGGTCATGAACGGAAGCACGCGATTGCCGTCGCTGGACGTACCCTCGGGAAAGAGGACGATCGTATCGCCCTGCGCCAGCCGGGCGATGATCTCTCCCGTCGTATTGCCCACGGCCGTGCGCCGCTGGCGATCGACGAACACAGTACGCTGCAGCCGCGCGAGGCTCGCAACGAACGGCCAGCTGCCGACCTCTTTCTTCGCGACGAACGAAACCGGCGCCACAGCCGACAGCACGGGAATGTCAAGCCACGTGGTGTGATTGGCGATGAGCAGTACCGGGCGATCGCGCACCACTTCGCCTTCGATGTTGATGCGAATGCCGAGCAGCCGGCAGACCTGGCGGTGATACCAATGCGGGAAAGTGCGAGCGCCTTTGGAGCCGCTGCGCAGCAACGCCGCCTGTACCGGCATCAGAGGAACGGTGAGCCCGAAAAACGCAGCGAGAACCGCACCGCCTCGAACCGCTCCCATCATCTCTCTCCGCAGCGCTTCATGACTTCTTCGCCGCTTTGATGCGTACGCCATAAAGCTCCAGGCGATGGCCCACGAGCTTGAAGCCGAGTTCGCGCGCGATCCTCTCCTGCAGAGCCTCGATCTCTTCGTTGCTGAACTCGATCACACGCCCCGTCTCGACGTCGATGAGATGGTCGTGGTGCTCCCGCGAAGCCTCTTCATAGCGCCCGCGCTTGTGGCCGAAGTCGTGCCGCTCGAGGATGCCTTTCTCGGCGAACAGCTTGAGCGTCCGATAGACCGTCGACAGCGAGATGCGCGCGTCGATTTCGTTGGCGCGCTGATAAACCTCTTCTACATCTGGATGGTCGTTTGCGCTCGACAGAACGCGCGCAATGACGCGCCGCTGTCCGGTCATGCGCAGGCCCTGCTCGGTGCACAGCACCTCGATGCGGCTCTGATCGTAGTCTGTAGAATCGGCCATGCGGCGGCGCCTGTCTCCGCTCTCGCTCGGTCAACGTTTTATAGGGTAAGCCCCGGAGGGCCGTCCACCGCCGAGGTCGGCCCGGCCGCGTCGGCGCCGCTACAAGTCGAGCGCGAGGATGACAGCATCCGTGGCGGTGCCGTCAGCGTGCTTGTAGTAGCCCTTTCGGCCGCCGGCAGGCGTGAACCCCAAGCTCGTATAGAGGGCTCCGGCCGCCATGTTGTCGATGGCCACCTCGAGGAACACGCGCTTCACCTCGGCCCGCCGCGCTGCCCGCACCAGCCCCTCGGCCATCCGGCGTCCGATGCCGCGCTTCTGCCATTCCGGCGCAACGCCGATCGAAAGGATCTCCGCCTCGTCGGCCGCGATGTGGCCGATGATGAAGCCCGCGAGCATCGCTGGCTCGCGGATCTGCGCGATGAAGGACGCCGACGCTGGATGCTCGATCGAATTCACGATGCTCGCCACGTCCCACGACGGATTGAACAGGCGGGCGTGCAGAGCCGCGATCTCTTCGGCCCGTTCCGTGGTCGCCCACAAAAGGCTGAGGTTCCTCGGGTCGAGGGGGATCGCTGCCTGGCTCATGCTCTGGCGATGGCCTTTCCATGTTGGGGTTTGGCGTCCGGCGCGCGCAGATAAAGCGGCGACAAGGGGGCGTCGGAGGCCGGTAGAACGCCGGCGAGGTGCGCCAGCGCCACGGCATCCGGAACGAGGTCACTCAGGATGACTTCTGCGGCGCGACCATTGCGTCTGGCTATCTCTGCCACGGCATTGGCCCCGGACCCGACGAATGCTATCCGCCCTTCGCCTCCGGCACGCGCTGCGTCTTCCAGCGACAGGAGCTGCGGAGGACTGACGTTGTCGGCACCGCCACCGGGGCCGAACACTTGCCCATAGACTTCGCCCCGCCGCGCATCGACTACCACGGCGATTGGCCCGCCAATATGACTGCGCGCCGCCTCCGCCATGACGGCCAGACTGGAAACACCGACCGTTCGTGCGCCGGTTGCCAGAGCCAACGAGCGCGCCGCGGCAATGCCGATACGGGTGCCGGTAAAGGTTCCGGGCCCTGTGGTGACGACAATTCGGCAAATCTGGTCGAAAGCCACATGTGCTTCGCGCATCACGTCGCCGATCATCGGGATCAGTCGTTCCGCGTGCCCGGTCTCGAACCGCTCGAACGCGGAGCTGAGCACCGATACGGCGCCGCCTTGCAGCTCGGCGACGCAGGCCGAGCAGCCGTCGAAGCATGTATCGAAGGCAAGTATATGCATGCGCCGCAGCCTATACGCACAGCAAAGCTGATTCACCAGACTAAAATGCCATCCGCGATCACGTGATCGTTGCCACCTCCTCGAAGCCGAGCCGTGGCAGCCGCCCTTTCAGCACGGAGGCATCGCCATATCCCAGGTTGCAAAGGAAATTCGACTTGATCGTCGTGCCGGCGAAGAACGCCTCGTCGACACCGGCATTGTTGAAGCCTGACATCGGGCCGCAATCGAGCCCCAGAAGCCGCGCAGCGATCATCAGATAGGCGCCCTGCAACGTACCGTTACGGAACGCATTCTCCTGCGCTACCAGCGGCTTTCCGGCATAGCTTCCACTCAGGTCCTTGTGCGGGAAGGTACGCGGCAAATGCCGATAGAACTCAGTGTCGTAGCCGACGATCGCGCAGACCGGTGCCTGCATGGTCTTGGCGCGGTTGCTCTCGCTGAGGTGCGGCTTGAGCTTCTCTTTCGCTTCCAGTGACTTGACGAACACGAACCGCGCCGGCTGGCTGTTGACGGCGGTCGGGCCGAGCTGCGCCATCTCGACAAGCTCGCGCAGCAGGCTGTCCGGCACCTCTTTGTCCTGCCACGCATTGTGCGTGCGGGCTTCGAGAAATGCCTGGCGCAGTACGCCGATATCCGTCCGCGACATGTCGAGGTCTCCTGATCGCTTGAATTCAAAGCAAAACCCCGCCGGAGGGGCGGGGTTTTCGATGTCGTCAGTCCGTGAGGCTTAGACGGCCTGCACAGCTTGCACTTCAGGGCAGAAGTGCCGAAGCAGGTTTTCGATGCCGTGCCGCAGGGTGGCGGTCGAACTGGGGCACCCCGAGCATGCGCCGCGCATATGCAGATACACGACCCCGTCGCGGAATGCTGAGAACGTGATGTCGCCGCCGTCCTGCGCAACGGCCGGACGCACGCGGGTCTCCAGCAACTCCTTGATGGTCGCGACGACCGCCTCGTCCTCGGGATCGTAGGACGTTGCGCCCGTATCGTCGTTCGCCGTCTCGGCAACGATCGGCGCACCCGACATGTAGTGCTCCATGATGGCCCCGAGGATCATGGGCTTCAGGTGCTGCCATTCCTCCTCGCCCTTCGTCACCGAGATGAAGTCGGAGCCGAGGAACACGCCGCGTACGCCCTGAATGTCGAACAGGCGCGACGCCAGCGGCGAAGCAAGCGCTTCGCCCTTGTCGGTGAAATCGGCGGTGCCTTCAGCCAGCACGGCCTTGCCGGGAATGAACTTGAGCGTCGCCGGATTTGGGGTCGCTTCGGTCTGGATGAACATGGCTTGGCCTTTCCGCGAGTGGCGGCGCCGGACGCGCCGGCCGCCGGAGCCTAGTTTAGAACTGCTCTAAAGATAGAGCATCCTACAGCAGATTTCGAGTGTCCGCAGAGGCTTTTAATCCAAGGAGCGGACGTCCTCCAGGGCCAGCGTTCCCGGAACAATGGTGATTGGGATCGGAAATTTGCCCATCGCCCCGCTGACCGCCAGCGAGGAAACCAGCGGTCCCGGGCTCGCAGCCTCCGACGAAGCCCCCAGCACCAGCACAGCAATATCCTCGTCCTCATCGATCAATTTGCGGATTTCGCCAGCCCTTTCGCCCTCTCGGATGATCTCCTCACAGGCGACGTTCTCGTATCCAGCCAGGTTGAGCTTCCGGCGCATGAGGCGGAACAGCGCCTTCGCCTTGGCCGTCTCCTCATCGATCTGCTGCTGGCGCACATTGATCCAGTGCTGGAACTCCTGCGGCACGATGACATACAGCAGCACCAGGGAGCCGGACGACCGCTGCATACGGCTCGCCGCATAATAGAGCGCAGCCTCGACCTCCGGCGTCTCGTCGACCACGACGAGAAACTTCCGGAACTTGTCGGCCTCGAATGAACGGCGCTTATTGATCGTGCTCATCGGATCATGCTGCCACGCTGCCGCCGCTCTCGCCACAACTCTCGCGCAACACGCGCCACGAACGCTGCTTATCTGAGCCGTGCCAGCAAAAGTCAGCTTCTGACGAAGCCGACGACGTCCTTCACCTTGTCCATGATTGGCGAAGCGATGGCCCGTGCCCGGCTGGATCCGTCAGCCAGAATGCGGTCGATCTCCGCCGGGTCGTCCATCAGGCGAACGATCTCCGACCGGATCGGCCCCAGCCGCTCGACCGCAACTTCGGTCAGCAAGCGCTTCAAGCCGGTGAAGATGCTCGGACCTTCCTTCGAGGTGTCTATCAGCGCCTGCAGCCCAGCTTCCTTGCTGATGCCGGCCAGCGCCGCGTAGATGCCGACGAGATTGTCGACTTCCGGCCGCGCCTTCAGCTCTTCCAGGTTGCTCGGCGGCGCCGGCTCCATGTCCGTCTTCGCCCGCTTGATCTTGTCGGCGATGGTGTCCGTGTCGTCCATCAGGTTGATACGCGACATGTCCGAGGGCTCGGACTTCGACATCTTCTTCGTGCCGTCGCGCAAACTCATGACGCGCGTCGCCGGCCCCACGATGACGGGCTCCGGCTGCGGGAAGAAGATCCCGTCGTCATAGCCCGCGGCAATGATCTGCTCGCGGAAGTCGCCGTTGAATTTCTGCGCGATGTCGCGCGCCAGCTCGAGATGCTGCTTCTGGTCCTCGCCGACCGGCACATGCGTCGCCTGATAGGCCAGAATGTCTGCCGCCATCAGGTTCGGATAGGCGTAGAGGCCGACGGACGCGTTCTCGCGGTCCTTGCCCGCTTTCTCCTTGAACTGCGTCATGCGGTTGAGCCAGCCGAGGCGCGCGACGCAATTGAATATCCAGGCAAGCTCGGCATGGGCCGCAACCTGGCTCTGGTTGAAGAGGATGCTCTTCTTGGGATCTAGGCCGGACGCGATATAGGCGGCCGTCACCTGCCGGATCGCGTTCTTGAGCTCCTTCGGGTCCTGCCAGACTGTGATCGCGTGCAAATCGACCACGCAATAGATGCACTCGTGCGTCTTCTGCATCTCGATCCACTGCACCATCGCCCCGAGATAGTTGCCGAGGTGCAGGCTGCCGGTCGGCTGCATGCCGGAGAAAACGCGCTCTTTGAATGCCATGGGAGCCCCTTGTCGAACAGGCGCCGGTTTATGACCCGCTCCGCCCCAAGGCGCAAGACGCGCGACATCTCTCTTGGCCGCTCTCTTGGCTGCGAAGCGGCAACGGCCCAAGGGGCCGCGCGCCAGGTGGCGCGGCCATCAGCTTGCGCGTCCCTCGCCGCAAGCAAAGCCTCTCTCAGCTCGCGCCAGTCTTGAATCACGTCGGCCCTGGAGGCGGCGTCTTCCGCGACAGGAAGCGGCGCAGCTGCTTGGCGTCGAGCGCCCCCGTTGCGAACACCGCGACGGCGTAGGCCAGGAACCCCGACCCGCAAAGAACGAGCAGCGCCGCCGCGCGCTCCAGTTCCGGTGTCGGCGGCTCGAACTTGCTGCCCAGCGCTTCCGCAACCAGCCACAGCACAACGCCCATAATCGCGCTCGACAGAAGAATACGCGGCATCGTTCTCTTCAGACGCTTGTCGGCAATGAAGTGCCCGTTCTTGGCGAGGGTCATGTAGAGCAGCCCGGCGTTGAGGAAGCCGCCCAGCGTTGTCGCGACCGCGATGCCGAGGTGCGGCATCCATCCAAGGTGACGGAACACGAAGAACAGTACGATCGAGCCGATCGTGTTCGCCGTCAGGCTGATGGTGGCGTAGACCATCGGGGTCTTGGTGTCCTCGCGGGCGAAATACGCCGGAGAGAACACCTTGATCAACACGAAGCTCGGCAACCCAATCGCGAAGATGGCGAGCGCCCAGGCCGTCGCCGGCGTATCCGCAGCAGTGAACGCGCCGCGCTCGAACAGCGACGCAACGATGGCGGTCGGCACCACCGCGAGCGCCACGGCCGCCGGCAGCGTCAGCAGCATGGCGAATTCGAACGACCGGTTCTGGCTGTCCATCACCGCTTCGTGGTTCTCGGCTCTGAGGTGACGCGCCACGTCCGGCAGCAGCACCACGCCGATGGCGATGCCGACGATGGCGAGCGGCAGCTCGTACAGCCGGTCGGCATAGTAGAGATAGGAGACCGCCCCGTTTTCCATCGACGCGATGACCGTGCCGATGACGATGTTGATCTGCGTCACACCACCCGCGATCACCCCCGGGATACCGAGCTGAATGAGCCGCCGCATACCTTCCGTCATGCGCGGCCAGCGCAGCTTCAGCCAGATGCCGTTGCGTCTCAGGCCATCCAACAACACGACGAGCTGCAGGATGCCGGCAACGAAAACGCCCCACGCCTGGATGACGCCGGCCATCGGCTCGTTCTGGTAGCCGAGCCACATGCCGATCAGCGTCGCGATCATCATCACGCCGTTGAGCACGATGGAGACGGACGAACTCTCGACGAACTTTCCGAACGAGTTGAGCACGCCCGACATCAGCGCCACGAGCGACATGCAGATGAGATAGGGCATCGTGATGCGCGTCAGCAGCACCGCGAGGTCGAACTTCTCCGGATTCTCGCTGAAGCCCGGCGCCAGGCCGTACATCAGGAACGGCATCGCGATCTCGGCGATGATCGTCAGGATCAGCAGGATGAAAACGAGCCCTGCCATCGCCTCTTCGGCGAACGCCCGCGCGACCTCTTTCCCTTCGCCTTCGAGGCGCTTTGCAAACAGCGGAACGAACGCCGCGTTGAACGCACCCTCGCCGAACAGCCGCCGGAAAAGGTTGGGAAAACGAAAGGCCACGAAGAACGCATCGGCGACCATCCCGGAGCCCAGAATGGCCGCGATGAGAATATCGCGCAGAAATCCGAACACACGGCTCAACAACGTGAGGCCGCCGACGGTCGCGAAGGAGCGATAGAGCTTCATGGGCGCTGAGCGGTACCGGAGCCGCGGTCGGAGGGCAAGCGGCCAGATGCAGCACCAGCGTGGCTGAGCACCGGCGTTGACATCATCACCGAGGTTGCGTGACAAGTTTGCATGGCATGCGGAGCGCGAGAGCTATGTTCCCCCTGGGTGACGACAACACGGACCGCCGATCTGTTCCTTTCGTCACCTGGGCACTCATTGCCATAAACGTGGCGGTGTTCCTGCTCCAGCTGCAGAACGGCGATGAGTTCATTCGCCAGTGGGCATTCACGCCCGCCCGCTTCGCCGCGGATCCCTCCGGCGATATCGTCACCCTCTTCACCGCCATGTTCATGCACGGCAGCTGGATGCACCTCGGCGGCAACATGCTGTACCTCTGGATCTTCGGAGATAACGTCGAGGATCGCTTCGGACACGCCAAGTTCCTGCTATTCTACCTGCTGGCAGGCTTGGCAGCGACGTTCGCGCAATACTTCATCAATCCCGCATCGAACATCCCGAACCTCGGCGCATCGGGGGCCATTGCGGGCGTGCTGGGTGCTTATCTCCTTATGTTCCCCCAGGGCCGCGTCAACGTACTGATGCGCGGCGGGGTGGTTGCCGTGCCCGCCATCCTGGTTCTGGGCCTCTGGTTCGCGCTGCAGCTCTTCTCGAGTTTCGGGTCCCTGGCCAATACCGGCCCGGGCGAGGAACAGGGCGGCGTCGCCTTCATGGCCCACGTCGGCGGCTTCGTGGCCGGCTTCCTGATGGCCTTCCTCTTCCGTGGCGGCAGTAACAACCCCCGCATTTCGGCCTGAATCCAAGCGCTGCTAAGCCTGAATGGCTTTTGCCATTCCAGGGCCTTGAACGCCTGGATCGAATGTCAGAAAATTGGAATTGTGCTTCCAAGGGCTTGGGGGGCCCAAGACCATGATCGCTCCTGGCCGTGTCCGTCCGGGGCGGGAATCATCGGTCTCATCAAGAACTGGAGCTGCGTTGCGCAACGATATGCAACGTTCGCTTTAGAGCACGGGACCAGGTTCGATGCTTCGCGTCGCAGTCACATTCGTTCTTTTGTTGCTGATGCTTTTCGGCGGTGCCGTCTGGTTGCTGGACCTGACGCCCAACATCGAGCCCGAGCAGCAAGCCAAGACCGAGAAGGACGCTGGCTCCGAGGGCTCCAAGAAGAACGAGATCCAGGAGCTGGAGGCAGCGCTCCGGCCGCAACCCGGCACATCCGCCGGCGCAACCGGCTTCGACATCGCGCGCATAGATCCCAAAGGCATCTCGGTGTTCGCTGGCCGCGGCGAGCCGAACTCCCTCGTCACGATCACCGCCGACGGCAACGAGGTCGGTACCGCGCAAGTCGACGAAAACGGCGAGTGGACCCTCACCACCGAAGCTAGAATCGCCAACCCGGATGCCAAACTCGCGCTGTTCAAGGCGCCGCCCGGCTCCGTACCCCGCGTCGTCGGTGCCGACCCTCAGCAGGCTGAAGCTCGACGGCCGGCACCATCCGCGCCGGCCAAACCGCAGACGGCTCAAGCCGTCACCTCGAACATGCTGAAAAGTCTCGAAGGCATGGTGGCTAGCGCCCGCACTGAGGCGCAAGCCGCAGCAACCGCGCCCGCCTCGCCGGCAACGACAGCACCAGCGGCAGCCCCCACAGCCACGCCGCAGGCCGCCGCTCCGCAAACTGCGCTCAGTGCGACGCCGCAGGCGCCCGCCGCCGCGCCCCCTCTGCCACCCGTCGCTGTCGCTCCCCAGTCGAGCACCACAACCGTGCCCGTACCGGTGACCTTCGTCTACAACGAGGCCAACCTGACGAGCGACGGCCGCAAGGCGGCAGCTCTGCTGCTCGAATACCTGCAGCTGAAGCGCTATCCGAGGATCACGCTGACCGGCCATGCCGACGAGCGCGGCAGCGACGAGCTGAATATCAATCTCTCACGCGAGCGCCTCGAAACCGTCGCGCGGTACCTCCGCGAAGGCGGCTATACCGGACAGCTCGATCTCATCCCGAAAGGCAAGGCCGAGCCATACACCGGCGTCGTGCGCGGAGACTTCAGCCAGGAAGATCTCTGGCAGCTCGACCGCCGCGTCGAACTGGTCGTCAGCCGCTGACCAACGCGGCTTGGCGATCGCATCGACAAGTCACGCAGGAGGCGCCCGGCCGACTTTCTCTCCGCGCCCATCGAGCACCTCGATGAGCCGCTTGCGGATGGCTTCCTGGCGCGGTTCGCTGTCGATCTTCCTGCCCGTCAAATCCGTCACATAGAACACGTCGACGGCCTTTTCGCCGAACGTCGTGACGTGCGCCGAGGTGATGTCGAGCATCAGATTGGAAAGCGTGCTCGTCAGCTCGTACAGCAGGCCGGGCCGGTCGCGCCCCGCCACCTCGATCACGGTGAACTGATCCGACAGCGCATTGTTGATGATGACATCGGGCTCGACCGTGAACGCCATGAAACGGCGCGGCGGCGGACCCCGCTCCGCCAGCAGCGTATCGAGCCACGCATCGCCGCGCAGCAGCCGATGAATGAGATCGCCGATGCGTTTGCCGCGCCGCAGCTCGTCCTCATCCGCATTGAACGCCCGATTGAGCAGGAACGTGTCGAGCGCATAGCCATCGCGCGTCGTCATGATGTGCGCACCGGCAATGTTGGCTCCAGCAGCCGCGCAGGCGCCAGCGAAGAGCGACAACAGCCGCGGATGGTTCGGTGCAACAACCGTCAGCTCCGTAATCGCCGTAAACGCGTCGGTCCGCGTGTCGGTCGCGACCTGCAGCCCCTCCTCCTCCGCGCGCTGCAGCAGTCGTGCGTGCTCGACACGCCGCGCCGCGTCCGTACGCAGCCAGTAGTCGGGGAAGTGCCGCTCGACGTAACGGTCGACCTCAGCCTGCGGCCAGTCGCCAAGCGACTGGCGCAACGCCGACTGCGCCTCTGCGATCCTTTGGCTCCGCTTGACTTGCGTATGCCCACCCGCGACCAGCGGCTCCGTCTCGTAATAGAGCGTCCGCAGAAGCTGGCCCTTCCAGCCGTTCCACACCCCAGGCCCCACGGCGCGGATGTCCGCCACCGTAAGAAGCATCAACAGCTTCAACCGCTCCGGGCTCTGCACCACATCGGCGAAATCGCGGATTGTCTTCGGGTCGGAAAGGTCGCGGCTCTGCGCAATGTTGCTCATCGTAAGATGCTGATCGATGAGCCACACGCACGTCTCGGTCTCGGCCGGTGTCAGGCCAAGACGCGGGCAGAGCTTGCGCGCGATGCGCGCGCCAACCACGGAATGATCTTCGACGTACCCTTTGCCGACGTCGTGCAGAAACGCCGCCACGTAGAGCGCACGCCGGTTCTTCACCGATCCGATGATCTCAGTTGACAACGGAAGCTCGTCGCTCGCCCCGCCGCGCTCGATGTCCGCCAGCATGCCGACCGTCCGCACCAGGTGCTCGTCGATCGTGTAGCTGTGATACATGTTGAACTGCGTCATGCCGACGACGCGTCCGAACTCCGGCACGAAGCGTCCCAGCACGCCGGCCTCGTTCATGCGCCGCAGCGACATCTCCGGATTGGCATGCCCCGTAAGCAGCTCGATAAAAATCCGGTTGGCTTCCGGGTTGGCGCGAAAGTCATCGTCGATGAGACGCTTGGAATGCCGCAGCAGGCGGATCGCGTCCGGGTGAAGGAACGAGTTCGAAAGATGCGCTTCAGCGAAGAAGCGTATGAGATTGACCGGATCGCGCTTGAAGACGTCCGGATCCGCAACGTTGAGACGATCGTTGTCGATGCGGAAATCGGTACGCACGCGCAATTGGCGCCGCTGCTTCCAGTTGAGCGGCCTGAGGAAACGGGTCAATCCCGGCGACGCCTTGAGCTGCTGCATTTCCAGCGCCGAGCACAGGATGGTCGTCAGATCGCCGACATCCTTGGCGATGAGGAAGTAGTGCTTCATGAAGCGCTCGACGCCGAGCAAACCGCCGCGGTCGTTGTATCCGAGTTGGCTCGCGAGCCACGGCTGCACGTCGAATGTCAGCGTTTCTTCGGCGCGCCCGCTCGCGAAATGCAGAAAGCAGCGGACCGTCCATAGGAAGTCTTCGCACCGGCGGAATGTCGCCACCTCATCGGGACGGAAAATGCCCGCCGCAACCGTGGCCGCGCCGACGCCCTGCCCGTAGAGATATTTCGACAGCCAGTGCAGCGTATGGAGATCGCGCAGGCCGCCTTTGCCCTCCTTAACGTTGGGCTCCACCCGGTACCGGCTCTCGCCGGCCTGACGATGTCGATTGTCGTGCTCCTCCATCTTGGCGTCGATGAAGTCGCGAGCGGTTCCGGCAACCACTTCGCTGCGGAACCGGTCCTCGAACTCGCTGTAGAGTTGCGCATCGCCGTGAATTAGGCGCGCATCGAGCATCGACGTGCGCACGGTGATGTCGGCGCTCATCTTGATGCACTGATCGACTGTGCGCGTCGCGTGACCGACTTTGAACCCGAGATCCCAGAGCACATAGAGCATATGCTCGGCGACACTCTCGCCCCACGCCGTCTGCTTGTACGGCAGCAGGAACAGCAGATCGATGTCGGACCCAGGCGCCAGCAACCCGCGGCCGTAGCCGCCCGTCGCCACGATCGCCATGCGTTCCGCATCCGACGGGTTGGTCGCCCGATAGACGTGCGCCACCGTGTAGTCGAAGAGGACGCGCGTCAGCTCATCCTGAAAGTGCGACAACCCCGCCGCGCACCGCCGCCCCCTGTGGTCGGCTTCGAGCCCGCGCCGCGCAGCATCGCGCGCTTCCGCAACGAGCTTCTTCAAGCGCTCGATCAAAATCGGTCGGAACTTCGCCAGATCGTTGCCGTTGGCGCGTAGCCCCTCCGTCAGCTCGACGCGCAGCTGGCGTGAGTCGAAATACGGCGCGGTCGGTTGGATGACGTTATCCATTCGGCATGCGCGGTTCGCCTAAGGGTGAGGGAACCGCAAATCTCCTGACTAGCGTCCCGGCTCCTGACGCCCATTGCGCAACGCCTTTAGCCGATACACGAGATCGAGCGCTGCACGCGGGGTGAGATCGTCCGGGTTCAGTTCGTCGACGGCTTTCTCCAGCGGCGAAGGCCCGGCCGGCGGAGCAGCCACAGTGCGACTTACAGCAAAGAGTGGCAGCTCGTCGAGGCCGCCGTTCCTGGCATTCTTACGCCCTTCGGTCTTCTCGAGCAGCCCCAGCACTTCCCGTGCGCGCGCCACCACCGGCTCCGGCAACCCGGCAAGCTTGGCGACCTGAATACCGTAGGAGCGATCCGCCGCGCCCGGCTTCACCTTGTGCAGAAATACGATCTCGTCCTGCCACTCGCGCACGTCGATAGTCACGTTGGCGACGCCGTCGAGACGCCGGGCGAGGACCGTCAGCTCGTGATAGTGCGTGGCAAACAACGAGCGCGCTTTTATCGCGTCATGCAGGTATTCGACGGTCGCCCATGCGATGGAAAGCCCGTCGAATGTCGCCGTGCCGCGTCCGATCTCATCCAAAATGACCAGCGAGCGCTCGCTCGCCTGGTTGAGGATAGCCGCCGTCTCGACCATCTCCACCATGAACGTCGAGCGTCCGCGTGCCAGATCGTCCGACGCACCGACGCGGCTGAAGAGACGGTCGACAGCCCCGATCGTCGCCGAGCGCGCCGGCACGTAGGACCCCATCTGCGCCATCACGGCGATGAGCGCGTTCTGGCGCAGGAAGGTCGACTTGCCCGCCATGTTGGGGCCGGTGACCAGCCAGATGCGGCCTTTGGCGGTCTCATCCTCGCCACCAGCCTCGCCCTCGCCGAGCACACAATCGTTCTCGATGAACGCGCCGGCTTTCGCCGCCCGCAGCGCCTGTTCAACCACCGGATGGCGACCGCCGCGAATATCGAACGCCTGACTGTCGTCGATGATCGGCCGCGTGTAACCCTCGATGCGCGCCAGCTCCGCCAGTGCCGCCGTGGCGTCGAGTTCCGCCATCGCCGCAGCAACGCGCCCGAGACCATTCGCCTCCCGCTCGATCGCACCGGCAAGCTCCGCGAAAATTTCCTGCTCGAGGTTGAGCGCCCGCTCGGTCGCCGAGGCGATGCGTCCTTCGATATCGATCAGCTCTGCCGTCGAGAAGCGCACCGCGTTCGCCATCGTTTGGCGGTGCCGGAATGTCTCTGCGTGCACGCCCTCGAGCAGCGGCTTGGCGTTGCCCTGCGTGACCTCGATGTAGAACCCGAGAATATTGTTGTGACGAACTTTCAGCGATTTGACGCCCGTCATCTCGACATAACGCGCTTCGAGCGATGCCATCACGCCGCGGCCGTCTTCCTTCAGCCGCCGCGCCTCATCGAGTTCCGGGCGATAGCCGGCCCGCACGAATGCGCCGTCGCGCTTCAAATGCGGTGGCTCATCCACCAGTGCCGCGGCCAGATCCGCCCGAAGGCCGGCGCCGACAGCCTGCAATTCGCCTGCGATGCGCGACAGATCCGCCGGCAAACCCATGCCGCCAGCCGCGGCTGCAAGCAGCTCAGCGCAGGCATCGGCCGCCACAAGGCCATCGCGCACGCCAGCGAGATCGCGCGGCGATCCACGCCCGAACCCCAACCGAGAGATCGCGCGCGCGATGTCGGACGCCATCCGCAACGCCGCGCGCAGATCGCTCCGCAGCGTCTCCTGATCGATCAGATAGCCAACCGCATCGAGCCGCGCGTTGATGCGCGATACATCCCGCAGCGGGCTCGACAGCCGGGCCGCCAGCTCGCGCGCACCCGCCCCCGTGAGCGTCCGATCGATCGCCGACAGCAGGCTGCCCTGCTTCTCGCCGGATGCCGAACGCACCAGCTCCAGGCTTGCGCGGCTTGCCGCGTCGATCAGCAGAATCGAATCCGAGCCAGAACGCTTCGGCGGCCGCAAAACCGGAGCCGCGCCCATCTGCGTCAGCTCGATATATTTGAGCGCCGCTCCGATCGCTGCCAGCTCCGGCCGCGAGAACGTGCCGAACGCGCCGAGCTCTGAAACCTTCAATTGTGCCTTGAGGCTCGTCTCGCCGGCGAGGCTATCGAAATAGGCGCCGGGCACCGGCGTCGCGGCGCCTCCCACGCGCTCGATCCACGCGCGCAGCTCAGCGTCTGCAAACAGCGCATCGGCAAATATGACTTCACTCGGCGATAGCCGCGCAAGCTCTCCCGGAAGATCCGCGCCCAACACCTCTCCCACCTCGACCTCACCCGTCGAGATGTCGACCGAGGCGAGCGCCAGGGTTGTCTGCGGAGCGAGCACCTCGCTGCCTGCCGCACCACCACCGCGGAACAGTGCCGTGAGGTAATTGCGCGCCTTGGCGTCGAGCAGGGTGTCTTCGGTGAGCGTGCCCGGCGTCACAAGACGCACCACGTCGCGCTTCACGACCGACTTCGAACCGCGCTTCTTCGCTTCCGCCGGATCTTCGAGCTGCTCGGCCACCGCCACGCGATGTCCGTGCTTGATGAGGCGGTGCAGATATTCGTCGGCACGGTGGATCGGAACGCCGCACATCGGAATGTCTTCGCCGAGGTGCTTGCCACGCTTCGTCAGCACGATCCCAAGCGTCCCAGATGCAATGACCGCATCTTCGAAGAACAGCTCGTAGAAATCGCCCATGCGATACCAGAGCAGGCAATCGGGGTTGGCGGCCTTGATCTCGAGGAACTGCGCCATCGAGGGCGTGGCTTCGACATTAGTCGAAGGCGACGCGACCGAAGCGGCCGCAGGCTTGCCTGCTGAACGCGCATCGGCCGCCATCTCGACCCCGGGCTCGGCCTGTTCAGCCTCGACCTCGGCATCTGCGACGTGCGCCGCCAGCTCTTTGATTTGCGCGCGTTTTCCCGCCATCGGCGGTCGTCCCCCACTGCCTCGTGCCGCCCCCGGCGGCTCGCAACGATAGCCAGACCGCCTGCTGGGTCAAACGCTACACCGGGGTTGTTCACCGGCAACGCAGCCTGTTTCGGTAAGCAATTGTTTCAACACGCCCGCGAGCATATGGTGCGCACCCTTTCCAACCGGATCGCTCAGCTCATGACCAGCGCCCGCAGCCCCAAGGCCGCCAAGGTGCGCTTCACCGACCAGGAAGCGCTGCAATTCCACGCCCAGGGAAAACCGGGCAAGCTCGAGGTCACGCCGACCAAGCCGCTGACGACCCAGCGCGACTTGTCCCTTGCCTATTCGCCCGGCGTCGCCGTCCCGGTGCTCGCCATCGCGCAAAACCCGTCGACCGCCTACGATTACACCAACAAGGGCAACATCGTCGCTGTCGTCTCCAACGGCACGGCCATCCTCGGACTTGGCAACCTCGGCGCACTGGCCGCCAAGCCGGTCATGGAGGGCAAGGGCGCGCTCTTCAAGCGTTTCGCCGACATCGACGCCATCGACCTGCTCGTCAGCACCGAGGACCCGGAGCAGTTCATCAACGCCGTGCGCTACCTCGGCCCATCCTTCGGCGGCATCAACCTCGAAGACATCAAGGCACCCGACTGCTTCATCATCGAGCAGCGCCTGAAAGAGCTGCTCGACATCCCGGTCTTCCACGACGACCAGCACGGCACAGCGATCATCGCCGCCGCCGGCCTCATCAATGCCGCCGAGCTGACGGGACGCGATCTCAAGGACATCAAGCTCGTCGTCAACGGCGCCGGTGCTGCCGGCATCGCGTGCCTGGAGCTGGCCATCGCGATGGGCATCCCGAAGCAAAACGTCATCCTCTGCGACACCAAGGGCGTCGTCTATCAGGGCCGCAAGGACGGCATGAACCAGTGGAAGTCGGCTTACGCCGCCAAGACCAAGGCGCGCACGCTGGCAGACGCATTGAAAGGCGCTGACGCTCTGTTCGGCCTCTCGGTCAAAGGCGCGGTGACCCAGGACATGGTGCGCTCGATGGCCCCCAAGCCCATCATCTTCGCCATGGCCAATCCCGACCCAGAGATAACGCCGGAAGAGGTCGCCGCCATTCGCGATGACGCCATCGTGGCCACCGGCCGCTCCGACTATCCGAACCAGATCAACAACGTCCTCGGCTTCCCGTTCATCTTCCGCGGCGCGCTCGACGTGCAGGCGTCGACGATCAACGAGGCGATGAAGGTTGCAGCAGCGCACGCTCTCGCCGAGCTTGCGCGCGCCGAGGTCCCCGACCAGGTCGCCGCCGCGTTCTACGGACGCCACGCGACGTTCGGGGCTGAGTACATCATCCCCGCGCCGTTCGATCCGCGCCTCATCTCGACCGTGCCGGTGGCCGTCGCCAAGGCCGCGATGGATTCCGGCGTCGCGCGCAAACCGATCGTCGATATCGAAGCCTATGTCGCTCGCCTCGAAGGCCGCCTCGATCCGATTGCCGGCTGGCTCCAGTCGACGTTCAGCGCCGTGCGCGAGAACCCCAAGCGCATGGTCTTCGCCGAGGGCGAAGAGCCTGGCGTCATCCGCGCCGCCCACAGCTACTTCTCGCAAGGCTTCGGCGTGCCGATCCTCATTGGCTCATCGGAAGGCATCCGCGAGCAGTTCCGCGCCCTCGGCATGTCGCTGCGCCCCGAATACGAGATCATCGACATCCGCAAGAGCCCGCACCGCGAGGAGTTTACAAACTTCCTCTACGCGCGCCTGCAGCGCCGCGGCTATCTCCGGCGCGACTGCCAGCGCCTCGTCTCCAATGATCGCAACATCTTCGCGACCCTCATGGTGGCCCACGGCCTCGCCGATGCGATGGTGACCGGCGTCACACGAAACTGGCGCACCGTTTTTGATGACGTGCAGCGCGTCCTCGACCCCGAGCCCGGCCGCAATGTGATCGGCGTGTCCCTCGCCATCGTGCGCGGACGCGCGGTCCTCATCGCCGACGCCAGCGTTCATGAGGTGCCAACCGCCGCCCAGCTGGCGGATATCGCCGTCGAGGCAGCGCGGGCCGCCCGCAACTTCGGTGTCGAGCCGCGTGTTGCCATGTTGGCCTATTCAACGTTCGGACAACCGCGCGGCGAGCGCTCCGATACGATCCGCGATGCGCTCGCGATCCTCGACGAGCGTCAGGTCGACTTCGAATACGAGGGCGACTTGGCAGCCGACGTCGCGCTCAATCGCGACCTGATGCGGCACTATCCGTTCTGCCGCCTGTCCGACACTGCGAACGTGCTCGTCATGCCGGCGTTCCACGCTGCATCGATCGCGACCAACATGCTGAAGGAGCTCGGCGGCGCCACGGTGATCGGCCCGATCCTCGTCGGCCTTTCGCGCCCTGTGCAGATACTGGGCTTCGGTGCGATCGACAGCGACATCGTCAACATGGCCGCCATCGCCGCCTACGACGCCGGGCGTTAGTCTCGACAGATTCCGAACTTGGCCGCTCGCGCAACGGGAGCGGCTTCGCCTTCCGCCGGCACCGTGTCAGTCCATGGAGAGGATCATATTCCGCACGAGCGGATAGATCTGCCCTTCCCACTTCCGACCGCTAAACACGCCGTAGTGGCCGACGCCGACCTGCATGTGATGACGCTTCAGATGCGGCCGCAGGCCCGTGCACAAGTCGTGCGCGGCTGCCGTCTGCCCCAGACCACAGATGTCATCGCGTTCGCCTTCGACCGTGAGCAGCGCGGTCTTGCGAATGGCGGTGAGGTCGACAGGCTCGCCCTTGAACGTCAGTTCGCCCTTCGGCAGCCGCATCTCCTGGAACACCCATTTGACGGTCTCCAGGTAGAACTCAGCCGTCAGGTCGAGCACCGCGAAATACTCGTCGTAGAACGTCTTGATGACCTGCGCCTTCTCAAGGTCGCCGTTGCGCAGGTGCTCGTGCAGCTCCTGATGCGCCGTGTAGTGCCGGTTGATGTTCATCGACACGAAGGCGAACAGCTGCACGAAACCCGGATACACTTGGCGCCGCGCCCCCGGATAACGCCACGGCACACGCGCGATGAGATTGCGCTCGAACCAGTCGATCGACTTGCTCTGAGCAAGACCGTTGACCTTCGTCGGGTTGACGCGCACGTCGACGGGTCCGGCCATCAGCGTCATGCTGGCAGGCTGCGCGGGGTTGCCGTCTGCTGCCATCACCGCGGTCGCAACGAGCGCCTGGACGCACGGCTGGCACACCGCAACGACGTGCGATCCCGGCCCCATCGTCTCCAGAAACTTGATGAGATAAGCGACGTAGTCGTCGAAGCCGAAGCGGCCGGCATCGAGACTTACATCGCGCGCGTTGTGCCAATCTGTGATGTAGACGTCGTGATCCACCAGCAGCGTACGCACGGTGTTCCGTAGCAGCGTCGCAAAGTGCCCCGACAGCGGCGCCACCACCAGCACGCGCGGCTGCTCGATATCGATATCCTTCTTGAACCGCAGCAGCGTGCCGAACGGCAACGTTAGCACCGCCTCTTCGGTAACCTCGACCTCGCGATTGCCGACCGTTACCGCCGGAATGCGATAGTCTGGGCGGGTGTGGGTAAGGCCGGCGCGCGCCACAAGCTCGTAGGTCGCGGAGAGGTTTCGAACCAGGGGCACGCTGGCGTGCTGACCCAGCGCTCCGAGGAATGCCAGCGATTGCCGGGCAATCGTTTTGGCCGGTTCAACGAGGTCGGTGTGGGCTTGATAGGTCAGGTAGAGCATTTAGTCTCTTCTGCGAGCTGACATATTTCTCGAAATGTTGTCGTCAGCCTATTGTGCGTCGCACAAACGCTAGTGCATCGTGGTGCTCCGTGCGAGCGCTTTTTCGCAACACAGACTGGAATGCCCCAGACGGGGCAACTGCTTAAGGATTGTGCAGAATGGCAACAGCGGTGCTTACGATCAGCAGCAAGAACTACTCGTCGTGGTCCCTGCGCGGCTGGCTGCTCTGCAAGATGGCCGGTCTCGAGTTCCACGAGGAGGTCATGTCGACAGACGATCCCTCGACCCGCGCCGAACTGCTTCTGCTCTCGCCCTCATTTCTGGTGCCCTGCCTGGTTCACGAGGGCGTCAAGGTTTGGGATACCCTCGCGATCGCCGAATACCTCGCCGAGATCAGGCCGGAAGCCGGCCTGCTGCCAAAGGACATTGCCGCACGTGCGCACTGCCGCGCCATCTCAGGCGAGATGCACTCGGGCTTCCACAATCTGCGTTCGGCGCTGCCGATGAACCTCAAGGCGCACTTTCCTGGCTTCAAGGTGTGGACCGGTGCGCAAGGCGACGTCGAGCGCGTCAAGACCATCTGGCGCGAATGCCTCGACACCTACGGCGGCCCCTACCTGTTCGGCAGTCTGACGATGGCCGACGCGATGTACGCGCCCGTCTGCAAGCGCTTTCTCACGTACGATGTGAAGCTCGACAGCGATTGCGCCGGATATTGCGAGACCATTTCCAATTGGGAGCCGGTGGTCGAATGGACCGAAGCGGCCAAGCTTGAGCCCGAGGAACTCGAAGAACTCGACGTTGAGTTCTGACATCCGTCGCTCGCCGGGAATTTCTCGCAATTGAGATAAAGCCATTGCGCTGCGCCCGCATTTGCTGGCCGAGAATAATTCATCCGCATTCGCCCTATTGATCCCGTTGGACTATTCGCCGCGGACGACCGCGCTGACGTTGCTTTGTCGCAATCGTTAATTATCTATTAACGCGCGCCTCAATTGGGCTCGAAAGCCGCCGATTGAAGCACATACAAGCGGAACAAAAGCAGCTATTTACGTTAATTCCGATGCCCTGCATCTGAATTGGATTGCAGTTAACAGCAGTTTCTCGTTAATTAAGAACCTATTAACACTGGGGTGCGGAAGTGCTGTTCAGAGTTGCCGACAAGACCGTTAGCCCAGCCTCGGTCGCAGTTGAAAGCCCGAAAGAGCCGGAGTTCCTAAAAACTCGGCTGGACGACTACCATGTCCGCCGCAAGGTCCAGCTTTGGCAGGGGCGCCATCCGCTCCAGGGGCGCTCACCGCGCTCCGGCGATATCAAAGTCCGCAGCAACGACTATCTCTGCCTCGCAGGGCATCCGCACATCATCGAGAGCGAGATCGCGGCCCTTCGCGCTGGCGGCCATGGCGATTCCGTGTCGCGCGTTTGGGTTCACCACGAGCGCGACGTGATCCGCGACTTCGAGCAGCGCGTCGCGACGTTGATGCACGCCGAGGACGCCGTGATCTGCTCGTCCGGCTACACGGCCAACGTCGGCCTCATCCAGTCGTTCGCGTCGCGTGGCTCGGTCGTCTACCTCGACATGAAGGCCCACATCTCTCTTCATGAGGGCGTCGTCAGCGCTGGCGCCAAGCCCGTTCTCTTTCGTCACAACGACGCTCAGTCGCTCGACCGCGCGCTGTCGCAGGGTGGGCCAGGACTTGTCTGTGTCGACGCGCTGTACTCGACCGATGGCAATATCGCCCCGCTCGCCGAACTGCTGGACGTCTGCGAGCGCCACGGCGCCGCCCTCGTCGTCGACGAGACGCATTCCTTCGGCACGCAAGGCCCTGACGGCGCGGGTCTCGTCGTAGCGATGGGCCTCGCCCACCGCGTACATTTCCGCACCGTCGGCCTCTCCAAGGCCGTCGCGAGCCGCGGCGGCATCGTCGTGTCCTCGCGCCGCAACATCGAACACTTCCGCTACGAGTCGCTGCCGGCAATCTTCTCCACGGCCGTTATGCAGCACGAGGTGGCGGGTTTCAGCGCCGTCCTCGACGTGTTCCACAGCGAGCCCTGGCGGCGCGATCGCCTGCACGCCAATCATGCCTACCTCAAGCAGGGTCTGGACGCGCTCGGCTACAACGTCTCCGCTTCGAAGGCTCAGATCATTGCTCTGGAGCCGGGCGACATCCGCCAGACAACAGCCCTGCGAGACGCGCTTGAGAAGCGTGGCGTGTTCGGCGCCATCTTTTTCCCGCCCGCAACACCGGAAAAGCGTTGTCTCATCCGCTTCACTGTGAACTGCGGACTGACGCGGCAAGACCTCGATCGCATCATCGAAGTCTGTGCAGACATCCGTGAAGAAGTGGGCATGGCCGAATGGCGCTCGACGAAGCGCAAATCTACAGGTGGGACAAAGAGCGAGACGGCACACGGCGAAACCCGCAAGGGTTCAAGCCGCAGCCACATCCTCGGCGACTGGATGAACCGCCGGCAGCTCGATCGTAAAGGTCGTTCCGACGTTGACGGCAGACTGGCACGAGATGCGTCCACCGGCGCTTTCAACAATCATCCGGCAGAATGACAACCCGAGCCCCGTCCCGACGCCCGGCCGTTGCGCCGATACGAACGGGATGAACAGGTAGCTCAGAAGCTCCGGCGGAATACCCTCGCCCGTATCGGACACGATGACTTTGTTGGTGTCGGCGCCGCGGCGCAGCGTGATCGTGAATGCATGGTCGCTGCCGCCTCGTGCCTCGATTGCCCGCAGCCCATTCTTCATCAGGTTGAACAGGACATGCACCATGAGCAGGTCCGAGCCCCGGAAGCTGAAATCCTCGCTCGCGTCGACGTGCAGCAGTTCGGACTGTTTGGGCTTGAAGCTGTAACGCTCGATGGCCTGCGAGATGATCGCGCTCATACTGTGCAGCTCGGCCGCCGCCGATCCGCGATGATGCTGTGCGACGTTCGACAGCAGCAGATCGATTACCGAGTTCGCCGAATTGATGTGCTGGCGCACTCTTCGATGCGAGGCAGCGAGCTTGTCGCGCGCCGGAGAAGCCGGAAGCCGAGCAATGAGACGCTCGCATCCATCCGCCTCGAACCGGATTCCCGTCAGCGGCGTCCGGCACTCGTGGGCGACCTGACTGGCAAGCGACGCCGCCGCTTTCATCTTCTCGCGCGCTATGAGGTTGTCGCTGTAGGCAAGTCCGAACACCGCGGTCAGCGCGAACAAGACTACAGGTAGCGTCATCCAATACCCGGCAGGGATCGGCTCGCCCCCGGAAAAAATCAGATACGCGGCAATGGCGGCCAGCGAGCCCACCACAAGAACGACGATGGCGTTCGCGAGATCGTAGAGCAGCACCACGTACACGAATGCCGCCAGCGCGGACATCTGCCAGACCGGGTTGCTGTGGTTGAACAGCAGCATCAGCGTGAAGAAGAACGGCAGACTATAGAGGTACGTGAAATAGCTGAGCGGCACGCCAAACCGCTGCCAGCTCTTCGGCCACCAGGGTGACACCGCCAGTGCCAGACACAGCGCCGTCCCAATACCGCGCAGCAGCACGCTCTCGTAAGGCTGCGGCATCAGGTACGCCCAAGTGAAGTAGAACAGCGGGAATCCGAACACGCCGATGATCGCCGCGGCCCTGAGCTTGCGCTGCGCGTGAGCGTGATACTCGATATACCGACGAGCCAGATCGCTGCCGAGACGCGACAAGGCGAGCGGGCGTGATCGCGTCACGCGAAAAGGATTTAGTAAATGTCTTTCCGAGAATTGCAGCATTTAAACTTTTAGCCATTGGCGTACCGGATACGATACGAAAACGTAGTACAAAACACCCTTACGGAAAGTGCATCTCCAGTTAGGGCGTAGCGCGTACCCATGACGCCGTTCTTCCATCCGACCTCAATTCTCGTACTGGACGACGATCCGCTTTTTCTTGAAAGCCTCGACTTCCAATTCAGCGAAGAGGTCCCGTGCCAGACCTTCACGCGCCCCGACGCCGCGCTCGAGCATCTTCGCGCCCAATCGGTGCAGCACCCGAATTTTGCGCGCTACTTCCGCGATATCTCCGACTCGGAACCCGACTCAGAGTTGCGCTTCGGAGATCTGCTCCTCCGCCTGCAGCTTTCTGAGCTACGCACGATCGTCGATGACGCCGCCCGTGAGCAGCGCGTTTCCGTCGCCGTCGTCGACTACGACATGCCGAAGATGACCGGCGTCGAGTTCGCACGCGCGATCCGAGACCTGCCGGTTAAGATCATCCTTCTGACCGGTAAAGCCGGGCTCGAGACGGCCATCGGCGCATTCAATGAGGGCGTCATAGATTGCTTCCTTCAGAAGCAGGATTCGAGCGTAACGTATGCCCTGCGTCGCGAAATAAAGCGCCTGCAGGAGGAATACTTCGAAGAGGTATCGCGGCCGATCAAGAGTGCGTTGTCGCTGCGGCAGCCATCGTTCTTCGAGGATCCGACTTTCCTCGAATTGTTTCGCGAAGTCGCGGAGAAGAACGGCATCGTCGAGCACTATATCTGCGCTTCTCCGCCAGGCGTGATGATGCGCGACATCGACGGCAACGAATCCTTCCTCTTCATCTCCGATTCCGCCATCGTGGACAGCCAGTGCGACGCCGCCGAGTCCAATGGCGCGCCGAACGATATGGTCCAGCTGCTACGTGCGCGAAAGGCGCACGCGTGGTTTCCGACCAAAACCGGCCTTTATCATCCCGACTACCGCACGAACTGGACCAAGTTCATCTGGCCGGCCCAGCAGATGCCTGGCTCCAGCCGATGGAGCTACAGTTTCATTCGCCGTGAGACTCGCCCGAGTGAACCGCTTCAGAGCCAGAGCGCCTAAGCGCACTTAGCGCTAAGATGAGTAAAAGCGACCGAAGCGCTTGGGGGCTTGCAGCAATGCGCGCGGGCGGCCTCAAGCGAACGCTGTTAAAGACTTTCTCTACGACGACGCACGAGATTAGCAATGTAGAGACGTTCCATCCTTTAGAGTTCAGAGGTTGGGCGACTCCAGGGAATGCCGCACGTGAGCCAAAGGGTGCTCAGGATTGCCCAGAGCAAAGGGCAGAAGAATAGATTGCGCGACGACAGCGTTTCCGCTGCGAGCGATGAGACGGCACGCCTGCAACCTACGCTTGAGCAGCAGCTGGGTATTCTGACCCGGCAGAACCAGAAACTCGAACAGCTGAATGCCTGCTTCGAGGCCGCCTTGGAACATATGGGTCGCGGGCTATCGATGTTCGATGCCGATCAGCGCCTCGTCATGTGCAACAAGGCATACGTCGACATCTACGTGCTGCCCGCGTCTCTCGCACGCCCGGGCACGCCGCTGATCGATATCATGCGCTACCACACGCTGCGTCTCTCCGGCGAGGAGATCTCGAAGGACATTGCGACCGAGTGGGTGCGCGATCATCTCTCGCGGCTTCAGCAGGCGGGTCATCGAGAGGAAGTACAGTGCTTTCCCGACGGCCGCGTCATCCGCGTGACCTATGAGCCTCTCGCCGACGGCGGCTGGGTCGACATCCAGGAAGACATCACCGCGCAACGCCGGTCCGATGAAAAGATCGAATGGCTGGCGCATCACGACACGCTGACGGAGATTTCCAATCGCTTCCATTTCCGCAAGCGGCTGGAACATCAGTTCGAGACTTACGATCCGCGCCAAGGCTTCGCCTTGTTGTGGCTCGACCTCGACCGCTTCAAGGAGATCAACGATCGCCTCGGTCACATCGTGGGTGATGGCCTTTTGAAAAGCGTCGCGGCGCGACTGCGCGGCAGTATGCGGGCCGGCGACGTGGTCGGCCGTCTCGGCGGCGATGAGTTCGCGATCCTTCAGGTCGGCGTCGACCGCGACGACCTTGCTGACAACCTCGCCCGGCGCATCCTGCAGACCATCCGTCGCCCGCACGAAGTGCACGGCCATCGCCTGCACATCGACGCAAGCATCGGCATCGCACTGGCGCCGCAGCACGGTCAGGACCCCGAGCAGCTGTTTGCTTGCGCCGATATGGCGCTCTACCAGGCAAAGTCCCAGGGCCGCGGCATACACACGATTTACGCCCCCGGCGCCGTCTCGGAAGCTGCGACGCCAAACCCGCTGCGTGCCGAACTGCTGGAAGCGCTCGACCGCGACGAGCTGGTGCTCCACTACCAGCCGATCGTCGACCTGAAGGAAGGCCGTGTCTCGAGTTTCGAAGCGCTGATGCGCTGGAAGCACCCGAGCCGCGGCATGATCCCTCCCTCCGAGTTCATTCCCATTGCCGAAGAGACACGGCTGATCGTGCGTATGGGTACCTGGGCGCTGCGTCAGGCGTGCATCGACGCAAACGACTGGCCCGACGATACCAAAGTCGCCGTGAACCTTTCGGCCATACAGCTCGAATCCGGCGACATCTACGAAATCGTCACCGAGGTTCTCGCTGAAACCGGCTTGCCTGCGGAGCGCCTGCAGCTTGAGATCACCGAGACTGTTCTCATGCGCGACCATGCGCGCACCCAGGAAGTGCTACGCAAGCTGGATGAACTCGGCGTGCTTATCTCGCTCGATGATTTCGGGACGTGCTTTGCGTCACTGAACTATCTGCGTAGTTTCCCGTTCAAGAAACTCAAGATCGACCGCAGCTTCGTCCGCGACATCCCCGAGCAGCACGACTGCGTCGCCATCGTAAAATCGGTGGCCGATCTTGCGCGCGAGCTGAACATGCGCTCGGTAGCCGAAGGCGTCGAAACCGCGGCCAGTCTGGCCGCCGTGCGCGCGGCAGGCTACAGCGAAGCCCAGGGCTTTTACTTCAGCCCGCCGGTACGGGCCAGCGGCATCAAGCGAGCCATCAAACAGTGCGCACTGCGAATGGCTGCGCTCGATACGACGGTCGCAGGAAGCAAGGCCACCGCCACCCGCGACATCCAAAGCAAATAGCTGCCAGGCCTACGCGTCGACGGCGACTCGGCTCTTCTTCTCGTCGGGTGCGCCGAAATGCTCGAAGTATCGCGGATCGATCTTCTCGACCGGCAGAATGATGAGCACGTCCGTGGTGCCGAACTGCCGATCGATAACCGCGCCCTCGCCGACGTACGCGCCGAGGCGCAGATAGCCCTTGATGAGTGGGGGCAGGGCCTTCAAAGCCGCCTTCGCGTCGATTTTCTCGCGCGGCAGCCGATCCATGTTGACGTAGAGCGTCTCGTGCGCGCGGCACCGCCATTCTTCCGGAGCAAGCGCATTATGGTGCAGGAAGCTCAGCGCCATTGCGTGCTGGTCCGGATCCGTTCCGGGCAGGCTGGCGCAGCCGACCATCACGTCGACCTTGTGCTCGCGGACGTATGTCCACAGGCCGTGCCACAGCAGCTCCACGGTCCGCTTGTTGCGGTAGGGCTCGAGCACGCATGAACGACCCAGTTCCATGAAATGGTGATGCGGCTTGGACCTGATGAGTGGTGCGATGTCGTACTCGCTCTGCGTATAGAACCCGAGCGTGCGCTCGGCGATCTCCTGCCGCAGGACACGATAGGTTCCGACGACCTTTTGCTGGCGCACGCCGCTCCAGGTTTCGTTTACGCCATCCGCGGCCTCGTCCACGACGAGCAGGTGATCGCACACCGAGTCGTAAGGATCCTCGTCTCTGCGGCGCAGTTCCGCGCGCAGGGACGGGATCGCCGACATCTCCTCGTAGAACACCTTGTAACGCAACCGCTGGGCGAGCTTGATGTCGCGCCACCGGCGCGTCAGCCGCACTTCGAGGTTGCCGATTTTGCCGTAGACCTTGTCGGGTCTACGAAGGGGGAAGCCCGCACCACCGGCTTCGTTCAAGGCTCGCAAAGCCAGGAGGCCGCCCGGAACGGCGTGCCACTTGGGGCTGCGTGCCAGTCGGCTGGCCATCCGCCGCGCCGTTTGCTTCATGCTCGGTCTCTCCCCTGCCAGTGCCCGCAATCATACGGCTCCCTAAGCCGGGCTTGAAGCGGCTAGCGCACCTTGGTCGAGGCGCACTGCTGGCGTTTCCCCCATCTGCCGCGCGGGATAACACGCTTCCATGACAGACTTTTTACCCGCTGCCCATAGGCCCGGGCATGCTTTCGCGCAGCTTGTTCACGAAATTGCGTGCGACCTGTGGCGCCGCTCACGCAGCGCCGTTGCGACCGCGAGCGACCGGGCCAAACCAGCGCCGCAGAACATCCTCCAGTGCCGCCTTGTCGAACGGCTTTGCCAGATAGTCGTCGAGACCCGCTTCCAGATACCTGATCCTGTCCTCGGCAAACGCGTTGGCGGTCAGCGCCACGATCGGCGGCGCCACGGCATCGTCGGCGCTCGCGGCGTAGAGGTCCTTGATCTGACGCGCGGCCCGCATGCCATCGAGCTGCGGCATGAAGATATCCATCAGGATCAAGTCGATGGGGGCGTCCTCACCGGCGAGAGTGCGACGCACGAGATCGACTGCGGCGGTGCCGTTGGGGACGGCAACATAGTCGCACCCGCACTTTTCCAGCACCCGCCTGGCAAGCAGCGCATTGATCTCGTTGTCCTCGGCGAGCAGCACACGGCGGGGCGTGTCCAGCGACATGCTGGGCGCGACACCGTGCCCTGCCGCCGAAGTCGCCTCGGTTTCCGGGACGAGGTACTGCAGACCGAGCTGCATCAGCATCGAGGCGGGCCGCACCGGACGAACAAGGTACGCATCGAACCCTGCCGTGCGATACTCGCTGACTCGCGCCTTCGTAAGCGCATTGACCAGAACAACGCCGCGCACGCCGGAATCTGCGTTGGCCTCCCGCGCCCTCGCGAGCAGCGCTGCCGCTGAGTCCAACGCCTCCGCTCCGTCAATGACCACGCGATCGAACGGCGCTCCCTCGCGCAGCGCCGTCTCGATCACCCTGCTCGCGATCTCGAAATCGCACTCGATTGCCGACACGCCCGACGCCGCAAGGGCCTCGCGCAAAGCCCGTCGCTCGAGCCGCCGATCGAAAGCGAGCAGCACCCGTGCCTCGCCGGCCAGCGCCGGCGCCGACGCACCAGCCGGCGCGAAGTCAACCGCCTGCAACACCACGACGGCGACAAACGTCGAGCCTTTGCCCAGTTCGCTGACGACACTGATGTCACCGCCCATCGCCCGAGAAAGTTGGCGCGAGATCGCAAGCCCGAGGCCGGTCCCGCCATCGCGTCGCTGTATCGACGCATCCGCCTGCTCGAATTCGGTGAACAGGACCCGCTTGTCGTCGCCCGACAAACCGATGCCGGTATCCTCGACGGCCATTTCGATGCGCACCGCGTCGCCGGCTGAGTCCAAATCGCCACCGACGCGCACACTGACGCCGCCGCGATCTGTGAACTTCACCGCGTTCGAAAGAAGGTTGAGCAGGATCTGCCGCACGCGGGCTTCATCGCCGATCACCGTCCGCGGCAGTTGGGGGCTGACCGACCATGCGATCTCGAGCCCCTTGTCGTACGCGCGTGGCGCCAGAAGTTCAACGACCCCCTGCACGCAAGATTCCAGTCCGAACGGCGCCTCGTTCAGCTCCAGCTTTCCGGCCTCGATCTTCGAGAAGTCGAGGATCTCGTCGATGAGCGCAAGCAACGTCCGCGCGGACTGATCGATGGCGTTGACATAGGTCTGCTGCTCCGGGGTATGCGGCGTATCTTGAAGCAGGCTCGCCATGCCGAGGATGCCGTTCATGGGCGTACGAATTTCGTGGCTCATGGTCGCCAGAAACCGGCTTTTCGCGCGGCTCGCCGCTTCCGCCTGATCGCGCGCTTCAGCGAGCTGCAACTCGGCGAGCCTCTGCTCAGTGATATCGCGACCGACGCTTTGAACTTCTAGCCGGTTGCCCGCAGGCGCGGCGACGAGCTGTTCATCCCACTCGATCCACCTCGGACCCGCGACCGTCATCACGTGCTGCACGAAGCGCTGACGCCGCACACCGCCCGAGATGGAGAGCAGCTTCTCTCCGCTATCATCGAGAGTCTGTATGGAGTATGGGCGCCCCACCGCCTCCTTCGCCGATAACCCGAACATTTTGAGGAACGAAGCATTCGCGAACGTGAGAAACCCTCTATCGTCGCGGCGCACGATGGCAGCATCTTGCGAATCGAGCAGCGCTCTATATCGCGCCTCGTTCTCGCTCAGCTCCCACTGCGCATCTTTCAATCGTTCGAGCCGATGTTCGATGCGCGCACCGACGCTTTCCAGCTGCGCAGCGCCGGCGCTCGCCCGCGTGCTGAAGCCGAGATAGATCGCAATGAACGTCAGTCCGAGTCCCAGCGCCAAAAACACCTGCAGAGCCGTCAGCCGTCCCGGCAGCAGCGCAAACGAGATCACGAGGCAAGCGATGCCCGCAAACAGCATCAGGAGGGAAGGCAGCGTCGGCGAGCTCGGGTCCGCGCTAGGTCCCGATCCGGCGCCGCGCGGCTGCGCGCTGTGCAGGCGCTGCGCGGCAAGTCGCCTGCGCTCGAGCGAGCGCGCGGCACCGGATGGCGCGGCAGAAGAATGAAAGCGCTTGTCGCTCACGCCAAGGCAACCTGTTACGCGAAACTGAATGGAAGCACCGCAAAACAACCATATGTTGGGTTGCCAAACGCTGAAGCGACTTGGTTAAGACGCGTGGCTAGCGGCCCGCGGGCTTGTCCTCGATGGCACGCGCATCCGCTACGCGAAGTCGCGGAACGCCGTCCACGATGGGAAAGGCGAGCCCCGCCGCACGGCTCAAGAGCTCCTGCGCTTTGGCGTCGTAGTCGAGCCGCGTCTTGGTTACCGGACAGACCAGAACCTCGAGCAGCTTGGGATCGACCTTCTGGATGGCGCTGTCGGTCATGTTCGGCGTCCGCGTTACTGCAGCGTGTTCCCGCTGTTGCCGCTGGAGGCCAGCTCCATCTCGGCCAGCGCAACGAGCACGTCGGCGCGCCCCTTCAGGTCTTGCGCTTCGAGCAGCGCCTGCTTCTCTTCCGGACCGTAGGGACTCATGACGCACAACGCGTTGATCAGGAATTCGCTCGATGCGCGCTGGATAGCCCCCCAGTCGGCTTCCAGTTTATTGGCATCGAGATAGGACCGCAGGACGCGCAACAGGTTTGCCCGGTCGACCTGCTCCTCTCCCAGCCCTTCGCTGAGATCGCTGGCGTACCGGTCGTAGCTGACGCTCATGACACGATACGGAAGATCGGTAACGGCCTCGTCGAGAACATCGTAGCGCATGATGCCGGTGAGCGTGATCATGCGCCGTGCGTGATCCACCTCCTGGTAGCTCGTGACGCGCCCGACGCACCCGACATTCCGCAGATCCACGGAGCCGCGCGGGCTCTCTTCGAATTCGCCGACGTCGTCGGCCGCCGGCTGGATGATACCGATCAGCCTGTCCCCCGCCATGACGGCATCGAGCATTTCGAGATAGCGCGGCTCGAACACGTTCAACGGCAGCGTCGCCCTCGGAAGCAGGATCGCGCCACGCAACGGAAACACCGGAATGCGTGCCGGAAGGTCTGCGGGGCGCCGGTAACGGTCGGTCGGTGACACAGGCCAATAATCCTTATGCGCCTAAAGTTCCAGCGATACGCCGAAGACTAGGAAAAGAGCAGCGACGACAGCCGACGCCGGCCTTCGATCGCGGCCGGGTCTTTGAAGCCCCAAGCCTCGAAGAACTGAACGAGCTGCTTGCGCGCCGCCTCGTCGTTCCATTTGCGGTCCCGGCGGACTAGTTCGAGCAAATGATTGACAGCTTCCATCTTGTCGCCACGCGCCGCCAGCGCGACCGCAAGATCGAACCTCGCTTGCTGATCCGACGGGTCCGCTGCCAGCTTCTTCTCCAGCTCGCCGCGATTGTCCTCCACACCAGCCTTGCGCGCCAGTTCGAGAGCTGCCCGCACCTGCTCCACCGCGGCGACCTTCTTCTCATCCGGCGGAACAAGTGAGATCACCTGTTCGGCGCGCGCCACATCACCGGTCTGCAGATAGCAGCGCGCGAGCCCGGCCAGCGCTGCCGGGTTCTGTTTGTCCTCCTGCAGCACCGCCGCGAAAATTTCCGCCGCCGCCTGCACATCGCCCTCATCGAGAGCCTGCTCGGCGGTCGCAAGAAGGGTAGCCGTATCGGCTTCGGCATCAGCGCCCACAATGCGCTCGATGAACTGGCGCACCGCGCTCTCGGGCTGCGCTCCCATGAAGCCATCGAGCGGACGTCCGTCGCGAAACGCGTAGACAGTCGGCAGCGATTGAACGCGCAACTGCCCAGCGATGGCTGGGTGCTCGTCGACATTGATCTTAACGAGGCGAACTTTGCCGCCGTAGCTCTTGACGACCTTCTCTAGGATCGGCGTGAGCTGCTTGCATGGGCCACACCACGCGGCCCAGAAATCGACGACGACCGGCACCGTCCGGGATGCCTCGATGACGTCCTTGCCGAAGGCCGCAGTCGTTGAATCCTTGATGATGTTGGCATCGCTCCCGCCCGGAGCAGACGCCTTCAACCCAAATTCCATCTTCGTCTCCTTGCGGCGAAAGCAGCTCCCTCGCCGGAAGCTACTGAATATCAGAAAATGCTGGCCGGCGACCGAATTTCGGACATGGCCAAAGGCCACTTCCTCCCGCCACGACCTGCCACATCGTGATGCCGGACCCGAACTGCAAGCCTCTGCGACAGCGGCAGAATTTCCAAGATGGCGCCGGCTAGCCTGCCGGATTGGCAGCGCCTCCAAGCATGACGACCCGGGGCTCATGGCCGCAAGCTCGAATGAACCTCATCAGGTCCTCGCGCGCAATGTTGGTTGTCGCCGTATTTTCGAGCGGGTGACAGTTGATCGTGTCGAACGCCATCAGTTCGGCATCGAGCACGACGTTGACCCGTGCCCCGGTGTCGTTGATGACCGCGAATGCCGTCACCGAGCCCGGCTCGACGCCAAGCACCTCGTTCAGCAGCTCCGGTTTTCCGAAGCTGAACCGCCCCGCCGATAGCGTTCGCGACAACGCTTTGAGATCGACGCGTGTCGTCGCCACTGCGACGACCAGGAAGAGCGCACCGCGGTCATCCTTGAGAAACAGGTTCTTGGTGTGCGCGCCTTGAAGCTCGCTATCGAGCTTATGGCTCTCGGCGACCGTGAATACGGCCTCATGCTCGACGGTTCGCGTCTGGATGCCGAGTTCATCGAGACGGGCGAACAGAGCTTTGCGGGTCACGGGCATGGCGGATCGCTGGAGGGCTTCTCGGACGCACCTACTTAGGCGCTCGCATGGCTGGCGCCAACTCCGCCGCCTGGCTCGCTTCCATCCCGTTCACGGCCCCAACCAATCGCTTGCAAGCGACATGCTGCTGCTTGAAGCCGGACCAGCCCGGCGTTAGCATCCGCACGCCATCACCCGAGGAGCCTCGATGCCCGCCAAAGCTTTCGCCTGCCGCGCGATCTTCGCCTTGGCCCTTGTTCTCCCCCTGCTGACATTGGTTGGCACTCAGGCAAAAGCGCAGGAACGGTGGGCTGCCATAGCCCCCAACCTTGAGAACTCGTCCTCTGTCGTCTGGGCGACCACCAAGGAACAGGCCAAGAAGCTCGCGGTACTCGCCTGCAAGCAGGTCTCCCAGACCTGCGCCGAGCAGCCGGCCAGCACCAACGGCATGGACCACGTGTTTGCCGTGATGTGCTGCTCCGACCCCAAGTCGGGCTGCGCGGCAACCGTCGGGGCGACCAAAGAAGCCGCTCTCAAGGAGATCAAGCGGCTGTTCTCCGACAATGGCTATTCCCAGTGCTCCCTGAAGAGCTATTTCAAGGCCGGGACCGGCGAAAAGGGCTGACCGCCCCCGGCCCGATCAGCATTTTTGAAAACCTCTTAAGGGGTGCCTTGCAAAGCCGGCTGAGTTGAGCCATAACGCGGCTCCGCTGCGGTTCCGCGGCGCGTACCCATCGGATGCGGGCGTAGCTCAGGGGTAGAGCATTACCTTGCCAAGGTAAGGGTCGTGAGTTCGAATCTCATCGCCCGCTCCAATTAATCTCGAAAATATCGCGAGCCGTTTAGAAGGCCGGCAGCACGTGCAGCCGGCGCTCTGCGCCTCTTGCGCCGGCTCAGTCGGCTTTGACGAGGTCACGATAGGCATGCCAGGTCGCATGGCCGAGCAGCGGGAAGATCACGACCAGCCCCACAAACGCCGTCGCGAGCCCCAACGCCATGTGCCCGGCGATGACCGCCGCCCAGAGCAGCATCGGACCCGGGTTGCGACTCACCGCCCGGACGCTTGTCGCCATCGCTGAAACGGTATCGACGTCCTTTGCCAGCAGCAGCGGCGCAGCCACGCTCGACAGCGTGAACACCATGCCCGCCAGACCACCGCCCAGAATCAACGAAGTGAACATCAGGCCGAGACCGGCGTTGGTGAACATCAAATCATGCAGGAACTGACTGGCCTCGGGAACCTGCGAGCCGTCGAGGAACAGGCTGAGCAGCAGGAACGAGAGCTGTACCCACGCGAAGTAGCCGAAGAACAGGACGATCCCGAAGAACCCGAGCCTCCCGGCAGCGGCAGCGCAGGCGCGCCATACGGCTTTGAACGTCACCGGCTGGCCCTGCTCGAGGCGACGGCTCATCTCGTAGAAGCCGGCCGCCAATAGTGGCGCGATGAGCATGAAACCGCCCGCGAAGACGGCGATGAGCGAGCCAAGCTCCTGCCGGTTCAAGCAATAGTAGAGCAGCCACCCGACGGCGCAAAAGGCAGCGCCATACGTAAGGCTCATAACGGGAATGGCGCACAGATCTCGCCAGCCGCTGGCGAGCCAATGCCACGGCGCATCGAGCGGCACGCGGCGCACTGCGTAGCCCAGCCGCCCCTTGGCCTCGTCTCGGTCGAGAACAGCGCTATCCATAGCCATACGTCCTCCCAACCTGGGCGCCCGACCGAGAAGCTTCGGAACCGAGCCCCGAGGTCAAAACCCACCGCCGCCCCTGCGACAGCCGGGCGCACCAAATTTGACTACCGTCAATTCGTGCCGTTGCCAACGCTCGCGCCGCATTCGCGCGCGGCATTTCGCTGACCTGAGTCGGTCGCTGGACGACCTATGAAGTCATCCAGCCGAAGAATTGGACGGCTAAAGCCGTGCCATCAACTACCCAGCATGAGGAAGCGCGATGACAGCGACGGTCGATCTTGAAGGCAAACGTGGGCTCGTGGTCGGCATAGCCAACGAGCACAGCATTGCCGCTGGTTGCGCGCGTGCCTTCCGCGACGCGGGCGCCGAGCTGGCAGTCACCTTCCTCAACGAAAAGGCACTGCCGTTTGTGAGCCCGGTCGCCGACGCAATCGGCGCAGAGGTCGTCGGACCATGCGACGTGCGCATTCCCGGTCAGCTGGAAGCGGTGTTCGATGACATCACGAAGCGATGGGGCCGCTTGGACTTCCTGCTGCACTCGATCGCCTTCGCGCCCCGCGAGGACCTGCACACGCCGCTGGTCAACTGTTCCTCCGAGGGCTTTGGCTTGGCGATGGACGTCTCGTGCCACTCGTTCATCCGCATGGCCAATCTAACCCTGCCGCTGATGAAGGACGGCGGCTGCCTGATGACAGTGTCGTTCTATGGCGCCGACAAGGTCGTCGAGAATTACAATCTGATGGGACCGGTGAAAGCAGCCCTGGAATCCAGCGTCCGCTATCTCGCCGCCGATCTCGCGAGCCGCAACGTTCGCGTCCACGCAATTTCGACCGGGCCGGTGCAGACCAGAGCGGCGTCGGGCATTGCGCGCTTCGACGAGCTGATCAACGAGGTGCGCGAGCGAACACCGGCGAAACGCCTCGTCAGCGTAGAGGAGATCGGCAAAGTCGCGGCCTTCCTCGCCAGTGACGCGGGCACCCCTCTGACGGGCTCGGTCACCTACGCCGATGGCGGCTTTCACGTCATGGCGTAGGCGAGCATCGGCATTTCGGCAGCCGCCGGGCGCACCGCGACCGGCGCCTGGCGCGCTGCCTCGGAGCGGATGATCTCCATGAGCCGCAGCCGCTCCAGCCTCAGCTTGATCTCGAGCGGAATGGTGCCCTGCGGGGTGTACTCGTCCTTCAAGCGCGGCTTCATGCGCGAAAGCAGTTCGCTGGTAAATTGATTGGTCATTTTTGGCCCCCGATTCTCGATGCGATTTCAAAGAGAAGAGGCCTGAGTCTTGAAAGTTCCAATGAACTGAAAATTAATTCGGTTGCGCGTCCAACGCGTTACCCTATTCCAGCGCCACCGAGCCCTTGTCGGTGTTGATGCGCAGACGCAGCGGAGCGCCGGGCGCGGAGTCCGCTGCTTCGTTGAACACCCGTGTTGGGATCGTCAGCAAAAGCCCCTTGGCAGGGTCGTCCTCGCTCGTCGCTTCATCGAGTTGAACCGACGCAACGCCGATCACCGCGAGGCACTGGTTGTTGCCGGTTTCGTCCGACACGTCGGGCAGTACGACCGCGACGCCAGCAGCACAGCAGACCGGCTCCACCATGTCGATGACATAGACGCCGACCTTGTCATCCTTGTAGGTGCGACTGTTCTTGCCGACCGGTGGAATGAGCGCGGTCAGGCCGACGTTCGCCTCTTCGCACGATTTGAGCTCGAGGGCGTTGGCCTGCTGAAAGAACAACAGCGCCGGCACGATCGTATAGAGGGTGCGTTTCATGGCGCCGCTCATAGCATCGCCGATCGGCATTGTCGCGCCTCAGGCGCCGACCGCAGCGGCCGGCCGCTTATCCTCGGCGCTGGCGGGATTTCCCGCTTCGAGCCTCGCCATGACTTCGTCCGTCAGGGCGCGCACCGCAGCCCCGACCTGACCCGGATACTTCGCCAGGTAGCTGCGCTCGTAGTTCTGGAAATTGGCCGCGTCCTGGAGCGCCGGCATACGCGGGATGGATTGCGAGAAGCAGGCGTTTTCAGGGTTGCCCTGCAGCCACCGATGATACTCCTCGTCGGAGACCGAGTTCGTCTCCTTCATGTTGACGATCACGCCGAGGTTCTGCGCAAAGCCCATCTCGGGATTAAGGCCCTTGAAGCGACGGAAAACCTCCAGTCCGCAGACGGAGACATAGTCGGCCTTCGTGGGGGAGATGTGGAAATCGGCCTCGCGCAGCCAGCATTCGGTCAACACCGAAAGCCCTGGCGGACAATCGATCAGCACGATATCGAACACGCGGCGCACGCCGTTGAGCAGTTCCCCGATCACCTCGCGCAGCCGCCCGTGCAGGTTCTCCTTCGAAACCTCGCGCTCCAGCAGCGTGAGTTGCATATCGCTCGGCAGCAGGAATACGGAGCGCGCGTCGTCGATGTCCGACACGTTCCGCACGATGAACTTGGGCCAGTCGATGACCTGGTTCTTGAGAACTCGTCCATGCAGGTAATCGACGATCGTCGCGCCTTCGCTCTGCAGCTTATAGAGGCTCGAGACGCTCATCAGCATGCTGGACACACTGGCCTGCGCATCGCTGTCGATCACCAGCACGTTCTTCTTGTGATAGGCGGAGATCGTTTCGGCGAGCGCCAGCACCAGCGTCGATTTACCGACGCCACCCTTGGTATTCATGATCGCGATCGAATTGCGCATGCTGTCCGGACTTCCCCACCCGGCCCTAAAGGGCCGCCCCATGTCGGCCCCGGCAAGAACACGGGGACCACCTGCCCTGCATGGCGCGGGAATATGGCAACCGTGGGAACGCGCCATAATCGTGCTCGGCGACTAACGCAAATTGCATTGCCGAGCTAGCTTGGCGTAAACCTCGCCGCCAAGCTGCAGCGTTCATTGTCCGGCCTTTAACCGTTGCTAGAAATAAGGTCGAGTGTCTTTCCCTCCTGGAGGCCCATCCCGTCATGGCACACGCTGAGGCGCATCGCTTCGCACGCCCGCTCGTCGCAATTCTTCTTGCTGCGATCTCGCTCACTCTCGCCGGCTGCGGCATCAACACCATCCCGACCTACGAGCAGAATGCCAAAGCGGCATGGTCCGAGGTCCTCAACCAGTACAAGCGGCGCGCCGACCTCATCCCGAACCTCGTCGAGACCGTCAAAGGCTTCGCCGACCAGGAGCGCACGGTTCTCACCGATGTCGTCGAGGCACGCGCCAAGGCCACGCAGGTGCAGGCGAACATTCCTGCCGACATCTTGACCAACCCCGAGGCGATGCAGAAATTCCAGGACGCGCAGAACCAGCTCGGCGGCGCGCTTGGGCGCCTGCTCGCCGTGGTCGAGCGCTATCCCGACATCAAGTCGGGGCAGAACTTCCTGGCACTCCAGAGCCAGATCGAAGGCACCGAGAACCGCATCGCCATAGCGCGGCGCGACTACATTGAATCGGTCCGCGCCTATAACACCGAGATCACCACCTTCCCCGGCCGCATCTGGCGCTCCGTCATGTATCCATCGGCCAAGGAGATGGCGACATTCGACATCCCCGCTGAAGAAATGAAGGCGCCGAAGGTCGACTTCGGCACCAAGAAGTAACTCGCAGCCTGCTTGCAGGGATGGAGGCTCCGATGCCTGCCGAGCGGCGCATTTTGCCTCCGCCCCGCGCGTTCTCGGCGCTGATGATGTGGCTCGCCGTGCTTCTTTGCATGGCGATGCCCATTTCAGCTTATGCCGAGCCGACCTTTCCCCAACTGACCGGGCGTATCGTCGACGAGGCCGGTCTCCTGACGCCGGAAGCCCGCGCCGCCATCGAGGCAAAGCTCACCGCGCTCGAGCAGAAATCGACCGACCAGCTGGCCGTGGTGACAGTGCGCTCGCTGCAGGACTATCCGATCGAGGACTACGGCTACCAGCTCGGACGCAAATGGGGCATCGGCCAGCAGGGCAAGAACAACGGCGTGCTGCTCATCGTGGCACCCAACGAGCGTAAGGTGCGCATCGAGGTCGGGCGCGGCCTTGAGCCCATCCTCACCGATGCCATGTCGAAGCTCATCATCGAGAATGCCATTCTACCCGAGTTTCGGCGTGGCAACTTCTCCGGCGGCATCGAAGCGGGCGTGCGCGACATCAACGATGTGCTTCTCGGCGATGCCGAGGAGGTGAAGCAGCGGGCGCGCGTGTCGCGCAACGCCGAGACGCTCGATTTCTGGTCCATCGTGCTGATCCTTTTCTGGCTCGCCGTCGCAGTGTTCGTCCTCTCCGCCATCGTCCAGTCCATCCGCAACGCCCCGCAAGCCGTGCCGGGCCAGCGCCGTCGCGGGCCCCGTGGCCCCGTCGTCGTTCCGACCGACTATGGCGGATGGGGCGGTGGATGGTCCGGCGGCGGAGGCGGCGGTGGATGGTCGGGTGGAGGCGGTGATTTCGGCGGCGGATCTTCGGGAAGCTGGTGAGGCAAACCATGACCGCACAAAAGCGAGAGATGATGCGATGAGCCTCTTTTCCCCCGGCGACGAGCAGCGCATTTCCGCCGCGATAGCCGATGCCGAACGGCGCACGTCCGGCGAGATCGTGGTGGTGGTCGCAGCGCGGAGCGACGGCTACCACTATGTCCCGCCGCTCGTCGGTGCGCTCCTCGCGCTCCTAGTGCCGTGGGTGCTGATCTTCTTCACGACCCTGCACCTTGTGCCGATCTATCTGATCCAGCTCGCGGTATTTCTCTTTGTCACGCTGGCCTTAATGCCGACGCCGGTACGCACCGCCCTCGTCCCCGGCGGCATCAAGCGCATGCACGCGCATCGCCGCGCCGTCGAGCAGTTCCTTGCGCAGAACCTCCACACCACCGACAGCCGTACGGGCGTGCTGCTCTTCGTCTCGGTTGCCGAGCACTACGCGGAAATCATCGCCGACAAGGACATCGACGCGAAAGTGTCGGCCGGAACCTGGCAGGCCATTATCGACCGGCTGACCGACGCCATAGGAAACGGCCGCCCCACCGAAGGCTTCATCGAGGCTATCGGCGCCATCGGATCAGCCCTCGCCACTCATTTCCCGCCGAGCGCCAACGATCCCAACGAGCTGCCCGACCACCTCATCATTCTCCAATAGCGGCGGCATCACTGGCGGTCTCCACGCGGCGAGGCGACGCAAGGACCGCCATTTTTCCATGCTATAGGGCTGCGACCGGGGAAACTGAGGGACGGGGAAACCGCCGTGGACATGGCCGCTACGCATGCACAGTCTGGTGACACGACCGAACGCGCGCCTTGGTCCGCGCGCATATCCTGGATGCTCTTCGACTGGTCGGTGCAGCCCTTCTATACCCTGATCCTTACCTTCCTCTTCGCCCCCTATTTCGCCAACGTCGTCGTCGGAAACGGCCCACAGGGGCAGGCGCTTTGGGGCTACGGTGCCGCCGTGGCCGGCATTTTCATCGCCCTCGGCAGTCCGTTCCTCGGCGCCTTCGCCGACGGACGCGGCCATCGCAAACCCTGGATCGCGCTCTTCTCGGTGATCCTCGCAACAGCGTTGACGACGCTCTGGATTGCGACCCCGGGAGCATCCGCGACCACGATCTTCGTCGTTCTGCTCGCCTTCGTCATCGCGACGGTCTGCGCCGAGTACACCGCCGTCTTCACCAACGCCTTCATGCCGAGCCTCGTGCCGCAGAGCGAGCTTGGCCGCCTCTCTGGCGCCGGCTGGGCCTGCGGCTACTTCGGCGGCCTCGCGAGCCTGTTCCTCGTTGCCGGCTTGATCGTCCCAGTCGACGGCACCGGTCAGACGCTGCTTGGTCTGCACCCAATTCTCCCGCTCGATGCCTCAGCGCGCGAAGGCGACCGTATCGTGGGCCCGCTCTCGGCAGTCTGGTACCTCGTCTTCATGATCCCGTTCTTCCTCTTCGTCCCCGACGTGAAGGAAAAGCGCGCCTCAGACGGTCGCCATGCGACGGCCGAGCTGTGGGATACCGTGCGCCACCTCCCGCAGAACCGCGACATGCTGCTGTTTCTCATCGCCCGCATGATCTACACGGACGGCCTCACCGCGATCTTCACCTTCGGCGGCATCTACGGCGCCGGCGTCTTCGGCTGGGGCCCATTGGAGCTTGGCCTGTTCGGCATCATCCTGACGCTCGTCGGAGCTTTCGGCGCGCTCATCGGCGGCGTCCTCGACGACCGGTTCAGCGCCAAGTTCGTTATCGTGTCAGCCCTGTTCATTTTGCTGATCGGTGCCTTGGGCATTCTTTCGGTCGACGCGAACCACGTCTTCTTCTTCGTCGACGTCGCACCCAAGCTGCCGGACTCATCGCCTTTCTCATCGACGGGCGAGCGCGTATTCCTGGCCTTCGCAATCGTGGTCGGCCTCGTCTCCGCGCCCGTTCAGTCCTCCAGCCGCTCGCTTCTGGCGCGCCTCGCACCGCGCGATAAGATCACCCAGTATTTCGGTCTCTTCGCCTTCTCCGGCAAAGTCACGGCCTTCCTGGCGCCGCTGCTGGTGGCATTGGTCACCACCGTCAGCGAAAGCCAGCGCCTCGGGATGTCGGCGATCGCCCTGTTCCTGATCGCCGGCATCGTGCTGATGCTCCCCGTGCGATCGCCGGGGCAGGAGGGTTAAGAATGGCCGGAAAGCTCTCGACCGCGCTGCTTGTCGACCAGGCGGATCTGGCAGGCGGGGGCGGCGCTTCCCATGTTCTCGACAGCTGCACATCCCGCATCACGACAAGGAGTGATTGCTGATGAACCGCATTCTGCCGCTGGCCGCGGCGCTTCTCTTTCCGGTTGTTGCCATTGCCGCGGAAAGCACGGCGCCGGCTGATACGCCACCGAAGCTCGATGAACCCGCGCCGGCACCGTCGCGCTCGGCCGGAGAGGTGATCGACGACGCCAAGGATGCAACCAATGCCGCCATCGACGCGGCAAAGGATGCGATACTGAGAGCCATTGATCGCGCCAAGGAGCACGCCGGCGAGGGCATCGAAAAAGGCAAGGAAGAGAGCGGCAAGGCCCTCGATCAGGCCAAGGAGTCGACCAAGCTGCTAGACAAGGCCGCCGAGGCAGCGCGCGAAGTCCTCGACAAGGCGAAGCGCGCCACGTCCGAGGTTCTCGACAAGGCCAAGGAAGCCGCCGACGAATTGAGCAAGGACGCTCAGAAGTCGACCGAAGCTTCACCGCCCCCAAATGACGAGGGTCCGCGCGAAAAGCACGAGCCCCCATCGGATTCTCAGAAGTGGCACTGATGCCCTAGGCCAGAAGTGCTTCGGGCCTCAACGGCCCGAAGCGGAACTCGTGGACGCAATCACCGCGTTCAGGGCGACGGCGCGGGCGTCTCGCTCGGAGCCGGAGCAGGCTCGGCGGCCGGAGGAGCAGCAGGCTCGGCAGGTGCCGGTGTTTCAGCCGCAGGCGCCGGAGCAGGCTCGGCAGGTGCCGGCGTTTCAGCCGCAGGCGCTGGAGCAGGCTCGGCAGGTGTAGGTTCTGCGGCAGGAGCGGGTGCGGGCGGTGCCGGTGTTTCAGCGGCGGGCGCCGGTGCAGTTTCACGCGGAGCGGGCAGCGGCGTGTAGAGGTACACGATACCAGCCACGGCGGCCGCTAGAACAACGATGAAAAGAATGACACGAACGACAGAATTCACAGCAGTGTCCCCAAGTCTCTGATGGATCGGCGGGTTAACCTTAAGCCGATTGAGCCGAAACGACAACAAACTGTGACAATTGCGCAGTTCACCGGCGCGGCCGGTCGGCGACCATGAACCAGGACGGCCCCATTTGCGGGTCGTTCCAGATGCGCTTCCAGGCGAAACCGGCCTTCTCGTAGGCCCGCACCGCACGCTCATTGCGGATCGACGGGAACACGCAGACCGCCGACGCAAGCGTCGTGCTGAAAACCTCGTCCTTCAATTGCGTCAGCGCTGCTTGGCCGACGCCACGCCCGCGGTGCTCCTCGGAAGCGATGAACAGGTCGACGTCCCACGTCCCTGGATCGAGATCTTCGGGGAGTTGGTCCCCCCATGCCATAGCGTCGATAGCGTGGGCATAACCGACCGGAACGCCGTCGGCCTCGATGATGCGGCACAGCGCATGACCGGCCCCCAAGGCAATCGTGACCTCGGCCTCGGTCGCTGAGCGCGGCCCCCACCACGCTTCGATATCGGGGCGCCCCAGCCAGCCGCGGATCAAGTCCCAGTCGGCGCGACGCGCCGGACGTAGCCTGACGCCGTCGACCGGCTTGGTCATATCAATGCCTGAAGTGGCGCAGGCCGGTGAATACCATCGCCAGACCTTTTTCATCCGCAGCCGCGATGACTTCGTCATCACGCATCGACCCACCCGGCTGAATGACCGCGGTTGCGCCGGCCTCCGCAGCCGTCAGCAAGCCATCCGCGAACGGGAAGAACGCATCCGACGCCACGACCGATCCGCGCGTCAGAGGCTCGCCGGCACCGATCGCTGCCGCAGCGTCGGCTGCCTTGAGCGCTGCAATGCGCGCCGAATCGACCCGGCTCATCTGTCCCGCGCCGATGCCGACGGTCGCGCCGTCCTTTGCATAGACGATGGCGTTAGACTTCACGTGCTTTGCAACCCGGAACGCGAACAACAGGTCGGCCAGCTCCCGCTCTGTCGGCTGCCTTTTGGTGACGATCTTGAGGTTCGCCGCAGTGGTTGTCCCATTATCGCGGCCTTGCACGAGCAGCCCGCCCGCCAGCGACCGCACGATGACGCCGGGCGTCAGCGGATCGGGCAGCGCGCCCGTTGTCAGCAGCCGCAGGTTCTTCTTCGCAGCGAAGATCGCCTTTGCCTCGTCCGTGGCATCCGGCGCGATGACCACTTCGGTGAAGATCTTGGTGATCTCCTCCGCCGCGGCTGCGTCGATAGTCCCGTTCACCGCGATGATGCCGCCGAACGCACTGACGGAATCGCAGCGTAACGCTTTGAGATACGCCTCCTTGAGATCATCGCCCGTAGCAACACCGCACGGATTGGCGTGCTTGATGATGGCCACCGCCGGCTTCACGGTGCCGAACTCGGCCACCAGCTCGAAGGCTGCATCGGTGTCGTTGAGGTTGTTGTAGGACAGCTCTTTGCCCTGGTGCTGCACGGCGGTCGCCACACCCGGCCGCGCGTCGCCGGCCGCATAGAACGCGGCCCGCTGATGTGGGTTCTCGCCGTAGCGCAGCGGCATTTTCAGTCGCCCGCCGAATGTCCGCCACTCGGGCATGTCATCGCCGACGGTCTTGGCAAACCACTGACTGATAGCGGCATCGTAAGCCGCCGTGCGCGCATAGGCCTTGGCGGCGAGCTTCTGACGCAATTCGAATGTCGTCGCACCGTCGTTGGCGCGCATCGCTTCGAGCACGCGATCATAATCGGAAGGCTCGACGACCACCGTCACGCCGGCGTGATTCTTGGCGGCTCCGCGGATCAGCGCCGGGCCGCCGATGTCGATGTTCTCGATGCACTCGTCGTAGTCCGCGCCCTTGGCGACGGTTGCCTCGAACGGATAGAGATTGACCACGAGCAGGTCGATCGGCGCGATGTCGTGCGCGGCCGCCTGGGCATCGTGATCGGCATTGCCGCGAATGGCGAGAAGCCCGCCGTGCACCTTGGGATGCAGCGTCTTCACGCGGCCATCGAGCATTTCCGGAAACCCGGTCAGCTCCGCCACATCCTTCACCGCGAGCCCGGCATCGCGCAGCGCCGCGGCCGTCCCGCCGGTCGAGATCAGCTCGACGCCCATTTCGGCCAGCGCACGCGCAAACGAGACGAGACCAGTTTTTTCAGAAACAGAGAGTAGCGCGCGACGGACGCACGGAGCACTCGTCATTCAATAGTTCCTTCCGGCAGTCGCTCGGCGACCCAGGTCACTTCCGTTTCCCCGAACGTCACGCCGCGCAGCACGATCTGCGCTCGCGGCTGGGGACCGGCGTTTTCAGCGAAATAGGCGCTCTCCTCGATGTTGAGAACCGCACCTTCGACGCTGAACCGCCAGCGTCCGCCACCGGACAGCGTTATAAGCGCCGTATTGTATTCGTCGCCGCGGCCGCAGCGCGCACCGGGGGCGAGATGAAAGTGAATGGCGAACGGCAGATCGGCGCGCAGCCGCACTTTACCGCCCATTCCGTCGAGCCGGTCGGTGCCCTTGAGGGTGTGGCCGTCAGCCGAAAGCTCCAGCCGCCGGCTGTGCACCTGCTCGTGGCGGCGATAGTAACCATCGTGGCTTGCCAGAAGCACCGCGCTGTCGCCGTCATCGAGGTGCCATTCCACACGCTCCGGATAGCGGATCGGCGGCATCCCCGCGACCGCTTCAATCTTGCGATGCGTGATCAGCCGCGACGACGACGTCTCCGCGAGCACCAGCGTGTTGTGACTCGCTGTAGCCCGTGCTGCCGGCAGCCAGTCGCCCGCCGCTGCACTCGGAACACCGCCGTTCACGAACAGAAGCTCGGGCCCATCGCTCATCTCGAAGGAAAGGCAGCCAGCCTGCGCATCCGCCGACATTGCCAGCGGTGGCGGCCGGCCGACATCGGCAACGACGATGCTCTTCCCGCGCTGCAGCCGCGCGTAGCCCGAAGCCCGCGCCTCTGAGAGCTGCGCCAGGGAGCCGTCGTCATAGGCCGCGACAGTCGACAGTCCGGCAACGTCCGGACACGACACCCCGTTGAAGCGCGCCAGCCTTCCATCGCCGAGGCGCAGGTAGTGCAGCATCGGAAGCATGTGAACCAGCGCATCGCCGAGACGATCCGGCAGCTTGCGATCGCGCGCTGTGAAACATTGGCTGAGCGGCAGCAGGTCCAACAGCAGCGAAACGAGCAATGCTGGATTGCGCGTGACGTGTCCACCGTCGGGCAGAACCTGCACCGCAAGCTCGGCAACGAGATTTGCTTCGACGTCGCGCAGCTGCCGGTCATGGCCAGCAAGGGACAACGCTGCAAAGGTCAACGCAACCAGCGCCAACAGCCGCGGATACCCGGCCGGCGCGTCGCGCCACGTCGATGACAAGTGTGCGAGCTGGCGCCCTAGGCTCGCGGTGATCGCGCCGTAGGTTTCAGGGTCAGCGTCTTCGAGCAGGAAGTTCGCGTGCGACAGCCACGAGATCATGCGTCGCGCGGCAACGTCCGGCGCCGCCGCAACGCCAGTGCGGTCCGAACCGAATCTCAATGTCCATTCGAGCGCCAGGCAGCGCGCCGTCGCCCGCGCTTCTTCGTTGTTCGCCGCTTCGAGATCGCGCAACCAGCCGAAGCCGTGCAATTCACGCGCCCACGCAGCGTTGGGTGCTTCGACTTCAAACGGCGACGCGCCGCGCAAAAGCACGATGCTCCCGGCGAGACCGAACTGCCCGTGCTCCAACTCGGTCCAGAAGCTCGGATCGGCAGTGCGAAGGTCCTGCGGCACGATGAGGAGATGATCGAGCGGGACCTTCGGCTCCGTCCAGCGCTTCAGCGGCGTCACGAAGGCGTTGACGATCGCCGAACGCTTGCCCGGCTCATCCGCAGTCAGCGCAGCCTTGCGCAGCCGCTCTTTGAGCGTCAGTTCAGCCATGAGAGCCCCGCAGCGCCGCCCGCCGACGGGCCGGCTTCGATGTGCCTACCACCATAGGTCCGGACTAGCGCCGCGAGCCGGCCAAGACAAGGCGTCGGCCAACCATCCCTGTGCGCAGATCGAGCTAGAGCGAGAATCAGCCGCGGAGAACCAGCCGCGCCACGTAGAACCCGTCGATTCCCGTCAATTCCGACGACGGGTCCGCGGCCTGGAACGGCAGCGTCCTGACGTCGCCGGCATCCGTCAGCCATGCCGGCGCGACACCTGATTCGCCGGCGACGACAGGCCGTCGTTCGAACTGCGGATGCCGCTCCAGGAAACGTTCCACCTGCTGAACGCCCTCTTCCGGCTCCAGCGAGCACGTGCAGTAAATCAGGGTGCCGCCGGGCGCGACAAGCCCCGCCGCATGGTCGAGCAGCCGCGTCTGGACCTCCGATAGCGCCGCAACATCGTCAGCGCGTTTCAGTCTTAGGATATCGGGATGCCGGCGGATCGTGCCAGTGGCCGTGCAAGGCGCATCGAGCAGCACCGCATCAAAAGAGCGTCCCGGCGACCACGTCGCAGCGTCGGCCTCGACGAGGTTTGCCGTAAGGCCCAATCGATCGAGGTTCGATTTGAGGCGTTCTAGTCGCGTCGCCGACAGCTCGATTGCGGTTACGTCCGCCCCTGCGCTCGCAAGCTGGGCCGTCTTCCCGCCCGGTGCCGCACAAAGATCGAGAACCGTTTTTCCAGTGACATCACCGAGGAGCCGCGCCGGGAGTGCCGCGGCAGCATCTTGAACCCACCACGCTCCTTCCGTGAACCCTGGCAGGCCGTCGATACGCCCACCGGCGGCGAGTCGGATACTGCCCGTAACCAGCACCGCGCCACCAAGCTTTTCGGCCCACGAGGCTGTGTCGCGTTTCACACTGAGATCGAGCGCCGCCTCCGTCAGTGAGGCTTCGGCAATGCGCCGCGCCGTTTCTGCTCCGTAGGCAGCAGTCCAGCGGTCGAGCAGCCACTTGGGAATATTGAGCGCTACGCCATCCTGCGCCTCTATGGCTGCGCGCCCCTCGCGAGACACGCGACGCAAGAGGGCATTGACCAGCTTGTCGTAACGCGCGGCTTGCCGATCCCTGCGCGCCTGCTCGACTGCCAGGCCCACGGCTGCATGCGGCGGTGTATCGAGAAACAGAAGCTGTGCAGCACCAGACAAAAGGACCTGCCAGAGCGCGCCCTTCTTCGGCAGGGGCTTTTCGAGGTAGCTGTTCAGCACCGCCTCGAGCTGCCCCAGCCGCCGCAGCACGGTTGCCGCGATAAGACGTGCGAGCGCCCGGTCGCGGGGCTCCAGCGACGTCTTCTGAAAGGCCTTGGCGAGAGCGCCGTCGAGCGAGTGCCCCTGTTCCAGCACCGACGTCAGCAATCGAACGGCTGCCTCACGCGCTTCGAGTCCCGCAGGAAGCGGGGCCACTGCTGGAGCTTCACGCGGACGCGCGGGAACGCGCGGACGCTTGTGCATCGCCGAAGCGCGTTCTTCTTTTGCCACGTGCCATCAACCCCAGGGACCGCCGGACGAACGGCGCGGATCGGAAGACCACGGTCCGCCCTGCGGGTCAACACCACCCGCGTCTCCGCGCGGCATCGACGTCTGGCCCATCTGCCGCGCCAGCGCCTCGAGCGCCGCGATGCGGTTTTCGGTGTTCGGATGCGTCGAGAAGAGGTTGTCCATGCCGCGCCCGGAAAGCGGATTGATGATGAACAGCGACGCGGTGGCCGGCGCTGCCTCGGCTTCCTCATTGGGAATGCGCCGGGCGAAATTCTGAATTTTCGCCAGCGCCGACGCCAGCGCGAGCGGCATCCCCGAAATTTCCGCACCGTTGTGGTCGGCAACATACTCGCGCGAACGGCTGATCGCCATCTGCACCAGCATCGCCGCCAGCGGTGCGACGAAGATTGCAACGAGTGAACCTACGATACCGGGCCCCGAGTTGCCATCGCGATGGCCGCCGCCGAACATCATGCCGAACTGCATGTATTGCGCCAGCATCGACACCGCACCACCGATAGCGGCCGCGATCGTCATCGTCAGCGTGTCATGGTTCTTGATATGTGCGAGTTCGTGCGCCATCACGCCCGCGATCTCGTCGCGGTTGAGCGCCTGCAAAAGGCCGGTCGATGCGCAAACCGCCGCGTTGGCCGGATTGCGTCCCGTCGCGAACGCATTCGGCTGCGGACTGTCCATGATGTAGACCTTCGGCATCGGCAGCCCGGCCCGGCGTGCCAGATCCCGAACGATCCCGTAGTACTCCGGCGCTGAACGCTCATCGACCTCGTGCGCGCCATACATGCGCAGCACCATCTTGTCGGAGTTCCAGTAGCTGAAAAAGTTCATGCCGAGTGCCAGCACGAAGGCGATCACCATGCCCGTCTGGCCGCCGACCAAAGCACCGAGCGCCACGAAAATCGCGGTCAGCGCGGCCAGTAGCATGGCAGTCTTGACGTAGTTCATCGTTGTCGCAGCTCCACTTCTTCAGAAATCTCGAGATGCTATATGGATAACAAGCGGGACTTTCACCAGTCCCGTCCCCCGCGGCTGGGCCAGTGCCGGCCCCGGTTCCAATGTCGAACAGGATCCCACAGTGAAGCATGAGTGCTAACGAAACGAAGCGCCCCCTATCCCCCGCCGCCGAGCGGGCCCTGGCCGAGGCCGAGGAACGTCGCCGTGCCCGAAAGGCCGCCGATAAGGCGCCTGACCCCGAGGTCGGCGGCCGTGATGGCCCAGACCCAGCCCGCTACGGAGATTGGGAGAAGGGCGGCATAGCCTCCGACTTCTGATCCGACCCGGCTTTCTCGCGCCGGAGTGGGCCCGGCACCCTGTTTGCAACCTCTCTCCCCAGTGTCCCAAGGAGAGACAGGATGCAACGGTCGTTAATCTCGTTCACCCAGAGCTTCCGGCGCGATGAGGGCGGTAACGTCGCCATCATCTTCGGCCTGGTCTCGACCGTTCTCCTGCTCGCCGTCGGCATCGCGATCGACCTCGCCCGCACGACCAACATGCACGCCCGCATCGCCGCTGCGGCCGACGCCGCTACGCTTGCCGCCGGACGCGCCATGCTGGATGGCAAGCTCAGCGACGGCGAGGTCATCGAGCTGGCCAAGAGCTACGTTCATGGGAACGCCCGCAACAGCGGACGCAGCATGTTCGGGACGTACGGCGACCCGGTGGTCGCCATCGATCGCGAGACCGGCTCGGTGAACATCGATGTCGGCGTCACAGTGCCCACCACCGCCGCGCGCATTTCAGGCGTCAACGAACTCAACGCGCCCGTCTCCGTGGCAGCCGTCTTCGGCCAGAGCGATGTCGAGGTCGCCGTCGCCCTCGACGTCACCGGCTCGATGACCGAGTACGGCCCGGACTGGAAGCGCAAGATCGACGCGCTGAAGTCATCCTTCGAGACCTTTGTCACCAAGATGCTGCCCGAGCACAAACCGGACGAGCGCAAGGTGCGCATTGCCGTGGCGCCCTACTCCTCGGGCGTCAATCTCGGCAACTTCGCGAAGCGGGCATCCAACAATCGCAGCCGCGACAAATGCGTGATCGAGCGGACCGGAAGCACCGCAGCCACCGACACCGCCGTTGGCGCGGGCGCCTATTTCAAGGTGCATGAGGATCAGCCCAACGATATCGACAACACCGAGGGCCGCCAGAGCTACACCTGCCCGAACGCCGAGATCATCCCTCTGACCGATAACCGCGAGACACTCATTCAGGCGGTGAACGGATATCGTGCCAGCGGATCGACCAGTGGCCACATGGGCATCCAATGGGCCTGGAACCTTATCTCGCCGAAATGGTCCGGCTTCTGGGGCGGCAACAGCCAGCCCGACCCATACGAGCGCACTAAGAAACTCAGCGGCAATGGGAGCCGCCCGGAATTGGTGAAAGCCATCATCGTGATGAGCGACGGCATCTTCAACACGTCCTTCCACAATGGAGATTCAGCGTCGCAGGCCGCCAAGCTCTGCAACGCCATCAAGGACAAGGCGGACAAAGAGATCATCGTATTCTCCATCGCCTTCGGAGATCCGCCGTCCAAGGCAAAGCAGACGCTGCAGCAATGCGCCTCGCAAAGCGACTACTACGCCGAGGCAAGCGGCGGGCGGGAACTGAGCGCCGCCTTCGAGAAATTCGCCGGCATCTTGAACAAGCTGCGCCTCGCACAATAAGCCGGTGACAGCGCCGCCACGCCGGCAGCGATTCCGGATGTTGAGCGCGCGCGATCCTTGGCGCCCGCCGCCCCAGGCTGTACTGAGGTGAGACAGCCTTTGGGAATGTCTCATGCGCCGCCGCGGCCGGAATTTTCTGCGTATCCTCCTCATACTGCTACTCGCAATCGGCACCCTGGCCATCTTCTGGTTCGGGCTCGTTCCGCAGCGCTATTCGCCGTTGGCTCCCATTTCGCTGGATGATCCGCCGCACTGGTTCGTCGACTTGCGCCTTGCAGCCCTGCGCAACGATCCCCAGCAATGCCGCTCGGCGCTGAAGACGCCCCACATCGCGGCAACGCCGATTTCTGACAAGGTTCAGCCCAACGGCTGCGGGTGGACCAACGCCGTGCGGATATCACAAGTGGCGGGCGCCGACATCGGACTTGAACAGCTCACCTGCGAGGCCGCGACGGCTCTGGCGCTGTGGATGGAGTACGGCGTGCAACCGCTTGCGCAGCAGATGTTCGGCAGCCGCGTCGCCTGGATGCAGGACATGGGCACCTACTCGTGCCGCAACATCATCGGCAACGACCGTTGGTTGAAAACGCGCAGCCAGCATTCACTCGCCAACGCCATCGACATTGGCGCCTTCCGCCTCGAGAACGGCAAGCAGATGAGCATCTCGGCGGATTACAGGCGCGACACGCCCGAGGGCCAATTCCTGCGCGAGGCGCACCGTCGCGCCTGCTACTACTTCCGCGTCGCGCTCGGCCCCGAGTTCAACAAGGCCCACCACGATCACTTCCACTTCGACCGCGGCCCGCTGCTGCGCTGCAAGTAGGCGCTAGGATACTGATCGAACGCCGCGCTTTGCGAACTGCTCGATGGTCGTCGTCGGCGTGCCGAGTTCCGCCCATGTCTCTTGCGCCTTGAACACTTCCGGATAGCGCAGCACCGTTTCCATGATGCGAGCATCGAAATGGAGTGTCCGCGAGAACAAGCCGCCCACCCGCACCATCCATAATGGGATGCGAACCAACCTCCGCGGCGGCAGCGGCGCGCGACAATAGCGCATAGCGGCCTCGTCGTAGGTGAGCGCTTCCGGGCCTTGAACGATGTACTCGCGGTTGGCGGAAGAAGGCAGCGCGAACGAGCGCGCCACCTGCGCTCCAAAATCGCTGCCGGCAATCCAGTAGTTGCGATACTGCGAGCGCCCCAGCATCAGGAAATACCGTCCCGCCGTATGTCGCTGCGCCAGCGTCTCCATGAAGTTCGTAGGATAGAAGATCGTGTATGGAATGCCCGACGCTTTGACGCGCCCCAGCGCTTGTCGCCACAGCCCGAGCACCCACCAGCGGCTGCGCGGCGTGTCATGCACCAGCGCGGAGAGATAGGCGATCCGCGCGACATTCGCGTCCTTTGCCGCGGCGATAATGTGCTGGAGCCCTTGCTCTTCCGTGTGGAAGTCGCACCTGCGCGCGTTCGGCCCCACCGACAGATTGAGATAGAGCCCATCCTGTCCGGCAAGCCCCTGCCGCAAGCTCTCCTCGTCGCTGACATCGGCCTGAGCAACGGTGATAGCCGCGGGCAGCGCCCGCCGTGCACGCTCTGGATCCCGCACCAGCGCCGTTACTTCGAACCCGGCCTCGACGAGCGCAAGCGCGATCGGAATACCGAGCATCCCCGTTGCGCCGATCATCGCAATCTTTCGGATCGGCCTCATGACGTCGTTCCGCCACGATCGCACCACCAGTCGTCGAGCGCCATCGCGGCTGTGACGGCCTTCGCACCGATCGAACGGATTGGCTCCGGCGGCAGCGGCATGGCTCGCCGATTGACGAACCACAGCTCCGTCAATTCGCTCGTACGTCCGAGCACGAGGTCGCGCAGGATGCGTCCGTTCATGTGCGTCATCGCCACGCCATGCCCGGTGCAGCCGACGGAATAGACCGCAGCGCCGTCGTGCATTGTCCCGATCTGCGGCGTCGAATCCGCCGTCACTGAGAACGCACCACCCCAGCGATGTGCGATCTTGACGCCGCGCAGCCCGGGAAACGTCGTGCCGACGAAATCTTCCAAATGCTCCCACGCCGCCGGATGTGCGTCGTGTGTCATGCGCCCGCCGAACGGTACGAAACCGGGCCCACCACCCATCAACAGTCGGTTGTCCGGCGTCAGTCGATAGAAGTGCATGAAATTGCGGCCGTCCTCGATACCCTCGCGCCCCGCCCACCCAATCGACGCGATCTGCTGCACACTCAGCGGCTCGGTGACGACGATGAACACATACGCCGGCAGCTGTTTCGAGCGCATACCGGGAATAAGGTGGGTGTAGCCATTGCTGGCGAACACGACCTTCTCGGCCGTCAGTGTCGCGCCGTTGCTGGTCAGCCGGAACTTTCCACCGACGCGCTCCACCCGGGCAACGCGCGAGTGCTCGTAAATGCGCGCCCCGGCATCCGCTGCAAGTCTCCCCAGCGCATCGACCCACTTGCGCGGATTGATGAGGCCGCAGCCCGGTTCGAGACACGCGCCGACATACGTCGGCGAGCGCACGCGCCCATTGAGCTCGTCGCTCTCGAGCCAGCGATGTCCGTGAATGCCGAGCGCTTCCAGCGTTTCGATCTCATCGCGGATGCGCGCCGCATAGCGTGGCGTCGTCGCGACCTTCAGGAAGCCACCGCGCTCGAAATCGCAATCGAGCTTGTGCTCGCCGATCATCTCTTCCAGAGCCGCAATCGAGCGCTCCATGTAGGCATGCGCCGCGCGCACGCGCTCTGCACCATGCAGCGCCTTCATCAGCCCGAGCGACGCACCGAACAGCGTCATCACAAAACCGGCGTTGCGTCCGCTGGCGCCGAAGCCAACCGTCTCCCCTTCGAGCACCGCAACGTCGAGTGACGGCTCTGCCGCTTTCAGATGATACGCCGTCGACAGCCCCGTATACCCGGCACCGATGACGGCAACGTCAACCGCAGCATCGCTGTCGAATGGCTGCGCGGCCGGACGCGGCCTTTTGCTGCCGTCCCAATAATTGTCAGCGCGGATCGGCATTTCGGCACGCATGCGTTGGCTCACCAATGACATGGGTTCGGCACAGGCACGGGCTGAGCCTAGCACAGCAAAGCCCTCATCAGTCCTTTACGCGGCAGCGGCCATGGCCGGCGTTGCGATGCTGCGCACGTCCTCCACGATACGGGCAACGAATGCGCGGGTGCTCTCGACGACCACATGGCGCTGCTTGTCCAGCGTAACCATGTGATAGCTGTCGTTCAGCACCACCAGGTCGACCTTCCCAGCCAGTTCACCCTGCAGGTACTCGGCGTTGTTGAGGGCCGCGTAGTCGTCCTCCTGCGAATGAACGATCAGCGTCGGCTGCTTGACGCGGTGAAGAAGCTTCATGGCGGCATCGACCATGCGGCGGTGCTCCAGCACCATCGTTGCCGGGACACCAGCGCGGCCATACTCGGAGTTCTCACCCGACAGGGCCTGCTGCACGAACTGGCGAACGCGCGGGCACTTGATGCCGAGCGAGGCTGCGTCCGGGAACGTCATGAAGCCGGCGAACCAGCGCGAGCGGACCAGCTTGAACAGGCGGGCCGTCCACGGCATCGCCCAGCCGTTCATCCAGAGCGTCGGAGAGAAGAGCGACACGCCCTGCACCTTGCCCGGGTTGCGAGCGGCGAGGTGGAGGCCGAGGATGGCGCCCATGCACAGGCCGCCGACGATCACCGTGTCGCACTCGCGGCGGATATCGAAGAGTGCCTCACGTGCCGACATGTACCAGTCCTGCCAGCCGCCTGAGTTTTCATCGCCGTGGCCGGCGAGCTGCGGAACGTGCACCGTGTAGCCGGCGCGGGCCAGGCCCATCGCGACGAAGCGCATCTCGGCGGGGGTGCCGCACAGCCCATGGAGCAGCAGGACGCCGACCTTGCCGCCTTCGAAACGCAAGCCCTTGGAGGCCGTGTTCTTGGAGGTCGTCTGAGAGGTGGCGGTCATGGCACTGTCTCCTTGTTCGATGAAGACAGGCTATGGGCTGGGCGGGATGGCCGCTGTTCCGGGCGGAACTCCTGCAAGAAAGGGTCGAAAAAACGAAAGGCGCCCGGTAAGGAGCGCCTTTTGATGGTTTCGGCGGGAGACCGGCCTTTAGCCAGCGACCTGGACCGGCCGGGCGACCTTGGCGTGCGCCTCCCAGATGAGGCGGCGGATGACCTCGACGCGCGAGGGCACATTGGGATGCGCCCGGCGCAAATTGTCGAGCTGTTTCAGAGTGTCGACATCCATGCCGACGCTAACGACGTGTTCCATGAGCGGCTGCTCCTTTGAGGCTGCATAAACGCAGCCGGGCTTAGAGCAGCCGCCCGTATGTTCGCTGTTCCGGGTGAAACCTCAGCTCGCTGCGTCGCGCCGGTTTTGGCGATTGTTGATGAGGTCCTGCACCACAGCCGGGTCCGCGAGCGTGGAAATGTCCCCGAGGTTGGAGAATTCGTCCTCGGCGATCTTGCGCAGGATGCGGCGCATGATCTTCCCGGACCGGGTCTTCGGCAGCCCTGGCGCGAACTGAATGAGGTCCGGCGAGGCGATCGGCCCGATCTCCTTACGAACGTGCGCAGTGAGTTCCTTGACCGTCTCCGGCCCCCACTGCTCGCCGGCAATCAGCGTCACGTAGCAATAGATACCCTGGCCCTTCAGGTTGTGCGGATAGCCGACGACCGCCGCCTCCGCCACTTTCGGATGCGAGACGAGTGCGCTCTCGACCTCCGCCGTGCCGAGGCGATGCCCCGACACATTGATGACGTCATCGACGCGGCCGGTAATCCAATAATAGCCGTCCTCATCGCGCCGGCACCCGTCACCCGTGAAGTACGTCCCCGGATACGTCGAGAAATACGTCTGCACAAAGCGCTCGTGATCGCCGTAGACGGTCCGTGCCTGCGCCGGCCAGCTGTCGAGGATCACGAGGTTGCCCGTGGCCGCGCCTTCCAGCGTCACGCCCTTATCGTCGACCAGAGCCGGCTGCACGCCGAAGAACGGCAGAGTAGCGGATCCGGGCTTCAAAGCCGTCGCTCCCGGCAGCGGCGAGATCAGGATGCCGCCGGTCTCGGTCTGCCACCACGTATCGACGATCGGACAGCGATCCTCACCGACCACGTGATAATACCACTCCCAGGCCTCCGGATTGATCGGCTCACCGACGCTGCCCAGCAGCCGCAGTGAAGAACGGTCCGACGCCATCACGAACTCGTCGCCCATGCCCATCAGCGAGCGGATAGCTGTCGGCGCCGTGTAGAAGATGTTGACCTTCCACTTGTCGATGACGTCCCAGAACCGCGAGTTGTTCGGATAGTTCGGGATACCCTCGAACATCAGCGTGGTGGCACCGTTGGCGAGCGGCCCATAGACGATGTAGCTGTGGCCCGTCACCCAGCCGACGTCGGCCGTGCACCAGTAGACATCGCCGTCGTGATAATCGAACACGTACTGGTGAGTGACCGACGTGTAGACCAGATAGCCGCCCGTCGTGTGGACGACGCCCTTCGGCTTGCCGGTGGAACCGGAGGTATAAAGAATGAACAGCGGATCTTCCGCGTTCATCTCTGCCGGAGGACAATCGGCCGAGACCTTTTCCGTCTCTTCGTGCAGCCAAAGATCGCGCCCCGCGGTCCACGCCACGGGACGCCCCGTGCGGCGCACGACCAGCACCTTCTCGTCGCCCTTGCCCGATTTCGCGAGCGCATCGTCAGTATTCTTCTTCAGCGGCACGAACTTGCCGCCGCGCATGCCTTCATCCGCCGTGATGATGAACTTTGACTCCGCATCCTCAATGCGTCCGGCGAGGCTCTCCGGCGAGAACCCGCCGAAAACGATCGAATGGATCGCGCCGATGCGCGCACACGCCAGCATCGCGTAGGCGGCTTCGGGAATCATCGGCAAATATATGGTGACCCGGTCACCCTTCTTGACGCCGTGCGCCTTGAGAACGTTGGCAAACTTGCAGACGCGCTCATGCAGCTGGCGATAGGTGATCTTTTCGTCCTGGGCCGGGTCGTCACCCTCCCAGATGATCGCAACCTGGTCACCCCGGGTCGCCAAATGCCGGTCGATGCAGTTCGCCGACACGTTGAGCGTGCCGTCCTCGAACCATTTGATCGAGACGTTGTGCGGATCGTACGAGGTGTTCTTAACCTTGGTGTACGGCTTGATCCAATCGATACGGCGTCCGATCTCCCCCCAAAAACCGTCGGGGTCCGTCACTGAGCGCTGATAAAGTGTCTTATAGGCATTCTCGTCGATAAGTGCGCGTTCGCGCCATTCGCCACCCGGCACCGGATAGACATTCCCCGACATGGGCGTTCTCCCAGAGTTTTTGATCGTTGGCGCCATTATGAGGGCGCCGGTTGATGACGGCAATTTAGCTCTTGGGCGAAGGTATCTTCGCGCACAATCCAATCGAACCGACCGGCACCGCACTTTGCCGCCGGGTCAAGTCCGGACAATGACGTCGGTCAAACCGACGCCGCGCACAATACGAAATTAGTCTGGGGTGGGCGCCATTACCCAAACGGATGAGACGGCGGTCAGCCGAGCCGCCAGACCGACGTCCGCTTGATCTCGGCGTCTTCCAGTTCGCGCGTGACCGGCACCCGATATTCGGCTGCTGAGACAAAGCGCCCCTTCGGGAAATAGTTTCGCTGCGGATCGCCGATCAGCACCAGCGCGCCTGCCGCCGCCGCCGCGTCGATGAACTTCGAAACGAGGTCCGCCAGCACGCGTTCGTAGAAAAGATCGCCAACCAGCACGACTTCGAAGGCGCCCGGCGGCTTCTCGAGCAGGTTTTCGGCCGTCGTCTGCAGCGCAACATCATTCAAAGCAGCGTTGAGGTGAACGGCCGCGAGAGAAAACTGGTCGAGGTCCGAGGCCAGCGCGCTTTCAGCACCGGCCTTCATGGCTGCGATCGCCGTCAGCCCCGATCCTGATCCAAGATCGAGCACACTCTTGCCGAAGAGCAACGCCGGATTGTCGAGAATATACCGCGCCAGTGCCTGGCCACCCGCCCAGGCAAACGCCCAGTACGGCGGCGGGACGTTCATCTCGCCGAGTTCCTCCTCGGTCTTCTGCCAGATGGGGACGGATTCCTCCGCGAGGTGCAGGGTAATCTCCGGCACCAGCGGCGGCGTCAGCACGCGCGTGTTCGCCTTGATGAAAGCGTGTGCGGCCGCAGCTCTGCCGGGGTCGAGCGGCTCGCCCGAAAGGCTCATTTCTTCGCTTTCTTCTGCGCCGGCTTTTTCGCGACCGACTTGAGACCACCCATGCGGCAGACCTCTTTCCACTCGTCGGCAGTGACAGGCTGGACGGAGAGACGGAACGACGTCACCAGCGCCATATCCGCCAGCTTGGGATTGGCTTTGACATCGGCAAGCGTCACCGGCTTTGCCATCGGTTCCACGGCTTCGACGTCAACGCAGCTCCACTTGCCGGTATCGTCGGTCGGATCAGGGTGCGCGAGCTCGATCACCTTGCAGATACCGACGACCTCCTTGCCGATGTTGGAATGATAGAAGAAGCAGAGGTCGCCGACCTTCATCGCAATCATGTTGTTGCGAGCGGTGAAATTGCGCACGCCCGACCACGGTTCCCCCTTCGCGCCCCGCGCAACGAGATCGTCCCAGGAAAATGCGTCGGGCTCGGACTTCAGCAACCAGTAGGCAGGCATCGGAACACCTCGGAATTTGCGGCTCCCGGCGTCGCCCACCGCGCTGCGGCTGTCAAGCTGCGTATCCTTAGTCTTCTGCCTTCAGCGGACGATGCATAAGCTGCTCGATCGCGGCATCGACGCTCGCGCGCCCTTCGACGACATCGCAGACAGCCGCGCAGATCGGCATGTCGATGCCCTTTTCATCCGCGATGCGCCTTACAGCGGTCGCCGTATAGACGCCCTCCGACACCGAGACTTTGCCCGCCAGCGCTTCGCTCAGGCTTTCACCGCGGCCCAGCGCCCTCCCGAGCGACATGTTCCGCGACTGTGGACTGCCGCAGGTGAGAATGAGATCGCCGAGCCCTGACAGCCCGATCAGCGTCTCAGGACGTGCGCCGAGCGCTGCACCGAGCCGCCGCATCTCGGCAAAACCGCGCGTCACCAGCGCCGCATGCGCGCTCGCGCCGAGCCCCTTGCCGTCAACGATACCGGCAGCGATGGCGAGCACGTTCTTGAGCGCCCCGCCAAGCTCCACGCCGACGACGTCGCTCGTCCAATAGAGCCGGATGCCCGGTCCGGCGAGCCGTTCTGCGAGCAGCCGGCCAACGCGCTCATCGGCACATGCGACGGTCAGCGCCGCCGGCAACCCGCGCGCAACATCGGCAGCAAAGCTCGGCCCCGATAAGACAGCCTGCGTCACCGACGGCAGCTCGGCGGTGAGCACGTCGCCCATCATCTCGCCGCTCGCCTGTTCGATACCCTTCGCGCACATGACGACCGGCTGCCCGGCACGCAGCGACGGCTTCAGCTCCCGAGCCACCATGCGCACATGCTGCGCCGGCGCGACCAGCAGCAGCGCATCGCTTTGCGCGACTTCGCCGAGATCGGTGGTGGCACGAATGCCCGCATCGAGCGACACGCCCGGCAGGAATGTCTCGTTCTCGTGCCGCTCGTTGATCGCGGAGACGACGTTCGGCTCGCGCGCCCACAGCAACACGTCGCGCCCCGCACGCCGCATCGCTTGGGCGAGAGCCGTGCCCCACGCCCCGCCGCCGACGATTCCGATTGTGTCGATCTTCACGGTCGCTCCCTGCAGCCGGCCCTCGCGGCTATATCTAGCATGAACTGCAGCCTTAAGCCTTGACGCCCGCGCCGATGGCAGGGGCGGCTTGGTTGTCGAGTGGCCAGCGCGGCCGCACCGACGCGTGCAGTGGGTCGACGAGACCGCGCGCCAGACGCTCAGCGCCTGCCCAAGCGATCATCGCAGCATTGTCGCCACAAAGCGCCAGCGGCGGCGCATGAAAGCTGAACCCTTTGGAGACGCAAAGGCGCTCGAGATCGCCGCGCAATTTCTGATTTGCCGCAACGCCGCCGGCCACCACAAAGCGCAACGGAAGGTCCGGCCCGAGCCGCACCGCCGCAACATCCATGGCCCGTGCGCACCGGTCTGCGACCGACGTCGCAACGGCCGCCTCGAACGACGCGGCAATGTCGCAGACGTCCTGCGTAGAGAGCGGCGCCAGCTTCTCCGCCGCCCGCCGGACCGCCGTCTTCAAGCCCGCGAAAGAAAAATGCAGCTCCTCACGCCCCATCATAGGGCGCGGCAGATCGAACCGATCCGCGCGCCCCGATCGGGCGGCGTTCTCCACCGCGGGACCGCCTGGAAATCCGAGGTCGAGCAGCTTCGCGGTCTTGTCGAACGCCTCTCCCAACGCATCGTCGATGGTCGTGCCGAGGCGCTGGTAGTCGCCGACGCCGCGCACGATCAGTAGCTGCGTATGTCCGCCCGAAACGAGCAGCAGCAGGTAGGGCGGCGCGATGCCCTCCGTCAGCCCCACCGTCAGCGCATGAGCCTCGAGATGATGCACTGCAATGAACGGCAGACCGCGCGCCAGCGCGAGGGCCTTCCCCGTGATCGCGCCGACGATCAGGCCGCCGATCAACCCGGGACCGGTCGTTGCGGCCACAGCCGACAGATCGCTTAGCCCAACGCCCGCTTCACGCAGCGCCTCACCGATCAGAATATCGAGACAATCGACGTGCGCGCGTGCAGCAATTTCTGGAACCACGCCGCCGAACGGCCTGTGTTTCTCCCATTGCGTGCGTACCAGGCTGGACAGCACTTGCCCGCCGCCGCTGGGATCGCGCGCGACGACGGCAGCCGCCGTCTCGTCACAGCTCGTCTCGATACCCAGCACAAGGCTGCGCCGGGCGCTGGTCGGCTCTTGCTGTTGCATCTCGGGCAGAAGCGATACCGCGTTTGCGTTCGTCGGCCGGCGTGGCATAGATGGCCGGCTTGAGGCCCGCACACGGGCCTTGGCTATCGCATCGCCTAGCACCCGGAGAGACGCGCTTGCAAGCTGGAGAGGCCGCCAAAGTCCGCATCGGCACGCGAGGCTCCCCGTTGGCGCTCGCGCAAGCACGCCAGGTAGCGGCTCTCTTAGTCGCGGCGCATGGTTGGTCCGCCGACCAATGCGAACTCGTTATCATTAAGACCACCGGCGACAAGATCACCGACCGACCGCTGATCGAGGCGGGCGGCAAAGGGTTGTTCACCAAGGAGTTGGAGGAGGCGTTGTTCGCCGGCGATATCGACCTCGCCGTTCATTCGATGAAGGACGTCCCGGCCGTGCTGCCCGCCGGCCTCGTTATCAGTACGATCCTGCAGCGCGAGGACCCGCGCGACGCGTTCGTCAGCCTGAAGTACGCGTCACTTGCGGACATGCCGCCCGGCGCTGTCGTCGGCACATCCTCGCCCCGCCGCCGCGCGCAGGCGCTTCGCGCCCGTCCGGATCTCGTCGTCGTTGAGTTCCGCGGCAATGTCGAAACGCGGCTGCGCAAGCTCGCGGAAGGCATCGCGGATGCGACCTTCCTCGCCTGCGCCGGCCTGAACCGTCTTGGGCTTGCCCAACACATCACCGCTGCGGTGGATGCCGACGTCATGCTTCCGGCCGTCGCCCAGGGCGCCGTCGGCATAGAGATCCGTGCCGACGACGCGCGCACGGCACGCCTTCTGGAACCGCTCAATGACGCCCAAACATCGCTGTGCGTCCGCGCCGAGCGCGCGTACCTGAGCCGGCTCGAAGGCTCATGCCGCACGCCGATCGCCGGTTTCGCCCAATTGCAGGATGGAAAGCTGCGCATCCGCGGCGAGATCCTGACGACCGACGGCCGTAAAGCTCATGCAGCGGAGATAACCGGCACAGCCGACGCAGCCACAGCCGCTTCTCTTGGCGAACAGGTCGCGAGCGAAGTGCTGAAGCATGCCGAGCCCGGTTTCTTCGCGACCGCCTGATGCATCTGCTGATCACCCGGCCGGAGACCGAGGCGGCCACCTTCCGCGCACGGCTGGAAGCACTTGGCCACACCGTTTCCGTCGACCCCCTGCTGACGATCGAGCACCTTCCCGTCGCCGCCGATGCCTTGCGCGGGACCACCGGGCTCATTGTCACCAGCCGCAACGGCCTTCGCGCATTGGCAGCCCCGCCTGCCATCGATGACGCCCGCAAGCTCCCGCTCATCGCTGTCGGAACCGGTACCGAACAGCTGGCGCGCGACCTGGGCTTCGAAAGCATCACGGTCGGTCCCGGCACCGGCGCCGATCTGGTGCCGATCATAGTTCAAATGGCCGGAGCATCACCCGGACCGTTCACTCACGTGCGGGGCGAGGACGTGGCCTTCGACCTCAAGACTGCCCTCGCCAGCCATGGCATCGACCTCCGCGAGCTGGTCACTTATCGCGCCCGGGCGGCGGAACGCCTGCATCCGGACACTGAAAACCTTCTGGCAGAGGGCAAGCTCGATGCCATCATCTTGATGTCGCCGCGAACGGCGAGGATCTTTACCCAGCTGGTCCAGGCCGCCGCCCTTGAAAAGGCGGTCAAAGCTCTGAGATTGCTTTGCCTTTCACCGGCTGTGGCAGCCGCCATCGAACCCATTGGCGCGACGCGAGTTGAAGTTGCTGAGCGTCCAAATCTCGAGGGAATGCTGGCCACCGTTACCTGAGTAGCAACGCTATGGTCAGGAGTGTAGGCTAGCGTCCTGACCCGCATGCTAGAGCTTCGAGCCCGAAGGGCCGGAGCGTACGCGTCCGCAGCGAGGTATTTCACATATGACGGCGAACAAGAACGAGCCCGATAAGAAGCCGGCGGGTTCCGCCTCTGCTCAGCCGGGCAACCGCCCCCATGCAACTCTCGACTTGAAGGCGACCGACGTCACGCCTCCTGCCGCGTCTTCCGAAAAGGACAAGCCGGAGAAGGCCGACAAGGACAAGCCTCAAGTTGCCGAGGCATCGAAGGATAAGCCGGCGGCCGCCACTGCCGCGGCCTCGTCAGCGGCAGCATCGAGCGCGCCTGGGGCGCCGCCCACGGCGGCCTCGTCGGCTGCGAAGACCGCCGACAAGTCGGACAAATCCGATAAGACCGTAAAAACCGACGCGGCCCCAAAGGCCGCCGGCTCCGTACCTCCTGCCGGTACGGCGACACGCCCCGCGCCGCGTGGCTATGGCGGTTTCTTCACCCATATAGCGGCCGGCGTTATTGGCGGCGTCATCGCGCTGCTGGCTGCCGACATGCTCGCTGGACAGCTCGGTTTCACGGCCGGCGACCAGCCCGACAAGACAGCGGCGCTTGAAAAGCGCATCGCTGCAATCGAGACGACGCGCAATCAGCGCGCTTCGACGCCTGATCTCGCCACCCGGCTAGCGGCGGCCGAGGCCAAGCTTGGCCAGCTCGAGCAGTTCGACGCCAACCTCGATGGCGTCAGCAAGAAGCAGGCTGATTTCGACAAGAACCTCAACGAGCTGAACGAGAAGCTCGGCGCGCAGGGCGGCGGCGACCAGCAGTCCGCAGCTCGCATCGCCAAACTCGAAGAGCAGCTCTCGCTGATGGCAACCGCGGCCAACACCGATCCCCAGAGCGGTCGTCTGCCCCAGCTTGCGGCCATAACGGGCCGCCTCGCCGACCTCGAGCAGACTCTCTCGACGCAGCTCGATGCACTCCGCAAGAGTGTGGCGCTCGACGTTGACACGCGCGTGTCTGCTGCCACCGAGGCCAGCGAAGCGGCGCGCTCTGGAACCCAGCGCATCGACCGCGAAGTCGCGACGCTGAAGTCAGAGACCGCCGAGCTTTCGACGGGCCTCACCGCCCTCAAGACTGACGCGGACCGTTCTGCCTCCGCCCTGCGGACCACGCAGGAAGACCTGAAACGCCTCAAGACCGATGTCGACTCCCGCTTTGCGGTCGTGGCCAAGCCCGAGGACGTCTCCTCCGCCGTTTCGCCGCTCAACAGCCAGCTGGCGGCGCTGCAGCAGGATGTACAGGGCGTCATCAAGAGCGAAGGCGATCGGCGCACGACAGCCGAGCGTATCGTCCTGTCCCTCGAACTCGCCAACCTGAAGCGCGCCATCGACCGCGGCAAGCCCTATGCCCCCGAGCTCGACCAGACCCGCAAGGTCGCCGGCTCCGTTGTCGATCTCGCCCCGCTCGACCGCTTCGCGCTCGAAGGCGTGCCGACGGCAACCGAGCTGCGTCAGGATTTCAAGCCTGTCGCTTTCCAGATCATCGACGCCGAGCAGCAGCCACAGGAAGCCTCCATCGTCGATCGGCTGCTTTCCGGTGCCAAGTCCGTCGTACGCGTACGCCGCACGAACCACAGCCCCGACGACAAGAGCACCGAAGCCATCGTCGGCCGCATGGAGCAGGCGCTGACCGAGGACCGTCTCTCCGACGTTCTCGCCGAGGCAAAGAACCTGCCGGCACCGGCGCGCGATGCGGCCCACGATTTCCTCGCCAAGGTCGAGGCGCGTGAATCCGTCGATCGCGCGCTCGCCTCGGTCGAGACTCAACTCAAAGCTTCGCTCGCCGCAGCGCCCGCGGAAACCAACGGCAAAACTGCCCAGTAGAGATCGCGTCGTATGCTTCGCCTCATCGCATTTCTCGTCGGCATCGCACTTCTCGCGGCCGGATTGGCATGGCTCGCTGACCGGCCTGGTGAGCTTGTCATGGAATGGCAGGGCTACCACGCCGAGGTGAGCCTCTTCACCTTCGTCGTCCTGCTCGTCGCCGCAGTGTCCATCACGCTGCTCTGCTGGTCGCTCCTGCGCACCATGTGGAAGAGCCCGGCGCACGTCGGCAACGTGATCAATCGGCGTCGCCAGAAGCTTGGCCTCGACGCGCTGTCGAGCGGCATGATCGCCCTCGGTGCCGGCGATAAGGCAGCCGCCACGCGTGCCGCGATCCAAGCGCGCAAATCCCTGCCCAACGAGCCCCTGACGCACCTTCTGCGTGCCCAGGCCGCCCAGCTCACGGGCGACCGCACCACCGCTCGCCGCATTTTCGAAGCGATGCTGGCATCCCCCGACACCGAGCAGCTCGGTCTGCGCGGCCTGTTCCTCGAGGCGCAGCGCGAGCATGAAACCGAAGCCGCGCGCCACTTCGCCGAACGTGCCGTTTCGCTGAACCCGAAGCTTGGTTGGGCTGTCGATGCGCTGCTTGATCTGCAGTGCCGCGACAACGACTGGCAGGGTGCGCTCGAAACGGTCGCCACCGCGCGCAAGAACGGTCAGCTGGAACGCCCCGCGGCAGACCGCAAGCGCGCCGTACTGCTCACCGCGCAAGCTCAGGCCGCCGAGGAAGCCGATCCCGAGCGCGCACTCAACCTCGCGCTCGAAGCCCACGGCCTGGCATCGGACCTCGTTCCTGCGGCAGCTATCGCCGGCCGCCTCCTCGCCTCGCGTGGCAACACGCCGAAAGCCGCCAAGATCCTGCAGCGCACCTGGAGTCGCGCGCCGCACCCCGATCTCGCCACCGCATACGCCTACGCGCGCATCGGCGACAGCCCGCGCGATCGCCTCGATCGCGTCCGCCAGCTCGCAGCCCTGAGCCCCAACTCGCTCGAGGCGCCGATCGCCGTGGCGACGGCCGCCATCGAGGCGCATCAGTTCGATGAGGCCCGCGCCGCACTGGAGCCGCTCATCCCCGCACGCATGACCCAGCGCGTTGCAACGCTCATGGCTCGCATCGAGGGCGAGCAGCACGCCGACAAGGGCCGCGTTCGAGAATGGCTCGCAAGAGCCGTCAACGCCCCGCGCGATCCGGCATGGACCGCCGACGGTTTCGTCACTGACCGCTGGATGCCGGTGTCGCCTGTTTCCGGCGCGCTCGATGCGTTCCAGTGGCGCGTCCCCGTCGAAGCCGTCGAAAAGAGCGAAGGCGACGTGCTGACCAGCAAGATCGAGGAGCTTGTTGCCCTCGGTATGCGTCCCACCGGCAACGACGACAACGATGACGACCAGGACCAGGGACCGGTGAACGGCCCTGACGTACCCGATCCGGAGGCTGCCACAGCCGCCGCGGAACGTAAGGCGGACCTCGCCCCCGCGGCTTCCAAGCCTCCAACATCGGCGGCAGCGCGGGCGAAGGCCGAGGACGTCACCCCCGTGACGGTACCCCTTACCTCGGGTCGGGCTGCTGCGGAGGGGCGCAAGAGCGAAACGACCAAGCCTGCCGAGACGCGCAACAAACGCGACAGCAGCTCACCCAGAAAGTATGTTGCCCCCGACGATCCCGGCGCCGACGCAGCCGATCTCGACGTCGGCGGGCCGCTGCGCCCGCAGCGAGCCTAGCCATGATCGCACGCCGCCAGACCCTGCCCATCGCGATGCTGTTTGCGCTCTGCGCACTCGCCCCAGCGGCGAGCGCCCAAGGCGATGACGATCCGTTCCCTTGGATGACGAGCTGCAAGGCGCACGCCACGAAGCTCGGCGCCGCCGACGATGAGACGGCGCACGGCTATTGCGCCTGCATCGATAATGCGATGGGCGACGAAGAGATCAACGACGTTGCCGGCTGGGAAAAGGCCAACCCATCGAAGGTTGCCGAATGCAAGGCCGCCGCCGAGTGGAAGTAAGCGGCAACCAGCCGCTCGCTTTCCGTTCCGCCTCAAGCCCTTGCGACGCAATCCACAAGCATCGCTTTCACCCCCACTGACGGCGCTCCCGCGCCGAGCGTAGCGTGCGCCGGCCGCGCTTCGCGGCGAGAGCAATCGGAGAGATCGATGTCGAAGATGGGCCTTGCACTTCTCATCGCCGCCAGCACGCTGGCAAGCTCCAGCGCCTTCGCCGACACGACCACGGACGATGTCAAATGGATCAACCAGTGCATCGCCGACAACAAGAAGGAAGGCGCGAGCCCGGAAGTCGTGCAGAAATACTGCGTCTGCATGAACAACAAGATGGAAGACGGCGAGACCAAGTCCGTCACCGAGTGGGAGAAGACCCATCCAGACGAGATGAAGGCCTGTGACAAGGAAGC
>JASBSU010000046.1 GCA_030148725.1 Hyphomicrobium sp.
TCATGCTTGGCAAAAGGGGCGCTTCGGAGCGTAGCGCAGCCTGGTTAGCGCACCAGTCTGGGGGACTGGGGGTCGGAGGTTCAAATCCTCTCGCTCCGACCAATCTTTTCAATGGGTTAGCGTGAGTAACCGAGACGGTCAGTCTTTGGGCAAACTCCTCTGGCAACCAGGTTTTCCGTAGCAGGCCGTAGCAAGCCTGCCCACGTAGGTGGTCAACCACCTAAGGGATACGGAGAAATTTCATTGCGCAACGCTGCATCATGTGAGTGGTCGCGATTCTATTCCGCGTCATCAGGGGACGAGCCGATTTAGTCTTCGCCGGACTCGGACCGGAAGCTGATCGACGAGAGACGCGCTTGGCCATATCGCAATTGGTCAGTAGCGACTTGCACGCACCGAAGTTTGTTTGCCGACGCGAGCGTCAGAAGGGCATGCGCTGCGAGAGGGTGACGTTCTTGTGGTTTGGAAGCTTGATCGGCTAGGGCGAAGCTTGGCTCATCTCATTTCAATTATTGTTGCGCTCGAGCGTCGAGGTGTGGGCTCCGTTCGATCTCGGAAGCGATTGACACAACATCCGCGTCAGATGCTCGGAAAGGCGATCGGCCAACTCAACGGGACTCATGTTCAGAAGCTCGCGGGGCCATACGTCGGCAATCTGCATAAGGACATCGTCGTGAACACGCACCTTGGCGATTTAGGTAACATCGGCAATCCGGGGAGCCTCCGGCAATCCCGGTAGTCCAGCCGGGCAACCGTGGCACGGTCACCTTCGGGTATCCTGACGTGTTTAGCAAAATGCTGGAGTAGAAGAAGCGCGCTTCAGCGCACATGCCCGATCGGGTCGACAACGAGGCGCACATCTATTTCCCTAAGTGGCAGTGCTTGTACGTCTTTCCGCCACCGCACGGGCATAGATCCACCCAATGATGAGCTGGCTTGGATCTTTGGCCCTTCGGTTTGGGTCACGCCAGCCACGCCATGAAGAGCACGCTCGGCAAACGCCCTGCGATCATGGCCGATGACCAGTTCCTCAAGAACTACCCGAATTAATCTGCCCAACCGCGGCGCGTAAGATCGCGTCTCACCAAGAAGCGCCTGGACAAATATGCAGACCCGCGCTAGAACAAATAGCGAACAAAGCGTATGGTCCCACTCCTGGCAATGCGAACGGCCTGTAACATAAACGCGTATGTCACCCTTCTGCAGGAGGTGATCGCCGCCCCCGAAGATGCCGGTGCAGCCGTCGGGTTTGGTTTGGCTTTGGCCGCAGAAACACCCGCCGCAAAGACCGACGCTCCTGTCATCCTTTGGGTGCGCGAAGCCTCTGCCGCTGCCAGGACCGGATCCGCCTATGGACCGGGATTGATGAGCCTTGGGATCAATCCCGATGGCCTGATCGTCGTGACGGCGCACACCCACATCGCCGCTTTGCGGGCGGCGCTCGAAGGCGTGCGCTGCGCGGCTCTGTCCGCTGTCATGCTCGAAACCTGCAACGCCGTCGATCTAACGGCGAGCCGCAGATTGAAACTCGCGGCGGAGAAGTCCGGCGTATCCGTCGTGCTGATCCGGCTGACGAGCCGGATGATACCCAACGCTGCCCAGGTGCGCTGGCGCGTTGAGGCATCTCAAAAGGTGGATTGCGCCAGCACATCCCTCACGCCTTTCAAGGTCGAGGTGCTGAAGCATCCAGCAGGACTTATCGGCAAGACCTGTATCATGGAGTGGGATCATGAACGCCGTGGCTTTGCCGAGGCGGTATGCCTGCCTTTGGCTTCCCTTCCTGACATCGGATCGCTGGCGGCGTGAGAATGCTGCCCAAGATCATCGGCCTCTGGTGTTCATAGAAAAAGTGCGCGGTGCATCGCGTCTCGCCGCGGTCGATCATCGCGGGAGGTCTATCGGATTGCGTCCTGGCATGGCCCTCGCGGATGCGCGTGCGTGCGTGCCGGACCTGCGTGCGATCTCAACCAGGCCCGCGGCGGATGCCGTTTATCTGGAGTGTCTGGCAGCTCTGGCGCAGGCGTTTACGCCATCCGTTGCGTTGGATCTCCCTGACGGTCTCGCCCTCGATATCACAGGATGCGCACACCTGTTTCAAGGTGAGGAGAGGATGGCCGCGCGGCTCGGCAACGCACTGCGCGAAGCTGGCGTGTCCGCTATGCGGATCGCCGTCGCGCCGACGCCCGACATGGCGCGCGCCCTCGCACGCTTCGCACGCCAGACACCGTGCTTCGCTGATGACGATGAACTGGCGCGCATGCTTCCCGTGGCGGCGCTCGAATGCGGACATGAAGACACCATCGCTTTGAAGCGTGCCGGTCTGAAGACTCTGGCCGATATCGCCAACCGCCCGTCGGTGCTGTTCACCTCGCGCTTTACGCCCGCCTTCTCGGAAAAACTCGCACGCGTGCTCGGCGAAACCGACCGCCGCATCACGCCGTTGCGGACGCCTGCCCCATGTAGAGCCGAGCGGAGCTGTGCCGAGCCCGTCGCCAGTCACGACGTCATTGCCGGCATCGTCAATGAGCTGGCGGAAGTCGTCAGCGAAAAATTGCACGAACGCGGTGAGGGCGGTCGTGCGTTCCTCGCAACATTCATGCGCACGGACGGAGCTATTTTCCGGGTCGGCGTCGAGACGAGCCGGCCGACCCGTGACCCCGCCGTGATCATGCGTCTTTATCGCGATCGCCTCGATACGCTCGCCGATCCTCTCGATCCCGGGTTCGGTTTCGACCTCATACGTTTCGAAGCTGTGCGGACGCAGAACCTCGCCGAGCGTCAGACAACCCTGGATGCGCGTGAGGAGAAAAGCGGAGAGCTGGCCCAGCTCATCGACCGCCTGACCATCATCCTCGGACCCGCCAACGTAACGCGCCTGCAGCCCGTCGACAGTCATATTCCCGAACGTGCCCAGACCATGATTCCCGCTGGCGCTGTTGCCGCATCGAACGCATGGGCGCGTGGCACGCAGCCCCCCAGCCAGAGCTTACGACCGCCTCTGATCTTTGCGCACCCGCACCCGATTGAAGTCGCCATCGATGACCGGAACGAAGCCCCATCGAGCCTCCGCTGGCGCCGCGACATCCATCGCCTTGCGCACGCAACAGGCCCGGAGCGTATCGCGGACGAATGGTGGCGCACGCCATCAGGCTACGGCACTCGCGATTACTACCGCGTCGAGAGCACCACCGGTTCCCGCTTCTGGATCTTCCGTGCGGCTACGCAGACGCCGGAGCCACACAGGTGGTTTCTGCACGGGCTCTTCCCATGACCGTTTATGCCGAGCTCGCGACGACGAGTAATTTCTCGTTCCTGCGGGGAGCATCGCATCCCGAGGACCTCGTAACGCGCGCCGTGCTGCTCGGACATTCCGGCATCGGCATCGCCGACCACAATACGATGGCCGGAGTGGTCAGGGCCTATGGCGCGCTAGAGGATCTGCGTCGTGAGGGATTGCCCGCGCCGCAAAAAGTCCGCGAGGGCTCCGGCCCCGGCGAGTACGCCTGGATGACCACCGCCAAAATCGACGATTACGCAGCTCTCGCCGATGCGATCAAGCAACGCGCCAAGGCGTTCAAGCTTGCTGTCGGCACGCGTCTCGTCTTTGCCGACGGGACACCCGACATCATCGCATATCCGCGCAACCGCGAAGGATGGGCGCGTCTCTGCCGCTTGCTGACGCAAGGTAAGCGCGCGGCGGATAAGGGCGAATGTACGCTGCTGCGCGATGATCTGCTGTGCGATTGCGCGAGCCTGCTGCTGATCATCATGCCGGGAGAGGACTGCGATCGATTGGAAGCGCACGTCCGCGCCGTAGACGAGGCGGCTGCGGGTAATGCCTGGCTCGCAGCGAGCATCACGCTCAAAAGCGACGACCGGGAGCGGCTGCAAGACCGCATGTCCATGTCAGCGAGGACAGGGGTGCCGCTCATCGCCATCAACGATGTGCTTTACGATGTGCCGGAGCAGCGGCCTGTTCAGGATATCCTGACCTGCATTCGGGAAGGATTGCGGATCGAATCCGCAGGCCGGTGTCTCGAAGCCAACGCAGAAAGGCATCTAAAATCGAGTGCCGAGATGGCGCGGTTGTTCCGCGACTGCCCGGGCGCCCTCGCCGCAACGCAGGATCTCATCGACCGCGTGGCGTTCTCCCTCGGCGACCTCAAATACGAGTACCCCGAGGAGCCAGTTCCGGAAGGATGGACGCCACAGGCTTGGCTCGAACACATCACCTGGATAGGAGCCAACGCGCACTATTCATCCGGCATACCGGAGAGAATTCGCCAGCAGCTGGAGATGGAGCTGAAGCTCATCGACCAGCTCAACTACGCTCCATACTTCCTCACGGTTTACGACGTCGTGCGTTATGCCAAGGAGAAGGGCATTCTCTGCCAGGGGCGCGGCTCGGCCGCAAACTCTGCCGTCTGTTTCGTGCTCGGCATTACGTCCGTCGATCCCGACCAGCACTCTTTGCTGTTCGCGCGCTTCATTTCCAGCGAACGGCGCGAGCCGCCCGACATCGACGTCGATTTCGAGCATAGCCGGCGCGAGGAAGTGATCCAGTACATCTATGAGCGCTACGGTAGGGCGCGGGCAGGGCTCGTCGCCACGGTGATCCGTTACCGACCCCGCAGCGCCATTCGCGAAGTCGGCAAAGTGCTGGGCCTCAGCGAGGATATCACGGCGCGCATAGCCGGAACCGTCTGGGGAAGCTGGGGCTCCGATATTCCGGAAGCGCATCTGCGTCAGGCCGGCCTCGATCACAACAATCCGGTCATCCGCCAGGCCGTCACGCTCGCGACCCGTATCCTCGGGTTTCCGCGCCATTTATCCCAGCACGTTGGCGGATTCGTTCTGGCGCGCGGAAGGCTCGACGAGATCGTTCCAATCGGCAACGCCGCGATGGTGGATCGCACCTTCATCGAATGGGACAAGGACGACATCGACGTCCTCGGTCTGATGAAGGTCGACGTCCTCGCGCTCGGCATGCTGACCTGCATTCACAAGGCATTCGATCTCATCAAGGTGCACGAGGGGGAGAGCTTCGAGCTCGCGACGCTGCCGCGCGAGCAGCCCGACGTTTATCGGATGCTGCAGAAGGGAGATTCGATCGGCGTCTTTCAGGTCGAGAGCCGCGCGCAGATCAATATGTTGCCGCGTCTCAAGCCCGTTGAATTCTACGATCTCGTCATACAGGTTGCGATCGTGCGACCGGGCCCCATTCAAGGCGATATGGTCCACCCTTATCTCCGCCGGCGCAAAAATCCCCAGGAGATAAACTATCCTTCTCCGGCGCCGCCTCATGATGCAGACGAACTGCGCAAAGTCCTGTCGCGCACTCTCGGGGTGCCGCTCTTTCAGGAGCAGGCCATGCAGATTGCCATGGTCGCCGCGCGCTTCACCGACGCCGAGGCCAATCAGCTCCGGCGCGCGATGGCGACGTTCCGCAACGTCGGCACCATACACAAGTTCGAATCCCTTCTGGTCGAGCGCATGGTCGAGCGCGGTTATGAGCGCGCTTTTGCCCAACGCTGCTTCGATCAGATCAAAGGTTTCGGCGAATACGGCTTTCCAGAAAGCCACGCGGCATCGTTTGCAAAGCTTGTCTATGTCTCTGCGTTCATCAAATGCCGCTATCCGGCGGCCTTCGCGTGCGCGCTTCTCAACGCCCAGCCGATGGGATTTTATGCCCCGGCTCAGATCGTACGCGATGCCCGCGAGCATGGCGTAACGGTCTACCCCGTCGATGTGAACGAGAGTGAATGGGACAACACGCTATGCCCCGGCCCGGACGGCAGGACGGCTATGCGGCTGGGCTTCCGCCAGATTGCGGGAATGTCCGAGGAATGGATCAAGCGGCTGATCGAAATGCGCCGCAACGGCTATGCCGACGTCGATGCTCTCGCGCTGCGCACCCGCCTGCCGCAGCGGGCATTGCGGTTGCTCGCCGACGCCGATTGTTTCGGCTCGGTGGATATCGTGCGCCGCGACGCGCTATGGGCCGCGCGGCGTATCCCTGACGCTGATGAGTTGCCGCTGTTTGCCGCCGCGCGCGAAAGAGATATGGGCGATGAGCCGGAGGCCCGGCTTCCCGAGATGCCGCTCGGCGAGCACATCGCTGCCGACTATCAGACGGCCCGGCTGTCGCTCAAAGGTCATCCCATGCAATGCCTGCGCGGGCTCTTCCGCGGCGAGGGCATCGCGTCCTGTGACGAGCTTGGTCGTCAAGCCGATGGAAGCTGGGGACGCGTTGCCGGCGTGGTTCTCGTGCGCCAGCGTCCCGGCAAGGGCAATGCGATTTTCATCACGCTCGAGGACGAGAGCGGGATCGTCAACGCGGTACTGTGGGCCCGTACGTTCGAGAAGTTTCGTCGTGAGGTGATGGGCGGACGTCTGCTCTTGATCGAAGGCAAGGTCCAGCGCAGCGCTGAGGACGTCGTGCATTTGATGGCGCATCGTATCGTCGATCGCACGGCCGAGCTTGGCCGTCTTTCCGAGGATGTCCAAACCACCACCACCCTTTCGCGCGCCGACGAGTTCTTGCATCCCCAAGCGCCGCGCGCCCGCCATCCACGAAACGTGCGTATTCTGCCCGGCTCTCGCGACTTCCACTAACCAACCGTGCTATCGGGGAGCCCCAAGATGGGCTCATCTCCTATCTCCTGGGGCGGCGACTGAGCGGGAACAGTGAGCAACAACACGTCGACTTTGCTGGTGACTGCGCGCGTACTTCCAGGGCGTGAAGCGGACTTTGCCGACTGGCAGGGCCGCTGGCAGAGCGCGCTCGTCGCATCGGGTGATGTCGAAAGCGTCGAGCTCTGGCCTGCTACGCCGCCGGATCAGTTGGAGGTGGCCGCGGTGGCGCGCTTTCGCTCTGCCGACGCCCTGCGTCTGTGGCGGCGCAGCGATGCCAATCGAGAGCTGATCGAAGCGGCGGCGCCTCTGGTCGCAGGCGGCGTCGTAATGCAGCTCGTTGGTCAGGCGGCCACCGAATACGCGGTATCGCGCGGCGTGAGCCTCGTCATCGTCACACAGATCAAGCCGGGCAGGGAGGCACAGTATCGGGCTTGGGCCGACCGTATCCAGAAGGTGCAATCGAAGTTTCCCGGGTTCCTCGGCTCCTTCGTCTATCCGCCACAACGAGGCGAGACCGAATGGACGACGGTCCTGCGCTTCGACACCGGCGCGAACCTCGAGCGCTGGCTCAAGTCTGACGCGCGCGCGGCGATGATCAGAGAGGGTGAGGATCTCGTCGGCGGATACCAGCTGCAACGCATCGACACGTCTTTTCCCGGCTGGATTCCAAACGACCCGGCGACCGGCAACGCGCCGAGCATCTGGAAGACGGCAGCGCTGGTGCTGCTGACGCTGTTCCCCGTCGTGATGCTCGAGCTGCTATTTCTCAATCCACAGCTCTCCGGGCTGAACCCCGCCGTGAGCACTTTCATCGGCAACATCATCAGCGTCGGGCTGACGACCTGGCCATTGATGCCGCTCGCCATCTTCGCATTCCATGCGTGGCTCTATCCCGAGGGCTACCCGCGCTGGGTCAAATGGGCCATGCCCGCAATTCTCCTCGCAGCCTACGCATTCGAAATAATCATCTTCTCGCGTCTGTTCTCTTAGCCACCCGCACACCGGCATCCCCCGGCCGCGACAGCAGCGTCATTCGGCGCCGATGCCCAGGTTCGCCTGCCGCTTGGCAGGCCTCGGCCGTAGGTCTAACGTCTCGCGAGCTCTTCGGGGGATGCAATCAATGGGCGAACCGCTTCGCAGTATCACGATCGTAGGAGGTGGCTCGGCCGGCTGGCTTGCGGCCGCGTTCCTCAACCGCTTCGGCAAGGCGAAGGATGCCAAGCAAGGGCCCGAGATAACACTCATCGAGTCCCCCAATATCCCGATCATCGGCGTTGGCGAGGCCAGTCTGCCGGGCATGGTGATGCTGTTGCATCAGCTCGGCATCTCCGAGTCGGAATTCTTCAAGCAGACCGACGCGACCTTCAAAGTGGCAGCGCATTTCATCAACTGGCACCACGACGAGAAGGGGCAGCCCGCAGAGTTCCTCAACATCCTCAATGCCCCGCCGTCGATCGATGGCCGTCAGATCGCGGACTACTTCGTCTCCTTCGATTCCGCGCGCGCAACCGCTTCCGCCGGCATGTCATATGTGAGGACGTTCTCGCCGGTCGTCGAGATCGTACGCGGGAACCTCGCGCCACGTCGTCCCGGCCAGCCCGATTTCACCGGCGAGGTCGGGTACACATACCACTTCGACGCCACCAAACTCGCCGCCATGCTGAAGGACGTCGCGACCAGCCGCGGCGTCAAGCACATCCTCGATGACGTGGACAACGTCAATCTCGACGAGCGCGGGTTCGTGAAGTCGCTGAGCCTGCGCGGCCGGGGCGAGCACCCAGTCGACCTCGTCATCGACTGCACCGGATTCCGCGGCTCCATTCTCCAGCAGGCGCTGGGCGAGCCATTTGAATCCTACGCCGACTATCTGCTCAACGACCGCGCCGCCGTCGTTCAGATTCCACACAAGGATCCGCGCGTCATCGCGCCAACGACGCGTGCAACCGGTTTCTCGGCCGGCTGGAACTTTAACATCCCGCTGACCACGCGCGTTGGCACGGGATACGTGTTTTCCAGCAAGTTCATTTCCGACGATAAAGCCATCGAGGAACTGCTGGCATACTACGGCGACCAGGCCAAGGGCTGCGAGCCGCGCATCATCCCGATCAAGACCGGGCGCGTGCGCAAAGCATGGGTCAAGAATTGCGTCGCGCTGGGTCTTTCGAGCGGCTTTATCGAACCCCTCGAAGCGACGGCCATCTTCATGTCCGATGTCGGCGTGCGTTGGCTGTATCACTTCATGCCAACGCGCGATTTCGAGCCCGAACTCGCAGCCGGCTATAACCGCCAGATCAGCCGTCTCTACGAAGAGGTGCGCAACTTCGTGCAGCTCCACTACCATCTGAACAATCGCCAGGACAGCGCCTACTGGAAGGCCGCGCGCGAGGACGTGAAGCTCTCCGATCGCTTCCGGGAAAACCTCGAAATCTGGCGGAACACGACTCCGCAGGACATCGACCTCGACAGCACCGTTCTGTTCGGCGCTCCCGTCTATTCGCTCGTGCTGCTGGCGAAGGGCTTCTACAAGGATGCGCGGCTTGCGACGGCTTCATCGCTGAGCCGTTCAGCCTACGAGCGCTACCGCAACGAGGTGCACGATGCGCGGCCTAATCAGTTGAAGGGGCTGATCGGCCAGGCGGAGTTTCTGAAGAACGGCGGCAAGGCAGTCGGCGGGCTGCTTGGAGGTGGACGAGGTGTCGACCTGCCCTCGCTCGGCCCGACCAGCACGCAGATCAGGCTTCCGGCGCAGCCGCAATCACGCGGTCCTGCAAAGCGCCGGTAGTGGCGGCCGCTTCCGTGCGCGACGCGCTGCATGGCCGTTGTTGAACCGGCCATGCAGAAGCGAGCGGCGGGTCGCGTCAAATCCGCTCGATGGCGATCGCTGTCGCCTCGCCACCACCGATGCACGCCGATGCGACGCCGCGCCGCTGACCGTTGTGCTCGAGCGCATGCAGTAGCGTGACGATGAGGCGAGCGCCGGTTGCTCCGATCGGATGGCCGAGAGCGCAGGCGCCGCCATTGACGTTCAGCTGATCGCGCGACAACCCGAGTTCCTTCTGAGCCGCCATGGCGACGACCGCGAACGCTTCGTTGATCTCATAGAGATCGACGTCGCTTGGCGCCCAGCCGGCCTTGTCCAGCAGCTTGCGAATTGCCGGAATGGGCGCCGTCGTGAACCACTGCGGCTCCTGACTGTGCGTCGCGTGCGCCTTGATGATGGCGCGAACCGGCAGCCCGCGCCGGTCGGCGACGGAGCGTCGCGTCATCAGGAGTGCGGCCGCGCCATCCGCGTTTGCCGATGAGCTTGCGGGTGTAATGGTGCCGTCACGTCGGAACGCCGCCTTGAGCTGCGGAATTTTTTCCGGCGAAACCTTCATCGGGTTTTCGTCATCAGCGACGATCACGTCGCCGGCTTTTCCGCGTATGGACACGGGTGAAATCTCGGCCTGGAAGCGCCCGCTCTCGATGGCTGATCGCGCGCGCGTCAGTGTCTCGATGGCGAACGCATCCTGGTCGGCACGCGTGAACTGATAGCGTTCGGCGGTCGCCTCGCCGAAATCTCCCATGCTGCGGCCCTGTTCGTAGGCATCCTCCAGGCCATCGAGCAGCATGTGGTCGAGTATCCGGTCGTGCCCGGCGCGATATCCGGCACGCGCCTTGGCGAGCAGGTATGGCGCGTTGCTCATCGACTCCATGCCGCCCGCCACCGCGATGCTGGCGCTCCCAGCCGCAATGAGATCGTGCGCCAGCATGGCCGCCTTCATTCCGGAGCCGCACACCTTGTTGACCGTGGTCGCGCCGACGGCGTCCGGCAGTCCCGCCGCGCGCATGGCTTGCCGCGCCGGAGCCTGTCCCTGACCAGCCTGCAGCACATTCCCCATCAGGACTTCGTCGATTTCATCTGCGGCGACGCCGGCCCGCGCAACAGCAGCTTGGATGGCGTTTGCGCCGAGGGCCGAAGCCGAGAGACCTGCCAGCGCTCCTTGGAAGCGGCCAAGCGGTGTCCGTGCGGCTGAAACGATCACGATCGGATCTGTGGGCTCCATATCTTTACGCTCCCGGAGGGCGGCGGAATGCCGCCTTCTATTCATGATGACCAGAATAATATATGATGAACGTAATAAAAGGCAGTGTGGCCGGACGGCGCAGGAGTGGGATGGACGGATGAACGACAGCCGACGATTGCCGACTTCGTCCGACGCGCGAGGCCTTGCGCGCAGTCTTTCAGGGATGGAGTTCTTGCGAGCCCTGATGGACGGCACGATCCCCGCGCCGGCCTTCGCCTCGACCTGTCGCATTCGTCCCATAGAGGTGGCGCATGGGCGCGTCTTGTTTGAGGGTGAACCGAAAGGCGACTTCTACAACCCGTTGGGCGTTGTCCACGGCGGATGGATTGCAACCTTGCTCGATACTGGCATGGCGTCTGCCGTTCACTCGGCGCTCAAGCCCGGCGAGACGTTCACGACGCTCTCCATGACCACAACCTTCGTGAAGCAGGTTCTGGAGCAAAGCGGAGCGCTACGCTGTGAAGGGACGATGCTGCACGGCGGCGGAAGAGTCGCCAGCGCCGAGGGCAAGGTCTACGATGCGAACGGCAACCTGGTTGCCCATGGCACCGAAGCGTGCCTGATCATAAAAGCTGCACGGGGCCCGTAAGAGAGGACGCATGCCGAGAGTTTCCAGAAAGCAGGCAGCGGAGAACCATGCCGCCGTGATCGAAGCCGCAGCGCGTCTGTTCAAGACGCACGGCATCAACGGCGTGAGCGTCCCCGAGCTGATGGCCGAGGCAGGGCTGACCCACGGCGCCTTCTACGGTCACTTCAAGTCGAAGGAGGAGTTGGCGGTCGCAGCGTGCGAGCAGGCATTCGCGGAGAAGAAACAGCTCTATGCCGACATCATCGAACGCAACAAGGGCGACAAGCGCGCCGCGCTGACCGAGTTCGTCAACCGCTACACCGCCCGCGCCCACCGCGACCAGCCGGGCCCCGGATGCCCTGTTGCAGCGTTCGCTGACGACGCCGCGCGCGAGGAGTTCAAGGGATCTGTCCGCAAAGCCTTCGCGACCGGCGTCGAGGGAATGATCGAGGGTGTAGAGGCCATGCTGGGTGGTCGCGGCAAGGTTGCCAAACGCGAGCAGGCCATCGCCGATGTCGCGCTTCTCGTCGGATCGTTGATGCTGGCACGCGCGACCAAAGGCCAGCCGATCTCGGACGAATTTTTGCTGGCGGCGCGGGAAGCCCTCGCCGCCGAGTAGCCGCTCCAACGCCAGGACCTGAGGGGACTGGCATGTCATAAAACATTATAATCATCATGAAAAGGAGACGATCATGGCCTCGACCACAAAAGGCAAAGCCCTCATCACCGGAGCCTCCACGGGTATCGGCGCGGTGTACGCCGACCGGCTGGCGCGCCGGGGATACGACCTCGTCATTGTCGCGCGCAACGACAAGCAGCTTCAGGAGCTGGCGAACCGCCTCAAGGCCAATACCGGACGCAGCATCGAGCTTCTGCAAGCCGACCTGACAAATGCCAGCGACCTGAAGCGTGTCGAGAGCAAGCTGGCGAGCGATCCTGAGATCACGCTGCTCGTCAACAACGCCGGTATCTACGCCAACGCCAAGCTTGCCGACCACGAGCTGAAATCGATCGACGACATGGTGCAGCTGAACATCGTCGCGGTGACGCACCTCGCCTCGATCGCCGCGAAGGCGTTCTCTGCGCGCCGCAAAGGCACGATCATCAACATCGCCTCGGTGCTGGCGCTGGCGCCTGAAATCTCCAACGCCACCTACGCGGGAACCAAGGCCTACGTACTGGCTCTGACCCAGGCCATGAAGGTCGAGCTCGCGGACACCGGCGTGAGAGTGCAGGCTGTGTTGCCGGGGGCGACGCGCACCGAGATCTGGGAGCGTTCCGGCGGCGACATCAACGCCTTGCCGGCCGAGATGGTCATGGACGCAGGTGAGATGGTCGACGCGGCGCTCGCGGGCCTCGATCAGGGAGAGGTCGTGACCATTCCCGCGCTGCCGGACGCCGGGGACTGGAAGCGTTTCGAGGAAGCACGCGGCGCGCTCGGCCCGAACCTGTCGCGGCAGCACGCGGCAACGCGCTTCAAGCAGGCGCGCCCCGCAGCCTGAGCATCGAAGAAAGAAGGAGCGCGGCGACCGCGCTCCTTCTCGTTAAAATCACACCGGAGCCGGATTGCGTTCGAGGAACGTGCCGCGCTGGTGCCAATAGGGATACGTCAGCGGCACCTCGCTCGCCCTGTCGAGCTTGGCGATCTGCTCAGCGGTGAGGCTCCAACCGACCGCGCCGAGGTTCTGTTTCAGCTGCTCCTCGTTGCGTGCCCCGATGACAACCGTCGCAACAGTCGGGCGCTGCAGCAGCCAGTTGAGCGCGATCTGCGGGACGGACTTGCCGGTCTCCTTCGCCACCTCGTCGAGCGCATCGACAACCTTGAACAGATATTGGTCGTCGACCTGCGGCCCAAACTCTGCCGAGCCATGCAGACGGCTCTCCTTCGGGATTCCCGTGCCGCGCCGGATCTTGCCGGTGAGGCGCCCCCAGCCGAGAGGGCTCCACACGACAGCGCCAAGCCCTTCCTCGAGGCCGAGCGGCATCAGCTCCCACTCATACTCGCGCCCGATCAGCGAGTAGTAGGTCTGGTTGGCGACATAGCGCGGATAGCCGTACCTATCGGCCACCGAGAGCGCCTTCATGATGTGCCAGCCGGAGAAATTCGACACACCGACATAACGGATCTTCCCGGCGCGCGTCAGCGTATCGAGCGTCGACAACACCTCCTCCGGCGGGGTCATGGCGTCGTAGGCGTGCAGTTGAAAAAGATCGATATGGTCGGTCTGCAGCCGCTTCAGCTGTTCATCGACGCTCTTCAGGAGATGCGAACGCGACGATCCGACGTTGTTGGGCTCATCGTCGAAGCGGAACGTTGCCTTGGTGGAGATGATGGCCTTGTCGCGTTTGCCCTTCAGCGCCTCGCCGAGGATCCGCTCGGATTCTCCCGCTGAGTAGATGTCAGCTGTGTCGAACATCGAGACGCCGGCATCGAGGCATATGTCGAGCAGTCGCCGCGCCTCGGCGACATCCGTGGAGCCCCATGCGGCGAACAGCTTGCCCTTGCCGCCGAACGTGCCTGCCCCAAAGCTCAATACGGGCACGGTGAGACCAGATCGCCCGAGACGCCGGTGTTCCATAGTCCTGATCCTGTTTGCTGGGTGCTGCGCAATGATGCCAGATAGAGATATCCCGCCGGCCGCTGCAAGGGAGGGTGCCCCGCCCGGTGGCCCGGCCCAAGGGCCTCCTCCAACGGGGAAATAGCCCTCTGGTCGCCAAGAATCGCCCCCAAAAGGCGTTGTGGCCGGCTGGAAGCATCTTCACGCTACGATTTGCCGCTTCTATCCGCTAAGACACCGAGCCGAGAAGTGAGTTTTGTGATGGGTGCACCTCACTCCAAAGACCGTGCACTCGCCCTACGATGCATTGGAGAATACGCGTGAAGGCGACGCAACACCTGCACGACGCCGGCCAGAGCCTGTGGATTGACGACATCACGCGCGACATGCTCGACAGCGGTCGTCTGGCCACGATGATAGCGGAGCTTTCGGTCACCGGACTGACCTCCAACCCGACCATTTTCGAAAAGGCGATCGGGAAGGGTACGGCCTACGACGCTGCCGTCGAAAAGCTGGCGCGCCAGGGACTGAGCGATGAGGCGCTGTTCTTCGAACTCGCCCTCGACGACCTGTCGCGGGCTGCTGATCTCTTCCGTCCAATCTATGATCGCACCGCAGGCGTCGACGGTTTCGTTTCGCTCGAGGTCTCGCCGCTCCTTGCCTACGACGCCAATGCAACCATCGCAGAGGCGAAGCATCTCTTCGCGAAGGCCGGCAAGCCCAATCTCTTTATAAAGATCCCCGGCACCAAGGAAGGTCTCCAGGCCATCGAGGCCGCGACGTTTGCCGGCGTTCCCGTCAACGTCACGCTGCTCTTCTCCACCACGGACTATCTCGCTGCCGCTAAGGCATACATCCGCGGCCTGGAGCGCCGCGTCGAGGCCGGACTGGACCCTGACGTGCGCTCGGTCGCATCGGTGTTCATCAGCCGCTGGGATCGCGCCATCGTCGAGGACGTGCCCGACGAGTTGAAGAACAAGCTCGGCATCGCCATCGGTCAGCAGGCTTACCGTGCCTACCGTGAGCTGATCGCATCCGACCGCTGGCAGCGCCTCGAGAATGCAGGTGCTCGCCCGCAGCGTCTGCTGTTTGCGAGCACGTCCAGCAAGGACAAGCGCGCGCACGATACTCTGTACGTCGAAGCACTTGCCGCGCCGAACACGGTGAACACCATGCCGGAGGATACGCTGCGCGCCTTCGCCGACCACGGCCGCTTGGATGGCCTGCTGCAGGCCAACGGAGGCGATTGCGACGCCATTCTTGCGGCCCACACCAAGGCAGGTGTCGATGTGGATGCGTTGGCGCAGAAGCTGCAGTCCGACGGTGCCAAGGCGTTTGTCGCGTCCTGGCAGGACCTCCTGAAGTCCATCGGAGCCAAGAGCAAAGCGCTCACCTAGAGGTCAACCTATGAGCCGATCTGAAGCAACGCCGCTCACATCCAGCGCGACGTGGCAGGCGCTTGCCGCACATCACGCCAGCATCAAGGGCAAACACCTGCGCGAGCTTTTTGCGGACGACCCGCAGCGCGCAGCCCGGTTCACCGTCGAGGGCGGCGGTCTTGTTCTTGACTACTCCAAAAACCGCATCACGCCCGAGACGATGAATTTGCTCGCACGGCTCGCCGAGGAGCGCGGCGTCGCCGCGCAGCGCGATGCGATGTTCCGCGGCGACAAGATCAACGTCACGGAAAAGCGCGCCGTGCTGCATACGGCGTTGCGTGCCCCGCGCGACGCCGTCATCGAGGTCGACGGAAAGAATGTCGTGCCCGACGTCCACGCGGTGCTCGATCGCATGGCGGACTTCGCTGGCCGCGTTCGGTCGGGAGCCTGGAAGGGCTACACCGGAAAGCCCATCCGCAATGTCGTCAACCTCGGCATCGGCGGCTCATACCTCGGCCCCGAGATGGCGTACCTCGCGCTGCGTTCCTTCAGCGATCGCAATCTCCGTTTCCGCTTCGTCTCCAATGTTGACGGCGCAGCGTTCACCGAGGCAACGCGCGACCTCGACGCCGCTGAGACGTTGTTCGTCGTGTCGTCGAAGACCTTCACGACCCTCGAGACGATGAGCAATGCCGACGTCGCACGCGCGTGGCTTGTCGGTAAGCTCGGCAGCGCCGACGCCGTCGCCCGCCACTTCGTCGCCGTATCGACCAACGCCAAGGCCGTCACCGAATTCGGCATCGACACCGCCAACATGTTAGAGTTCTGGGACTGGGTCGGCGGCCGCTACTCGATGGATTCCGCGATCGGCCTCTCGACGATGCTCGCCATCGGACCGGAAGGATTTGCCGAGCTGCTGGCCGGCTTCCGCGACATGGACGAGCATTTCCGCTCGGCGCCGGCCGACAAGAACCTCCCCGTCCTGCTGGCACTGCTCACCGTCTGGTACGCGGACTTCTTCGGTTCCGAGTCTCAGGCCGTGCTGCCTTACGCGCAGAACCTCGCGCGCTTTCCCGCCTACCTGCAACAGCTGTTGATGGAGAGCATCGGCAAAAGTGTCGACCTTGAGCGTCGCCGCGTCGACTACGCCACCGGAACCATCATCTGGGGCGAGCCCGGCACCGATGGCCAGCACTCGTTCTACCAGCTGCTGCACCAGGGCACGCGCCTCGTGCCGGTCGACTTCATCGGCTTCCTCGCGCCCTTGAGCCCGCTGAAGGAAACGCACGACCTGCTGATGGCGAACCTGTTTGCGCAGGCAGAAGGGCTGGCGTTCGGAAAGACGCTTGAGGAAGTCCAGGCCGAGGGTGTTGCTGCCACCGACGCGCCATTCCGTGTCATGGAAGGCAACCGGCCGAGCAACATGATCATCGCCGATCGCCTGTCGCCCCGCACTCTGGGCGCTCTCGTATCCCTCTACGAGCACAGCGTGTTCGTCCAGGCGGCCATATGGGGCATAGGCCCCTTCGACCAGTGGGGCGTCGAGCTCGGTAAGGTTCTGGCCAAGAAGATCATCGCCGAACTGCGCGACGGCGCGGAGCCTAAGCTCGCCCATGACGCATCGACCAACGCGCTCGTCACCCGTTACCGCAAGTTTAACGGGCTCGTCTGACGGAGTGTCTTAGGGCAATCGATAAAATTCGATCGGTTGGCCGCACGGCACCGAAAGCAAGCTCTGGTACTCGCTTAAGCGAACATTGCAAGTTCGCCCAGGAGCTGCTGTCATGAAACGCCGCACGAACACACGCGCCTCGAAGCTTTTCCGCGGCATCGCCGCCGTTGCAGCTTTTGCTTTCGTGACGGCCCAATCCGCCGCCGCCTGCACCGGCATACTTCTGCACAACGCCGATGGCTCCATAGTCCATGGCCGCACGGTCGAATTCGGCATTCAGCTCGACATCACGTACGCGGTACTGGCGCGCAATTACGAGTTCACCGGCCTCACACCGCTCGGCGACGGCAAGAAGTGGACGACCAAATACGGGGTCCTGGGCGCCATCGTGTTTGGCAACCTCGGCGTCATGGACGGCATCAACGAGAAGGGCCTGGCCATGGGTACCTTCTATTTCCCCACCATGGCCGAGTACACGCCGACGACCGCAGAGAACCAGTCGAAGTCGATGTCCTCGATCGACTTCTCGACCTGGCTTCTGACGCAGTTCGCGACGGTCGATGAGGTGAAGGCGGCCGTCGAGTCCGGCGAAGTCGTTGTCGCGCCGACCATGCTTCCCGGCTGGCCGCCCGCGGTACAGCCATTTCATTGGATCGTCTACGACAAGAGCGGCAAGAGCATCGTCATCGAGCCGCTGAAGGGTAAGCTCGTCGTCAGCGACAACCCGCTCGGCGTGCTCACCAACTCGCCCAGCTTCGATTGGCATATGACGAACCTGCGCAACTACATCACGCTCAGCCCGCGCGATGTCCCGCCCGTGAAGATCGACGGAACGACTTTCCAGTCGTTCGGGATGGGTGCCGGTATGTTCGGCCTGCCAGGCGACTTCACGCCGCCCTCGCGCTTCGTTCGCGCCGCGGCCTTCAGCGCGACCGCCCTCAAGGCTCCGGACGCCACAGCCGGCATCTTCAGCGGCTTCCACATCCTCAACAACTTCGACATCCCTTACGGCGCGGCGCGCGAGGACGTGAACGGCACCGTGCACGCCGACCAGACGATTTTCACCACCATGCGCGACCCGCAGAATCTCAAGATCTACTTCAAGAGCTATGACGATCAGACGATCCGCATGGTCGACATGAAGCGCTTCGACCTCGACGCCAAGGACGTGATGAAACTGCCGAGCGCCACTGGCCAGCAGTCCGTCGTGGACATGACGGGACAGTTCATCGCCAAGAAGACCGCGAACGCCGAATAAGGATATGGGTCGGCAGCCTTGAGGTTGACGACCCATCAATCTCCGTCGAGAGAGTTGAACCCGAGCGTCTGCCCGGTCAGCGTGCCGAGCGAGCCGCGACCCAACTCTTCGGCATTCTTGAGCGACAGCAGCATTGGCGCGAGGCGCTCGCGTGCCTTGGCATCGGACAGCGGGTCGTCGGCGATAGCGACTGCGGCTTCGCCGGCGCGTAAAGCGAAGCCGAGGTCGGTCGCCACGCTTTCCAGCATCGCGACCGCGTCGCGCTCTTTATCCGTTTGAGCAAGATCGGGCGCAGTGAAGCCGTTATCGCCCAGAAGGCTGCGCTCCCCTTCAATGCCGGCCAGGACGAACGGCAATGCAAGCCCACCGTGCGGCAGCAGCGGACCGGTCTGCTTGGCGTCAGGCCCGTTGAGCGTAGCCAGCCGCTGAGTCAGGATAATTTCGAGCTGCGTGACATAGGCGCGATAGAGCGCCTGCGTCGTCTCCTTGTTGGTGAGATACGTCTTGTTTTCGGCGTCTCCGGCATGAAGCCACAGCTGACCGTAGTCGCCCATCCAAGCCGCATGCGTCTCCGAGGCAATCTGGGCGATGTCCGCCGCCAACGCCTTGACATAGCGACACCGGAACGCCGCTTCCGGCGCAGCATCGGCGAGCTGCTCCGAGTGCAGCCCGAAAAGTGCAACATCGAGGGCACCGAAGCCCTGCACCGCGACACTCGCGCCAGCGAGCTTCGCCGGGTCTATATCCGCATCGTCGTGCTTTGCCAGCAGCTTTGCTGTCTGCTTCCCGACGATGCCGTGTGTGTCGGGGTAGAACAGAAGCCGATCGAGCCTCTGCATTTGTGAGATCGGGCCAAAGCGGACGAACTCGATGCGCCCGAAGGCGAGGAGAGCCGTGCGGGCAGCGTCCCGCGCCGCAGCCAAGGCTGCGGCCGACGGGCGTGCGCACAATGCTTCGGAGCGTTCCGCCAACGCCCGTGCTGCGTCGTCGAACGCGGCATAGCCCGGCAGGATGATCTTCTCGTAGCTCTGCCGCCCAAGCGCCGCGTCGTCGAACGCTGCGGCTGCCGTTGCCCCGGCAGCACCGAGCATCGTCACGCACGCGAGTAGCAGACACGCGCGTTTCAAAGCATCAATTGCGCTCACAGCGACTCCACGAAACGTATCAGCGCCGCGCGCTCTTTCGCCGACAACGCCCGATAGCCATCGCGCGCCCGTTGCGCCTCGCCGCCATGCCATAGAATAGCTTCCTCGATGTTACGCGCCCGCCCGTCGTGCAGGAATCGGGTATGTCCGCTAACGAGCTGGGTCAGGCCGATACCCCAAAGCGGTGCGGTGCGCCACTCGCGACCATCGGCGGCGCCCTCCGGACGATGGTCAGCCAACCCCTCGCCCATGTCGTGCAAGAGCATGTCCGTATAAGGCCATATTTTCTGACGGCTGATCTGCGGCTGCCCGTTGATTTCCCCGGTCACGAACGAAGGGCGGTGACAGCCCTGGCAGCCAAGAGCGTGGAAGACCTCTTGGCCCTGCCGCACCGAGGCATCGTCGATGTCGCGCCGAGGCGGTACGGCGAGGTTTTGTGCATAGAAGGCGAGGGCGTCGAACGCCTTCTCGCCCACCTCCAGTCCGCCGTCGCGATCCGTATTGCCGTTCGGTGCATCGAGGCAGGTTGGCTGCGCCTTCGTGCAATCGCCCGATGCGCGCCCATCGATGGGGTTTGAGAGCCCCATGTCCAGCGTGAGCGCATTCGCCGACTGCTCCCTTACCGACGGCATGACCGCCTTCCAGCCGAAGCGCCCGAGCGTCACGCGATCGAGCTGCGACGACCAAACCTCGCTGACGCGCCCGGATATGCCGTCTCTGTCGGCGTCGTTCGGGTCCGCGCCGGCGCGAATGACGTCCTCTGGTATCGCCTCCAGCAGCCCGAGGCCGATCATCTGCGGAGCAACGCGCGCCGACAGCATTGTGCCGGCATGCAGTGGCCCATACTTGAGAGCATCCACCCCGTACGTCGGGCGGCGCAGCGTCACGACCGTGCCGTCGCCAAGCGTGACCCGCTCGTTCGAATAGTCGATCCGCACATGGCCTTCGTTGTCGAGCCCACGGGCAGCATCGTTCTGAAGTTGCGCGCCATACTTCGGCTCTTCGATGCTGGCAATCCGCCGAGCGGCAAGAAGCTGGCGCTGCGCGTCGTTCTGCGGCGGCACGGAAAGTCGCAGCACCATCGACACCGCGCGATCCGCCGGGAAGTTGCCGGCGGGTGGGTGTCCGCGCCCGTCGTTGAGGTGGCAGCTCTGGCAGGAGCGAGCGTTATGGAGCGGCCCGAGGCCGTCGGAGGCCGTTGTCGACGATGGCGCTGACACCCACAGCTTGCGGAATATCGCGTTGCCGATCTTGAATCGCTCCTCGCCCTCAGCGGCCAAACCGTTAGAGGCATGTGAGAAAGCCGCCGGCCCCGCAATGCTCTCGCGCGTGGTCGCGCCCCCGCCGGGACTCTCCTCGCCCAGCTCTGCGATCATTGCGGCGCTGTTCCCGTACGATGCGCCGCCCGCAGCGAGCATGGCAACAGCGCCCGGCGCGAGGAGCGCCAGGCGGTAGCGAGACGGCCATATCGGATCGCGGCGCATAGCGAATTAACGGCAGAGCGCCGCAGCGGAAATCATCGCACCGCGCCCGGCTGATCGAGGCTATCGGAGCCCTCGAACTCGATGGCTTTCAGCTCCAGCGCGGCGATATCTCGCTCGAATTCCTTCGACTGCGCGATGAGCGCCTGGATGGCCTGATCGACGAGCGCGTTCCCGGCTTCGTTCCCTTCGCCGATCATCTGGTCGTAGGCTTCCCCGCCATTGGCACGATCGACGATGGCCTGCATGCGCTTCATTGTTTCCGCGATCGCCGCGCGCGTCCGCTGGTCTGCCTCCGGAGATTTTGCTTTGACGAGATCCGCAGCGCTGGGACCCGATACGGTCGATCCGTCGATACGCTTGTAGCTGCCGAGATAGACGTTCTGGATGCCGAGCGCGTCGTAGTAGTGCGAGTTGTGCGTATTGTCGGAGAAGCAGTCCTGCTCTTCTTCCGGATCATGGATGAGCAGGCCAAGCTTCATGCGCTCGCCGGCAAGTTCACCGTACGACAGGCTACCGAGCCCCTTGAACAGCGCAACGAGTCCCGCGCGCCCGTCATCCGCCATGACCGCCTTGCGGGCGGCGCCTTCCGCGCCCCACTGCGCCGTCATGAACGTCAAATCGTCGATCAGCAGATCGGTGGCAGCCTGGAGGTACTGTGCGCGGCGATCACAATTCCCGCCGGTGCACCTCGCGGTGTCGTAGTCGCTCGCCGGGCGTGCGCCAGCGCCGGGGCCGGTCCCGTTGAGATCCTGTCCCCACAAGAGGAACTCGATGGCGTGATAGCCGGTGGCCACGTTGGTTTCGACGCCGCCTGCATCGCGCAGCTTGTCGGACAGCAACTCCTTGGTGATCTTCGAGGTGTCGACAGTCTCGCCGCCGATCTTGAGGGACGTGTTTGCGATGACGTTGGCGGCGTAGAGCTCGTTGCTCTCGCTCGTCTGGTCGACGTAGTCCTGCGAGACGTAGTCGATGAGGCCCTCATCGAGGGGCCACGCGTTGACGCGCCCTTCCCAGTCATCGACGATTTTGTTGCCGAAACGGAACGCTTCCGTCTGCATGTATGGCACCCGTGCCGCGATCCACGCCTTGCGTGCAGCGATGAGGTTTTCCTCGGTCGGCGATTTGACGAGCGTGTCGACGGCAGCCTTGAGTTTCTGCGCCTCGGCCAGCGAGTCGGCATAGGCAGCTTCTGCGATATCGGCGTAGTTCTTCGCGACAGCGGAGATCGCCGGTGCATCGGCTGCCGCGCTCGGTAGGGCGCCCAGGAAGACCAGCGCGGCCATTGCGGCGAAGATTCTCAGCATGACGTGTGGGCCTCTGTTTGGTTTACTGGCATTGGAAACGCGCGTTTGAGCGCCGCCGCAGATCAGCGGGCGCCCCCGCGCCGAGCGATGTGAATAAATACCGACTGTCGAAGTCAAGATTATTTTTCCCTCCCGCCAGACTAAAGACAGCGCCCTACGAACGTCACCGCAGCACGTAACTGTGGCGGCCATGTCTGCTAGGATAGCGGGCATCGTGGGCGACGGCGATTCTTGGGGCGGCGCTGGACTGTGAAACGATGAACGGGACACTCGGGCGCATCCTCGCCGCAGTATTTGTGCTCGGTATGGCGAGCATTTCGACTGGAGTGGGTGCCGCACCTGCGGCGCCATCGTTCTCCAAGCTGAACGCCCGTGTCATCGACAAATACGTTATGCCGCGCTTTACCGCTCTTTCCGACACGACGGCAAAGCTGGCATCGACGCTCGACCGCACCTGCGCGGGCGATGAAAAAGCCGCAGCCAATGTCACCAAGGATTACGCGGACGCCGTTCTCGCTTGGGGCGCCGTCGAATTCCTGAGAGTGGGCCCCTTGTCGCAGGTGGGGAGGCCGGAACGCTTCGACTTCTGGCCCGATCCGCGCGGCGTCACGCAGCGGCAGGTTGCAGCGCTCGCTTACAAGCGCGACGCCACGGCGCTTGACCCTTCGGCGCTGTCCAAGAAAAGCGCTGCCGTGCAGGGCCTGTCGGCGCTCGAAGTTCTGCTTTACAACGACCAGCATCCCATCACCGGCGACAACGAGGCGGCGCGCTACCGCTGCGGGCTGGCGCGCGCGATGGCGCAATCTACCCACGCGCTGGCGGCGGAAATACTTACCGAATGGCAAGGTGACGCCGGGTGGCGCCAGCGTATGGTGTCGCCCAAGCCCGATGATGAGCGCTACAAAAGCGCGGAGGAGCCCGCCGCCGATTTCGCCAGAGCTTTGATCACCGGGCTTCAGATGATCCAGGATCGCGAGATCGCGCCGATGATCGCAGCCCTGCAGACGCCCGATAAGTCGCCGCGCCTCCCGTTCTCGCGCTCCGGTCTGTCGGCACGCTATGCCGCCGCCGGCGTTGCATCGGCCAAGGCGCTGTACGACACAATGGACCTCGCGCGCCGCATGCCGAGCGACAAGGCGTGGATGCCGCGCTGGATCAACTCGGCATTTCAACGGCTGTCGCGAGATGCGCCGAGTGCGATAGAAGGAATACCGGACGCAAAGAACAACCCGGAGCGCGCGCGTGACCTTCGCATGGTGCGCTTCCACATCGAAGGCATCCGCAAGCTGGTCGGCCGCGAGATCGCGCCGCTGGCAGGACTGACGATAGGATTCAATGAGCTCGATGGCGATTGACAGGCGGCAATTCCTGGTCGGAACGGCACTGACGCTGGCGACGGCCAGCGCATCCAAAGCGTTCGCCGGCATGCTGGGCGACGAAGTGGATACCGGTGTGAGGGCAGGCGATCTCGTCGCCGCCTGCCGCCGTCCCGACGGCACGTATTCGGTTGTCGTTCTGTCGATCGACGGCACGATATTGCGTGAAGTTCCGCTCAATGGCCGCGGCCACGACATCGCTCTCAACGGCACAACGGGCGAAGCCGTCGTTTTCGCGCGTCGCCCCGGATCTTTCGCGCTCGCCTTCGACGTGCACGGACGCCGCGATCCGGTCCTCTTCACCACGCCCGCAAACCGGCATTTCTACGGTCACGGCACCTTCTCTCGCGACGGACGGCTACTCTATGCCACCGAGCACGACAACGACACGCGCAACGGTCTCATCGGGGTTTACGACGCGAGCGGCGGATACAAACGCGTCGGCGAATTTCCGACCTACGGCATCGGCCCGCACGAGGCGATCCTCCTGGCGGACGGCAAGACGCTGGCGGTTGCCAACGGCGGCATCGAAACGCACATCGAGCCGGGGATGACCGGCCGCGAGAAGCTCAATGTCGAGAGCATGCAGCCATCGCTCGCCTTCGTTGACGCCGCGACCGGAAGGCTGCTCGCTCAGCACACGCAGAGCGGCGGCCTGCACAAACTCTCGATCCGTCATCTCGCGCAGGACGCGAGCGGCTCCGTGTGGTTCGGTTGCCAATGGGAGGGCGCCAACACCGATACGCCGGAACTCGTCGGCTGCGCCGGCATCGACAGGCCGCTGCGCATTATCGAGCCGTCAAAGCCGATGGGCGCCAAACTGTCGGGCTATATCGGCGCCGTTGCGATCAGCGGCAATGGCCGGCTGCTTGCAGCATCCGCCCCGCGCGCCGGGCGCATCATGTACGTCGATACGGAACGCTTCGCGGTCGTCGGCGAAACGCTGCTCATGGACAGCTGCGGCGTCACCGCCGCGTCAGACGATCGCTTCGCCATGACGTCAGGCATGGGCGTGGTGCAGCTCGACGCGCCCGATCACACGCACCTTGCGACGACGACCTTTCCGGGCCGCTCGTTCGACAACCACCTGCGCATCATCGGGTAGGCGCGGCGCTCAGGCCGGATGCGGAGCCGTGCCGACGAGCCGACCGCGACGACCGCCGATAAACTCGGGACGGCGGTCGCCGACGATGCGAGGCGCGCGCCGCTGCTGCGGCATGGCGACGGCGCCATCAGACGCCGTCATCATTCCCCAGATGAGCGCCATCAGCACGTAGAAGTGCCGCCAGTGGTCGCTGTCGATGATGATGCCCTCGAACGCCGTCGCGGCGAAGACCGCATAGACGGCGATGAACAGCAGGCGCAGCTCGCCTGCTCTCATCGCGTGACGCAGGCCCAGAACCAGCGTCAGCCCGACGAGGATCCAATAGATCCCCCCACCCAGCCAGCCTGCGCTGAGCATGATCGTGAGGTACACGTTGTGCACCTCCTCGTGGTGATAGCGCGCCGTGAACTCCTGCGCGCCGATGCCGAGTGGATGCTCCAAGATGAGGTCGATCGCCTTCGCCTGCCCACCGAACCGGCCATCGGAGCCGGTGTCGTAGGATTGGTCCAGACTGGCGCGCTGCGAGACGAGCTCGCGCACCTGATCATTGCTGAGCGCAGCCAGCACGACGGTGGCCGCCATGATCCCACCGAGCGCCAGAAGCGCGATGATTTTCAGGCGCACGATGGATTGGCGCGACGTCGCCATCGCCAGATATCCGAAGATCGCGAGCGTCACGACGAGATTGATCCACGCGCCGCGCGAGAAGCTGAGGAACACCGCCAGCATCAGGAAGCCGGCGATGCCGAGCGGAACGATCATCCGGCGGAACGGCAGCTCCAGCGCCGCGCTCAGCAGATAGACGATAGGTACGATCAGAAACGGCCCAAGAACGTTCGGGTCCTTGAACGTGCCAGTGGCGCGATCGTAGCGGGTGAACAGCTCGCTCGCGCCGGGAAGCAGGCCGAAGTAGCCGATGAGGGCAGCCGCCGCCGCGATAAGCGCCGCCACCGTCCAGGCATTGAGTATCAGCTTGGCGTGCGCGCGCGGGGCGTAGGCGACGAAGCCCGCGAGCACGAAGCACGCAGCGTAGAGATAGATCGTCACCGCAACGTGGATGTTCGTCGGCTGCGGTGAATGCGAGAACGTTGCGGCGATCATCGCGCCGGCGCCTGCAACGAGCCACAACGCGCCGAATGCCAGGAGACCACGATTGAAAGCGACAAGCCCGATGGTCGGCAGCAGCACGATCAGCCCGATCGTTAGCGCATCGACGGGGGCCGGCTCGGAGAAAACGATGCCGCTGGTGGCAAAGGTGATCGCCACCGCTGCGAGCGCCAGCCACGTGACGATGCCGCGCTTCTTGGCGGGCACTACGCCATCGCCGGCGTTAGCGCCGAAGGGATGGATCCCGGCTGAAGTGCTCGCGATTGCGGCCATGCCCTGTTCCTGCGCGCGCCGACCTCAGTAGGCGTTCTCGGATTTCAGCAGCGCGAAGGGCGTCTTTAGCAGGATGTAGACGTCGAGCAGCAGCGACCAGTTCTCGATATAGTAAATGTCGTGTTCAACGCGCTTCAGAATCTTCTCGGGCGTATCTGTCTCGCCGCGCCAGCCGTTGATCTGCGCCCAGCCCGTAATGCCCGGCTTCACCTTGTGACGCGCGAAGTAGCCATCGACGACCTTGTCATAGAGGCTGCCTGCCGCTTTGGCCTCGAGCGCATGCGGACGCGGCCCGACCAGCGACAGGTTGCCGAGGATGACGTTGAAGAGCTGCGGCAACTCATCGATGCTCGTCTTGCGGATGAAGCGGCCGACGCGCGTCACGCGCGGATCGTCTTTGGTGACGAGCTTCGCGGCATTGACGTCGCAACGGTCGGTATACATCGAGCGGAACTTGAACACCTCGACGAGCTGGTTGTTGTAACCGTAGCGCTTCTGACGGAACAGAACCGGTCCACGGCTGTCGAGCTTGATGGCGGCAGCAACGACCAGCATCAGCGGTGCCAGCGCCAGCAAGGCGAGTCCGCCGACGATCTTGTCGAACATCCACTTGGCAACCGAACCCCAATCGGCGATCGGCTTCTCCAACAGATCGATCATCGCCACGTTGCCGACGCGGGAGTAGGTGTCGGCAGTGAAACGCAGCTCCGTCGAGCGGGCAGGGAGCTTCACCTCGGCAGGCAGCACGGCGAGTGCACGCGTCACCTCGTTGACGCGCTGCTCGGCTGTGATCGGCAGGGCAACGATGACCATGTCGAGACGCGAGCTGCGCGCGAAGGCTTCCAGCTCCTTGAGGCCGCCGAGATGCGGATAGCCGGCAACGATACGCGCCACGCGATCATCGCCGCGATCGTCGAAAATGCCGGTAATGCGGATATCGGCGTCGACATCGTCTTCCAGCTCATGCAGCAGCTTTTCCGAGATCGTGCCGCTTCCGTAGATCGCAGCGCGACGATAGATGCGGCCCTGGCGCGTCCAGCGGCGTACGAAGCTGGCCACCACGAGGCGGTCAATCAGCAGCACCGCCGCGCCGACCGCATACCAGGTCGCAAACCAGACGCGCGAGAACTCGTGCCCGACCTTGAAGAAGAACACGGCAGCCAGCAGCAGTGCGAACGCCGCCGTCCAGGCGAGCAGCAGGCGCGGCGCCTGGCGGATGAATGACGTGAAGCAGGCCTGGGAATAAAGGCCGAGCATGTCGAACGCGGCCACGGTGACGACCGCGGTCATGACGATCGCTGCCATGTAGTAGGTATTGCCGGCGATCGTAGGCTCATCGACGTAGAACGCTGCGACGGCGAAGCCGAGGATGAAGATCAGCGCGATATCGAAGACGCGGACCGCGCCGCGGATCACCACCATCGACATCAGCCGCGTCTTGTCGTCGGTGCGGAAATCGGCGAGCCGCGGCGTATGGCGCGCACGGTCGCTGGCACCGATGTGCGTGAAGGGGGGGCGGCCAACGTCGAGCATTCTTGTTACCTGTGCCGGTGACGACTTTGGCTTAGGTAAAGCAGGCTTCGTGCCACACGCCCTCGCGAAGCGCGGCACCGCTGGTAAGCCTGTCGATTAAGGTTAGCGTCGGACGCGCTTGGCGTAGAATTCCAGCACGGCTTCCGCCGCTCGGTCGACCGTGAAGCGCTCGCTGACGGCCGTCCGCAGCCGCTCGGCACGAGCTTTCGCAGTTTCGGGCTCAGCGAGATACCCGAGCATCGCTTCACGTAGCACGTTAACGTCTCCAGGCGGCAGCAACGTCGTGTCGGTGCCTTCGACGACCTCGGGCACGCCGCCGACGCTTGTGGCGAGCATCGGAATCCCAGCCGCGGCCGCTTCCAGGACAATGTAGGGCATGCTCTCGGCCCGCGACGGGACAACGAGACAGCGCCCCAACAGGAAGGCGGCCTGTGCCGGCATGGCGCCGGGGAACGTCACCGAGCCGCCGATCCCGAGCGTAGTGGCCAGTTCACGGAAGGCTGCCGCGTCCGGTCCGCCCCCGACGATGACCGCGCGGACCGGGCGCTCAGCGCCGATAGCGGCCAGAGCCTCCAAGAGGACATCGACACCCTTCAACTGCCGCAGTTCGCCGATGAACAGGAAGTCGGCGGCGTCAGGGTTGGGTGGATGGGGGACGAAGTCGCCCGGCTGCAGCGCGTTGGGCACCACCCTGCGCGGCACGCTCAAGGCGCCGATGCGCGCGTCGAAAACCCGGCGGATGAAATCGCATTCGAAAATCAGTCCATCGGTGAAGCGCGCGAGATATCTCTCGATGAAAGTGTAAAGCAGCCCCTGCGGCGAGGTCGGCGGATAGTGCAGGCTGCCGCCGTGCGGCGTGTAGAAGACGCCGAAGGACGTTGAGCGTCGGGGAAGGTCCCGCTTTGCGAGCCGCGCGAATGCGCCACCCTTAGCGCCATGCCCATGCAACACATCGACGCGAGCGTTGATGGCAACGTCGCGCACGGCCCGGCTGGTCTTGAGGTCGCGCGGTCCCGGCAGCCGACCCATGGGAATGCGTGCGATGCCGAGCGTCAGATGCTGCGCGGCCTTCGCGAGCCGGCGCTCCGTGAGCGCATCTGCAACTGTTGAATCTATGATGTAACCGACGTCGTGGCCGCGTTCAGCCTGCGCGCTGCTCAGATCGAGCACGTGCCGGAACAGACCTCCAACGGGAGCGCGAAAACAATGGATGATACGCAAGCGCCCACTCACACGCACTCTTAACTGTCATCGGCAACTTGATCGCCAATTAGAAGAACCGTTCGAAGACGTACACGGTGTCCCCTGGACACAATGGGTAGTCTGCAGGTGCTTCGATTTGGTCAACGAGGGCGCCGAGCTTGCGGGTGATTCGATAGGAACGCTTACTAGCGCGTTCAGTGTATCCGCCACCAATCGCGACGGCCTGCTCGACTGTCATCCCCGAGACGAACGGATACTGCCCCGGCAGGCGGACCTCCCCAAGGATGAAGAAGGGGCGGTTCTGCGCGATGTCGATCGTCACCTGCGGATCCTTGACGAACTCGCGGCCGAGCCGTGCGGCGATCACGCGTTCGAGGTCGACCGTCGTGCGCCCACGTGCCTGCACCGAGCCGATGAGGGGCACAGCGATATTCCCCACTTGGTCGACGGTATAGAGGCGCGACAGGTTCGGCTGCCCGTAGACGAAGACGCGCAGCCTGTCGCCGGTGTCGAGAATGTAAGGCTCATGCCCGGTCGGGCCGCCCGTGATCGCGGCTTGTACGACGACACCAGGCCCCCAAACGACAGGAGCAGGCGCGCCCCGGACCGCCACCATGGGCGGACCTACCGGAACCGGAGAGACCATACGGCGCGTGTCAGGCTGCCATCCATCTGCAACCTTGATGGGAGCGTTCGCTTTGCCAGCCGCTGATCCGTCGGCGACGGGCGGGAGCGAGCCCTTGCTCACGGTCGTGTCGCCCCAGCCGGAAACCTTCTCCGCTGCGGGACGGGCTTCCGTCTGCCCCCACGCGGCGGCCTTGATGGGCTTGGCGGGATCGCTTGCAGCCTCAGCCTTGTCATAGATGACGTCGACCGGACCGTTATTGGCAGCAGAGACATTGGCAGGAGCTGCACCCTTGGCGGCGTCCAGATCGGCGATCGAGGAGAGGTCAGATGCCATCTGGCCGAGATGCGACTGCGCGCACCCACCGAGCAGCAGGGCCGAAGCAAGCAGCAGGGTTGTCAACCGCAGGGACATTTGGGAGCCAGGAAGGGATAGGACCATCGCAGGCTCACTCTGCCGGGCAGCGGTTAACAAAAGCTGAGCGCGCGTCTTATCTTCGGACGCTTAATGAAATCGCAACCGAGCAGCGCTCTAATTTGAGCCAACCATTAGCTCTTCATTGGATGCGGCCGCTTACCCATGTCCACCGCCACACCTGACGATATCGACATCGGCGCCGTCTGGCGCTCGCTCCGCCGCGCTGCGCCGAAGCTGGTTCTGCTGAGCATGCTCGTCGGTGGCGCCACCTACGCGGCGCTGTCACAGTTCCCGCCGCTCTATACGTCCGAGGCGCAAATTCAGATCGTAGCCCCAAAGGGCGGCAACGATCAGTCTTTCGCGGACGTCGCCTCGCGCCTCGATAAGGAAGCGGTCAACACGCATCTGCGCGGTCTGCTGGCGCCCGATCTCGCTCTGCAGATCATCGCCGAGGAAAAGCTCGACAAGTCCCCCGAGTTCAACGACGCGCTGCGCGAGCCCGGCCCGATTGATAGCGTGCTCAAAGAGCTGGGCATCGATCGGGGTAGCGGCGAGAGCGAGCAGGATCGCGTGTTGAAGGCTTTCAACAAGCGGCTCGAGATTTACTCGCCCAAGGAGAGCCGCATCATCGGCATCCGCTTCACGTCCAGCGATCCCAAGCTCGCTGCCGAGGTCGCGAATAAAATTGCCGAGACCTATCGCGCTCAGCTCGCAACGAGATCGCTTTCGGAGACGGACGCGGTGCAGCAGGCACTGCAGCCGAAGATCGACAAGCTGGTGAAAGAGGTCGCGGAAGCCGAGGCCAGCGTCGAGCACTTCCGCGCCCAGGCCAACATTTTCAAGGCCGGCCCGAACAACACCGGACTGAACCAGCAGCAGCTTGGCGATATTAATGCCGAGCTGACCCGCGCCCAGGCCGCACGTAGCGAAGCAGACGCGCGTGCTCAGTCGGTGCGCGAAATGGTCCGCGCCGGCAATGCCGAGGCTCTGCCCGACGTGCAGCGCTCGCCGCTCATCCAGAACCTCGTGCAGCAGCGCGTGCGCGTCGAGCGCCAGCTTGCCGAGCTTTCCGCGACGCTTCTGCCGGCGCATCCGCGTATGCGCCAGTTGCGCGCCGATCTCGAAGGTCTGCAACGGCAGATCAAAAGCGAGGTCGGCAAAATCGTAGAGGGCGTGGAAAAGAACGCTTCGATTGCCGCCTCGCGCGAAGCTTCCGTTCGCCAGAGCCTCGAGCAGATGAAGAAGCAGGTCGTCGGAACGGGCGACGACGAGGTGCAGCTCCGCCAGCTCGAAGCTGTTGCCAAGTCCAAGCGTGCCGAGCTCGACCGTCTGCAAGCGCGTTACGAGGCCAACCGCATCGCCGCCGACCGGCGCGCCGTGCCGGTCGAAGCTCAGATCATCTCGCTCGCGCGGCCGACGAGCGTGCCGAGCTTCCCCAAGCCGTTGCCGTATTCGGTCCTCGCGGCGATGGCGACCCTGCTGTTCGGCGTTGCAGTTGTCATAACGCGAGCATTGTTCACCGCAGCGCGTGGCGGGAGCATCGGCGTGACCAGCAAATCCCCGAGCAGCATCGCGACGGCGCGCACCACGAAGGCGCCTGAGCTTGCGCCCGACGCCATCGGTGTGCAGCTCGTGCCATCGATCGCTGACCTCGCGCAGCAACTCGCCGCACATCCACAGGACATTGGCGGCTTCCGCGCCCTGATGACCGGAGCAAACGACCCGATCGACGTCGGCGCCGAGGCTGTCGAGCTGGCAAAGGCGATTTCGGATGCAGGATCGGACGTCATCCTCATCGATTGGAGTCCCGAAGGCCAGGGCATCGCCGATGGCCTGGGCATCGAGCCGCGCGCCGGCTTCAACGAGCTGCTGCAAGGCAAGGCGACGTTCGAGGACGTCGTGACCCGCATTCCCGCTAGCGGCGGGCATTTCATCGCCGCCGGTTCTCCCGTGCGCGACCGCGACACGGTCCTCGATCCCGACCGCGTCAACCTCACGCTCGACGCGCTCGATACCGCGTACGACTACATTCTCATCGCCGCCCGCAAGGACGTTGCGCGCGCGCTGTTCGAGTCCATCCTCGGACGCTTCGATGCCGGCATTGTCGTCAGCGAGCCCCGGCGCCGCGGAACGCTCCCCGAGGCGCCAGGAACCTTCCTGGGATTCGAGGTCGCAGACATCCAGCTCTATCGGATCGAGCGTGCCAAATCGAACCAGCTCGCCCGCGAGCGGCTTCTCCGCGTCAGCGCCAAGGACACGGTTCCGGTGACTGCCTGACGAGCCGGGCTCGCGTGTCGTTAACGCGTCGTTAGCCAAGCTTATGTGTTGCCGTGCCTCGGCCCCCACTCTCGGGATGCGGCAGCACGATTATTGCTGGATGCTCATCGAAACCGTGACACAAACGGACGAGGGCAGGCATGAGCAGGCGATCGACGGCGCTTTTCAAGACAGCGCTGGCCGCAGTTCACTATAGCGGCGCCGGCAGCCTTCTGGCGCCCTATACGCGCGGCACCGGCGTGATCTTCATGCTGCATCACGTCGATCCGACGCCCCCGCGCGAGTTCGAGCCCAACCGGATCTTGAAGGTTACGCCGAGCTTTCTCGACGCCGTCTTGAACGAAGTTGCCGACGCTGGGTTCGACATCGTCTCGCTCGACCAAGTAAAAGAGCGGCTGGAGCAGGGTGACGACGCACGCCCGTTTGCGTGCTTCACGCTCGATGATGGCTACCGCGACAACCGCGACTTCGCCTATCCCATCTTCCGTCGCCACTGCGCGCCTTTCACCATTTACGTGCCGAGTGACTTCGCCGACGGCCGCGGCGACTTCTGGTGGCTGACGCTCGAGGAAGTGCTGCGCGCCGCACCTGCGATCACACTGTCCATGCGCGGAGAGACGCGTCACTTCCCGCTCGCGACATCGAGCGACAAGTACGCAGCGCACCACGAGATCTACTGGTGGCTGCGCACGCTCCCTGAAGTGCAGGCCCGCGCCGTCGTGGCCGAGCTGGCCGCCGCATACGACATCGATCCTCAGGCTCGGCACCGGAACCTCGTCATGTCCTGGGATGAGCTGCGTGAGCTGAGCGAGGATCCGCTCGTCACGATCGGCGCTCACACCCGCGGCCACTACGCGCTCGCAAAACTCGACGAGGAGACGGCGCGCGCCGAAATGGCGGAGAGCATCGCGCGCATTGAAAAGGAGCTTGGCCGACCCTGCCGGCACTTCAGCTATCCATACGGCTGTGAACGCAGTGCGGGCGAACGCGAATTCCGGCTCGCCGAGGAACTGGGCATGGAGACCGCGGTCACTACGCAGAAAGGGCTGCTCTACGCGGACCAGGCTCACGAGCTGACCGCCCTTCCGAGGCTTTCGCTCAACGGCGATTATCAGGACCTCCGCTACGTGCGCGCGTTGCTGACCGGGGTTCCGTTTGCGGTGATGAACACCTTCAAGCGGTATGCCGGCGCACGCCATTCCGCCTGATCGGCTGCGCTGCAGCATCGGTCCGCGGCGTTGGCGACCTTGAACGTCACCCCTCTGCCCATTATCACGCCCCCAGGCTTGAGTAGGGGATAGGTGCCTTTTGGTCGTCCAGCTTTCACACCGCGCCGGCGCGGCGTCCGGCACGCCCGAGAGTAGCGCGGTACGCCTCTGGCTGCTGTTTGTCGCGGCGCTCGTGTTCGCCATGATCGTCGTCGGCGGCGCCACGCGCCTCACCGTAAGCGGCCTATCGATCACCGAATGGCAGCCGCTACTCGGCGCCATACCCCCGCTCACTGAGGCGCATTGGCTCGAGGCGTTCGAGAAGTACAAGGCGATCCCGCAGTATTCGATCCTCAACCAGGGCATGTCGCTCGAGGATTTCAAATTCATCTACTGGTGGGAGTGGTCGCACCGTTTTCTAGGGCGCTTCATAGGCGTCGCATTTGCCGTCCCCTTCGCCTTCTTCTGGATCACCGGCCGGCTTCGCGGCGCGTTCGCGTTGAAGTGCCTCGGCGTGCTGGCACTCGGCGGCATGCAGGGTGCGATCGGCTGGTACATGGTGAAGTCCGGCCTCGTCGAACGCATCGACGTCAGCCAATACCGGCTTGCGCTGCACCTTTTGACGGCCTTCGCGATCCTGGCGCTGCTGGTCTGGCTGGCGCTGGAAGCCGGGCCGCGATCCGATCGGGTGCGCCTGCACACCGTCACGCGCGGCCAGTACCGTGCCGCCACCGCGCTGTTCTTGCTGATCTTCCTGCAATCGGGACTGGGCGCGCTTGTCGCTGGCCTGAAGGCGGGCCTCACTTACAACACCTGGCCCCTGATGGACGGCAAGGTGATTCCCGATGGGTTGCTCACCCATCAGCCCTGGTATGTGAACTTCTTTGAGAACGTCACGACCGTGCAGTTCGATCACCGCATGACCGCTTATGCCGTCGTGATCCTCGCACTCGTCCACCTGTGGACGCTCGTGCGTTCGGCGGACGATGAGCATGTCATACGCAGCGCTGCACTCGTTGCCGCTTGCGTCGTGCTGCAAATGATCATCGGCATCTGGACGTTGGTGGCGGGCGTGCCGCTGACATTGGGGCTGGTACACCAGGGCGGAGCGGCGATCGTTGTCGCCGCAGCCACCCTGCATCTCAATACGATCCGGCGCGCCGCCGCAGGCTAGGCGCACGAACGCTTGGCGGCGCCCATCAGGGCCGCCACCGTCACAGCAGCATCAGCCGGATGTTCTGCACGGCAGCGCCCGCCGCACCCTTGCCGAGGTTGTCCAGCCGCGCGACGAGCACCGCCTGATTGAGCGCCGCCTTCCCGAATACGAACAGCTCCAGCCGGTCGGTGCCGTTGAGATCCTCAGCGCCGATGCGCGCTGCCTTTGCTGTCGGCTCAGGCACCACCGTGACGAGCTCCTGGCCGCGATAGTGCGCGTCGAGCGCCAGCTCGATATCGCGCAGGCAAGGTTTGCCGGGCAGCGTGTCGAGGTGCAGCGGGATCGACACCAGCATGCCCTGCCGGAAGTTGCCGACGGATGGCACGAAGATCGGCCGCCGCGTCAGACCGCCGTAGCGCATCAGCTCTGGAACGTGCTTGTGCTCCAGCCCGAGCGCGTAAAGCTCGAACGAAGGCGCGGTCCCGGCCTCATAGGCTTCGATCATGCTGCGCCCGCCGCCCGAATATCCGGACACGGCATTGACGGTGATCGGATGGTCCGGCGGAACGAGGCCCGCATCGACAAGCGGCCGGATCAGCGCAATAGCGCCGGTCGGATAGCAGCCTGGATTTGCGACGCGCTGGGCGCTGCGCACCTTCTCCGCCTGCGCCGCGTCAAGTTCGGGAAAACCGTAAACCCAACCCGGTGCCACGCGATGCGCCGTCGAAGCATCGAGGATGCGCGGCGCATCTGACCCGAGTTCGTTGGCGAGGGCGACCGTTTCCTTCGCGGCATCGTCCGGCAGGCAAAGCACCACAAGGTCGACGTCAGCGAGCATGGCCTTGCGCGCCGCCGCATCCTTGCGCAGCGCCGGATCGATGCTCTTCACCGTGACCTCCGGCACGCGCGCCAGTCGCTCGCGGATTTCAAGGCCGGTCGTCCCGACCTCGCCGTCGATGAAAATGCTGGGCTGTTGCGAAGTGCTCACGGCGTTGGATCCCATTCTGCTCCTGATGCGGAAAGAGCGCGGCTTATGCACCGCGCCCTCCAAATTGTAACGCGTACGGGCGGTGCCGATCTACGGTACGGCCGGCGCCACCCCGAAGCCCAATCGGTGCTTGATGCCCTGCCAGAGCGTCTCCGAGCAGCCGAAGTCGAAGGCCTTGCACGTTACCTCATGCGAGCCCTTGTAGATCATCTCCAGTGCCACCCAGAGGATGATCAGGAGGCCGACCCAGGTGATCCAAGGGTACTTCACGAGCAGCGAGGCGATGTAATGCGACGCTACGGCCATCAGGATGATTGCCACCGCGAGGCCGATCACCAGCACCAGGATCGAGCCCTTTGAGGCGCCGGCAACGGCCAGGACGTTGTCGAGCGACATCGAAACGTCCGCGATCGTAATCAGGCCAACCGCGTGCCAGAAGCTGAGATCGCCGTTTTGTTGGCCCTGTCCAGGCTCGGCATCGGCGTGGTGCGTGCCGGTCGTGATCTGCAGGTACATTTTCCAGCAGACCCAGAGCAGCAGTATGCCACCCGCTAGCGTCAGGCCGATGATCGCCAAGAGCTGCACGGTGATAGCGGCAAAGAATATGCGCAGCAGAACCGCTGCGGCGATGCCCCAGAAGATGACCTTGCTTCTGATTTCTTTTTGAACGCGCGACGCAGCCAGACCCACGATGATGGCGTTGTCTCCCGCCAGCACCAAGTCGATCATGATGATGTTGACGAGTGCTACGGCGTTCTGGCGATACCAGTCTATGGAAACGAGATGTTGCGCTTCTTCAGCGATCAGCCCGAGCAGATAGCTCAGGTCCTGCAGTAGCCAGTCCATCCAACCCTGCCTATCGAGGCACAATCCGGCATTCGCGCCGTGTGCCAAATCCCCCACACCGGGCGTATGTGGCATCCCCTCTCTGCGCGGGCAAGTCTCCTGAGGGGCAAAAAGGCGAAAGGCCGCCCCGGGGGACGGCCTTTCGGAACTTTGAACCGCGGCAACAAGCCTGGCGCTTAGCGCTTCGAGAACTGGAAGCTGCGGCGAGCCTTCATGCGGCCGTACTTCTTACGCTCGACGACGCGGCTGTCGCGCGTGAGGAAGCCGCCCTTCTTCAGCACCGAGCGAAGGTCGGGCTCGAAGTAGGTCAGGGCCTTGGAGATGCCGTGGCGCACGGCGCCAGCCTGGCCGGAAAGGCCGCCGCCAGCCACCGTCACGTTGATGTCGTACTGCGCCGAACGGTTGGTTACCGACAGCGGCTGCTGGAGCAGCATCTGCAGAACCGGGCGGGCGAAATACTTGGTGTAGTCCTTGGCGTTGACCGTGATCATGCCTTTGCCGGGCTTGATCCAGACGCGGGCAACCGCGTTCTTGCGCTTGCCGGTCGCGTAGGCGCGGCCGAGGCTGTCGAGCTTCTGGACGTGAACCGGAGCGCCGGCCGGAGCGGCACCTTTGAGATCGCCGAGGGCGTCCAAAGACTTGGTTTCCTGAGCCATTGTCCTTAGACCCTCGCGTTCTTACGGTTGAGCTTCGCCACGTCGAGCTTCTCGGGGCTCTGTGCCGCGTGCGGGTGCTCGCTACCCTTGTAGATCTTGAGATTGCGCATCAGCTGGCGCTGCAGCGGGCCGCGCTTCAGCATGCGCTCGACGGCCAGCTCGACGACGCGCTCTGGAAACTTGCCCTCGAGGATGCGGCGCGGGGTCGTCTCCTTCACGCCGCCGGGATGACCGGTGTGGCGGTAGTAGACCTTGTCTTCATGCTTATCGCCCGAGAAGATCACCTTCTCGGCGTTGATGACGACGATATTGTCGCCGCAATCGACATGCGGGGTATAGATGGGCTTGTGCTTGCCCTTGAGGCGCGTGGCGATGAGAGCGGCCAGGCGACCGACGACGAGACCGTCAGCGTCGATCAGGATCCACTTCTTCTCCACCTCGCCCGGCTTGGCGACGTAGGTCGTCATAGTCGGCTCCGATGCTGGAATCGCCAGCCTTCATGCGCGCAACACCGCGCCGCTGGCGAAAGAGCCGCCTTAAGACCAGATCGCCCGAATCCTGTCAACAAGAACTCATCACAAAATTGCAAAAGCGTTGTCTAACAATGGCTTACATGATGTGGTATCTAAATACCGCAAATGATTGCTTTCAAGGCGCCGACTCCGGGAGACGGCACCCCTCGGCCTTGCCGCCGCAAGCGACTTGCAGCAATTCGCAAATCGGCGTGAGAGTGCCACCGCATCTTTTGATGCTGGCGCGAAAAAGTCGGAAAACGATGCGCGCGATGGATTGGATCCGCGACGGGCGGAAATGAGGACTTGGAGGGACGACCAAATGCGGCAGGCTTTGAATTGTGTAACTCCCTGGCTGGCAGCGATCATGGCTGTTGTCATCGCGTGCACCGGGGCCTCCGCGCAGGAGCCCTCCAAGGACGCCCCGATCAAGCAGATCAAACTGACCGACGACCAGGTGAAGAGCTTCATCGCGGCGCAGCCTGACCTCGCGACCGTCGCCCCGAAGCTGCAGGAGGCCGGCGACAACATCGAGCCGGCGCTGCAAACGGAGCTCGATGGGATCGCGAAGAAGCATGGGTTTGCCGACTTCGCCGAGTTGGACGACGTTGCGGCCAACATCTCGATCGTGATGGCCGGCCTCGATTCCAAGTCCGGTGATTTCACCGAGCCGGTCGAGGCGCTGAAGAAAGAGCTGGCCGACGTGACGGCCGACGCCTCCATCCCTGACGACGATAAGAAGCAGCTTGTCGAGGAATTGAACGAGGCGATCAAGACGACGCCGCACATCGAGCACCCGGAGAACGTTGAGATCGTCAAGACGCACCGCGCCGAGATAGAGAAGGCGCTGCAATGACGCCATCGGCGTCGAGGAGAGGTCATGTCGAATCATGTCGCACGCGCGTCGGCGAATAGCGCAGACGGTCCGCTGCTCCTCACCGAGCGACCTTGCGACGGCGTCACCCTTCTCACGCTGAACCGTCCTTCTGCCCGCAACGCGCTCTCGCTGGCGATGATCGCGGAGCTGCACACCGCAATCGAAGGGTGCGGCTCCGATCCCGAGACGTTGGCCGTGGTCATCTCTGCAAATGGCTCTGTGTTCTCCTCCGGTCATGATCTGAAGGAGCTTACGGCACACCGGGTCGACGCAGACAAAGGGCTGGCGTTCTATTCCGAAACGATGGCTGCTTGCTCGGCGATGATGCAGGCGATCGTCGCGTGCCCCAAGCCGGTGATCGCCGCCGTCGAGGGCACCGCCACCGCAGCAGGATGCCAGCTCGTCGCCACCTGTGACCTCGCCGTTGCGGGCGAGAATGCGAAGTTCTGCACCCCGGGTGTCAACATCGGTCTCTTCTGTTCGACACCCATGGTCGCACTGTCGCGGAACATCGCCCGCAAGCGCGCCATGCAGATGCTGTTGACCGGCGAGATGGTCTCGGCCGCCGAAGCCGTCGACTGGGGTTTGGTCAACAGCGCAGCGCCCGCTGGAGAGGCGTTGCGCGACGCTCTTGGACTTGCGCGCGATATCGCAGCAAAGTCTCCGCTCACTGTCGCAATCGGCAAGTCCGCTTTCTATGCGCAGGCGGAAATGAGCCTCAAGGATGCTTACGATTATGCCGCCCGCGTCATGGTCGAGAACATGATGGCGCACGACGCCGAGGAAGGCATCGGAGCATTCCTCAGCAAGCGTAAGCCTGAGTGGAAAGGCTGCTGATCACTTCGTCGCGCCCAGACACTCGCACCGCCCGCTATCGCCGTTCTGCGCAACCGTCGTATGTTCCCGCCATGAGCCATGACAGCTATAGCGATGACCACATCGCAGATATTCTGCGCGCCTCGCGCGTCTTCGCCTTCGTCGGAGCTTCCGCCAATACCAGTCGCCCGAGCTACTTCGCCATGAAGTATCTGCTCGGCAAAGGCTACAAGGTGCATCCGGTCAATCCGGGGCTGGCAGGTCAGCAGGTGCTCGGCCAGGACGTGTACGCGACCCTCGCCGACGTCCCCGCACCGGTCGATGTCGTCGACATCTTCCGCAACTCTGAGGCGGCGCTCGCCATTACGCGTGAGGCAATCGCGCTCAGGGACCGACTGGGCATCAAGGTTGTGTGGATGCAGTTGGGGGTGCGCAACGATGCTGCCGCTGCCGAGGCCGAAGCTGCCGGGCTGACAGTCGTGATGAACCGCTGTCCCAAAATCGAGTACGGCCGCCTGTCCGGGGAGATCGGATGGGCAGGCGTCAACGCGGGCTTGGTATCCAGCCAGCGGCCCAAGTTGTCGCCACAGGGCGTGCAGGGCCTGCACATTGCCGACAAGAGGTAAATGCGCGAGGCCGCGGGCGGCGGGGCGCCATCACTGCCGCCGGCCCGCACCACTTCCAAACATTGCCGCCACACTTGCCGGACGAAGAACGCGCCCTACCTAGCTTGGGAAAGAAATCGCTAGGGAGCCCCACATGATTGATGCGACGCGGATTCTGGACATGCTGGTCGGAGGTGGCGCTGGCGCCAACCCCAATCAGGCACCAGGGCAATTCCCCGCGCCGGCACAAGCGCAACCCGGCAGCGGCGCTGGCGATCTGATGGAGCGCGCGCGTGGCATGCTGGGCGGAGCCATGGGCAACCTGCCCGGTGGTCTCGGCGGCGGCGTTGCCGGCGGCGTGGCCGCAGGTGCGATCACATCGCTTCTGCTCGGCTCCAAGGCCGGCCGTGAGTTCGCAGGCGAAGCGCTCAAGCTTGGAGCCGCGGCTGCGCTCGGCGGTCTCGCGTACCGCGCCTATTCCAACTACAAGACCGGCCAGCCAGTCGGCGCCAACACATCGTCACAGAGCGTGCCGTCCGTCACGCCGAGCCCGCTCCCTGCTGCAACGCCCGCCAATGATCACGCTCTGCTGCTGGTGCGGGCCATGATCGCCGCCGCCCTTTCCGATGGCGTGCTCGACGAAACCGAGCGCAACACGATTATCGGTCGTCTTTCCGCAGTGGGCATAAACGCCGAGGAGCAGCACTTCCTGGATACTGAGATCGGCCGTCCGTTCTCGCCAGCGCAGTTCGCTGCCGCCGCCAGGACGCCTGAGCAGCGCGCCGAGGTTTATCTTGCATCGGCGCTCGCCATCGATGCAGACACCGACGCCGAGCGGACTTACCTCAAGTACCTCGCCGCGACGTTGTCGCTCGACGATAAGCTCATTGCTCATCTCGAGGACGCGGTGCGCAATGCCAAGACCGATGTCGGTCCCGTTCCGGCGCCCGCCATCAACACCACGCCCCAGCAACGTATCGCGGGCTAGCAGCCCGTAGAAGGGCGCGCTTGCAGAACGGGCGCGCCCCTACAGCCTTGCGAACCGCCCCGCTCAGTGGCTGACACAACCCGATAGCGCCCACTTTCCTTTGCAAAGCGGCGATGCGAAAACGAATGTAGATTCGTCTTTCAGCGTCGCCGCAGACGCTTGGGGAAACGCCGCCGATGACGGCTGCCAGCGCAAGTGCAAACAGCACCATCGTCCCACAGCCGGTCACAGCGCCCCTGACGCGCTCGGCCATCTTCCTCGTCCTGTCCATCAATCCCGGTCAAGAAAGCTGTGCGGCAGTTCGCAGCTTCTGCTCGGATCTTCCCGGCCTGTTTCGCGCCGTCGAGTTTCGCAACATCGAGGCCGGCCTCAGCTGTGTCATGGGCATCGGGTCTGACGCGTGGGACCGGATGTTCGGCAGCCAGCGCCCCGCCGAGCTGCATCCGTTCCGCGAAATCCGTGCCGGCGCGCGCCACGCCGTATCAACGCCCGGCGATCTGCTGTTTCACATTCGTGCCAAGCGCATGGACCTCTGTTTCGAGCTCGCGACGCGCATCATGGAAAGCCTCGGCGACTCTGTCTCGGCTGTCGATGAGGTGCATGGTTTCCGCTACTTCGATGATCGCGACCTGTTGGGTTTCGTGGATGGAACGGAGAACCCGCGCGGGCAGGAGATCGCGGAAGCCGCGCTCATCGGAGACGAGGATCCGCTATTCGCTGGCGGCAGCTATGTCATCGTGCAGAAATACCTGCACGACATGGCCGGCTGGAACGCGCTTTCCACCGAAGCGCAGGAGCGCATCATCGGCCGCAAGAAGCTTTCCGATATCGAGCTTGCCGAAAACGTAAAGCCGACGTCCGCCCACAATGCGCTGACCACCATCACCGAGGACGGCAAAGAGTTCAAAATCCTGCGCGATAACATGCCGTTCGGAAGCGTCGCTGCCGGGGAGTTCGGCACATATTTCATCGGCTACTGTCGAACCCCGCGCACCACCGAACAGATGATCGAGAACATGTTCGTCGGCCGCCCGCCCGGCAATTACGACCGGCTGCTGGATTTCAGCCGCGCCGTCACTGGTTCTCTGTTCTTCGTACCATCGTCGACGCTGCTTGAATCCCTCGCTGACGATCCTGCACCAGCAGCACCTGCGGCGCCCACCACCGAAACCCCAGCAATCGTGACAGCAGCGCCGGATGGCTCGCTCGGCATCGGCTCGCTCAAGGGAGAGGAAAGCTATGAATAATCTTCATCGCGAGCTTGCGCCGATTTCCGACGCCGCTTGGGCGGACATCGAGCAGGAGACGAAGCGCACCTTGAAGCGCAACATGGCTGGTCGGCGCGTTGTCGATGTGGCGGCGTCCGGCGGCGTGGCTCTCTCAGCCGTTGGCACCGGCCACCTCGAGACGATTGCCGCACCTGCCGCGGGCATCCTCGCGCGCCAGCGTGAAGTAAAGCCGCTGGTCGAGTTTCGTGTCCCCTTCGAACTCGACCGCGAGCAGATCGATGACGTCGAGCGCGGGGCGGAGGATTCCGATTGGCAACCCGCCAAGGACGCTGCGCAAAAAATCGCCTTCGCCGAGGACCGCGCCATTTTCGAGGGTTACGCGGCTGCAGGCATTGTGGGCATCCGCCAAGGCACCAGCAATCCCGTGATGACCCTGCCGACAGACGTCCGGCAGTATCCGGACGCCATCTCACAAGCCCTGAGCCAGTTGCGCCTTGTTGGCGTCAACGGACCTTACGCCGTGGTCCTCGGCGCCGATGCCTACACCGCGCTCGCCGAGGTGAGTGACAACGGATACCCGGTGCTGGAGCACATCCGGAAGCTGGTCAAGGATGAGATCATCTGGGCGCCCGCCATCAGCGGCGCATTCGTGCTGACGAAGCGCGGCGGCGACTTCGGGCTGCACATCGGACAGGACATATCGATCGGCTATCTGAGCCACACCGACACCAAGGTGCGCCTCTACCTGCAGGAGACGCTGACGTTCCTACTTCTCACAACGGAAGCCGCCGTCGCCCTCTCGCGTCCCAAAAGCAAATAGCTGCATCGCAGCGTGGGCCCGTGGCTCTGCACGGCGTGCCGCGTGCGGGCTCGCCGCTCTCGTCGCGTTTGCGGAGACTTGCGTGGGTGCCGGCCTTCGCCGGCATGACGTAAGTGCGGATCCCGAATGTGGATGCCGAACTACTTAGCGGCGCGCCGCGCGGGCAGCTCTGACGCTCCATGGCCGCTAAGCAAACGTCATCCCGACGAAGGTCGGGATCCACGCCAGCGTCAGCAGGCTCTCGTCACTCAGACGACCGCGACACTGCCGCTCGTGCGACGCTCCAAGACGCGCCTACTTCGCGCCCTTCTTCCACTTCTCGAGCGCGGCGAGCGTGTTCTCGACGTGCTGGCTGTGGTCGAGCGCCGTGTACTCGTAGATGATCTCGCCGTTCGGCGCGATGACGTACGAGGTCCGATTGGCGTAGCCGAATGCCAGCGCCGCATCGTAGGCGCGCATGATGTCCTTGTCGGCATCGGCGGCCACAGGGAACTTGCTCCGGCATTCGCTCACCGAGAACTTGTTGAGCGTTTCGATGTCATCGGAGCTGACACCGATTACGCTGGCGCCGAGCGCCGCGAACTTATCCGTCGCCTCGGCGAAGTCGTGTGCCTCGGCCGTGCAGCCGGGCGTGAAGGCCGCCGGGTAGAAGTACAGCACCACCGGCCCCTTCTTCAGCGCATCGGCGAGCGAATAGGTGAACTCCTTGCCACCGAGGGTCGCGCGGGCGGTGAATTCGGGCGCCATCACGCCGGTCTTCAGCGCCGCCAGCGTGGGCGCGGCGAATAGCATTGCGGCGATCAGGGCTGCGACGACGCGCATGGTGGTCTTCCTCTCGAGCACGACGGTCTCTTCAGTCTAGCCGTATTGGGGTCATCCCGCGAGTGCCACCGCATCGACCACCGCCGCGAAGTGGCAGACCGAGGCGCTGAGCACGAACACGTGCCAGATCGCGTTGTTGTACGGCAGCTTCTCCCACAAATGGAAGATGACCCCGACCGTATAAAGTATGCCCCCGATGAGCAGCAGCGCGAACGCCGTGCCTGACAATGCCTCGAACATCGACGGCAGCGTGAATACCGCCGCCCAACCCTGCGCGAGATAGAGCACGTATGCTGTCCGGACGAACTGAGCTGGCGCGATGAGCTTTGCTGAAGCGCCGACCACCGCGATCAACCACACCGCAACCAGCAGCCCAATACCGACGGGGCCGCCAAGTTTGATGGCGGCGAACGGCGTGTAGGTGGCGGCAATCTTTACGTAGATCGCCGCGTGGTCGAGGCGCCGAAGCAGCCACCGCCATTGTCCGCGATTGAGATTGTAAGCCGCCGAGCAGACGAACACCGCCAGCATCCCGCAGCCGTAGATCAAAACAGCCGTCGAGGCAGCCGCGTCGAGCCGCGTTACGGAAAGCGCGATCAGCGCCGCGATGCCGCCGATGCCGAACAAGATTCCGATCGCGTGCACGATCCCGTCCGCAATCTCCTCGGATCGTGTGTACGTAGGAAAGATCGTGCTCATCGGCGCAACGCAACTCTACTCATCAGATATCGAATTTCCGCAGTCAGTGGGAATAAGCCTCATCCGCACTTAGGACGCCGCCGGGACAAAACAAGGATTTCGTCGCATCCGGAACGGTCCGGCTTTTATCCCGTTATGCCTAACTATCCATATTGGCCAGAGCGAGTGGCACCCTTATGAAGGCTATGCTTAACCGGCTCGGCGCGTTCGCACGGGGCATTACCCGCCCGACAGTGGCGGCTGCGCTGTTCGTGGCATTGTGCGCTGCGGTCGGACCGGCCGCTGCCCAGGACGCGCCGACGCTCGCCTATCTCGGCACGTTTCTTCAGAATGACAACGAGGGCCTGGAGCCCACGACTGACGCCGAGCGTGCGCGGCTAGTGCGCACCGGCGAGGAGATGACGCAACTCTTGGGTGACAGCGGCCAGTTCCGCATCGTTCCGGTCAGCGCCGAGGAGCGGAAGAGCATCGCAGGCGGCCAGGCGCCCGGCGAGTGCGGCGGCTGCGAAATCGACCACGGCAAGGCGAGCGGCGCTCAGCTCGTCGCCTGGATCCGGGTGCAGAAGGTGTCGAATCTGATCCTCAACATGAACGCCTACATCACCGATGTGTCGACCGGGCGCCCCTTGCTGACCAAGAGCGTCGATTTGCGGGGCAACACCGACGACAGCTGGTCCCGCAGCGTCAAATATCTGGTGAAAAACCTGGTGCTGCCTGCCAACATCAAGCCCGCCGCGAGCTGAAAGCGCGGACCCGCGTGGGCCGAACGGTTGCGGGACGCCGCGGCCACGGCGGTGATCCGCCCTGTGTCACCGAACCTGTGTCACCGAAGCACCATGCATAGCCAACCTGGGGCTTGCAGAGCGCCTCGATGGGCAGTAGCCCATCGCCATGACTGAAAAACCGATTCTGCCCGGCCCTGACGGCATCGAGCCCATTAATCTCAAGGAAGCGCTTGAAGAGCGCTACCTTGCGTACGCGCTGTCGACCATCATGCACCGGGCGCTGCCCGACGTGCGCGATGGGCTCAAGCCCGTACACAGGCGCATTCTTTACGCGATGCACCAGCTTCGACTGACGCCGGAAGGCGGGTTCTTGAAGTGCGCCAAGATCGTCGGCGACGCGATGGGCGACTTCCATCCGCACGGCAACCAGGCGATCTACGATGCTTTGGCGCGTCTCGCGCAGGACTTCGCTGTTCGCTACCCGCTGATCGACGGCCAGGGCAACTTCGGCAACATCGACGGCGATAACCCGGCCGCCGAGCGCTACACCGAGGCGCGCATCACGCTGACCGCCGCCGACCTCATGGAAGGTCTGGAGGAGGAGACGGTCGACTTCCGCCCCAACTACGACGGGCGGAAAATGGAGCCGGTCGTTCTGCCGGCGGCATTCCCCAACCTGCTTGCCAACGGCTCATCCGGCATCGCCGTCGGCATGGCGACCAACATCCCCCCGCACAACGTCGACGAGCTGTGCGCCGGGCTGCTGCATCTCATCAAGCACCCGAACGCCACCGTCGAGAAGCTTGTCGAGATGATACCGGGGCCCGACTTCCCGACCGGCGGGGTCATTGTCGAGCCGCGCGATGCGATCCTCGAAGCCTACAAGACCGGCCGCGGCGGCTTCCGCCTCCGCGCCAAGTGGGACAAGGAGGAGACCGGCCGCGGCGGCTACCAGATCGTCGTCACCGAGATCCCTTATCAGGTTCAGAAGGCAAAGCTCGTCGAGCGCATCGCTGAGCTGATGACCGAGAAGAAGCTGCCGCTGCTCGGCGACGTGCGCGATGAATCCGCCGAGGAGATCCGTCTCATCCTCGAACCCAAGAGCCGCACGGTCGATCCGCTGCTGCTCATGGAAAGCCTGTTCCGCTACACCGAGCTCGAGGTCCGCTTCGGCCTCAACATGAACGTGCTCTCGGCCGGGCAGATCCCTAACGTTCTCTCGCTCCGCGATGTGCTCCGCCAGTGGCTGGAGCATCGCGTCGACGTTCTCGTCAAGCGCTCGCAGTACCGCCTGAAAAAGATCGAGCATCGCCTCGAGGTGCTCGACGGCTATCTCATCGCGTACCTCAACATCGACGAGGTCATCAAGATCGTCCGCTTCGAGGACGATCCTAAGACCAAGCTCATGTCGCGCTTCAAGCTCTCCGAGGTGCAGGCCGATGCCATCCTGAACCTGCGCTTGAAATCGTTGTCGAAGCTCGAGGAGATGGAAATCCGCGCCGAGCACGACAAGCTGTCGAAGGAAAAGCGCGAGCTGCAACAGTTGCTCAAGTCCGACGACCTGCAGTGGGAGCGTATTGCCTCGGAAGTGAAAGCAACGCGCGAGCGCTATTCCAAATCGACAGCGCTGGGCCGTCGTCGCACGTCGTTCGCCGAGGCGCCGATCATCGACGTCGATCTCGATGCCGCGCTGATCGAGAAGGAGCCGATCACGGTGATCCTTTCCGACAAGGGCTGGGTCCGCACGCTCAAAGGTCACGTCGACGATCTGTCGAAGCTCGACTTCAAGCAGGGCGATAAGCTCAAACGCGCGGTGAAGGCGTACACCACCGACAAGATCCTCATCCTCGCTACCAACGGCAAGGTCTTCACGCTCGACGCGTCGTTGCTTCCCGGTGGCCGCGGTCACGGCGAGCCGGTGCGCTTGATGATCGACCTTGAGGAGAACCACGATCTGGCCGAGGTGTTCACCTACCAGCCCGGACGTAAGCTGCTCATCGCGTCCAGCGGCGGCTACGGCTTCATCGTGCCGGAGGACGAGGTCGTCGCCTCGACCCGCAAGGGCAAGCAGGTGCTGAACGTGACGGAGCCGGATGAGGCCAAGCTCGTCGTGCCGGTTCCCGCGGGTGCCGATCACCTCGCAATCGTAGGCGACAACCGCAAGATGCTCATCTTCAAGCTGGATGAGGTCAACGAGATGACGCGCGGCAAGGGCGTCATTCTGCAGAAGTCGAAGGAAGGCAATCTCGCCGACGCACGCCCGTTCAAGAAGTCTGAAGGCTTGACCTGGATCGACAGCGCCGGTCGTACCTTCACGATGTCATGGAGCGAGTTGAAGGAATGGGTCGGAGGCCGCGCGCAGGCGGGCCGCATCGTGCCGAAGGGCTTCCCCCGCTCAAACAGCTTCGGCCCTTCTTTCTGACGACGTGACGCGCAGTTGATTTTCTGCGCGTCACCGCATCGCGTTCGAACAAGCGCAAAACTCGTGTCACCGTCTCAACGAGTTAGGCCGGATTCGTGCAATCCCGGCTTGGCCGAAATGGGTAGTTGCGTTGACATGGTCTGATGTAAAGTTGGGTGCCAGCGGGATCACTCAGGCAATCGGACGGCATCGTGTTCAAGGATGAGATCGACGTCCTTCGGGATCGCATCAAGGCGCTCGAAGAAGAGAATGCACGGCTCCAGTTGGACGCGGTCGCAGGCCGCCACCGCGCCGAGACCGCCCTCGCGGTGCGCGAGAGACAGTACCAGACTCTCTTCAATTCCATCGATGAAGGGTTCTGCATCATCGAGTTCATCGACAGCGAGCATGGTCCGCTGAGCGATTATATCCACATCGAGGCGAACCCGGCTTACACGCGCCACGCCGGCATCCCGAACGTCGTCGGGCAGAAGGTCCGCGAAATGGTGCCCGGCGAGGCCGAGGGCTGGGTGCAGCTTTATCGAGACGTGCTCCTGACCGGCAACGCGATCCGTTTTGAACGCGAGTTGATCGCCACCGGCCGCTATCTCGAGTTGGCGGCGTTCCGTATCGAGCCGGCGACGCAGCGTCAGGTCGCCGTGCTGTTCCAGGACATCACCGCGCGCAAACGCGCCGAGGCGAACCTGCAGCAGCTCAACGAAACGCTGGAGGCGCGCGTCGTCGAGGCGCTCGCCGAGCGCAAGGTGGCAGAAGATGCGCTCCGCCAGTCGCAGAAGATGGAAGCAGTCGGCCGGCTGACCGGCGGCATCGCACACGACTTCAACAACATGCTGGCGATCATCATCAGCAGCCTGCGGCTAGCTGAACGCAAGGTCGAACGCGGCGATTTCACCATTCGCAAGTACCTCGACAGCGCGCTCCACGGCGCACAGCGGGCCGCCACTCTTGTTGCCCGACTGCTCGCGTTTTCGCGCCAGCAGCCGCTCTCGCCGCAGCGTGTTGAAGCAAACCGTTTGGTGAGCGGGATGGAGGAAGTCCTCCGCCGCACAATACCTGAGAGCATCCAGATCGAGCTCGTACAAGCGGGCGGGCTGTGGAGCCTGCTCGCCGATCCGCATGGCCTCGAGAGTGCAATTCTCAACCTCGCGGTGAATGCCCGCGACGCGATGCCGGACGGCGGCAGGCTCACCCTCGAAACGGCCAATGCCTATCTCGACGAAGCCTATGCAGACGCGCACGCCGATGTCGCCGCCGGCCAGTACGTGTTGATTGCCGTCACCGACACCGGCTGCGGCATGACCCCGAATGTCATTGCGCACGCCTTCGAGCCGTTCTTCACGACAAAGGAAGTCGGTGCGGGCACGGGGCTGGGGCTCAGCCAGGTCTACGGCTTCATCAAGCAGTCCGGCGGGCACGTCAAAATCTACAGCGAGGTCGGCGTGGGCACGACCGTCAAGCTGTACTTCCCGCGCCTAAGCCAACCGAAAGGCTCGACAAGCCCCGAGCCAGCGCCGAGCACTGCCCTGATGCCGAACGGCAAAGGCCAGCTCGTGCTGGTCGTCGAGGACGACGATGACGTACGGCGATTGACGGTCGACATACTGACGGAGCTGGGGTTCACCGTAGTGCCGGCGAACGGAGCGGAAGAGGCCCTGCGCCTGCTGCCGCAGCACCCCGAAACGGTTCTGCTGATGACCGACGTCGTGATGCCCGGCATGAACGGCCGCAAGCTCGCTGAAAAAGTTCGCGCGCAGCGGCCGAACATCAAAGTGCTCTTCACGACCGGATACACGCGCAACGCCATCGTGCACAACGGCATCCTCGACGAAGATGTCGAGCTGATCATCAAGCCTTATTCGCTCGAAGCGCTCGCGGCGAAGCTCGCACGCATCTTGGCCTGAGGCGCCGCGCGGCGCTGCGTTACGTCGAGCGTGTGCGCCCGCCAATTTAGTGTCCCGAGCCGAGCTTGTAGACGACGCCGGTCGTCGCGGTGCCGACGAACGGATCGAAGTTGAGCTGGAACACCGGAGAGATGCCGGTCTCGCGGCGCACGTCCTTGCTGTAGTCCGCATACCGGACCTCGCTACGCCAGAACCAGCCATCGTGCATGGCGACTTCGAGCCCGCTGCCGACGAACCAGCCGCTGGCGCTGTAGCTCTCCAGGTAGCCGTTCGGCAGCGGCGCGCCGGTGTAGCTGTTGCGCAACCCGCCGCCGGAGAAGTTCGTTTGCGTGTAGCCGACGCTCCAGTAGTTGAGAATGTCCGGCGTCATCAGCCACCCGGCGCGAGCACCGATGAACCAAGTGCTGTCGTTGCTCGTCTCCGCGGTCGTGAAGACGGCATCGCTGGTCCGGCCGGTGATATCCGCGAAGTTATAGTTGAACAGCACGCCGCCGACGATCCGCGAGCTGAACTGGTAGTCATAGCCAAAGCCGACCTCACCGAGCCATCCCTTGCCCGCATGATCGGTTTTCGCGCACGACACGCAGCGTCCCGGCGCGTCCGTGGTCGTCGAAGCGCTCCACATCCCGTAGCCGACGCCGGCGTTCGCGTAGAGGCCGGTCCAGATAGGGATCTGCGCCGTGACCGGCGCTCGCGCCGGCTCGTAACCATCGGCGACCGCTGTACCCGCGGCACATATCAGAAGCGACGCGACAACGACTGCAGAGGAAGGCCGGCGCATCGATATCTCCTGATAAAGATCAAAGCTCCCGATACAAGCTGCTGTCGTCGGATTCGCAGTGCTGCGTCCTGCGAAGGTTGCGAGACCTCCACCGCTTGCCCACAGGAAATTCACAAGGCGACCGGTCAGGGCCAGCGCGAAAAGCACTGCACGAAGTAGGTGCAGTCCGCGAAGAAACACGACCCGTTGGCAACGCCGACACCGATGTGATTCATCTCCGTGCCGACAAGATGTTTCCGGTGCCCTGGCGAGCCGAGCCACATCTTGAGTGCGCTCTCGGGCGTCGTCCCGTTCCCCCGCGCGATGTTCTCCGTCACGCGGATCACGCGCTGCCCGCTTATGTTGCGGCGCTTGTAACGGCTCGTCGGAGAGCTGCCATCCGGCCCGAAGTGGTTGAAGTACCCGCGCTTTGCCATATCCCGAGCATGGTCGAAGGCGGCCGCCGAGCAGACCGCATCTTCCTTGAACTCCGGCAGTCCGTTGCGCCGGCGAAAATCGTTGGTGATCTTGATTGTCTCCGCCGCCTGCTGCTGGAGTACGCTGAGTTGCCGCGGTGGCGCAGCTGGCGCAGCTTGCGCGGGCGGGTGCGGTGGTGGGCTCTGGGGCGTGGTCTGCGTCTGCCACTCACCGGCGAGCGCGGCAGGAGCCAACGACGCGAGCAGGGCCAGAGCGCGCAGAGCAACGGCAACGCTGGATATCAGAGGCTGAAGCCGTGCGCGCCGCTGCCTGGGCGCAGGTCTGGACACCACGTTTTCCCGACGGGCGATGTGCCGCAATCCGAATCTCTCCTCGAACGCGTCACCGTATCGAGCAGGATTGTCGCCAATTAGGGGCGCGCCGATACGATGGATACGTTGCGCCGCCACAGGCGTTTGAAACTCACAAACTGAGGAGAAAGCGCTCATGAAGCTCTACTACGCCCCTGGCGCCTGCAGTCTGGCCGACCACATTGCCCTTCACGAAGCAGACATTCCCTTCTCGCTCGTGCGCGTCGATCTGAAGACGCACAAGCTGGAGGATGGCCGCGCCTATACCGAGATCAATCCGAAAGGCTCGGTGCCCGCGTTGCAGTTCGACGATGGCGAAGTGCTCACCGAAAACCTCGCCATCCTCGCCTATATCGCCGACCAGAAGCCCGAGCTGGCGCCGCATGGTCCACTGGCGCGCTACCGGCTGCTCGAGATGCTCTCTTACCTCGCGTCGGAGCTGCACAAGGCGTTTCATCCGCTGTTCGTGCCGCGCTCGACGCCTGACGAGAAGAAGCAGGCAGCCGCCGCCGTTGAGCAGAAGCTTGGCTACCTCGCGGACAAACTAGACGGCCCCTACCTTCTTGGCACGCATATGACGGTCGCCGATCCGTACCTCTACGTCATGCTGACGTGGGCGGACGACATGAAGATCAAAGTGCCCGACAAGCTCGCAAGCTTCAGCCAGCGGATGGCCGAGCGGCCCGCGGTCAAGCGCGCCCTCGCTCACGAAGGTCTCTCCGGCTGATAAGGCCGCCACGGCAGCCGTGCAATGTGGGCAATGCGCGTTGCACGGAATTTGCTGCTTTCAATATCGGGGCCATTTCGAATTAGAACAACGCAAAACTACCGTGCCCGAAAAGCATATTCGTCACGACGAAAAGGGTGTGACGCAAGATCGTATTGCCATTGAACCTGCTGTGGAAAACGGTCAAGTCAAATATCGTTTCTCGGTAGTTGCGGCGCCCGAGCAGGCAATCAAAAGCTGGCGCCGTTCCCACGGCGCACCAAAGAAAAGCATTAAAGAACAATGTGTTGTGGCGGCGAGGCGGGCGCGTAATCAGGGGGTTCTGCATATATAAATATCGAACAAAGATATAACAAAAACAATTCTAACTGCGCCTGACGAGAATTTGATTTTCGAAATGCGAGAAAAAGAAAAGCAGAAATAATTATGATGCCGCATCTGGAAATCGGAAGCGACTTCTGACAAATAAGGGCGGTCCGCAATTCAGCCATTCAGGGTTTGCGGGAAATGGCGGCCGAATAGATTTGGTTTGCCAAATGAGCGCCCGCGCTTATTGCGCGCGCATTGGACGGAGGCGCGAGGCGCACACCACCAACGCAAAGCAGAACCCCCACAGGAGAGTTACGATGTCCCACAACGAGTACATCCCGTTCCAGCAGAACCAGCAGCCCGGCCAAGGCTGGGGTTTCGGCGGCGGCCAGGGCCAGGGTTGGGGTCAGGGCCAGGGCTGGGGTCAAGGCTTCGGCCACGGTTTAGGTCAGGCGGCATTCGGACAGCAGGGCTTCGGCCAACAGGGCTTCGGCGGCTGGCAACAGGGTTCAGGTTGGGGCGGTGCGCCCTGGCAGCGCTCGGTATCGCAGCAGGACGTGGGTGAGATCATCCGCCATCTCGTTCCTCTGCTGCCTCACATCGTCAATCAGGCGCAGCAGCCGCATGCCGCGTTCGGTTACGGTTCCGGCTTCGGCGGCGGTGGTTTCGGCCAGCAGGGTTGGGGCCAGTCTCAGCAGGGCTGGGGCCAGGGACCGCGGTACCTTTCGCAGCAGGACGTGCATGAGGTCGTACGTCAGATACTCCCCGCGCTTCCGCAGATCGTGAACGCGCTTCAGGGACAGCAGCAGGGCGGTTTCGGTAGCGCCATCTATGGTGGCCAGGGCGGCGGCGGCCAGGGCGGCGGCTGGGGCGGCCTCGGACAGGCAGCCTTTGGCAACGCCGGAAACGGGTATGGCGGACAGCGCCAGCTGAACCAGATCGACGTTGGCGAGGTCGTGCGCCAGCTCTCGTCCGTACTTCCGCAGGTCATCAGCAACCTACAGGCATTCAATCAGCAGCAGCAGCGCGGGGCCTGAACCAAGGCGCCCCATCGCCAGAACGACAGGAGGCCGCCAGCCCGGCGGCCTCCGACCTGACTGCTACCGTCCAACTGCTACCGCCTGACTGCTACCGATTGAATGGAGCTACCCATGTCGAATTCACAGAATGCCGGCGGCTCGCGCGCAGGTGACACGCGCAACGCTGGCGCCCCCGATACGCAGGCGCTCGTCGGGCTGCTTGAAAACCTCGTCCCTTTGCTGCTGCACTTCCAGACCCAGTCTATCGGGCAGCTGGGACCCCTCGGCCCAGAGGGCGCGCGCTCGGCAAAGCTGGAGCAGGAGGCAGCGGTCGCCTTCACCGAGGACATCATCCTCGACGCGCTGCGTAACCTGTCGACCTATGTGCAGAAGAACGCCAGCCGCTATCCCGGGCTCGACAGCTATGCGGGCATCCTCGCTGATGCGCGCCGCGCGCTCATTGCACGCGACTATCAGCGCGCGCTCTCCCAGATATTCGACGCCTACCGCGCGATCGCCGTTCTGCGCGCCATTCGGCCCGAGTTGCCACCCGTGCGGCAGCGTGCCTCGGACGAGCTATCGGGCAGCGGAGGCGACGCCGTGCACTGACGCCGCGCCCGTTGCCAATAACGACGGCCGATGAGCCGCCGCCACGCGGCAGGTGAGGAGCGCGCCACCACCGCTCCTCCACCTGTTGCCGAATGGTCGCGTGCCGCTGCTGATTTGCATTTCGGCCGATGCGAAACGCGCTGCGCTCCTGTTACGCTCCCTGACGATCGATCGGGAGTCGGCGGGGCAGCGTGGGCTGTATCGGGGACATCGGCAGGCGAGGTGGCCGGGCTTGGCATCCGGCTGACCAGCGTCGGCCGTACGGCGGCTGCGCTGAAACCGCGTTATCGGCAGCTCTCGATCTCGCGGCGATCGTCGGGCAGCGCGCCTTTACAGCCCAGGACCTGCGCCGCTCCTGCTCCGCTTGGATCGATGCGCAACTTCCCGCCGACGTGCGCCGACATCTGCATCGCGCCGTGAACGAGCGCCGATCCGGACGAGCGATTGCAGGTCTCACGGTTTTGTCGGCTCTGTGTGGTTGGATCAACGGCGGCGATGAGGGTGCGCGCCTCGCTGTCACCAGCGCCATGCCCGAGCTTGCTGCCGCGCTCGCGCCGAGCGAGGCGATGCGCCGTCGCCACGACGCGCGAAGGCTGCACCCCGCCGATGCTCCGGAACTGTTTGCGGTTGTGTACGATGTCTGCCGTCGGGCCGGACTGCGTCGCATGCCGCAGGTCTACCTGCTGCCGGGCGAGCACGCGATGAACGCCTTCGCGCTGGGATCGCCGGACGACCCGGTCATCACACTGACGCGCGGCCTTCTCGATGGCATGACGCGCAGCGAGGTTGCGGCAATCATCGCGCACGAGATCGCGCACATTTGCAACGGCGACGCGTCGATCATGGCACTCGCTGGCGGTCTGCATCGCTCGATCCGCCTCGTGTCAGCGGCGAGCCTCGCCGGTATGCCGCGTCGTATGGCTGTGGCGCCCGAGACTGCGACGCTGATCTGGCTGCTGCAGGCCGCGCCCGCCATTGCCGAGCTGCTTTGCCTCGCGCTGTCTCGCATCCGAGAGCTTGCCGCAGATGCTTTCGCGCTCGATCTCATCGCAGAGCCCCACACGCTCGCCTCGGCGTTAGAGAAGCTCGAGCGTCACCACAGAGGGCTCGGCCACTCGCGTGCCGATGCCGAGGAGGGCGAGCTGTACGGCTATCTCCACAGCCATCCCTCGACCGATCAGCGCGTCAGCTTCGTGCACGTCCTCGCCTGAGACGAGAGGAACGGGGCAGTCCCTCGCCAGCGCAGTGTTGCCGGTGAAGGAGCGCCCCGTGTCGGCTCAGGTGGCAACCCTCGATTTCAGATATCCAAGGACGAGCGCCGTCAGGCCGCCCGAAACGCCGCCCGTGGCAAACGCGGAGACGATCGAGCCGACATCCAGCCCGCTGGCCGCAGCCGTGCCGCCAAGTCCGAGCAGCGCGGTGAGGATCTGGCCGCCGATGCCGCCGCCGAGTGCTCCGGCGATCGTATTTCCGAGCGGGCTGAGCCCTGTGTCCTTGTTGTAGGCGCCGGCAGCATTGCCGCCGAGTGCGCCGCTGACGAGTTGGATGAGAAGAGACGCAATATCCATGGAGCGGAGCCTTGTGCACGGCCGCAAAAACCGACCCGATGGTGCAATCCTCGTGGCCGCCGGCGGCGCGGCCCCCATCTCGCCGGTCGCACGATCCTAGGCGGGATGCCTTCGCCGCGACTTAAGCCTCACCTGGCAAATCAACCTTGTGACATTTGCCTAGAAGGAGACGCGTTGACCTGCCAAATCTCGCGGCGGGAAAAAGTCGCCGCTCGGCCGCAGATGCAACAAGGTCGACGGCCAAAAATCGGCCTCGCCCGCTGGCGTTACCGGGAGACAACGTGGCTGTAGCTCGAACCTCTGCACGCTGCTCGCGCGCTTGCCCGCCGACCGGGCGCCAGCTAGGACTTGTCCGATGAACGGGGTGGGACCAACAAGCATTCTGGCGGCGTTGCTGCTGGCCTTCGGTGTCGTGGCGGGAAGCCCCCTCGCGCGCGCCCAGGATGCTGCGCCGGACAACTCGTGGGATCCGATCGCGCCGGCCCCGGCCGCACCGCCGACCAAACCAGCCGAACAATTGCCGAAGGATCCGGCGACCAAGTCATGGGCGCCGCCGAACCTCGGCGCGCCATCGGACGCCACGCCAAAGCAAGTCTGCCAGAAGGCCGATTTCGAAGCGGTCGTCGACGATGCCGCGGGCGCGTTGCGCGACCTCAACCTGCAGAACAAGCCGGCGTTCCAGGAGAAGCTGCGTCAGCTCAAGGACAAGCGCGGCTGGAGCCACGACGCCTTCCTGAAGGAGGCCGCTCCGTACGTGCGCGATGAAAAGATCGCCGTCTACGATCAGGAATCGGAGCGGCTGCTGGCTGACATCTCAACGCTTGGTCAGGAAGGTGCCGACGCGCCGACGCCAGACTGTGCGCTCCTTGCAGGTCTCAAGGATCGCATGAAGACGCTCGTCGATACCCAGACCGAGAAGTGGACCTACATGTTCCAGAAGCTGGAAGCCGCTCTGCAGCAGTAGCGCCCGCGGTAACTCACTTCGTCGGCGTCCAGCCGTTCGGGCCGAGGTGCTCTTGCGGCTGGAAGCGCATCTTGTAGTTCATCTTGCGCGAGCCGTTGATCCAGTAGCCGAGATAGAGATACGGCAGCCCGAGCGTGCGCGCATACTCGACATGCTCCAGGATCATGAAGGTGCCGAGGCTCATCTGCTCGACGTGCGGATCATAGAAGCTGTAGACCATCGAGATCCCGTCCGAGAGCAGATCGCAGAGCGATACCGCCTTCAGCGGCCAGCTGTCGGGATCGCTGTCGAGCGGGTTCTCCGGCTTCTCGCGGTATTCGGTGACGAAGGTGTTGATGACGCTGTCCTCGACCATCATCGCATAGTCGAGCACCGTCATGTCCGCCATGCCGCCATCGGAGTGGCGCGCATCGATGTAGCGCCGAAAGAGTCCGAACTGCTCCGACGTAGGCTCTGGCGGCACGCGCCGCGCCTCGAGGTGCCTTGCGCTGTCGAGCGTGCGACGCATCGAGCGCGTCATCTCGAAACCGTCAACGACGATGCGCACCGAAACGCACGCCTGGCATCCCTCGCAGTAAGGCATGTAGGCGATGTTCTGGCTGCGACGGAAACCGCCGCGCAGCAGATTGTCGATCAGCGTCGTCGGTTTCTCTTGCGTCAGATGCGTGAAAAGTTTGCGCTCCTGCCGACCGGGCAGGTAGGGGCAAGGCTGTGGAGCAGTGACGTAGAATTCCGGAAAGTGCTTCTGCTGCTCCGTCATTCACCGACATCCCTCGACTGGCGTTGAGGCGCCAAGGGCGCCATCGACCGTAAGCCGATGATATGTTGGCGGTTAGGGCTGGATCAAGGCACCTTGCGCAGCGCGGCCAGGGGCATGGCCACAAGCCTAACAACAAGTTTTGGGCCGTTACCAGGGTCTCGGCAACTCAGCCGACGCCCTTGGTCTCGGTCCGGCCGTAGCAGGCATTGGCCTCCAGGAAGTCGATGATCCGGCTCGCGATATCTATTCCGGTCGCCCCCTCGATGCCTTCCAGACCCGGCGAGGAGTTGACCTCCATGACCAGCGGGCCGCGGCTCGACCGCACGATATCGACGCCCGAAACATTGAGGCCGAGCGCCGTGGCGGCACGCACAGCGATGCGCCGTTCCTCATTGGTCAGGTCGACCTGCATCGCCGATCCGCCTCGGTGAACATTCGACCGGAACTCGCCCGGTCGCCCAACGCGCTTGGTTGCGGCAACCACCTCTCCGCCGATCACCAGGGCCCGGATGTCGGTGCCGCTCGCCTCGCGGATGAACTCCTGCACCATGATGTTGACGTTCGCCGCGCTGAAAGCCTCGATGATCGACTTCGCCGACCCTTCCGTCTCGGCAAGGATGACACCCATGCCCTGCGTGCCTTCCAGCAGCTTGATGACCACCGGGACGCCGCCGACTTCCTTGATCACGTCCTCGGCGCGGCGCGGCCCGTGCGCGAATGCCGTCACCGGCAGGCCGATGCCCTCGCGGGCCAGGAGCTGCAACGCACGCAGCTTGTCGCGCGATCGGCCGATGGCGACGCTCTCGTTCAGCGGATAGACGCCCTGCATCTCGAACTGGCGCAGAACCGCGAGCCCGTAGTGGGTGATCGATGCGCCGATACGCGGGATCACCGCGTCGAAGATCGGAAGCCGCTGCCCATTGTAGCGCAGCACTGGCTGGTTCGACGTGATGTTCATGTGGACGTGGAGCGTATTCACCACGTCGATGGTGTGTCCGCGCGCGCGGGCCGCTTCGCACAGGCGAACGTGCGAATAGAGCTGCGGATTGCGGGCGAGCATCACGAAGCGCATCGCGCACCCCGCGGCGAGGGCCTGGCTGCACAACTGTACTGGGCTCTCGGTCGAGATCGCACCGGGATCATGACCTGACGGCTATCCTTGTGATCGCGAAGTTCATTCGATCTTGCCGGAGGCGGCGAGGAGATTCGCGATCAGGAAATCAGTCTCCCTAACCGGAAATGAACCACGACGCGGGTTGGCCCACGTAGTGGATCATAGCCAATTGGGAGAAAAGTGAGGCTATGGAAGTGCGCCGCTTTGGCCCACCACCCATATTCACTAGATGTGGCGGGCCGAGCGCATGAGCTGTTCGGGAGCCGGAGCCCCGGAATACGCCGGATCAGCGGTCGCGGCTGGAGTGGAATACAGCGGCGCGCCCGATTCCTGCTCGGGCTCGATCGAAGCATAGAGCAGGGTCGCGGCCGTTGCGATCGTCACGAAGAGAATGACGAGGCCAAGCAGCGTCCGCTTTAGTGCCCATTGCAGCGTCGGCGCCTGAAGCATCACAACATTCGTACCCTCAACGCGCTCCGGCGTCGTGGTCGTCGGCATGGCTTTTCGCACTCTGATTAAAGGTGGAAAATCTGGCGTCCCTCGGCGGATTGTTGTTACACCCCGCCTTTATCCACAACATCCATGAAAGACCTGAGGCGTCCGGTCAAGACCAGTCCTGACCCCATTCGCGTTCTGGCGGCTGCACGTGGTGGCGGCGCCACGCCCACTTGCGCAGAGCAGGAATCTCGGCATGCCGAAACCGCGGTTTGCACTGCAGCTTAGAGGCTCGGACGGGTCTGTCGCGCCATCTCGGTTGTGGCCTGCAAGTCGACTTTTCCGCTGGCGAGCAAAGGCACCTCGGGCACCACCAGAATGGACTTCGGCACCCACAGCTCGGGGAAGCCCTCCTTGCGCGCGTAGGCGAGAAGCTCGTCCTTGTTCGCCGCCGCTTTGTCCGTGACGAGCAGCAGTTGTTCCCCCTTGCGAGGATCGGGGAAGCTGAGGACGACGTGCTGCGCGTCGTCCCATAGTCCGCAGGCCAGTGTCTCGATGGCGCCGAGCGAGACCATCTCGCCGCCGAGCTTGGCGAAACGTTTTGCGCGCCCGCAAATGCGCACGAAGCCATCCTCGATCGTGACGATGTCGCCGGTGTCGTGCCAGCCACCCTGCGGCGGAACGACGACCCCTGGCTTATCGGCGAACATATAGCCGGCCATGACGTTGGGGCCGCGGATGAACAACCGCTTGCCTTCGCTGAGACCGGGCACATCGTCGAGACGCGCTTCGATGCCGGGCAGCAGACGGCCGACTGTTCCGTCGCGGTTATCGTCGGGCGTGTTGACGGCGAGCACGGGCGACGTCTCGGTTACCCCATAGCCCTCGAGCAGCACCGAGCCGGAGTTCGCCCATAAATCGCGCGTCGGCTGCTTCACCCTCTCGGCACCGGCCACCGCGAAGCGCAGCGTGCTCAGTTGCCCCGGTTCGGCCGAGCGCGCGTAGCCCCCGAGGAACGTGTCCGTCGAAACGATCCACGTCGCCTTCACTTTCTCGATGAACTTCGGGATCTGCTTGTAGTGTAGCGGGCTCGGATAGAGGGCGCATTTGACGCCGGCGAGCAGCGGCACAAACGTGCCGGCCGTGAGCCCGAACGAATGGAACATCGGCAGCGGGTTGACCAGAACTTCGCCGGGCACCAGCACCTTGCTGAGTTGCGCGATCGACTGCTGCGCGTTGGACACGAGGTTGGCGTTGCTCAGCACCACACCCTTCGGCGCGCCTTCCGTGCCGGACGTGAAGAGAATGACGGCGGTGTTGTCGGCTTTGCTCGGCGCATCGCGGAAAGCGAGCTTGGCAAGCTGCGCCCGCGCGACCCCAGCGAGCTTGTCGACGATGCCGATGCTGGCGCGGACGTCCTCCAGGTAAACGATCTTCGTCTTCTGTCCTGGCGCGTACTCGGTCTCGCCCAGAGCTGCGATCAGCTCCTGGAAGTTGCCGGCCTCGACGAAGCGCCGGGAGGTGAGGACCGTGCGCAGTTGCGCGGTGCCGATCGCCGACGCGAGCGCCTTTCTGCCGGCCGAGAAGTTGAGAAGCACCGCGACACGGTCATAGGCATTGAGACCGAGCACCGTGACGACGAGGCCGATGGCATTGGGGAGCAGCACCCCGACGTTCTCGCCGGCACGGGCGAACTGGCGGAGCTTTCCACCGAGCACGAGGCTGGCAAGCGTCAGAGCGCGATACGTGAGCGCGGTCCCATCCGCATCCTCGATGATCACGCGGTCCCGGCCGTGCTTTTCCGCCGCATCGAGGAGGCTGCGGAACAGGGTCGTGCGGGCGCTGGCCGGGTCGAATGTCTGCGTCATTGAAATGAATTGAAAACCATCAGGGCCTTTGCCGGATCGTGCCGGCCGCATTGTTTGTAGCTGGTGGGCGGCATCGTGCAATCAAGTTTGATCGCGGGACCCCAGAAAGACCGGCAGTCGCAAATTGTGCGCCGCAACAAAACATGCCGGAAAACAGGGCATGCTGAATGTCAGTGCAAAGCCCTAAAAGTCGCACTGTGGCAATGCTTGATCATATATATGCCTTATAAATCAATGCAGTGCAGAGCATGATGCGCTATTGCCACAAATTCCCGGATTGGCCGGGAATTGGGCACTTTCTGCTCATGAATGAAACTTGAGTGCTAGTCGATTCGGACCTACGCTCTTTTGTAACGACAGAAGAAACGGCGAGGACGCGACCAGGGTGGATCCGGCTCTCTTGCGAGGGCGTTTTCGGCAGGAACCTTGGGGTGTCACATGATCGAAGTCGTCGCTATGGTCTGCTCCATCCAAGTCCCGAACCGGTGCAAGGACGTGCATCTGTCCTTTGCCGCGGAGTCCGTAACTCCGCAGCAATGCATGATGTACGGCCAGGCCGAGCTCGCGAAGTGGACGATCGGCAATCCTGAATGGCAGATCCGCAAATTCACTTGCGGACGTGCCGGGCGCTTCGCAAAGGCTTAGCGCAGATCGAAAAAGGCCCTGTTGCCAGGCTGGACAGCTGGCAATCGCCCGCCTTATTGGCTCCAGCCGTTCTCGCAAGGCCAACGAGAACGGACGAGCTGCATGGAATTACGATCCAAACTTTTTGCTGCTGCGGCAACCTCCGGGCTTTGCCGTTGACTCGGCCGCCTTCCATACCCTCCCTAGGCGCCATCAGCGTCGCGGCGAAGGGAGAAGACGATGTCCGAGCACGCCCCCAAGTTCGATACACTCGCGGTCCATGCCGGTGCCGCACCGGATGCAGCGACCGGCGCCCGCGCGACGCCGATCTACCAGACGACGTCGTTCGTGTTCAACGATGCCGATCACGCTGCCGCGCTGTTCGGCCTCGAAGCGTTCGGCAACGTCTATACCCGCATCACCAACCCGACCCAGGCCGTGCTCGAGTCCCGCATCGCCGCGCTCGAGGGTGGCACGGCAGCGCTTGCGGTTGCTTCGGGTCACGCTGCCCAGTTCCTCGTGTTCCACACGCTGCTGGAGCCGGGCGATGAGTTCATAGCCGGTCGCCAGCTCTACGGCGGCTCGATCAACCAGTACAATCACTCCTTCAAGAAGTTCTCCTGGAACGTCGTGTGGGCGGATTCGACAGACCCGGCGAGTTTCGAAAAGGCGATCACGCCCAAGACCCGCGCCATCTTCGTTGAGTCGATTGCTAATCCGGGCGGTGTCGTCGTCGACATCCCCGCCATCGCCGCCATCGCAAAGAAGGCTGGCATTCCGCTCATCGTCGACAACACGTTGGCAACGCCCTACCTCGTGCGCCCGAAGGAGTTCGGCGCCGACATCGTCGTGCATTCGCTGACCAAGTTCATCGGCGGCCACGGCAACTCCATCGGCGGAGCCATCGTCGACAGCGGCACGTTCGATTGGCTTGGCGCCAAGCACCGCTACAAGACGCTGGTCGAACCGAACGCTTCCTATAACGGTCTCGTCATTGCGGAGACCTTCGGCAACTTTGCCTTCGCGATCGCCGCGCGTGTGATGGGGTTGCGCGACCTCGGCCCGGCAATCTCGCCGTTCAACGCCTTCCTTATTCTGACCGGCGCCGAAACGCTCCCGCTGCGCATGCAGCGCCAGAGCGACAACGCGCTCGCGGTCGCCGAATGGCTGGAGAAGCATCCGAAGGTCGCGTGGGTCAGCTACGCCGGCCTGCCGTCGAGCAAATTCCACGACCTCGCCAAGCGGATCACGCCGAAGGGCGCAGGCGCCGTATTCACGTTCGGTCTGAAGGGCGGCTACGACGCGGGCGTCAAGCTGGTGTCGAGCTTGAAGCTGTTCAGCCTGCTCGCCAACATCGGCGACACGCGCAGCCTCGTCATTCACCCGGCGTCCACAACGCACCGCCAGCTCACCGACGAGCAGAAGACTGCCGCCGGAGCCGGCCCGGACGTCGTGCGCCTGTCGATTGGCATCGAGGACAAGTCCGACATCATCGCCGACTTGGAGCAGGCACTGGCCCAGCTCTGAGCGGCGACGGCGGCTATTCGACCTTCTTGGAGAGCCGCGACAGGCCAACCGTTTGGCGGTGCCAGTCCTTGATTGGCATCGCCGGGAAACCGCCCATGACGGCCTTAGCCGGCACATCGCGCATCACGCCGCTCTTGGCAGCGATCTGAGCGCCGCGTCCGATCGTGAGGTGGTCGGCAACGCCGGTCTGCCCGCCCATCATGACGCCATCGCCGACCACGGTGCTACCCGCGATCCCGACTTGCGCGCAGATCACGCAATGCCGTCCGAGCCGCACGTTGTGCGCAATGTGCACGAGGTTATCGAGAACGCTGCCGGCGCCGATGATCGTATCCTGCGTCGCCCCGCGATCGATGGCGCAGTTGGCGCCGATCTTCACGCTTTCCTCGATGATGACCCGGCCGAGCTGCAGCATGCGCTCGAGGCCTGCCGGACCAGGCACGAATCCGAAGCCCTGCGAGCCGATAGTGACGCACGTCTCGATCTCGACGCGATGGCCGAGGAGGGCATGGCTGATCGAGCAATTGGCGCCGATGCGGCAATCGTCGCCGATCAGCACGCCATCGCCGATCACGACATTCGCACCGATGTGGCATCGCTCGCCGATGTCGACGTCGCGTCCGATGACGGCACCGGGATCGACTTGCGTGCCGCGACCGATGCAGGCGCTGGGATGCACGCGCGCGCTGTCGTGGATGCCGGCATTCAGTGTCTGCGGCGGATAGAACAGGCGGCCCACCTGCGCGTAGGCGCGCCGCGGGTCCGCAACGTAGATGAGACGCGCCGTTGCCGGGGCATGGTGCGCGAGCTTGCGGCTGATGAGGATCGCGCCGGCTTGCGTTGGCAGCAAAGCATCGAGATAGCGCACGTCGGAAAAGACGCTGATATGCCCGGGGCCGGCAGCCTCCAGATCAGCGATATCCTCGATGGATGTTTGCTCGTCGTCCGCGCTCAGCGGCTCGGCGCCGATCATCGCCGCGATCTCTGACAACAGGAACGGACCGGCGCGATGAAAAAAGCGGGCGTCGGCCATTGTGTCACCTGTCTACGCTTGACGGACGATAGGAGATCATAAGCAATCGGGGCCCCCACACGAGCGCCCCTTCGCAGTGCATCATACGCTATAGGCTGAGCCAGCGCATCAGGCCGCATATAATAATCTTGACTGTCGGCGCGCGGAAAGGGTGTAGCCGCATCGGAAGCTGCGGCTAGCGGCGGCCTTTCAATGCCGCGCCGGGCTGCGCATTGTTCGGGAGGGCTGCGTCGTCGAGCGGCCTGCTGACAAGGGAAAGACCAAGTGCCCGAACTGCAAGCCGTCGTCGACGAAATCGCCGAAGAGATGCGCGCGACGCCCCTGCGCGGCGAGGTCGCAACCTACATCCCCGAGCTGGCCCGCGTCGACCCGAGGTACTTCGCGATCGCGATCGTCGACGCCCGGGGCGAGATCTTTACCGGTGGCGACGCCGATGTCCCTTTCTCGATTCAGAGCATCTCCAAGGTGTTCACCTTGATGCTCGCGCTGGGCAAGATCGGCGATCGCTTGTGGCAGCGCGTCGGCCGCGAGCCGTCAGGTAGTCGCTTCAACTCGATCGTGCAGCTTGAAGCCGAGCGCGGCATCCCGCGCAATCCGTTCATCAACGCGGGCGCCATTGCAGTCACGGACGCAATCCTCGCCGGCCATCAGCCGCGCGAGACGCTGGGCGAGATCTTGCGGTTCATGCAGTTCCTCGCCGCCGACGACGGCGTCTACATCGATCACAAGGTCGCCGCATCAGAGCAGCGCACCGGATTCCGCAACGCCGCTCTCGCCAACTACATGCGCTCCTTCGGCGTCATCGATAACCCGGTCGAATACACGTTGGGCGTCTACTATCACCACTGCGCCATCGCGATGTCGTGCCGCCAACTGGCGATGGCCGGCCGTGTTCTCGCGCACTTCGATAGCGAGCCCTCGACCATTCGCCCCGTGCTGACGGCCGAGCGCGCGCGGCGCATCAACGCCTTGATGCTCACGTGCGGTCATTACGACGGTTCAGGGGAGTTCGCGTATCGCGTCGGTCTGACGGGCAAGAGCGGTGTCGGCGGAGGGATTCTGGCGATCGCGCCCGGCAAGGCATCTATCGCGGTGTGGTCGCCGGGGCTGGACGTATCCGGTAACTCAAGGCTCGGACAGCTCGCGCTGGAGCGTCTCAGCAAGCGCATGGAGTGGTCGATCTTCGGCGCGTGACGCCCGGATTGGCGCCACGCTCGGACAACCTGTCGGGTTTAGTGCCCGCAGGTCTCTTCGACGGCTGCTTCGTGATACCAGCTGCTTCCGCACGCGATATTCGGGGCGCGCTTCAGGGCCTCGACTTCCTGATCGAAATAGGACGCGGGGCTCGCGTTACGCTTGACACTTGCGCGACCGCCCGGGGGGAAGGCGTATATCTTCGCCGTCTGCTGTGAGTGCTGCGAATTCATTAGCTTCTCTCTTCCTGTTGCTCTTCGTGCTCTAGCTCCTTTGCAGCGCTGATACGCTGGATTGGGATCATCTCACGATGTGTGAGTCCCTCCGAAGCCAAACTAGGGTGCTGCCTAATATAAGTGCATCAAATGCATACATTATGGGCACGCCATAAATTGCATCTTTCGCTAGCATTCCCGCCACGGTGAACCCACCCAGCCGCCACCGGTTCCGCGCTCGAGCGCAGCCAGCACCGGACGAGGTTCATCCGCAATGCGCCGGGAGGTCGGTTTGGTCAGTGACGTGCTGCGAGATTTGGTTTGCGCGCTCGCGTCGTCACCCGCGTTCCGGCGGCCTCTTTTTGCAATGCACCATGAGACCCGTCCGTCGCCGAGGCTGAAGTCCTCGCGCGGGCACCAGGATTGATCCTGCCATCGCGTCATCAATTAGGAGAGACTGAGCATGACGAAGTACAAGCTCGAGTACATTTGGCTCGACGGTTACACGCCGGTGCCGAATCTGCGCGGCAAGACGCAGATCAAGGAATACAGCGCGTTCCCGAGCCTCGAAGAGCTGCCGCTGTGGGGCTTTGATGGCAGCTCCACGATGCAGGCCGAAGGTCACAGCTCCGACTGCGTGCTGAAGCCGGTCGCCGTGTATCCCGATCCCGCCCGCACCAACGGCGCACTTGTCATGTGCGAAGTCATGATGCCGGACGGCGTCACGCCGCACGCATCCAACAAGCGCGCCACCATCCTCGACGACGCGGGCGCCTGGTTCGGCTTCGAGCAGGAATACTTCTTCTACAAGGACGGCCGCCCGCTCGGCTTCCCCGAGGCTGGCTATCCAGCTCCGCAGGGCCCGTACTACACCGGCGTCGGCTACAAGAACGTCGGCGACGTCGCGCGCGAGATCGTCGAGGAGCATCTCGACCTCTGCCTCGCCGCTGGCATCAACCACGAAGGCATCAACGCCGAGGTGGCCAAGGGCCAGTGGGAATTCCAGATCTTCGGAAAGGGCTCCAAGAAGGCCGCTGACGAGATGTGGATGGCTCGTTACCTGCTCCTCCGTCTCACGGAGAAGTACGGCATCGACATCGAGTTCCACTGCAAGCCGCTCGGCGACACGGACTGGAACGGCTCGGGCATGCACGCCAACTTCTCGACGGCATACATGCGCGAAGTCGGCGGCAAGGACTATTTCGAGTCCCTCATGAAGGCTTTCGACAAGAACCTCATGGACCACATCAACGTCTATGGTCCGGACAACGACAAGCGTCTGACCGGCAAGCACGAGACCGCTCCGTGGAACAAGTTCTCTTACGGCGTTGCTGACCGTGGCGCTTCGATCCGCGTGCCGCACTCGTTCGTGAAGAACGGCTATAAGGGCTACCTCGAGGATCGCCGTCCGAACTCTCAGGGCGACCCCTACCAGATCGCTTCGCAGATCCTGAAGACGATCTCGGAAGTTCCGACCGCCGCCGCCAAGGCCGCCTAAGGTCGATTACAGATAAGTGCGTAAGCGGCGCCGTGACTCCCGTCCGGCGCCGCTTTCTTTTTTGGAGTGACGCGAGCGAAGCTTGGCGCGCGGCCATTGCAGCGCGAGTTGAGGGCAGGCGCTCGCGCCGGCCATCAACAGAGCATCACGCCGTTGAGCGAAGTCTCTCGCAGCTTGCGTCAGTCTTACAGAGCCGTCCCGACAAGCTTGCCGATGCCGGCCGTGAGCGCCATCGCGAAAGCGCCCCAGAACACGACGCGCAATGCGGCGAGCCCCATATTGGCGCCTCCGGCTCTGGCGCCGATCGCGCCGAGAGCCGCCAGGAAGAGCAGAGACGCGACCGTCACCACCGGAATGATGGTCCCGGTTGGCGCAAGCGCCGCTGCGAGGAGCGGCATGGCGGCACCCGACGCGAACGTCGCCGCCGATGTCAGGGCAGCCTGGATGGGCCGCGCGGAGGTGATCTCCGATATGCCGAGTTCATCGCGCGCATGCGCACCGAGTGCGTCCTTCGCCATGAGCTCGTCGGCTACCGTGCGCGCCAGCACGATGTCGACCCCGCGCTGCGCGTAGATCTGCGCCAGTTCCTCGCGCTCAGCGGCCGGATCGTCTTTCAACTCCTGCGTCTCACGCGCCAGCTCGGCATTCTCCGTGTCGGCCTGCGAGCTGACCGAAACGTATTCGCCGGCCGCCATAGACATCGCGCCGGCGACAAGCCCGGCAACGCCGGCGATCAGCACATTCTGATGTGTGCCGTCGGCTGCGGCGACGCCGGAAATCAGGCTCGCGGTCGAGAGAATGCCGTCATTGGCGCCGAGCACCGCAGCGCGCAGCCAGCCGATACGGCCAATCAGATGATGCTCGGCATGTTTTGGCAAGCGGCTCATCGGCACTCCCCGGCGACGACTGCGAAAGCGCACGCCGGGATGCGTAGCGCTCAGCTCTTAATTTTCACATAGCTTCCCGGCGCATCTTCGATGGTGCCGAGCTGCTCCCCCGGCTCCCGCGGAACAGTCCACTCGCCGGAATGTTCGTGCAGCCATTCGGCCCACAGGGGCCACCACGAGCCCGGATGCTCCTTGGCCGAGGCGGCCCACTCTTCCAGCGTTTTGGCGCCGCGCTTGCCGTCCGTCCAATACTGATACTTCATCTTGTCGGGCGGATTGACGACACCCGCGATGTGACCCGACCCCGAAAGCACGAACGTCACGTCGCCGCCGAGCTTCTTTGCGCCCTCGTAGACCGACTTCGCTGGCGCGATGTGGTCCTCTTTGGTCGCCAGCTCGAAGACCGGGATGTTCACTTTGCGCACGTCGAGCCGCGTGCCCGCAACGACCAGTTCGCCTTTGGCCAGCCGGTTGGCGTTGTAGAACTCGCGCAGATAGTAGTTGTGGTTGGACGCCGTCATGCGCGTCGAATCTTGGTTCCAGAAGAGCAGGTCGAACGGAAACGGCTTCTTGCCCAGCAGGTAGTTGTTGACGATGTAAGGCCAGATGAGATCGCGCGGGCGCAGCATGTTGAACACGTTCGCCATGCGCGAGCCGTCGAGGTAACCGCGCTCCGTCATCAGCTCGTTGAGCGCTTCGAGCTGCTCCTCGTCAGTAAACAGCAAGAGGTCGCCGGCATATGTGAAGTCGATCTGCGTTGCGAGGAAGCTCGCCGAATTGATCAGTTCCTCTCCGCGTGCCGCGAGATAGGCGAGCGTGGTCGCCAGCAGCGTCCCGCCGACGCAATATCCCGTGACATTGATCTTATCGACGCCCGCCTCGCGCTTGGCCGCATCCGCGGCGGTGAGGATGCCCTCCTGCATGTAGTCCTCGAAGGACTTGTGCGAGAGCGCCGTGTCAGGATTTACCCAAGAGATGATGAAGACGGTGAAGCCTTGATCGACCAGGTACTTGATGAGGCTCTTGGCCGGCGTCAGGTCGAGAATGTAGAACTTGTTGATCCACGGCGGCACGATCAGCAGCGGGATCTCGCGCACCTTGTCGGTGGACGGCGAATACTGGATGAGCTGGAAGATGTCGTTCTGATAGACGACCTTGCCGGGCGTGGTTGCGAGGTTACGGCCGACATCGAACGCCGTGGCGTCCGTCTGGCTGATCTTGAGAAGATCGCCGGACTTCTTCATGTCCTCGGCAAGCAGTGACATGCCCTGAACGAGATTTTCGGCGTTGGTCGCCAGCGTCTCGCGTAGCACTTCCGGGTTCGTCAGCGGGAAGTTCGAAGGTGACAGCGCACTCGCGACCTGCCGCAGATAGAACTCGGCGCGCTGACGCGTCTTGCCTTCGAGGCCCTCGGTATTCTGCAGCATGTCCTCCGCCCACCGCGAGGTGAGCAGGTATGCCTGCTTCCAGAAGTCGAAGTAGGGATTGGCGGACCACTCCGGATCCTTGAAGCGGTTGTCACCGGGATCAGGGCTGGCGATCGGCGTGACGTCGTCGCCGAACATGCGGCGAACGGTATTGTTCCACAGCTCCGCGTAGGAGCGCATCAGCTCGCCTTGCGCTTCGGCGAACCGGGCCGGGTCGGCGAGCCAATGCTGGGCGAGGTCGGAGAGAGTGGTCGTTGCCTCCGTCATCTCGGTTGCAGCCGAATAGGGCCCCATCTTCGCGTCATTTCGCTCGATGAACTCGGACAGCACATTTCCGCCCTGCTCGAAGAGGCGCAGTAGGTTGCGCGTCATCTCCTCCGCGTTGACGGTCTGGAAGGGCAACTGATCGGGATCGGCGTCTTTTTTCGGGCTCGGCATCGTAACCTTAAACGGTTTGCGGCCTTCGTCGGCCGAGTATCTATTGTATGCCAACGTTTTGCGACATTGCGCGGGCAGTATCCCCGGCGATGTGTGGACAACTGCCCCGGTGGGGCGGCGCCGACACTTCGTCGAATCGCCCAATTTCGCGGCGGGTGCAATATGGGAGATGGTATGAGTATCGGCCTGAAGCTGCGGTCGAGCTATTCCCGGCGCCTGCCATTCGCCAGCCCCGGCTTCGCTTGCATTGCGCTCGCGCTGGGGGGCTGCGCATCCGGCATTTCGACGCCCCTGCCGGATGTTGTGCGCACCCCGGTTGCGTCGTCGGTGTCGCAGCAGGACCACCAAAAGGCGGTGGATGAGCTGCAGCGGGCAGGTCGGACGCACGAGCAGGACGCTGAAAAGCAGATCGAAAGTTCCCGCTGATTAGTTGGTGACGGCCCCGAGCGGGCTGGACGGGGGGTATCGGCAGGGCGTAAACACGGAACCCGGCCGCGCGAGTTGCAACGCACGAGCGTTCCTCCCGCCGACCGGACCCATTCGCGCGTCGAACCCTGCCACGTCGAGAAAGAGGCGTCCCGTGCACGAGGACTTCCACCGCATCAAGCGCTTGCCGCCCTACGTCTTTGCCGAGGTCAACCGGCTCAAGGCAGCGGCACGCGCACGCGGTGCCGACATCATCGATCTCGGCATGGGAAATCCCGATCTCCCGACGCCGCAGCACATCGTCGACAAGCTGGTCGAGACGGTCTCCAAGCCGCGCACGCACCGCTATTCGGCGTCGAAAGGCATCCCTGGACTGCGCCGCGCCCAGGCTGCGTATTACGAGCGTCGCTTCGGCGTGAAGCTGGATCCTGAAACGCAGATCGTTGCGACGCTCGGATCGAAGGAAGGCTTCGCCAACATGGCGCAGGCCATCACCGCGCCTGGCGATGTGATCCTCGTTCCGAATCCCACCTACCCGATCCACGAGTTCGGGTTCCTGCTTTCCGGTGCCGCCATCCGACACCTGCCGGCGTCGACCGGCGCGGAGTTTCTCCGCCTCGTCGAGCATGCGTGCCGGCACTCGATCCCCAAGCCCCTGGCGTTGGTGCTCTCGTATCCGTCGAACCCGACCGCGATGGTCGCCGACCTCGACTTCTATAAGGATGCGGTCGCGCTCGCGAAGAAGCTCGACCTCATCCTGCTGTCCGACATCGCGTATTCGGAAATCTACTTCGACGACACGCCGCCGCCCTCGATACTGCAGGTTCCCGGCGCTATCGACGTCGCCGTGGAATTCACCTCGCTGTCGAAGACCTACAACATGCCCGGCTGGCGCATGGGCTTCGCCGTCGGCAACGAGCGGCTGATCGCGGCGCTCGCCCGCGTGAAGTCCTACCTCGACTACGGCGCGTTCACCCCGATCCAGGTCGCCGCTTCAGCGGCGCTCAACGGCCCGCAGGACTGCGTCGACGAAATCCGCGCCACCTACAAGGCGCGCCGCGACTGCCTCGTGGACGCCTTCGGCCGCGCTGGCTTCCCGGTGCCGCCGCCGCCCGCCACCATGTTCGCCTGGGCGCCTGTCCCCGAGCCATTCAAGCAGATCGGCTCGGTCGAGTTCGCCAAACTGCTGATCGAGAAGGCCAGCGTCGCGGTAGCCCCCGGCGTCGGCTTTGGTGAATACGGCGAGGGCTTCATCCGTATCGCGCTGGTGGAGAACGAGCACCGCATCCGGCAGGCCGCCCGGAACATCAAAAAGTTCCTCGCTCAGGCCCCTGAAACGATGCATAACGTGATCCCAATACAGCAGAAAGCCAGCCGCTAACCCTTTCGTCCCAATGCAAAAACCTCTGACCCTGGGCATAGCCGGCCTTGGCAACGTCGGCACGGGCCTCCTTGAGTTGTTCCGCGTCCACAAGGACCGCATCGACGCGCGCGCTGGCCGTCCGATCGTGATCGTCGGCGTGTCCGCACGCTCGCGCGACAAGAGCCGCGGCGTCGACACCGCCGGCCTGAAATGGTTCGACGACCCGGTTGCCCTCGCCAAAGATCCATCCATCGACGTGTTCGTCGAGCTGATCGGTGGGTCTGATGGCATCGCCAAAGCGGCCGTCGAGGCTGCCCTGCACGCTGGCAAGCATGTCGTCACCGCCAACAAGGCTCTACTGGCCAAGCATGGCGTCGCTCTGGCCAAGCTGGCTGAGGAGAAGGGCGTTGCGCTCGACTTCGAAGCGGCCGTGGCCGGTGGCATTCCCGTCATCAAGACATTGCGGGAATCCCTTGCCGCCAACGAGGTGCGCCGCGTCTACGGCATCTTGAACGGCACCTGCAACTATATCCTCTCGTCGATGACGGATCAGGACCGCTCGTTCGCAGAGGCCTTGAAGGAAGCGCAGGACCTCGGCTACGCGGAGGCCGACCCCACCTTCGACATCGGCGGCTTCGACACCGCGCATAAGCTCGCCATCCTCGCGAGCCTCGCCTTCGGCACCGAGATCGACTTCGAGCAGATCTACGTCGAGGGCATCCAGTCGATCACTGAAGCCGACATCGATGCGGCCAATGACATGGGCTACTGCATCAAGCTGCTCGGCGTTGCGACGCGCACCGACACCGGCATCGAAGCACGCGTCAATCCGGCCATGGTTCCGGAGGAGTCGGCCATCGCCGAGGTGTGGGGCGCCACCAACGCCGTCGCGCTCGATGCCGACTTCTGCTCTAGCCTGCTGCTCATCGGTCCCGGTGCCGGGGGTCGGGCCACCGCCTCCTCGGTCGTCTCCGATATCCTGGACATTGCGCGCGGCATCGTGATGCCGCCACTGGTGACGCCCGCCAAATCACTGAAGCCGTACCGCAAGGCGAAGCTCGGCGCCCACCACGGCGCCTACTACGTTCGTCTATCCGTATACGATCAGCCCGGCGCCATGGCAGCCATCGCCAAACGCATGGGCGATCGCAACGTGTCGATCGAGAGCATCGTTCAGCGCCGTCCGCGTTCGACGCCGCCCGGTATGCCTGTTCGCCAGAAGCCCGGCACGCCCGCCGTTGTGGTCATCATCACGCACGAGACCACGGAAGAGGCGATCCGCGAGGCCGTCGACGCCATCGAAAAGGATGGCAAGGTTTCCGAGCGGCCGCAGGTAATCCGCATTGAAAAACTTGGCGAAGACGAAGTCATTTAGCCGGGGGAGATTGAGGCCATGACAGACGAAGGCAAGACTGGTCTCGATCGGACGCTCGTCCTCGAGGTGACGCGCGTGACCGAGGCAGCGGCCATTGCAGCCGCCAGGTTGCGCGGACGCGGTGCCGAGAAGGCCGCCGACAAAGCCGCCGTCGACGCCATGCGCCGAGAGTTGTCGAACCTGCCGATCCGCGGCACCGTCGTCATTGGCGAAGGCGAGATGGACGAGGCGCCGATGCTCTACATCGGCGAAAAGGTCGGCTCGGGCGAGGGGCCCGAGGTGGACATCGCCGTCGACCCGCTCGAGGGCACGACCATTTGCGCCAAGGCAATGCCGAACGCGCTCGCCGTGCTTGCCATGTCCGAGCGTGGTGGCCTGCTCCACGCACCCGACATGTACATGAACAAGATTGCCATCGGCCCCGGCTACGCGCCCGGCATCGTCGATCTCGACGCGTCCGCCGCCGATAATATCAACGCGCTTGCCAAGGCGAAGGGCGTGCCGGTCTCCAGCATCACTGCCTGCATCCTCGACCGTCCCCGCCACGCAGAGCTCATCGCGGCGGTGCGAGCTGCCGGCGCTGGCGTGCAGCTCATCCCGGACGGCGACATCGCCGGCGTCATCTGGACGACTGACCCCGAGGAAACCGGCATCGACATCTACCTCGGATCGGGCGGCGCGCCGGAAGGCGTCCTCGCGGCTGCCGCGCTGCGGTGCATCGGCGGGCAGATCCAGGGCCGCCTTCTGCCGGCCAACGACGAAGAGCGCGCGCGCGCCGCCGCCATGGGTATCTCCGACATCAACCGGAAGTTCATGCTGGAGGACATGGCCTCCGCCGATGTGATCTTCTCCGCTGCGGGCGTGACCGGTGGCTCGCTACTGGACGGCGTCCGCTTCCGCGGCGATACGGCCGAGGTGGACTCCGTCACGATGCGGTCGAAGACCGGCACCGTACGTCGCATCAAGTCGGTCGTGCGCAATGTTGCGAGCCGCTACGGCGTTTGAGGAGCCGACAGCGCCACGCGATCCCGCTTGAACCGCTGACGGTGTTCCTCGACAATGAGCGCCGAGCAGAGGCCGGCGACGGAGGGAAGCGATCGTGGACGAGCGCAACGTCGGCGGCTATTCCGTGACCTACGGCCGTGAGGAGATCCAGGCTCCGGTCTACTTCATAGCTGTGCTCGCAGCCGCCTTTCTGGCAGCAGCCATCGTGACCGGCAGCACCCTCTGGCTCGTGCTCGGTGTCGCCGCCGCCGGCGTCGCCTATTACAACGTTCCGTTGATCGAGCGCCGCCCGATCGTTGGTGCCAACCAATACGGCATCTTCATTCAGGGGCTGGGGCTCATCCGCTGGAGCGCCATCGACAGCCTCGAGCTGACGGAGCTGGCTGTCCGCGCCAGCACCATTCATGAACTGCAGATCGGCCTCAAGACGCGCCTTTCCAGCGCACTCGTGACGGACTGGCGCAAAATGCCGTTCTGGCGCTCGCTGATGCGGCTCCCCTGGCACATGTCTCGCCCGAACGTGATTGGCGTCAATCTGGAGCCATTCGACAAAGAGCCCGAGGACGTCCATCGGACGATGCAGCGGCTCTGGCGACATTATCGCAGTTAGCTCGTCTGTGGATAACGCGACGGGCCGTATCGCCAACTCGTGACCGCAATGCTGAAGTTCGCCTAAGGCGAATCAATCCGGGGGCAGCATGGCGGGCGCGGCGCGTAAGCGACGGGACGAGGCACCGGCGACCGATCCCTTTCTTGGTGTCGTGGCATCCGCGCGCGGGCTGGCATGGCGCGAGCGTCTCTCCGGTGACGCACACCTGCGCGCTGGGGCCATCAGCCAGCGCCATGCCCTACCAGAACTTCTCGGGCGGGTCCTAGCCGCGCGCGGCGTTGCGATCGATGATGTGCCCGTCGTACTCAACCCGACCTTGAAAGCGCTGATGCCCGACCCGAGCGCCGTCCGCGACATGGATGTCGCCGCGGCTCGTTTCGCCGATGCGATCGAGAAGGGCCAGCAGGTCGCAGTTTTTGGCGACTATGACGTCGATGGCGCTTGCTCGGCCGCGCTCATGGCGCGCTATCTCGGCCACCACGGCATCAAAGCGCGCATCTACATTCCCGACCGTCTGTTCGAAGGCTATGGCCCGAACGTCACCGCCATCGAAGGCTTGGTCAAGGAAGGCGCGCAGCTCATCGTCACCGTCGACTGCGGCACGACGAGCAACGAGCCGCTGCAGGCGGCACGCAAGCTTGGATGCGACGTGCTCGTCGTCGACCACCATCAGGCGGACGAGGTACTGCCGCCGGCGCGCGCGGTCGTCAATCCGAACCGACAGGATGATGTCTCTGGGCTCGGGAATTTGTGCGCCGCCGGAGTTTGTTTCCTCGTGCTGGTTGCGACCACGCGCGAGCTTCGCCGCCGTGGCTTCTATGCGACCGGAACCGCCGAGCCCGATCTCATGGGCGAGCTCGATCTCGTCGCCCTCGCCACCGTCGCCGACGTAGTGCCGCTCACCGGCCTCAACCGGGCCTACGTCACGCAGGGACTGCAGGTCATGCGCTGGCGTCGCAACACGGGCTTGAAGGCGCTGACCGACGCAGCCGCTCTGAACGAGCCGCCGACGCCTTATCACCTGGGTTTCATTCTCGGCCCGCGCATCAACGCCGGTGGCCGCATCGGGGACGCGGCGCTGGGATCGCGCCTGCTGGTCGGCGACGATGAGGTTGAGGCAGCGCGCATAGCGGCTCTGCTGGACCGCTTGAACAAAGAACGCCGCGCCATCGAGAAGCAGATGCTAGACGAGGCGCTTGCGACCGCCGAAATCAAGCTCGCAGAGAAACCGGATACGGCGCTGCTGCTGCTCGGCTCGCACACCTGGCACAAGGGCGTCGTCGGTCTTGTCGCGAGCCGCCTCACCGAGCGCTTCCATTTGCCCTCGTGCGTCATCGCCTGGACGGACGAAACGGGAGGGGAGGGCACCGGCTCGCTCCGCTCCGTCTCAGGTGCCGACATCGGTGGCGCCGTGCGCGCCGCCGTCGCTGCCGGACACCTCGTCAAAGGCGGCGGCCACGCGATGGCTGCCGGCCTGACGGTATCGCGAGACAAGGTCGCGGAACTGGAAGCGTTCCTGCACGCTGCATTGAAGGACAGTCTCGGTCAGGCGCGCGAGCGCCACGCGCTCGAAATCGACGGCGCGCTGACGGCAGGCGGCGTAACGGACGAATTGCTCGATCTCATCGGCCGCGTCGGTCCATTCGGTCAGGGCAATCCGACGCCCCGCTTCGCATTCCCGGCAACGCACGTGAAGTTCGCAAAGATCGTCGGCGAGGCGCACGTGCGCTGCGTGTTGCAGTCCGCCGACGGCGCGCGTCTGGAAGGGATAGCATTCCGCGCCGCCGGAACGCCGCTCGGAGATTTGCTGCTCGGCGCCAGCGGGCTGCCACTGCATGTCGCCGGCACCGTGAAGCGCTCCTCGTTCAACGGCCGCGATCGCATCGAAGTCCACATCGACGACGCCGCCGATCCCCGCAGTCAAAGCTGAGCGCGCCCATCGCCTCGCACGACTGCGATCATGCGCCGCGCAAAACAATATCGCGCGAAGCGATGTCCAGCCCCCGATTTGAGCATTCGAGCAGCGTTTGCGCCCTAAACACAGGCAGCTGCTGCCTTCTCAGGCAACTTATTTTCCTTGCAATGAAGTAGCTTGAAGATCGAAATCCACGGCGAGCCGATTGTGCGCTCGGTCACGCGTGGAGGAACGAATGAATGCAGTCAGTAGAGCATTCGCCTGCTGCTCTGTTGCGGCGGTGAGTGTTGTCGGGGGGATGACGTCTGCAGCGGCAGTGGAATCGTCCGACCCCATCAAGATCGCGCTGTTCGATTGGACCAGCGTCAATCTCAACGCCAAGATTCTCGGCGGCATCCTGACCAAGCTCGGATACACCGTCGAATATCCCACCACGGATTATCTCTCCAGCCTTACCACCGGTCTCACCAACGGCGATCTCACAGTCGGCGTCGAGTTCTGGGACACGACCGCCGGCGAGGCGATGAAGGCATCGGACGCAACGGGCCAGACCGAAAAGCTCGGCGCGCTCGGCCCGAAGGCGAAAGAGGAGTGGTGGTATCCGCTCTACATGAAGGAGAAGTGCCCAGGCCTTCCCAATTGGGAAGCCTTGAAGGATCCCAAGTGCGCCGCCGCCTTTGCGACGCCCGAGACCGCACCCAAGGGACGTTACCTCGGCGGTCCCGTGACGTGGGAAGGCTTCGACGATGAGCGCGTCGTCTCGCTCGGCCTGCCGTTCACCGTCATCCACGCCGGCACCGATGGCGCCATGTTCGCTGAACTCGACTCCGCCTACCAGCGCAAGGCGCCGATCCTGCTTTGGGTTTACTCGCCTCACTGGGCGCCAGCCAAGTACGAGGGCGAATGGGTCGAGTTCCCCGAGTACACCAAGGCTTGCTACGAGGACCCGAAGTGGGGCGTCAATCCGAACGCCAAGTACGACTGCGGCAAGCCGCACGGCGAAATCTGGAAGTACGCCTGGAAGGGCATGAAGGATAAGTGGCCGGGCGCTTACAAGGTCGCCAAGAACTACAACATCGACGTCAAGGAGCTGAACAAGCTCTCCGGCGAGGTCGACCTCGAAGGCAAGTCGATTGACGACGTAGCTGCCGCTTGGGTCGATGCGAACGAAGCCAAGTGGAAGGAGTGGGCGAAATAGCCCTATGACCGAGCAGTCGTAGGTTCGGAACGTAAAGGCCGGCGCTCTTGTAAAAGGAGTGCCGGCCATCCGAATGCCGCGCAAGCGACGCGGGCACATAAGCTGCGCATACGCGCACGACGGTGACACATGATCCAGACCGACGCTTCGCAACCTTTCAAGCTCGTCTGCAAGGACGTGTGGAAGGTCTTCGGACCGGGCGCCGCCAAATTTCTTGCGACGCACGGTGGCAACCCTTCTTCAGAAGCGCTCGCCGAAGCTAAGCTCGTCGGCGCCGTGCGCAACGCCGCGATCGCAGTGCGCCGCGGCGAGATATTCATCGTGATGGGCCTGTCCGGCTCGGGCAAGTCGACGCTGGTGCGCTGCCTGTCGCGCCTCATCGAGCCGACGTGGGGATCGGTCGAACTCGACGGCATCGATCTGCTGAAAGCCAAGCCGGACGAACTCATCGAGATCCGTCGCCATCGCATGGGCATGGTGTTCCAGAACTTCGCGCTCCTGCCGCACCTCAACGTTCTGGAAAACGTCGCCTTCCCGCTGTTCATCCAGGGGATCGACGAGCAGAGCCGCAGTCAGCGCGCGCGCAAGGTCATCGAGCTCGTCGGACTGTCGGGCCGCGAGCACTTCTATCCGCGTGAGCTGTCAGGCGGACAGCAGCAGCGTGTCGGCATCGCGCGCAGCCTCGCAGTCGAGCCGGACGTCTGGTTCCTCGACGAGCCGTTTTCGGCTCTCGACCCGCTGATCCGGCGCGAAATGCAGACAGAGCTTCTGCGCCTGCAGAGCGTCTTGAAGAAGACGATCATCTTCATCACGCACGACTTCGACGAGGCGATCCGCCTCGCTGACCGCGTCGCCATCATGAAGGACGGCACCATCATTCAGACGGGCACGCCGGAGGAGCTGGTGCTGCGCCCGGCGACCTCGTACGTCGCCGAGTTCACGCGCGATGTCCCTCGCGCCAAGGTCATGTCGGCACAACGCCTGATGCGCCCGGTGAGCGGGGGGGCCGAGATCGGCGGCACGGTGAAGCCCGGCAGCAAGATTGCATCCTTTGCAGCCCGCATCGTCGAGACGCGCAAACCATTTCTTGTCGTGGGTGATGATGGCCAGCCGCTGGGCGAGGTGACGCCCGATGCCGTGATCGACGTGCTCGCCGAACGCGAGCCGCAGGAGGCGCGCGGGTAACGTCATGGCTGTAACCACTGCCCTGCCGAACCGCTCGATCCAGTTTCGTTTGTGGCCCACAGTCTGGGCAGCAGCGCTGCTGGTGACGGCGACCCTGTATCTGGCGCCCGCCGTCGCGCCGTGGGCTGCCAAGTACCCCGCCGACGCTGTGCCGCCCATCGCCGACGGGATCTCCGCGGCGATGCAGTGGTTGAAGATCAACTTCAGCTGGTTCACGCGCGGCCTCTCGGACATCCTGAACTTGCCGCTTCAATGGGCGATCAATCTTTTGTCGAAGGGTTGGCGCATCGGCCCGCCGCCGGACGCGTTCGTCATTCCGCGCCTGTCGTGGGTCGGCGTGTGCGCGGCCTTCACGATTGCGGGATACGTGCTCGGCGGCTGGCGTCTTTCGCTGCTGGCAGCTGGCTGTGTGAACTACATGGCAATCTTCGGCCAGTGGAACAGCGCCATGCTGACGCTGGCGCTCATCTCGATCAGCGTGCCGCTCTGCATCATCGTCGGATTGGCCTTCGGCATTCTCGCCTATCGCAAGCCACGGCTCGATAAGCTCGTCATCGAGCCGATGCTCGATCTCATGCAGACTATGCCCACGTTTGCCTACCTCATTCCCATGCTGCTGCTGTTCGGAACGAGCCCCGTATCGGCGATGCTCGCGACCGCCATCTTCGCCATGCCGCCGATGGTGCGCGCCACCACGCTGGCGCTGAAACGTGTGCCGAGCGAAATCGGCGAGTTCGGCGCGATGGTCGGCTGCACCACGCGTCAGCAGCTGTTCAACGTATTGCTCCCGTCCGGTCGGCCGATGCTCATGGTCGGCGTGAACCAGGTGATCATGCTGGCCCTCAACATGGTCATCATCTCATCGATGATCGGTGCGGGCGGTCTCGGCTACGACGTTCTTCTCGCGCTCCGCGCATTGAAGATCGGTCAGGGCATGGAGGCTGGTCTGGCCATTGTCGCGATCGCCATTCTCCTCGACAGGCTCAGCCAGGCCGCGGCCCGCAAGCGCTTTGCGCCCCATGGCGATGCACCGTTGTGGCGACGTCATCCGGCGGTGCTCCTGGCATTCGGCATCTTGCTGATCACGACGATCCTGAGCATTCAATTGCCTGCGCTCGCCGCCGTCCCATCCGCGCTCAAAGTCTCGACGGCGGTCTGGTGGAAGGCCGGCGTTGACTGGCTCACCGTCAACTACTTCGACGCCATAGAGGCCTTCCGCACCACGCTGCTGCTCTACGTCCTAAACCCGGTGCGCGTGTTCCTCGAAGGATTTCCCTGGCTACCGGCCGTGCTGCTTGTCGGGCTCGCGGGCCTCTACCTTGGCGGCTGGAGGCTGGCTGTTCTGGTGATGCCACTTATCGGCTTCTGCGCCGTCACGGGGCTTTGGGAAAAGACCATGGCGACGGTCTACCTGTGCGCCGTTTCATCCATCATCGCTGGCTTGCTGGGGATTGCCATTGGCGTGGCAGCATCGCGCAGCGACCGTCTCGAGGCCTTCCTCACGCCCATACTCGACACGTTGCAGACGCTGCCGTCGTTCTGCTTCATCATTCCTGTTGTGATGCTGTTCCGCGTCGGCGACGTCACCGCCATGATCGCCACGGTGCTCTTCGCCATCGTGCCGGCGATCCGCTACACGAAC
>JASBSU010000049.1 GCA_030148725.1 Hyphomicrobium sp.
AACCTCATCGCATCCGAGCCCGACATTGCCAAAGTGCCGATCATGATCGACAGCTCCAAGTGGAGCGTGATCGAAGCCGGCCTCAAGTGCGTGCAGGGCAAGGCGATCGTCAACTCGATCAGCATGAAGGAAGGCGAGGCGCAGTTCCTCGACCACGCCAAGAAGGTGCTGCGCTATGGCGCGGCTGTCGTCGTGATGGCATTCGACGAGCAAGGCCAGGCCGACACCGCCGACCGAAAGTTCGAAATCTGCGATCGCGCCTACAAACTCCTCACCGAGAAGGTCGGCTTCCCGCCCGAAGACATCATCTTCGACCCGAACATCTTCGCGGTAGCCACCGGCATCGAGGAGCACAACAACTACGGCCTCGACTTCATCGAGGCGACGCGGCGCATCAAGGAGAAGATGCCGCTGGTGCACATCTCCGGCGGCGTGTCGAACCTGTCGTTCGCCTTCCGCGGCAACGAGCCGGTGCGCGAGGCGATGCATTCCGTGTTCCTCTACCACGCCATTCGCGCCGGCATGGACATGGGCATCGTCAACGCTGGCCAGCTGGCGCTCTACGACGACATCCCGGCCGAGCTGCGTGAGCTGTGCGAGGACGTCGTTCTCAATCGCCGCCCCGACGCCACCGATCGCCTGCTCGAAGCGGCCCCGAAGTTCAAAGGCGACGGCAGCGGTGCCAAGGGCAAGGAGAAGGACCTCTCCTGGCGCGAAGCGCCGGTGCAGGAGCGCCTGACGCACTCGCTCGTCCACGGCATCACCGACTTCATCGAACAGGACACCGAGGAAGCGCGCCAGCAGGCCGACAAGCCGCTGCACGTCATCGAGGGTCCGCTGATGGCCGGCATGAACGTCGTCGGCGACCTCTTCGGCGCCGGCAAGATGTTCCTGCCGCAGGTGGTGAAGAGCGCGCGTGTGATGAAGCAGGCCGTCGCCTATCTGCAACCCTATCTCGAGGAGGAGAAGCGCCTCTCCGGTCTCGATGCAATGCCCGCCGCCGGCAAGGTCGTCATGGCAACGGTGAAGGGCGACGTGCACGACATCGGCAAGAACATCGTCGGCGTCGTGCTCCAGTGCAACAACTACGAGGTCATCGACCTTGGCGTGATGGTGCCCGCCGCCAAGATCCTCGATACCGCGAAGAAAGAGAAAGCCGATATCATCGGCCTCTCCGGCCTGATCACGCCTTCGCTCGACGAAATGTGCTTCGTGGCGGCCGAGATGGAGCGCGAAGGCTTCAACTGTCCGTTGCTGATCGGTGGTGCCACGACATCCCGCGTGCACACCGCTGTGAAGATCAGCCCCAACTACCAAAAGGGCCAGGCGATCTACGTGCTCGACGCTTCGCGCGCCGTGGGCGTCGTCTCCAAGCTGCTTTCGGAAACCGACAAAGGCGCCTACGTCCACGAGATACAGGCCGAGTACGTGAAGGTCCGCGAAGCGCACGTGCGCAATGAGGCTGCCAAGAAGCGCATCTCGCTTGCCGCCTCGCGCGCGAACAAATTCAAGATCGACTGGGCTGCCTACACGCCGCCCAAACCGACCTTCCTTGGCGCCAAAGCCTTCACAGATTATCCGCTCGCCGAACTCGTCCCGTACATCGACTGGACGCCCTTCTTCCAGACCTGGGAGCTGACCGGGCGCTATCCGGCGATCCTCAAGGACAACAAAGTCGGCGCCGAAGCGCAGAAGCTCTTCAACGACGCGCAGGATATGCTGAAGCGCATGGTCGCGGAGAAGTGGGTGCGCGCATCGGGCGTCGTCGGCTTCTGGCCCGCCAACAGCGTCGGCGACGACATCACGCTCTTTACCGACGAGACGCGCAAGCACGAGCTCGCCACGCTGTATACCTTGCGCCAGCAGATCGCCCGCGATCCAGGACGAGACCGTGCCCACACCGCCCTCGCAGACTTCGTCGCACCCAAGGAGACCGGCCTTGCCGACTACGTTGGCGGTTTCGCCGTCACCACCGGCCTGGGTGAGGAAGAGGCAATCGCCAAGCACACCAAGGCGACGGACGACTACAGCCGCATCATCCTCAAGGCGCTCTGCGACCGTCTTGCCGAGGCCTTCGCCGAGCGCATGCACGCCCGCGTCCGTCGCGAGCTTTGGGGCTACGCGCCCAACGAGCACCTATCCAACGATGACATGATCCTCGAGAAGTACCGCGGCATCCGCCCGGCACCCGGCTATCCGGCGCAGCCCGACCACACCGAGAAGGGAACGCTCTGGCGCTTGATGGATGTGAAGAATGCCGCCGGCATCGAGCTGACGGAAAGCTACGCCATGTGGCCGGGCGCAGCGGTGTCGGGCATCTACCTGGCGCACCCGGAGAGCCATTACTTTGGCGTCGGCAAGGTCGAACGCGATCAGGTCGAGGACTACGCCGCGCGCAAGGGCTGGACCATCGCCGAGACCGAGCGCTGGCTCGCCCCGGTGCTGAACTACGATCCTCACGCGCTGCGAGAGGCGGCAGCCTGACCTGCCTGGCCCAGACAGAGGGCCTAAAAACGAAGAGGGCCTGCAGTTCTGCGGCCCTCTCACCTGCGGTCAAATTTTCATGCATGCGTCGTTCGCGATCAGACGATGCCCAGCACGATCGCGGCAATGATGCCGAACGAGAAAAGCGCGGCAAGGACGTTCAGTCGAGCCATACGTTCCATCGTCGCCTCCATCAACGGCCACCTTTCATGGCGGCTCTATTACGAGCTTGTAATAAACCGTATGTGCGCGACGCGTTCCTTGCCAAGCAGAAAATTTTGCGCGGCGCACGGAACCGATCGCATTTGGATCAATTGCACGCGTTGATAGCCGTGCAGCACGGCAACACATGCCGTTGCGCCAACGCCCGCCATCCTTGTTCCATTGGTCAATTGAATGTGCAGCCGCGCATCATCCAAGCTCGGTGATGGCACTCAAGGCCCTTGCTGCGTTGCGAGACGAGTTCAAAAAAAATGCTGGAGACCGTCGATGAGTGCCTACAACGCATTGGTTCTGAAGCGAGCGCCGGGCGGAATGGCAGCCGAGTTCGGCCCAGTCGGCGACGACATGCTCGGCGAGGGTGATGTCACCGTCGCGGTCACGCACTCGACCATCAACTACAAGGACGGAATGATCCTGACGGGGAGGTACCCCGGCAAACTGCCCCTACCGCTCGTACCCGGCATCGACTTCGCAGGGACTGTTGTTTCTTCGGCGAACCATGATCTCGCGGTCGGCGACGACGTGATCCTCAACGGCTGGGGCTGCGGCGAGCGTCGACCCGGCGGCTATGCCGAGCGGGCTCGCGTGCCTGGCGAGTGGCTCGTGAAGCGCCCGGCCGCCTTCACCAACGCCGAGACGATGGCCATCGGAACGGCAGGCTACACCGCTATGCTGTCGGTGCTGGCCCTCGAAGATCACGGCGTCACGCCCGACAAAGGACCTGTGCTGGTCACGGGAGCTGCCGGTGGTGTCGGTAGTGTGGCGGTCGTGCTGCTCTCCAAGCTCGGCTATCGCGTGATCGCGTCGACGGGCCGGCCGCAGGAGTCGGATTATCTGCGCGCGCTGGGCGCCAGCGAGCTCATCGCGCGCCAGGAGCTGGCCGAGCCGGCGCGGGCGCTTGCAACAGAGCGCTGGGCCGGTGCCATTGACGTGGCGGGCTCGCATACCCTGGCGAACGCGCTGTCGATGACCCAGTATGGCGGATGCGTCGCCGCGACCGGCCTCGCCCAGGGCATGGACCTCACGACTTCTGTAGCGCCCTTCATTCTGCGCGGCATCACGCTCGCGGGCATCGACAGCGTCATGGCGCCGAAGGAAAAGCGCGTGCGCGCTTGGGAACGTCTCGCCGCTGACCTCGACGCCAAGAAGCTCGCCGAGCTGACTGTCACCCGTCCCCTGAGCGATGTACTCACGCTCGCACCCGAGATCGTCGCCGGCAAGGTGCGCGGCCGCGTCGTGCTTGAGTTCAAGTGACAAGACCCGTGGACCACGAGTTCGACGTATTCCGAAACCCGATGCTCGGGCCTAGGCTGATCCCTACAGATTTTTCGATTCTTTTTCTGGGGGACTCATTTGCTCAGGATCGCTCGCATTTTTCTGCCGCTCGCATTCCTCTTCCAGGCCGCTCCATGCGTAGTCGCTGACGGGATGCCTGTTGAGCAAACGTCGGCGGCGAATTGGACCGGCCTGTACGTCGGTGCGAGCGGCGGTCTGGCGGTGGGCGGCGGCAGCGATTGGACGGTCCAGTTCAACGGCGTCAACGTTTCGCCTGGCATGAACAATGGAGGGATATTCGGCGGGCAAGCCGGGTATCTCTTCCAATGGGGCTCGGTCGTTGCTGGTGCAGAGATCTCCTACTCGGGGACCAACAATCTCGGCGGATCGACGAGTTGCCCCTATGCAGTCTTCACGTGCAGCAACGACATCGACAATATTCTGCTGATCAACGGCCGCCTTGGCTACGCATTCGATAACGCGTTGTTGTACGCAACCGGCGGCTTTGCGCGGGCGCATCTCTCCTACGAGGCGGCGGCTCCTATTAGCGTTCCTGGCAATGCGACCGGCAGCGGCACGTCTGATGGATGGAACCTGGGCGCGGGCTTTGAGTACCTGTTGTCAGACACCGTAATTCTCGGCGTCGAATATATTCACGCCGACCTTTCGGAAGGCTCCGTGCCCTTCGCCCAGAACGACGGCGATATCGATCTCCTCGATACGTCTGCCACGCTCGACATCGTGCGCCTCCGCCTCGGCGTCAAGGTCGACGGTCTCATCCACCAGTAGGTCAGGCGAGCCGCTTGCGGAGCAGGAACTCGACCCTGTCGTCGTAGGCGAGCCCGTCCAGCGCGGCCACCCGGACAAATCCGTGTCGCTCATAGAAACGGATCGCGCCATCGTTGATCTCTGATGCTGCGACCCAAAGGTTGCGCTCTTCGGCAGCGCGGGCTTCCCGTTCAATGAACGCCATAAAGGCTGTCCCGATGCCGCGCCCCTGCGCCTCCGGCAGCAAAGCAAGAAATTGCAAATAGGGGCCGCGCAGCCAAGCGGCGCGGATCACTGCAGCACCAACAACGCAGTCGTCGAGGAAGAAGGCGAAACGCGGTGCGCCCGGCTCCACCATCGCCAGCATCCTGGTCAGCGCGCTAGCCGGATAGCCATAGGTGCGCCACGGATCCATCTGCCCGATGGCATCCCCGAGGCGTGCCGTCTCGCCGGAAGGCATAGCGCCCAAACTCGCGACGCCACCATCGCGTAGCGGAAGATCGTAACTCGCCGCGCTGAACGTCGCCGGTCCGCTCATCGAACGACACTCATTGGAAGAAGGAGCCGGGTTGCTTTTGCGGAGGCAGCTTCGGGCGCCGTGCGATGTTGTCGTACCGGTTCGTATCGCCCGGTCTGCTGTCGTAACACTCGGGTGCGATCTCCGGCTGCCCTGCCGCCAGAAGCTCGGAGACGGTCACGAACTGGAACCCCATCTTGCGCAACTTCTCTATGGCGATGGGTATGGCCGCCGCTGTGTGATAGCCGCGACCGTTGGCGTGATTGAGGATGATCGACCCAGGCTTTGCGCGCAGCATGGCACGCACGATGGCTGCCGATGATTGCTCCGGCGCGGGATCACCCGTCGAAATGTCCCACTGCACCGCGGTCAGCCCCTGGTCACGCACCTCCTGGAGCGCGCGCGGATTGCAGGCACCGTAGGGGAAGCGGAACAATGTGATGCGCGGCGCAACGCTCTGCATCGCGGCCGGACGATCGATCGCGCATTGCGTCTCGGAGAGCCGCGTGCGGATCGCCTCGTAGGCGCGTTGCGGTCCAACGACCTCGTTCTTCAGCTTTGCGCCTTCGAGTAGCCGCAGGTTGCGGTGTGCCTCGGAATGATTGCCGATCTCGAACAGCGGATCGCCCATCAGCTGCTGCGTGCGCTCCTCGTGCGAGCGCATCCATTTGCCGCCGGCAAAAAAAGTCGCCTTGACGTTTTCGCGCCTGAGATAGTCGATGATGTCGCCGTCGTAGCCGGCGATCTCGCCCGGCTGTTCGCAAAGATCGAACGTCAATGCGATGAGCTTCTTGCCGGGCGGCAGGCTGACGCGCCGCACGGCACCGAGCGGGATATCCGGAAGTGCCACCTTCGGATCGAGCAGCCATCCGTCCGACGGCGCATCGAACGTGCGGGTGTGTTTTCGCGCGACGTTCTCACCCGGCTTGCCGGCGAGTTCAGTCGGCGTCCAGCAGGCACGCAGCGTTTGCTCCGCAGCCACGGAGGCATTTGTGCCCACGACCGCGACCGCTGCGGCGATCGCGAAGAGGCGAATGAGGCGCGCCGGCATGATCAAGCTCCTCGGCAACGCGAGCCGTAGACCGTCATCGACCTTTGAACAGCGGCTTGCGCTTCTCCATGAACGCCAGCCGCCCTTCCGCGTAATCCTCGCTCGCGAAGCAGGCCGCAACCGCCGCATCGAGCGCCGGAAGGTCCGGCGTCTGCGGATTGCGGGTCAGTTCGTCGATCGTCCGTTTTGCTGCCCGCACGGTCAGCGGCGCGTTGGCGGCGATCTCGCCAGCGAGACTGCGAGCCTTCTGCTCTAGCTCTGCAGTCGTCACCACCGTATTGACGAGCCCCATCGCCAGTGCCTCTGCAACCTTGAAGCGGTGCCCGGTAAAAAGCATCTCTTTCGCCTGTGCCGGCCGAACCGCCGCGAGGAGGGGGCGCACCCAACGGGCGTTATAGCCGAGCCCAAGCTTCGCGGCCGGAATGGCGAACTCGGCCGCCTCGTCTGCGATGCGGATGTCGGCGCACAGGGCCACCGCCAGCCCGCCGCCCAGACAAAACCCGTGGATCATTGCGAGGATCGGCTTCGAGCATCCGCTCAGCGCCCGGAACGCTGCGTCGTTCAGTTCGTCGTAAGCAGCCGTCGAGCCACCCGACCGCGCGCTGTCGAATTCTGAGATGTCGGCACCGGCCGAGAAGGCTCTCGTCCCTTCCCCCCGCAACACGATGACACGGATCGCATCGTCCGCCTCGGCAGCGGCAATGAGGCGCGGAACGGCCTCCCACATCGCCGCCGTGAAGGCGTTCATCCGGGACGGATTGCTGGCGATGATGAGGCCGATGTCGCCGTCGCGCTCCAGGCGCAGCTCCGGCAGCTTCGACGGCTTATCGTTCATGAAAATTCCCTCATTCCCCTAAAACCTTATTGAGCCGCGAACGGCCTTCAGCCGCAAGACGCCACGAGGTCTCAAGGCGTCATGTTGTCCGGGGCCGCAAAAAAACTTGTTCCGGAGGAAGCCGTTGACGGCGCGGCGCCATGTTTGTACGCCCATCTGAGCCGGGAATGCGAACCGGCGCGATGTACGCGTTTTTTGCGGTACGAGGAGTGCGAAATGGCGGCCAAGACGCGCTCGGCGGCCGAGGGCAAAGTCCAGTCGTACGATCCGATCTGGTCTGAGATCCGCCGCGAGGCGGCCAGCGCCATGACGGCCGAGCCGGCACTCGGAAGCTTCATTTACGCAACGCTGCTCAGCCACGACCGGCTCGAGGATGCGATCTGCCACCGCCTCGCACAGCGCCTCGACCATTCCGAGGTCGAGGCCGTGCTGATCAATCAGACCTTCCAGTCCGCGCTCGCCGCTCAGCCTGACCTCGGCAGCATTTTCCGCGCCGACCTCGCCGCCGTGTTCGACCGCGACCCCGCGTGCCACCGCTACATAGATCCGCTGCTCTACTTCAAAGGCTTCCACGCCCTCGCGACGCACCGCTTCGCACACACACTGTGGAACGAGGGCCGCAGAGACTTCGCTCTCTTTCTGCAGAGCCAGTCGTCACGCACGTTTGGCGTCGACATTCACCCCGCCGCTCGTTTCGGCCAGGGCATCATGATCGACCACGCGACCGGCATCGTCATCGGTGAGACTGCCGTCGTCGGAAACAACTGCTCCTTCCTGCACGCCGTCACGCTCGGCGGCAGCGGCAAGGAGACCGGCGACCGCCACCCCAAGATCGGCGAGGGCGTGCTCATCGGTGCGGGCGCCAAGGTGCTCGGCAACATCGTGGTCGGCGATGGCTCGCGCGTCGCCGCGGGCAGCGTCGTCCTGGCTGACGTTCCCGCCCACGTCACGGTGGCTGGCGTCCCTGCAAAGATCGTAGGTCCGGCCGGCTGTGCCGAACCCGCGCTCGAGATGGAACAGACCTGGGTCGACGATTTCGGCGGCCTCTAACTGCACCCCCAACCAGTCAAAGGCAGCGGCCTGTGCCGCCCCAAGGGAGAACACACGTGGATCCGAAAGAAGTCTCACGCCTGCAAGCCTATCTGCGCAAGACCTTCGGCACCGCCTCTCTTGAGGTCCGTGCACGCCCGAAGAAGAAGGACTCCGCGGAGGTCTTCGTCGATGGCGAGTTCATCGCCGTGCTCTTCCGTGAGGAGGAGGATGGAGAGGTGTCCTACCAGTTCCAGATGGCCATTCTCGACGTCGATCTGGAAGGGGTCTGATCGTCCATGGCGCTCTATGAGCTCGATGGCGTTCGCGTGGAAACGCCGGGCGAGGGCCGCTATTGGGTCGCGCCGACCGCGGTCGTCATCGGCAAGGTCGTGATCGAGGAGGATGCGAGCGTTTGGTTCGGCAGCGTACTGCGCGGCGATAACGAGCCAATCCGGCTGGGCGCGCGATCCAACATCCAGGAAGGCTGCGTCCTCCACACCGACCCGGGCTTCCCGCTTACCATCGGTGAGGATTGCACCATCGGTCATATGGTCATGCTGCACGGTTGCACGATCGGCCGTGGCAGCCTCGTCGGGATCGGCTCGATCATCCTCAACGGCACGACCATCGGCGAGGAGTGCCTGATCGGCGCCAACACGCTGATACCCGAAGGCAAGCAAATCCCACCACGCTCGATGGTACTCGGCTCACCAGGCAAGATCATTCGCCAGCTGACCGACGACGACGTCGCGCGATTTGGTGCCGGTGCCGGCCGCTACGTCAAGAACTGGAAGCGCTTTGCTGCCGGTATGAAGCCGCAGGCGTAAGGCGCCCGCGGCATGGCGTGACTATTCCTTGGAGCGGTCATCCGATCCGGAAAGGGCCGTTGCGAGCGGTCCCTGGCGCGTATCGAGCGCAACCCACACTTTCGGGTTGAGATACGACTGGCGCATCACGAACTGATACGGCGTCTTGCTCCACATGCGCACGTCCTCGATCTTATTGTCGAGAATGTAATCGCCCTGCACCGTGCGCGCCGTCAGCACCGCGTGGCCTTCACCCTTTTCATCGCGCACCACCGTCATCAGCAGTGCGCTGACCGGCCAACCCTTCTTGATCAGCGTCTGGCGCTTCAGCAGAGCATAATCCTCGCAATCGCCGCGCGTGCGCGGGATCGTCCAGTACTCGTTGACGCCGTACACTTCGAGGTCGGTCGCTGGCTGGATGTCGCGATTGATCTTACGGTTGATATCATCGAGCTCCTTGAGGCGCTCGGCCGATGCGTCGAAGCGGCTTTCCTGACCATGGTCCGGAGTGCACTCCTCCGGGTTTGCCTCGCAGAACCGCACGAAGCCGTGCGGCGGCTGAGCCGGCCCGAAGATGCGCATGAATTGCGAGCCGCGCGCCGCAACACCACCGTCAGCCTTCTCAGGCTTCTGAATGTTGGAAACGCCCTGCGCAAATGCAGCAGTCGAAAAAAGTATGCTGCCAACCAGGACGATGGCGCTGACGTGAACCCGTTGCATGACTGAGAACCCCGTTACTCTTCTTCTCCAAGCTACGCGACAGAACTCGAATTACGCTGAACCACCGCCCCAGGATTTGAGGCGAAAAAGACGTACTTCCTTCACCTTGGTGGCTGGACCCTTAAACCTCCGCTGAACGCGGCGTGACCGGTGAAGCCCTCGTTAACAAACTCGACCCCGATGCCGCGCTCATGATGGCGAACGACAACCGCTCTGCGTTTGTCCACCATCACTTCGGCGCCCAGCGATGGACGCGCCGGCGTCACAATCGAGGCGCCCGATAGCGACACGTCGTGAAGCGGACAAACCATCGTGCTGCCGTCCGGCAGAACGAGAAGCGCGGCTTCGTCGGCGCTGACGCGCGGATACTGGCGCTCCTCGCCTTCCGGAATTTCCCCTTGCGTCGCCAGCCGCGGAATCTGCAGCGCGAGCTTGTCGCGCTTGCGCTGCGTGCCGCTGATCATCATGGCGAAGCTGCCTGGGAACAGCCGCACGACCGTTCCCTCCAAACCACCCAAGTGCACCAGATAGACGATGAGTTTTTCGCCGACGCGCAGCGGGATCGGCGTCGTCATGGCGGCGCTCTCGACGGAGATGTCGATGAGACGGGACTCGTAGTCGAGCTTGTCCGAGCGCATGAAACGCCCAGGCAGGCTCAGCGCGTAACGTGGATAACGGCGCTTGTTCTGGCCTCCGTACGAGGCGTCGACCGGTCCGATGGGTCGATATTCGTCCGCACTCGTCGACATAGCCGTTCCTGGTGATAAGAGCGCCGAATGGCGATCCCTGTTCACTTGAGCCTCGACAGAACGCGTACGAGGAGGCTCTGTTCCGGCACGAACTATGCGGGTGAGCGGCTTAACGAACGGCTAATCGCCGCGTCATTTCTGTATGGAGTTACGGCGAACGCCCGGGAACACAGGGGCGCCAGCGGCAGCCAGCGCCAATCGGAAGGCTCAGACCTTGTCGCCGTCGCTACGGCCAAGTCCGCCCTCGAACACGCGAAACTGCCGCCGCTCAGACCGCACGATACGGCCGTGATCGTGGAGGAGCACGGGGACGTCCGCTCCGGTTTCCCCAGCACCTGAAGTCGCCTGCAACCCTGAAGGCCAGGTCAGCTCCTGCGAGATGATGCGCTTACAAGTCAGCGGCAGGACGCCCAGCCACTGTGGCGCATCGAGCGCCGCAAACGCGCCCAGCACCCGGTCGATGTTCTCACCGGTATGGCGTAGCGGGAGGAGCACCATTTCAAATGGGGTCGACGGCCGCGCCACCGGGGCGGCCTCCATGTGAATGATCTCGACTGCGCCCTGCTTGCTGAGGGCGCCGAGGTGCCTCACCAGCGAGATCCGATCCTGCTGGGACCAGCCGGACAGAAAATTCGTTCCCCGGAGTTCGGCCCCGAACATGTCGCAGACGAGGGTGCCCGCTAGACGAAAGCGGAAGGTCTCGCTGTCGAAGCGTTCCAGAATGAACGTCGAGGGCAGGATGCTCGCGATCTTGCCCGGATCGATCTCGAACCGCCGCGGTGTCCCACGATTGCCGCGAACCTTGTCCCAATAGGCGAACAAGGTCTCACTGGTCTTGTGCTTGAACTGCATACCCGAACCGATGTGCGCCATCCTCTCGGCGAGGAACCCGTTACCGATTGTGCCGGATTGGGACAGTCCGCCCGTCAATCCCCTCGTCGTTCGATGATGGAGCAGCAACCGTGCCAGCGCGGGCGGGTCTCCCTGCGGCACCGCGTTTTACGCATTGCCGCCCGCCAGGGCTCGCGTTAACTCACCCGGCCCCGCAGCCGGGGCAGCAGTAGAGGGCACACAGGTGAACCGACACGAGCCGATCTTCAATGTGCAGAGCGCTGTTCTGGCTCTGCTGGCCATCATGGTGGCCGTGCATCTGGTGCGCATGGGCCTATCCGAGGATTGGGACACCTGGTTCACACTCGCGATGGCATTCATTCCCGCGCGGTACGCCGGCTACGCAGACCAGCTACCGGGAGGCGCGATCGCCGAGGTGACGTCGTTTCTCACGCACACGCTCGTGCACGGTGATTGGGTGCACCTCGGCCTCAATGCTGCGTGGCTGGTCGCCTTCGGCGGTGCGGTAGCAAATCGCGTCGGAACGGTTCGCTTCCTGTTGCTGTTTGCATTTTGCGCCATCTGCGGCGCTGCAACGTTTCTGCTTTTCAATCCCGGACTCCTTGCGCCGATGGTCGGCGCATCCGGCGCCATTTCCGGAATGATGGGCGCAACCATGCGTTTTCTTTTTCCGGCGATAGACGGCGGCGGTCTTGCTGCACTGCGAGAAGACCCGCGCTCGGTTCCATTGATGCCACTGACCGTCGCGTTGACCGACCGACGCGTCGTGCTTGTCACGCTGGTTTTTCTCGCTGCCAACGTGATGGCCGTGCTCGGCATCGGCACTGTCGGGCTCAGCGGCATCGCATGGGAAGCGCACATCGGCGGCTATTTCGCCGGTCTTTTATTCTTCGGCTTCTTTGATGCGCCGCAAACTGACAATTCATCGGGTCGCATCATTTTGCATTGAGCGTCTTGCATCGGAGTCGCGATTAAAGCACGATGATCGAACGTTGCCGTCGTTAAGGGCGACCAAAAAAAGCGGACGACGTTGCGTTGCTGGTGATCGAGGTACCGGATCTGCATCTGCCGATTGTGCGTTCCGGTTCGAACTCAGGGCGCTGTGGGAGGAGGTGCAAATGAATATTGGACAGATATTGAAAGCAAAGGGGCGCGCTGTTGCCACCGCGCGACCGGATGCTACGCTGCTCGAAATCTCAACTAAGCTGGCGCAAAAGCGCATCGGAGCGATCGTTATCGTGGGTGACAAGGGTGAGGTCGCCGGCATCATCTCCGAGCGCGACATCATCCGTAGGCTTGGCGAGCGTGGACCATCCGTCCTCAGCGAGCCGGTATCCCAGAGCATGACCGCCAACGTTATTTCATGCCATGAAACCAGCACCCTCGATGAGCTCATGGAGATCATGACCCAGGGCCGCTTCCGTCACGTGCCGGTGATCGAGGACAACGCGCTGGTTGGCATCGTGTCCATCGGCGACGTCGTGAAGAACCACATCGCCGAGGTTGAAATGGAAGTGACCGCCATGCGCGGCTACTTCGTCACCGGCTGATAAAATTGGCGAGCCTACCGGCTCGCCACACCACGCCGCAGCGCTAGGAATTCACTCAAACGAGTGTTTCTATTCCGGTATGAGCGCCCGGCGCATGACGCCGCGCATCGATCTCGCGATGCATTTCGGCCAGATGCCGCTTCGCCGCATGCTCCCCGCGCCGGATCAATTCATCGGCGCAATGGAAATCGAACAGTCCGATATCTGACAGCCGCAGATTGATCATCGCGTCCGGCGGATCGCCGGCCAGACGCGAGCGCGCGATGCGATCCTGCACGATGTTGAACGCCTCGACCATGACCTTCGAAATGCCCGGCGTCGCTTCGCTTTTCCCAAGCACCTGCCGCTTCAGAAGCCCCCGCACCGCCTTGCCGCCCGTGCCCTCGGCAGGTTGCGGCTCCGCGTCGGCCATCATGTCCGGTTCGAGGTGCGGAACGACTGTTCCGCGTCCGCAGATGTCGAAGTTGAGATTGACGGCGATCACGTAACGAGCCCCGTGTGCGCGCGCTACCGACACAGGAATCGGGTTCACCAGCGCGCCGTCGAACAGCCACCGGCCGTTGATCTTGACCGGACGGAAGATGCCGGGAAGCGCATAGGACGCGCGCACTGCATCGGCGAGCCGGCCGCGCGATAGCCAGATTTCGTGTCCGGTACCAAGCTCGGTTGCGACGGCAGTGAAGTGCGGATCCATCTCCTCGATGTGAAGATCGCCGAGCTGCCGTTCGAGACGGTCGCAAAGACGCTGCCCGTTGATCAGCGCCGTGCCGGCGAAATTGAAATCGAGGTATCCGAACACTTTGCGCCGCGTCAGCTCGCGCGCGAAATCTTCCAGATCATCGAGATGCCCGGCCGCATGACACGCGCCAACGACGGCACCTATCGACGTGCCGACGATGATGTCCGGTTTGATGCCGGCAGCTGCGAGCGCCTTGAGAACTCCGATGTGCGCCCAGCCGCGCGCCGCACCGCCCCCGAGTGCCAGACCGATCTTCGCCTTGGCCATATGCTCACCTGCTAGGGATCTTCCGTCGTCCCAACCCCGAAAGTGTCGGACGCCAGAGCGGCGCCCGCCGCGTTCTTATCGCCGACGCTGCCGACTCGAACTGAAGGCGACAAACGTCAGCATACGCTTGAAATATAGGGGTCCAAGATTAACCTTGCACTATGGCGCGCGCGATCTCGCGGCGCCGCAATCGGTGATGCGGTGCAATAAGAGCAGCATTTGATAATGTTGCTGACTAGTCGTCGGCATCCGGCGCAAACGCCAGATGAGCGTCAGTGGCCTCGCCCTCTTTCACGGGCAGCACCCTGTAAAAGCAGCTTCTCCGGCCGGTATGGCAAGCGTGTCCGTCACCATCGACGCTGACGCGAACCCAGACCACGTCCTGGTCGCAGTCGGTGCGCATTTCGACAACGTTAAGCATGTTGCCGCTTTCCGCGCCCTTCTTCCAGAGTTTGCCGCGCGACCGGCTCCAGAAATGGGCGATCCCCGTCTCGATGGTCAGCGCCAGCGCCTCCGTATTCATGAACGCGAACATCAACACTTCGCCCGAGATCGCGTCGGTCACGATCGCCGGGATGAAGCCGTCCGCGTCGAACTTGGGCGTGAAGGCGAGGCCGGATTCAAGCTCGGGCTTGCCGCCTGGCTTTGCAAACGCCGCTGTCTTGGTCGTGGGCATTGAAATCCTCGAAGGAAGATCGACGTCAACCGGCGTCGGTTCTGACGGCATCGATGAAGCGGCGGCGCCAGCTCTCGTTGTTCTTGAACACTCCGGTGAAGTGCGCCGTCTCCATAATGGCGCCCGGCTGGTTCGTAATGCGCAGCGTCATGCATTGATGCGACGCGCGGATCAGCACCGCGACGCCTTGCGGCCGCAGCACATGCTGGATCGTCTCGCCGATCTGCGCCGTGAGCGATTCCTGCACCTGCAGGCGCCGCCCGAAAATGTCGACGATGCGCGCCAGCTTCGACAGTCCCACCACGCGCTTGTCGGGAAGATAGGCAACGTGGGCCACACCCGTGAACGGCGCGATGTGGTGCTCGCAATAGCTCTCCAGCCGCACGTCGCGCAGAAGGATCATGTCCGAATATCCCGACACGTCCTCGAAGGTGCGCGCCAGTTCCGCCGCTGGGTCCTCGCGATATCCGCTGAACCGCTCCTCGTAAGCCTCGACGACGCGCTTTGGCGTGTTCGCCAGTCCCGGGCGTCGGGGATCATCGCCGACCCACGCCAGCAGCGTGCGGACGGCATCCTCGGCCTGCTCGCGCGAGGGCCGGTGCGGCAAAACGCTTTCGGGTTTGGCGCCAGGGGCCTCAGTCACCGCATTTCTCCTTGGACAGTCTGACCGGCTCTCGCCGGCCATAGGCGGCCGCTAGCCTTATGGGCTGTGCGAGCGGGGCCTGCATCCTATATTATTGGGGCTCGGGGCAAGACTGGAAAGCCAGACCCTCGGCATCCACCCAGGAGTATATGGCGACAGATGGCCGATCTCGACGAGATCTACAACTCGAAGCTCCTGGAGCTGGCGGCACATATCCCGCATTCCGAGCGCCTTCCAAGTCCGGACGCGACGATCACGGCGCACTCGAAGCTTTGCGGCTCGACCGTCACCATAGACCTGTGCCTCGCTGACGGCCTGGTGACGGGGTATGGCCAGACCGTGAAGGCCTGCCTGCTCGGGCAGGCTGCCTGTTCGGTTGTCGGGTCGAGCATCATCGGCGCCACGACGGACGAGGTCCGGACCGCTGCCGCCGAAATGCGGCGCATGCTCAAAGAGAACGGCACACCCCCAACCGGCCGCTTCGCCGAGCTTGCCGTTCTCGAACCCGTGCGCCACTACAAGGCGAGGCATGGCTCGGTGCTGTTGGTGTTCGATGCTTTGGAGCGGGCCATCGCCGAGATCGAAGCGAAGCAGTCCGGCACTCACGCCGACGCAGCGTCCGCATAGAAGGTCTGGCCGCGATGGCAGTGATCCGCGATCCCATGAACGTGGCCGGCCGCCGCAGCACGATCTATCCGGCCGAATTTGCAGCGGGCTTCGACAAGCGCCTCAAGCGCCCCCTCGGCGATGCCGGCGGTCTGACGCAATTCGGCGTCAACCTGACGACGTTGGAACCGGGGGGCATCTCGGCGCTGCGTCACTGGCACTCCAACGAGGACGAGTTCGTATTCATCCTCGAAGGGGAGGCGACCCTCGTTACCGATGCGGGTGAGGAGGTCCTCGGCACGGGCATGGCAGCGACGTTCCCGGCCGGTGAACCGAACGGGCATCAGCTCGTCAATCGCTCCAGCGCGCCTGTCACGTATCTGGAAGTCGGTACGCGGGCGGCTGAGGACGAGGCGACCTACCCTGACGTCGACCTGCGCTATTTCAAGCGCGATGGCCTTCGCGCCTTCGTGCGCAAGTCCGGCGAACCCTACGAATGAACCTGCCCGGCGCGCTCCTCAAGGCTCCCATCCATTTCTACCGCTGGACGCTGAAGCCTTACGTGGGCTGGAGCTGCCGCCACACGCCGAGCTGTTCGGAATATGGCCTCGAGGCCATCGACAAGAACGGCGCCTGGCGTGGGCTCTGGCTCACCATCTCCCGCTTGTCGCGCTGCCATCCCTGGGGTACGCGGGGATACGACCCGGTGCCGGACATCAAGGCGGAGAGCCACGCTCTCGCGCCGTGGCGTTATGGCCGCTGGAGTTGGCGGCGATCGAAATAGAAGTGCGCGATGCAGTGGTCTGACGAAGGCATCATTCTGTCGGTGAAACCGCACGGCGAGACCGCCGCCGTGGCAGAGATTTTCACGCGCGGACATGGCCGCCACCTCGGCCTCGTGCACGGCGGCCGCTCGCGCAAGCTGCGGCCTGTCCTGCAAACGGGAAATCACGTCGACGCGACGTGGAAGGCCCGCCTCGTCGAACAGCTGGGGCACGTTCAGATCGAACTGCGCAAGGGTTATGCCGCTCAGGCGATGGAGGACCCTCTCGCTCTGACCGGGTTGTCATCGCTATGCGCCCTGTCGCGGCTTTTGCCCGAACGCGATCCGCACCCTTCGCTTTACGAAATTGCGCTGTTCGTGCTGGGTTACCTCGACGAGCCTGACGTCTGGCCGGCGTTGATGGTCCGATGGGAGTTATCGCTGCTCGATGAGCTGGGCTTCGGCCTCGACCTAGGCGCGTGCGCGGCGACAGGCGTGAACGATGATCTCATCTACGTGTCGCCGAAGTCGGGACGCGCTGTTTCCGCCTCGGCAGGTGAAGACTACAAAGACCGCCTTCTGCGGCTGCCGCAGTTTCTCAACCGTGGCCGGCAGGGCGCGGCGACACCTGATGATGTGATCGCGGGGCTCGAACTCACGGCGCATTTCCTCGAAACGCGCGTGCTGATCCCGCGTAACGAGCAGATGCCCTCGGCTCGCGTGCGCCTGAAGGAACTGCTGTCACGCCGCGCCGCCGCGGCTGCGTGACAAGGCGCGCGCGGTCTACCGGCCGCCCACCTCGACCTTGACGCTGCCCTGCGCCGCCTTCAGCGAGTAGACCTGCCCATTGCTCGCATCATAACGCGCCGCCGCCTTCGGGCTCGTATCGAACTCGAGCATTCCCGGCAGGCACGCCGTGTGCGTGATGATCTCGCGCGGCGATACCTTGTTGCTCTCTCCATTGAAGCGATAGGCGACAGCCTGCGGAGTTTCGTTCCGAACCTTGAAACTGTACTTCGCCGCCTCCGGACGCGCGAAGAGCTGCACCGCGATGTACTTCGGCTCGTTCGGCGAGGCGCGCACGACGGCGACACCCGTCTCGGTGACGAACGGCAGCAGCATGTTCTTGCGATGCCCGGGCGACTCTTCCCATCCCTTCACGGCGCGCCGCGCATATTCCTGCCCGGAGAACCCGCGCGTATCGAGGATCGAGGCGAGGTTCTCCCCCACCTGACAATAGCGGTAGCCCGCGCCAGCGATACGCTGCGCCGGCGTCGTGCCATCTGCGGTGTGCGAGAGGCCCTCGTACGCAACGAGCTTGCGCGCGTACGCCCTGGCGGCGCTTGCAAGCTTCGGGTTCTGCTTCACGGGTGCGAGCTTATGGTCGGCGCGAAACGCGTTCGTCATCTCGATGATTGCGGTCTCGGCCGCCGGCAGATCAGGCAGCACCGGCATCAGCTGTCCTCGCGCGCCGTTTCGACATGAAACTTGTGCAGCACCCGGTGGAATATCGGCGCCAGCACGAAGCCGGTAGCGATCACCACCACGAGCCCGCAATAGAGCGCATAGAACCCGGCGAAAATTTTGCCGCCCTGCGTCTTCAGTTCGGATGCCGGCCCCATGCTCGACAGGATCATCGACGCGTTGAGAAATGCGTCCGTCAGCGCCATGCCTTCGAAATAGCGATATCCGGCAATGCCCACGACAAGGCTCGGCAGGATAAGGATGAGCGCGAGCCCGATCGCCCGCGCCATGCGCTCGGCGAATGCGATCCGCGTCGCCACCTTCTGATGGCGCTTCTCGAACTGCGTCAGGTTGAAAGGAATGGCACTTCTCCCGTCAGACACCCTGAAATCTAAGCCTTCCGTGGGCTTCCAACAATGCGTGCGCCGGCATTAGGAGGATGTTGTCTCGCGGGCGTATAGTCGATCTTCCCTGCCGGGCGTTGTTCTCCACATCGCCCGGAGTCGCAATAGGACCGAATAAATGAGCCGCGCCTTCGTCAAGGAGCAGGACACCGTTGATGAGCTGCCCGACCGCCTGATCTCCGAGCACCCGAACCTTGTGACCAAGGCCGGGCTCCAGCAGATCGAGGCCGAAGTGGCGCGTCTCGACGCGGCCCATGCAGCAGCCCAGGCCGCCGGAGACCGTGCGGAAATGGCCGCGACCGCGCGCGACCTGCGCTATTGGAGCGCGCGACTTGGATCCGCCGAACTCGTGCCGCCGCCTGCCGAGCACGCGGTTGTCCAATTTGGCTCATCGGTAAGCATCGAACGCGACGACGGTCGCAGGCAGACCTATCGCATCGTCGGTGAGGACGAGGCAGACCCGACGAAGGGCTCGATTTCCTACGTCTCGCCGTTGGCGCGCGCTCTCGCCGGAAAGTCGGTCGGAGACGCGGTCAAGGTCGCCGGCGCCGAAGCCGAGATCACCGAGATCGGCTAGCTGCCTTGGCCGATCGGCAGGTCTTTGGCCCAGCTCGCGCCATCGCTGTCGCGCGCTTCGACATGCAATGCCGTTGCGCCATTGGTCCGATAATCGAACTCGATGACCGGGTCCTGCGCCATCGTCATCGACCCCTTCATCGAGAACACGCGCTCTTCGCCCTGGCGCACTTCGAGATCGGTCAGGATGCGCAGCGGCACGTAGAGCAGGGTGAGCTGATCCAGCACCATCCCGGTGTGGTTCGGATGCATGATCTTCAACCGCGCACGCGGCTCGATCTGCGTCACCGCAGCCTGCTTGGACGCCGGCTCGAGCGTCATCTCGCCCATCGTCGCCGCAATTTCTTCGGGGCTGCCGGATGGCGGCGCCGAGCACGCGGCCTGGCCGCCCGCGAACCGCACGAATTTCTCAGCGACGTAGAGCTGGCCGTCGGAGGCTTCGACGACGGCACGCACGTCGGTCCCCGCGTTGAGGCGCAGTTTGGTCGACAGGTGCACGTGCTCGCGCGCGCCACCAAAGTCGAACTGCGCCGCGACCGGTGAGGGGTTCTCATCGACGATCAGCGTGATACCCCGCACGCTGCGCCCGTCGGCAAAACGCGCCTCGACATCGATTGGTACGGCGCGCTGGTCGAGCGGACGGAAGGGCGCGGTCAATTGGACGATGTCGCCGGCAGGCTGCATGGCGCGTCCTGCGAAGACGCCTGCGCGAATCTCGTCCCAGGCCTTGCCTGCGTAGGCCGGCAGCGGGACAGCCGCGAGCACGCCGACCACGGCTGAGAGAGCGAGTGTGAGAGCAACCCGGCGCATACGGCGATTCCCTCGTTCTTTTATGCGCGCCGATTATGCCCCATTGCCACCTCTTCCCACAATGGCGGCGTTGAACTGCCCACTTGGCGTCGAGCCCGGCTCCTGATATGTGGCTGCTCGTCGGTGGTTCGCAGCTCTGCGGTCCACGGCCGTAAGCGTTCACGTCAGGCAACGCATCCAACCCGGCTCACATGCTGGAGGATGCGATTTGAATTTGCCTCCGTGTCGCCGAGCCGAACCGAAAGTCCAAGAATATGTCGAACATTCAAAGGCCCAAGGGTTGGCGCCTGCCTGCCCGCTATGCCGCGATCATCATGCCATTGGTGCTCTCGCTGCTGATGACGTTCGTCGTCTCAGCCATTTCCACCTGGAAGAGCCTGGGCTTCACCCCGCTGTTTCTGTCCACATGGCCGGTGGCCTGGGGGCTGTCGTGGTTGGTGGCATTCCCGACCTTGCTGGTCGTTTTGCCGGTGGTCCGGCGCATTGTCGGGCTGATCGTCGAGGCGCCACCGGCCAAGGCCTGAGCGCTGACCGACCGATGGAAGGCAGTGCCTTCCATCGGCCTGCGTCCCAAAGCTTCCGCCGTGCGGTTTGCTCAGCCGATCAAACGCGCTGCGATTTCGAGGCAGCGCCGGAAACCGGTCAGATCCGACAGCATCCGATCCTCCGGCACTTCGACGGTGACGAACTCTCCGCCCGCATCCACGATTGCCACTGCGATCATCAGGTTTTCAGCGAGCCCGAAATCCTCGATGTCGGCGGCGTGGCTCTCTTGGTCCCATATCGCTTGTGAAGCCTCGGCAACCTGTCGAACGCGGCTCGCGTAGTCGGCCGGCGTGTTCGAATACCCGAGCACCGGGCGGCCGATCCCGCGCATGAAGCCGATCTCGAACGCCGTGCCGACATCCATCGACACCGAGCGAAAGGGCGTGCAGTTCGCGACGATCAGATCGCACGACCGCATCAGCGCCTCGTTGCCTTCGCTGATGCGCCTGGCAACGTCCTGCGGCGGCAGATGCCCGGTCGTGCCCAGTTCATTGTCGAGCGGATAGACGCCTTCGAATCCCGCTTCGGCGCAGAGGCGCTTTTTCTCCTCGCCCTGCGCAACGGCGTTGGCAAAGAAGACCTCAGGTCCGGCGAGATAGATGCGTCGAGGCGGCGGCTGCTCTGTCATCGGTCGCGACGAGGATCGCGCGAGTCGCCGCCGTCGCCAAACCGCCTGCCGCGCTTACATCAGCGATGCTGCCGCCCGGCCAACATCGGCCAAGGCCTTCTCGCGATCCTCGGGAGACGCTTTCGAGTCGGCGAGATAGGCAGCGATGATGTACGGCGGCCGGTCTGGCGGCCAGACGACGGCCACGTCGTTCACCGAGCCCTCGCAGGTTCCGGTCTTGTCCCCGACGCGCCAGCCAGCCGGCAGGCCGGCTCTGATACGCTTATCGCCAGTCCTGTTGGCGACTAGCCAATCGACGAGCTGTCGCTCCGAATTCTTCGACAGCACGTTGCCGAGCAGGATCCTCTGCAGCGTGTAGGCCATCGCGCGTGGCGTGGTGCCGTCACGCGGATCACCAGCCGGAACGTCGTTGAGGCTCGGCTCCGTGCGGTCGAGGCGCGTGGCCTTGTCCCCCAATGTCCTCAACCAGTCGGTGAGCGCGTCGGGGCCACCAAAGCTCGCGAGCAGCAGGTTGGCGGCCGTGTTGTCGCTCTGGGTGATGGCCGCGGCGCAAAGCTCCGCAACGGTCATGCCGTCACCGCCGACGCGATCCTTAGTGGCCGGCGAGTAGGGGACGACGTCGCTCTTTTGGAACACCACGCGCCGTTCGAGCTTCTCTTCGCCGCTGTCGACGCGAACCAGCACGAGTGATGCGGCCAACGCCTTGAAGGTGCTGCACAGCGGAAAGCGCTCGAAAAGTCTCTGCCCGTAGAGCTCGCCCGTTTTCGTATCGAGGATCGCGACGCCGAGGCGCCCCTTGGCCGCAGCCTCGATCTCGGCAAGCCGCGCATTGATGTCTGCCGCAGACGCCGTGGCAGCGTCTGCCTTCGACATTTGCAGCACGGCGAGCGCCAGGGCACTCGACAATAAGGAGCGTCGTGTCAGGGACATGGGCTGATTTTCTCTCGGGTTTACCGCGGCGCGGAGTATAGCGACCGGCCCTGGGGCCGATACGGCAAAGCCGAGGTAAAAACGTCCCGTCGGCCCGGCGCAGCCTGCTCATCACCCCTCAGATTTCGGCCGCCGCCCGATGCCCCGCGATAGCCCGGCCTAATTATCCTTGATACCGATCAGGGTGAGGGTGTTGTCGGGGCCGAGTTCGAGGTCGGCCGACACCGAGCCGAGATCGTCGTCGTCGATGGTGATGTCGACGATACCGTCGGGGCGAAATGCGACTGCAGCCAGCCGCGGGGCGTCGGCCTTGCCGAACTCCGCCCTCGTCGCCCGCACGAGCTCTGCGCCCGCAGCAACGTGCGCCTCCATTACGGGAATGACTTCGCGTGCGCGCGCGAGCGCCGGCGCGAAGCTTCCCGACGGATCGGCAAAGAGGGAATAGCTGGGGCCATACTCGCTGCTATCAACGTAGCGCGCCGGACGCTCAGTTTTGAACGCGAACGTTCCCAGCGCGCGATCTTCGAGGACCAGTGGCAGCGCGCTTCCGAGGATTGCGCCGGGCACTTCCTGTCCCACGAAGTCCATTGGCGCACGACCGGCGAGCTTGTCGAGCCCGTGCGCGATATCTGCTTCCGACAATCCCGGAGGTCCGAACGCAACATCGGCAATGACCCGAAAAAGGCCATCGCCGGTCGTCTCAACATCGACGCCATTCCCGAGAATGTGAAACGTGCTGCCCTTCGCAGAGATGCCATCGATCGACACCCTGGTGGGCAGTGTGAACTCATGCCACGACAGCGTGTCGTCCGGGTCGCGCCGAATGAGCACGAGCGCGGTTCGTGTCGATGTGCCGGGCCAAGGGTTGCGATCGGGCTGCGCGGAGTAGGGGTACCAGCGGTCATCGCGATCTGTGCCGAACTGGCTGCGAACCACCAGCAGATAGCTGCGGTCTGCCGTCGCCGCGCGTCTGGCGTCGGCGGCGAGGTAGGTCGCGAGCGGCGCGGCATCTCCCGCGTGCGCCTTCGTCAGCAGATCGAATAGTCCGAACCCGTAATCTGGATTGTCCGCCATGCGCGGCTCGATGCCCCAAACAAAAAAGCCCCCGAGGTTCGCTCGGGGGCTTTGCTTGATCAGTTGTCGAGGAAGCTGCGCAGCTTCCGCGACCGGCTCGGATGCTTCAGCTTGCGAAGCGCCTTGGCCTCGATCTGACGAATACGTTCGCGCGTCACCGAGAACTGCTGGCCGACTTCCTCCAGCGTGTGATCGGTGTTCATGCCGATGCCGAAGCGCATCCGAAGCACGCGCTCCTCGCGCGGCGTCAGCGAGGCGAGAACCCGCGTCGTCGTCTCGCGCAGGTTCGACTGGATCGCCGCGTCGATCGGCAGCACGGCGTTCTTGTCCTCGATGAAGTCGCCGAGATGGGAATCCTCCTCGTCGCCGATCGGCGTCTCCAGCGAGATTGGCTCCTTGGCGATTTTCAGGACTTTTCGGACCTTTTCCAGCGGCATCGCGAGCTTCTCGGCGAGCTCTTCCGGCGTCGGCTCGCGGCCGATCTCGTGCAGCATCTGGCGTGACGTCCTGACGATCTTGTTGATCGTCTCGATCATGTGCACCGGGATGCGGATCGTGCGGGCCTGGTCGGCGATCGAACGGGTGATCGCCTGGCGAATCCACCAGGTCGCGTAGGTCGAGAACTTGTAGCCCCGGCGGTACTCGAACTTGTCGACCGCCTTCATCAGGCCGATGTTCCCCTCCTGGATCAGGTCGAGGAACTGCAGGCCGCGGTTCGTGTACTTCTTGGCGATCGAGATCACGAGACGCAGATTCGCCTCGATCATCTCCTTCTTCGCCTGCCGTGCCTCGCGCTCGCCCTTCTGGACCATCAGCACGATCTTGCGGAACTCCTGGATCTCCAGGCCGGTCTCCGAGGCCATCGTATGGATGTCCTCGCGCAGGTCCTTGATCCGGTCCTTCTCCTGCGCGACGAACTCCTTCCAGCCGCGCGAGCCGAGCTTGGAGACGCGCAGCACCCATTTCGGGTCGAGCTCGCCGCCGATATGCTGGCGCAGGAAGTCCTCGCGGGCGACGCCATAGCTCTCGGCGAGACGTAGAAGTCTCGTTTCGTGAGAAATCAACCGCTTGTTGATGTCGTAGAGCTGCTCGACCAGCGCCTCGATGCGGTTGTTGTTGAGCGAGAGCGACTTCACCGAGACGATGATGTCGTCCTTCAGCTTCTTGTACTTGCGGTCCTGCGACGGCGAGAGCTTGG
>JASBSU010000001.1 GCA_030148725.1 Hyphomicrobium sp.
CCTCGCCGTCGCTGTCCTCGCTGCCATCGTCGGGGATGCGCTCGACCGAGACGACCTTCTCCTCAGCGTCGGTCTTGAAGATGCGCACGCCCTGCGTGTTGCGGCCGGCGATACGCACGTCGTTGACCGGGCAGCGGATGAGCTGACCGCCATTCGTCACCAGCATGATCTGGTCGGTATCGACGACGGGGAACGAGGCGACGAGCGGGCCGTTGCGGTCGTTGACGACCATGGCGACGATGCCTTTGCCACCGCGGCCCGACGTGCGGTACTCGTATGAAGACGACCGCTTGCCGAAGCCGCGCTCCGAAAGCGTGAGCACGAACTGCTCCTTGGCGGACAGCTCGGCGAAGCGCTCCGGCGTCAACTCGGCCGTGCCTTCGACGACCTCCTCGTCACCGTCAGCTGACTCAGCGACCTCGTCAGAGATCTCCTCACCCTGCGCGCGGCGCAGCATGTTCGCCTGCTTGAGGTAGGCGGCACGCTCGGGCGCTTCCGCGTCGACGTGGGTCAGCACCGTCATGGAAATGATGCGGTCGTCGTCATCGAGCTTGATGCCGCGGACGCCGTCGGAATCGCGACCCTTGAAGAGGCGCACCTCATCCTCGATCAGGAAGCGGATGCAGCGGCCCTTGGCGGTGGTCAGCAACACGTCGTTCTCGGGCGTGCAGATGTTCACCGACACGATCGCATCGCCCTCGTCGAGCTTCATTGCGATCTTGCCGTTGCGGTTGATGTTCTCAAAGTCCGAGAGCGCGTTGCGACGCACCTTGCCGGAACGCGTAGCGAAGGCGAGCTGCAGCGTGCCCCAGGTCTCGGGATCTTCCGGCAGCGGCAGGATCGACGTGATGACCTCGCCGGGCGCCAACGGCAGCAGGTTGACGAGCGCCTTGCCAACTGCCTGAGGGGTCGCGGCCGGGAGGCGCCACACCTTCATGCGATAGCACATGCCGCGCGAGGAGAAGAACAGCACCGGGGTATGCGTCGAGGCGACGAACAGCGTGGTGATGACATCCTCTTCACGCATACCGGCGCCGGAGCGGCCCTTGCCGCCGCGACGCTGCGCCCGATACGTGCCGAGCGGAACGCGCTTGATGTAGCCCTTGAGCGAAACCGTGACGACGACATCCTCGCGCTGGATGAGGTCTTCGTCTTCCACGTCGCCGTCGATCTCGAGGATCTCGGTCTTACGCGGCGTCGCGAACTCGTCCTTGATGGCGGTGAGCTCGCCGATGACGATGTCGACGATGCGGCGACGCGAGGCGAGGATGGCGAGGTATTCTTTGATCTCCTCGCCGATCTTCTTCAATTCGTCCGCGATCTCGTCGCGCCCCAGAGCCGTCAGGCGTGCCAGGCGCAATTCGAGGATCGCTTTGGCCTGTTCCTCCGACAGCTTGTAGGTGCCGTCGTGCGAGACCTTGTGGCGCGGATCGGCGATCAGCTCGACCAGCGGAGCGATGTCCTTCGCCGGCCAGTCGCGCGCCATCAACTGCTCGCGCGCCTCGGCAGGGCTCGGGGCGTGACGGATGAGGCGGATGACCTCGTCGATGTTGGCGACAGCGATCGCCAAGCCGACCAATACGTGGGCCCGCTCGCGTGCCTTGTTGAGCAGGAACTTGGTGCGGCGGCTCACCACTTCCTCGCGGAAGTTGGTGAACGCCTCGATCATGTCCTTGAGGTTCAGCTGCTCGGGGCGTCCGCCATTCAGCGCCAGCATGTTGGCACCGAACGAGGTCTGCAGATCGGAGAAGCGATAGAGCTGGTTCAGCACGACGTCGGCGACCGCATCGCGCTTCAGCTCGATGACGATGCGCATGCCTTCGCGGTTGGTCTCGTCCCAGATGTCGGAGATGCCCTCGACGCGCTTCTCGCGCACGAGATCGGCGATCTTCTCGATCAGCGTCTTCTTGTTGATCTGGTAGGGAATGGCCGAGACGATCAGCGCGTCGCGATCCTTGCGGATCTCCTCGACCTCCACCTTGGCGCGCATGAGGATCGAGCCGCGGCCCTTGTGGTAGGCGGCGAGGATGCCCGCACGTCCGATGATCAGTCCGCCGGTGGGGAAGTCAGGCCCCTGGATGATCTGGCACAGCTCATCGATGGTGATTTCGGGGTTTTCGAGGTGCGCGAGGCAGGCATCGATAACCTCGCCGAGATTGTGCGGCGGGATGTTGGTCGCCATGCCGACAGCGATGCCGCCGGCACCGTTGACGAGCAGGTTGGGGAACTTGGCCGGCAGCACGACCGGCTCTTCGAGACGGTCGTCGTAGTTGGGTTTGAAGTCGACCGTATCCTTCTCGAGATCGTCGAGCAGATACTGCGCAACCTTCGATAGCCGCGCCTCGGTATAGCGCTCGGCTGCCGGAGGGTCGCCGTCGACAGAGCCGAAGTTGCCCTGGCCGTCGATGAGCGGCACGCGCATCGAGAAGTCCTGCGCGAGGCGGACCAGCGCATCATAGATCGCAAGGTTACCGTGGGGGTGGAAGTCGCCCATCGTGTCGCCCACGACCTTGGACGACTTCATGTGCTTCTTGTTCCAGTCGAGGCCCAAGCGCTGCATGGCGTAAAGGATGCGGCGGTGCACGGGCTTCAGGCCGTCGCGCACGTCGGGCAGCGCGCGCGAGATGATGACGCTCATGGCGTACTCGAGGTACGAGCGCTTCATCTCGTCCGCGATGGTGATCGGGCGAATGTCGCTCGGCTCTTTGCCGGTCGGCGTCTGGTCGTCGTTGCTATCGGCCACGATTTCTCTGTCCGCTCTTTTGGATGGGGCGCTTGAATAGCGCGACGCACGCCTTTTGGGCGTGCGTCGAAGGCATCAGAATCTACCCGTAAGATACCCCATCGCACCCCTCAGGTGCAATCAGCGCGACGCTATGAGGCAGGGTTCTCAACCCCATAATTTCGTTGGTCAAATCAGCGGCTTGCGAGCCGCTCCGCGAGAACTTCCGGCAGATCGGAAAATTGGCGTTGTTCGACTTGTGCCCGTCACAGTCTCAGCCTACATCCTGCGCCGCGCCCCACGTGGTTAATCCAATGGGTGTGGGCGTGCGGGTGCCCTATGCGGGCCCGTTGAAACGAACAGGAGACTGAAATGCAGAGAGGTGTGTTGACCCTGGCGGCCGCGGCGTTCTTCGCGCTGCCGGCATTTGCCGAGCCGGCGGCCACCCCGCAGGACGTATTCCTCACCACGCAGGGTGAGGGCCAGTATCTCGCGAAGGACTTGCTGCTCGGGGCCAAGGTCCACAACGCAGAGGGCGCCATCGTCGGCGATGTCGAGGACCTCATCCTCGACGCGAACAACCAGGTGCAGGGCGTCATCGTCGGCGTCGGCGGATTTGCCGGTTTCGGCGAGAAGCGGATCGGCGTCGCATTGCCGGCTCTGCAGATCAAGAACGAGAGCGGTGTGGTGATCGTCAGCTTGCCGCAGGCGACGAAGGCGACGCTCGACGCGCTGCCGGCATTCGAGCGCAAGCAGCCGCCGAAGTCGCTGATCGACCGCGCCATCGAGAAGGCGAAAGAGCTTTCCGACAAGAGCGCAGTGACCGCGAAGGACGCCTACGAGAAGGCGAAGGAAGAGGCCGGCCCGGCGCTGCAGCGCGCTGAGGACGCGGCGAAGAAGACCTACGAAGAGAGCGTGAAGCCGGCGCTCGAGAAGGCCGGTGAGGCAACGAAGGATGCCTACGACGCCGCAAAGGACGCGATGGCGACGAAGCCGGCGGAGACCACGACTCCGGCTGAGACGCCTGCCGCAACGCCTCCGGCCGCCGAGCCTTCAGCTCCGGCGACGACGCCGGCCGAGACTCCCAAGGAGACGCCTCCTGCCACGACGCCTTGATTGCAAAAATCGGTCTGGTCTTTCTCAGAGAATAAATGGAGCCCCGCTTACCGCGGGGCTCTTTTTTTTGGCTGGTGCGCGAGTTGAGCGAGTACCTCGTCAACTAGGCCCAATGCTGGCTTGCGCCCGTCGATACGAAGTGTTGGCGCTGTCTGTCTGGCGAGCCAGGCCAAATGGCGGTGAAGGCTTCTGCTTGTGAAGGTCGGGTCATCGTAGCGCGAGGCCCACTCGTAAAACGCCTTGTGGATCTCGTGCATGTCGTTGCCTGGGAGAATTCGATCCCCGTAGCGTTCGGCTTCCCGCGTCTTCAGCCGAGCCATGCGAACGGGCGTGGGCGTCGTCACCATGACAATCAGATCGACGGTCGATATCAGAGGGTCTCCCCAACCGTCGAACGACCCTGACAAGACCCAAGCCTCGTCCCCCAGCGCCGCGCCAATCATCTGCACGCGCTCAGCGACGGGGCGCTTTTCGGTAAAAGGCGGGTCAGTCGGCATCCAGTAGAAATCGTCGCAATCGACGTGGGCGGCGTGCAACGCCTTCGCAAGACCGGCGCCCAGCGTAGTGACGCCTGAGCACGATGCACCAGTCACATAAATCCTGCTCACGGAGTTCCCCATGAATTAAAAAGCCCGGCGGTGAGGCCGGGCTTTTCGTTTTTCAGGATGCTCGAGCGCGTCAGCGGCCGTAGACGCACACGGTGGCCGGGCCCTTGATCAGGTTCAGGCCGAGTACCTGCCGGTAAGTCAGGTCGACGCGATCGATGACGCGACGCTCACCGCGCAGATCGAGCGGCGGCGTCTCATCGCCTTCACTGATCTTCTTGCGCACTTGTATCTCATCGGGCGGTCCGCGGTCATAGACGACCGTCAGATCAATGAGTTCGATCTTGCTGTTGCGCACACGCAGCTTGATGGCGCTGAAGCGACCCTCGCGACGGCCCACGCGGATCGAATCCCGGTCCGGTTTCATGCCAACCTTGCCGCAGCCGAGTTCGACCCAGCTCAGCGGGGGCGGCGGAGGCGGAGGCGGAGGCGGCAAATCGCGCAGACCGAAGATCGCCACCTTGGCGCGGCCGCGGAAGTTCGGGCGCGAACGATAGGTCAGCTCGATACGGTCGATGCGGCGATCACCCCAAGCGAAGTCGATGGGGCGGGTGCGGCCGCCGGCACGAATGAACTGGCGCACGCGCAAGGACTGCGGGGGGCCGCGGTCAAAGAAAACCGTCAGGTCGAGAATCTCCACATCGTTATCGCGGACCTCGAGAGCGATGGCGCGGAAGCGGCCTTCACGGCGACCGACCCGGATCACGTCCCGGTCGACGCCGAAGCCGACGGACTGCTCGCCGAGCAGGTCCCACTGCTCGCGCGGGCCGGGAGGGCCACGGTCATATCCTGGGGGCGGGCCACGATCGCGGTCGAAGCCTGGTGGAGGACCGCGGTCGCGGTCGCGATTCTGCGCCGACGCGCTGTCGACCGCGAACGGCACGACGAGCAGTGCGAGCAGCGGCGCCATCATGGTTCGCCAAAGCATCAAATGTACTCCCTCGTTCAAACTCGGCCGGGGCCGAGGGTCGGCGGCCCAGTGCCGCTCTTTTCGTCGTCCGGTCGGCCGGGGCGTCCGACCAATGCAGCGGTTCAACGACCAAATTGTGATAGCGCGTCGCGCATGAATGCAGGCTGCACGTCAAGGTGCGCCGTTAACCCAGCGAAAAACTTAGGAGACTGGCAGCCGGCCCCACGGTTGCGGCGCGGAAGCTCGCGGAAAGGCGCAAAAAACATCCCGGGGTGGAGCCCCGGGATGAAAGTAACGGGAGACAACGTGGCTGAGAAACTGGCTCAGAACGGGATTTCGTCGTCGAGCTGCTTGTCGAAATTGGAGCCGCCCTTGGCGCCGCCGCGCGAGGCAGCAGCGCGAGGGGCTGGCGCGTCCGAATAACCGCCGCCGCCGATTTCGCCGCCGTAGTCGGACTGGCCGCTCTCGCCCATGCCGCCGCCGGCACGGCCGTCGAGCATGGTGAGGTTGCCGTTGAAGCCCTGCAGAACGACCTCGGTCGAGTAGCGCTCCTGACCGGACTGATCCTGCCACTTGCGGGTCTGCAGCGCGCCTTCGATGAATACCTTCGAGCCTTTACGAAGGTACTGCTCGGCGACCTTGCAGAGGTTCTCGTTGAAGATCACGACCGAGTGCCACTCGGTCTTTTCGCGGCGCTCGCCAGTAGCCTTGTCGCGCCACGTGTCGGACGTCGCAATGCGCAGGTTGGCGATGGGGCGCCCGTCCTGGGTGCGGCGGATCTCAGGATCCTTTCCGAGGTTGCCGACCAGAATTACCTTGTTGACCGAACCAGCCATACGATCGCTCCTTGCATTCCGCAGCGCTCCGATGGCGCTGAATCCCTGATGGCTCGCGGGCATCAAACGCTCCGACGAGTCGCACTCACAACCTTAGTAGCGCCGACGCTGGTGCGAGGCACGCCGGCGGGAGGGGCTTACGCACACGAAACTCGCGTGTTCCTATAATGTTCCATAGATAGTGCAGATTTGGCCGGCTGCAAAGCCCCAGCATCGCCGGGCAGTCGCACTCCTAGTTGCGGAGCGTTTCCGCTTTCGAGGACAGATCGCGCATGACCTTGGGCGGTGTCGCCGCCGAAGCGGGGCACGAGGGCGCCTTGAGGCCATCATAGATGGCGACGACATCGCCGCGGAATTGCGGGGCGACGGCGCGGCGCGCGATGCCGGTCGCCACGGCGCCGTCGCTCCAGCGGGCGCTGCACATCTGCTTCGTCAGGTAGGTCGTCAGGTCATAGTTGTAGTTGAGGGCTGGCGGGACCGGCGAGGCGCCGGCCCAGCTCTGCCAACGCTGCTGGTCAATGGAGCCGGTCCAGGTCGCGTCCTTCTCGGCCACCTTCTTCATGAGGTCGTTGGCGCGCTGGCGGTCGTCGGCGTCGGTCAGCCGTGCGAGGCTGGCGGTCAGCGTCACGCGATCGGTCTCATCGGGCGGGCGGACGGCGATCTCGCTCAGGTCGGTGAGGCCGGTGGCGTCCCAGGCGGGCGGCTGCGTCAGCCAGATGACGGCGCCGCGCAGGTCGCTGCCGGTCATTTTCATGCCCGTCATGTCGACCCCCAGCAGACGCGCCTGCTGCAGGCTGGCCGCTTCGAGGTTTGCATCGCGCAGAACGGCGCCGTCGAGACGGGCGAAGTTCAGGAGCGCACCCTGCAGAGAGGCGCTCGACAGATCGGCGAGTTGTAGCTGCGCGCCGGTGAGATCGGCGCCCTGCAGCGAGGCGTTCAGCAGGTTCACACCCTGTGCCTGCACGCCGCCGGTCAGCTCGGCCTTGTCGAGCTTGGCGTTGGAGAGGCTGGCGGCCGTCAGCAGCGCGTTCGACAGCTCGACACCTTCGAGCTGCGCCTCGTCCAGCTTGGCGCCGGTGAGGTCGATGCCCCACAGCTTGGCCTGGCCAAGCTTGGCGCGGCTCAAATCCGCCCCCTTGGCGGACGCGCAGCGCGCGGCGACGCGATTGTCGCTCAGGAGAACGGTATCGGGCTCGGCGCAGGACAGCGAGGCGCGCTCCAGATTGGCGCCGATGAGGCTCGCGCCATCGAGCGTCGCGCCGGTCAGGTCGGCGCCGGAAAAGTCGGTCCGGTCGAGCTTGGCGTTACGCAGATCGCGGCCACGCAGGCGCAGCGCTTTGTCGCCGCCCTCCTCGCGGTCGCGGATGAGATCAGAGTCGGTGACGACGAGGTTGCGCCGGAAAATGCCAAACAGCGCCCCATCGTCGGACGCATCCAGGAACGGCAGCGCAAAGCCGCCCTGCTGCACACGGGCGGCGCTGGCGGGTGCCGACCATCCGGTCAGCTTCTGGCCGATGCGGTCGAGCCGCTCGCCCGGCACGGTGGCTGCGAAGTACGAGAGATAGGCGACAACGGCGAGCACCAGCGTGGTCGCGACGACGCTCAGCGGATGGGATACGGTGGTGCGCAGAAATGCCTGCAGGAACGAGGTTTCGGCGCGCATCAGGAACACGCCGATGAGCAGCAAGCCGGCGATGTCGATGGTGAGGAAGATGCGGTTGATCCACGTCGTGGTGACGTCGTGGTAGGGCAGGAATGCCACCTGCATATAGAGCAGCAGCACCACGGGCAGGATGACGATGGTGAGCCAGGAGATGAGGTTCAGAAAGGCGCTCATCACCACCGATCGCTGAGGTCCGGCGATCGCCTGCACGAGAAAGAAGTTGTGCAGTTCCAGGCGCAGCGGATGGGTGCGCTTGTTCGACAGCTCGAGGTAGCGGATCGCCTGGTCGAACTCGAGTGCCTTGCGGGCGAGCAGGACGAGTTGCGACAGGATGCCGAGGTGGAACAGCACCAGAACGATCGGCGCGAACTGGAAGAACTGCTTGAGCTGGATCTTGACCTGCAGGATCGGCAGCTGAACCGGCGTTTCGAGCAGCAGCGCCTCATGGCTGACGCCCGCCACGGCGATGACCAGATAGGTCATGATGGCCAGGAAGATGAGCCAGCCGGTATTGGCCGTGTCACTCGAAGAGTTGACCGCCTCGAGCAAGCTGTAGGGGTTTACCGGCGTCTCGGTTTCAGGAGAAAGACGTTCCCTGTCCGCCATACAAATAAGACCCCCACGCCAAACGCGCGTGCGAACTACGCAGACCTTATGGGAGAAAGTGTGACATGGTCCCAACGCGCGGCACCTTGTGCGCGCTCAAACCCATCATCCCCCTTGCTCTTTCCCCACGGCGCATTGCATGAGTCAAGCGAGAGTCCGCCATACGGGCGGCTAGGGTACGGTATCGGCGCCAGGGGTGGCCGAAACACCGCAGGAGAGCCTGTCGCTTGAGCGCCGCTCAGTACAACTGCCGCAAATGTCCTGGATATTGCTGCTCGTACCCGCTCATCCCCTTGGATAAGCGCGACGTCGAGCGGTTGGCGCGGCATCACAACCTGACATTCGATGCGGCGAAGCGGGCCTTTACCAAAGAGGACCACGGCCGCAAGTACGCCATGCGGCGGAAGAAGGACCCGATCTACGGCAAGATCTGTCGGTTCTTCGATACCAAGAAGCGCTGCTGCACGATCTACCCGGCGCGGCCCTCGGTATGCCGGTCGTTCCCTGGCGCCGGACGCTGCGGCTACTACGATTTCCTCGCCTTCGAGCGCCGGGCGCAGGAAGACGAAAAGTTCGTCGCGCTGACGAACCACGAGGACTGATCGCCGCCCGGTTGCTGCTAACCCGTCGTCACTGCCGTCTCGACGTCGGATGGATCGACGCGCCGTGAAAGGCCGCGCGCCATCTTCTCCCGATCCAGCTCGCCCTCCCAGGCGGAGACGACGATGGTCGCGACGCCGTTGCCGATGAAATTGGTCAATGCACGGCATTCGCTCATGAACTTGTCGATGCCGAGCACGATGGCCATGCCGGGCACCAGCGCCGGGCTCACCACGGCGAGGGTCGCCGCGAGCGTCACGAAGCCGGCGCCCGTGACGCCGCTGGCGCCTTTCGAGGTGAGCATCGCTACGCCGAGAATGACCAGCTGATCGTGCAGCGTCAGCTCGACATCGAGCGCCTGGGCGATGAACAGCGTCGCGAGCGTCAGATAGATGTTGGTGCCGTCGAGATTGAACGAATAGCCCGTCGGCACCACGAGGCCGACGACGGACTTCGAGCACCCGAGCCGTTCGAGCTTCTCCATCAGCTGCGGCAGCGCGCTCTCGGAAGACGAGGTACCAAGCACCAGCAGCAGCTCGTCCTTGATGTAGGCGAGGAAGCGGAAGATCGAGAAGCCGGCGAACTTCGCGATGAGGCCCAGCACGATGAAGATGAACAGCGCCGAGGTGACGTAGAACGTCGCGATGAGGCCCGCGAGGTTGCCCAGCGCCGAAGGGCCGTACTTGCCGATGGTGTAGGCCATGGCGCCGAACGCGCCGATGGGGGCTGCCTTCATGATGACGGCGATGATGCCGAAGAAGGCGTGACCTAAATCGTCGACGAGTGTGCGCACAGCTCGGCCGCGCTCGCCGAGCACCATCAAGGCAAAGCCGAAGAGGATGGCGATGAGCAGCACCTGCAGGATGTTGCCATCCGCGAACGCCCCGACGAGGCTGTCGGGGATGATGTGCAGGATGAAGTCGACGGTCGACTGATGCTGGGCGCGCTCGGCGTACTGGGCGACAGCCGCGGCATCGACCGATCCCGTGAACCCTTCGCCCGGCCGCACGATGTGGCCGACAATGAGGCCGATGGCGAGGGCCAGCGTCGACACGATCTCGAAGTAGATGAGCGCCTTGACGCCGACGCGTCCGACCTTGCTCGCGTCCTCGATGTGGGCGATGCCCGACACCACGGTGCAGAAGATGATCGGCGCGATCGCCATCTTGATGAGCTTGATGAAGCCATCGCCCAGCGCCTTGACCCAGGGGCTCTCAGCAATGTCGGGCGCGAGCCAGCCGAGCAGGAAGCCCAGGACGATGGCGAACAGCACCTGGACGTAGAGGAGCTTGTAGAACGGCTGGCGCGGCGCCGGTGCGCTCGCGACTTGTGCCGGCACGTTCATCGGTATGGGCTCCCCCGCTGAATACCGACCCACTTAAGCAATTTGGGGTTCGGGCCGCAATCGCGTCGCTAGGCGGGCGGGGCTTGCGGCGATTGAACGTGCTCGGGGCGGACCCCGACCCCGACAATACGGGCGGGAATGCGCTGCAGGAGCGGCGTGCGTCCAAACATGCGAAGCGCCCAGGGAGGTTGAAGCGGCTGCGTCGAGCGCAACACCGGCTGGGCAAAGCGGTTCTGCGCCATCACCTGCAGTCGTTGCGTGACGCGCGTCGGCAGCGTGCGCCGGTGCTGGACCTTGGCCAGATCGAAGGTCTTCAGCGTGCCTTCCTTCAGCGGCTTCCAGAGCAGGTTTGCGGCGGCGACTGCATCCTGAATGGCGAGGTTAATGCCGACGCCACCGACCGGCGACATGGCGTGCGCTGCATCGCCGATGCACAGCAGTCCGGCGCGGTACCAGGTGCGCAGGCGGTCGATGGTGACGCTCAAGAGTTTGACGTCGTCCCAGGATTGCAGCTCGTCGACGCGCGCAGCGAGGAACGGCAGCGCCTTGCCGAGCGACTGGCGGAACGCGGGCAAGCCGGCCGCCTTGATGCGTTCGATGCCGCCCTTAGGAATGACGTAGGCAATCTGGAAATAATCGCCGCGGTTGAGGAGCGCGATGAAACTGCCGGCGTCGAGGCGGCCGCCCGTTTCGGGATCGCCGGGCTGACGCGAAATGCGCATCCAGAGGACATCGATCGGGGCGCCGACATCCTCGACCTCGAGCCCGGCCTTCTCGCGCACCGTAGACTTGCGTCCGTCGCAGCCGACGGTGAGCTCAGCGCGCACGCGCAGCGGGCCTTGCGGTGTTTCGGCCATCACGCCCACAATGCGGTGACGATCCTCGATGAGGCCGGAGACGTTGGCCTGCATGATGAGCTTGAAGTTGGGATAGGCGCGGGCCTTGTCGGCGAGAAAGTCGAGGAAGTCCCACTGAGGCATCAGCGCCATGAAGGCGTGGCGCTTGGGAAGGAACGTGAAGTCGGCAAAGTCGACAGAGGTTCCGCCGACAACGATGGCCAGCTTCTCGACCTTGTTGTGGGGCAGCTTCAAGAGTTCGTCGAGCAGGCCCAGTTCATCCATCACCTGCAACGTCGAGGGGTGGATCGTATCGCCGCGAAAGTCGCGCAGGAAATCGATGTGCTTTTCAAGGACGACAACATCGACGCCGGCACGTGCCAGGAGCAGGCCGAGCACCATGCCGGCGGGGCCGCCGCCCACGATGCAGCAGGTGGTTGCAAGGTCGGCGCCATGGCTCGCGGTCTCGACGCTCATCGATTGAGACCACACCCATGCAGGAGCGCATCAAAACGCTGCTCGGATTCCTTCTCGACGCCTTCGACCTTTTCTTTCGGCGCGCCGCTCTGCAGGAGCCCCTTGGTCAAAGCCACGATGTTGGAGGCGCTGCCTTCGAGGCTCGCGACCAGGACGCGGCGCAGAAAGGGCGACAGGTCCTTTCCGGCACCGTCGGCGATGCAGGTGCAGGTGTCGTCGCGCTTCGCCACATTGCGTTTGCTGCAAGCGTCGAGCAGCGCCTGGCGCTGTTCAGGCGGGTAGCTTCCGCCGATTACGAGATCGGCTTCGGTTACAGGCGCACTTTCGATCGCCTCCGCCCAATATCCGATGGCGACGATCGCAGCGGCGCCTGCGAAGAACAACACGACGCTGATGACCAGCACCCACCTGAGCAGAGTCATGCCGGCTCTCCATTCTATCGGTGCGACGAGCTTAGCTGTGAACGCTGCCAACCAACAAGGGCGCGCTCGCATGATCGGCGCGACGTTTCATCCACAAGAGTGCAAAGCCGATGACGGGCAGGAGGATGTCCGAATAGAGCATCACGCCGGCGTTGCCGGGCGCCATGTTGTCGGTTTCCAAAATATCGCGGATGTGCCCGACGGCGGCGCCCCACTGAAACATGGCCGGGCCAAGGATCGATGCCAGTCGCACCGTCCAGTTGCTCTTGAAGGCCAGAAGGCCGATCGCGGCGAAGCCGAGACTTGCATAGCCCACCTCGGCCTGAAACGGGCTGTCGGCCCAGCCGATGAAGCTCGCGGCTAGCTCGCCGAAGAAGACGTGGAAGACGAAATTGTAGAAGTAGGCGATGGCGACGGTGAAGAGGATGAAATAGGCGAGCAGCTCCTCGGCGAGGTTTGCGCGCGTCCATCCGCCGGGCTTCAGAGCTGCCGCGACGAGCCCGGCCAGCACGCCGAGCAACAAAAACGTGAGCGTGAAGTTGCTCATCGCCAGACGTATCAGCTCAGCCATCCCATCCACTCCGAATTTCACCAGCCGAGCATATCGAGGCGCTCCCTAAAGGCGGGTTTGCGGAACAATTCTTCAGACTTTTTCAATTCCAAAGTTTGCAATGTTATACTCTTGCGTGCCCGGTTGGGTGTCACCAATTTCCCGATAGCCCTGCCGAAAGAAGCGGGTGCGATGGAAAAAGGTCCAAAACCCCAACTGGAGGAAGCAATGAAACTTCTCACAGCAGCCGCGGCAACGGCTTTCGCTCTGGCTCTGGCAGGTCCGGCAGCCGCCGTGACCGTCAAGAACACATCGAGCGGCGAGTTCACGATCGGCGTCGACCTCGGAAACGAGGAGAAGATCGAGACCATCGCAGCCGGCAAGGAAGTCAAAATCGACTGCAAGGACGGTTGCGGCGTAACGGGTCCTTGGGGCTTCTCATGGATGGCGAAGCCCGGCGACACGATCTCGTCGAATGGACAGGCGCTGGTGACCGTGCAGGAGCCGGCAGCGAAGAAGAAGTAGTCATTCCAACATCGACGCTCATGGGCGCCAAGTGCGTCCGCAGGCCGTGGAGCCCGTCTCCCACGGCCTTTTTTTGCGCGCAGCGGATGGCGTTCAATTTGCGATTCAATTGAGAGCCGATGCAGCGCCTGTGCGCGGCGATGCTGAGCGGTTCAGATTAGGACGTCGACGGACATTGCAGGCCCGTCGGCAACGGCGGCTACACCATATGTCCCGCCTCCGATGGCGCTCCGTATGCTGAACGTGCATCTTGCCAACAAGGTCGGGGCGCGTATCGAAGGCCGTCGGAACATGCGCATGCACACCGAACTCATTGCGGACCGGCGGAGCCAGCGCGCCGCTGTTTCGGTCGAGATCGCCTCCGTCGCCACCGCCGTGCCGAAGTACGTGACCGGACAGGCCGAGGTTTCCGAGCGGGCGCAGAAAATATACCCGCAGTTCGCGCGCCTTGAATCGCTCTACGCCAACACAGGCATCGAGCGGCGCTACTCGGTCGAGCCCAAGGAATGGTACCTGCGGACCCATACCTGGGAAGAACGTACGGAAACGTACCAGCGCAACGCCCTCGACCTTCTGGAGCAGGTGGCGGTCGACGCCGTCGCCGAGGCAGGGCTTTCCCTGTCGGATATCGACGCCATCGTCACCAATACGATCACGGGGCTCGCGATCCCGACGCTCGACGCACGCCTGATGAACCGGCTCGCGTTCCGTGGGGACCTGCGCCGGATGCCGATCTTCGGGCTCGGCTGCGTGGCCGGAGCGGCCGGGGTGGCGCGGGTGGCGGACGCCCTGCGGGGGATGCCCCGGGGGGTGGCGGTGCT
>JASBSU010000005.1 GCA_030148725.1 Hyphomicrobium sp.
GGCCGCCACCTGGCCCTGCCGCTGGAGGCGTACTCCCGCCTCGAGGGCTGGGGCGACGCGAACGACGCCTGGATCCGGGTGGCCGCGGAGGTCGGTGAGGCGGCCGTCGCCGACGCCCTGGAGCGGGCCGGCCTCGGGGTCGAGGCCGTGGACCTCCTGATGACCGTGACGGTGACCGGGGTGGCGACGCCGTCCCTCGACGCGCGCCTGATGAACCGGCTGGCGTTCCGGCGGGATGTGCAGCGGCTGCCCATCTTCGGCTTCGGTTGTGGTGGCGGCGTCGCGGGGCTGTCACGCGCGGCGATGATGGCGCGGGCGCAGCCGGGCTCCAACGTCTTGTTCCTCACCGTCGACCTGTGTTCGCTCTGCCTGCGCATCAACGATCCGAGCATCACGATGTTTGTTGCGGCGGCGCTGTTCGGCGACGGGGCGGCGGGCATCGTGCTGCGCAGCCATAGCGAAGATCGCGAAACGCACACACGTCGCGACGGCGTGCTGGCACGGATCGGTGCACTCGGCGAATACACGTGGTCCGACACCGAGCACATCATGGGCTTCGACATCAAGGACGACGGCTTCGGGATCGTCCTCAGCCCCGACCTTCCGGCCGTAATGCGCAACAGGCTCGGCGAAGGGCTCGTGCCGTTCTTTGCTCGCGAGGGATTATTGCCGGGAGACTTCGAAGGCTTTCTGCTGCACCCCGGCGGAAGCAAGCTTCTCACGACGATCGAGAGCACACTCGGCATCCCCCGCGATCAGCTGCGATACTCCTGGAAGGTGCTGAGGGACTACGGAAACATGTCGTCGGCAACGGCGCTGTTCGTCCTCAAGCACGCACTTGCCGACGGGGCGCATGGACGATTTCTGATGGCGGCATTCGGACCGGGGTTCTCCGGCTACTTCATGGTCCTCGACCTCTGAGGCATCGCGCGCCGCGTCAGGCGTCAGCCGCGGCGGGCGGCTTTGATAGCGGCGACATCGATCTTGGTCATGGTCATCATCGCCTCGAACGCACGCTTGGCTTCATCGCCGCCGAGGGCCAGCGCTTCGGTCAGCACGCGCGGGGTGATCTGCCAGTTGATGCCCCACTTGTCCTTGCACCACCCGCACGCGCTCTCGCGGCCGCCGTTGCCGACGATGGCGTTCCAGTAGCGGTCGGTCTCGGCCTGATCGTCGGTCGCGATCTGGAACGAGAATGCCTCGGTGTGCTTGAAGGCGGGACCGCCGTTAAGGCCGATGCATGGGATGCCCGCGACGGTGAAATGCACCACGAGCGCGTCGCCCTTCTTTCCGGACGGGAAGTCGCTCGGAGCGTAGTGCACCGCGCCGACAGAGCTGTCGGGAAAGGTCTCTGCATAAAAGCGCGCAGCGGCTTCAGCGTCCCGGTCGTACCAGATGCAGATCGTGTTCTTAGCCATCGCGTTTCCTTTCATGCCGACCACTGAACGCGGTGTGCATCAACAGGGTTCAACAATGGCTACCTGACGATGACCTTATTGCAGTCGGGGCCAGTCAGGCCGGGAGGGCAGACTTTTTGCGGCGACGGTCCCGGGTTCGTCGGCGCAGGCACACGCCGGCAGCGTCCGCCCAGCAGGCGCGTGCCGGAAGGGCAGCGGCAGTGGGGCGGGCGCCCGATACGTCCACCGGTGCATCCTCCCGCCGGAGTAGGAGACGTCGTCGAGGCGGGCGGTGGCGTCGCCGGCGTTGGCCGGACGCACGTGCCGTTCTGGAAGCTCGTGCCAGTGGGGCAGCAGTTGGGGGGCGTTCCGACCGGGCGGCTCGAGGGACAGCTGGTCGTCGGTTGCGTTCCGTTGGTGCCACCGCTTCCAGTCGGGCGACGACAGGCACCTCCCTCGAACCGCGTGCCTTCCGGACAGCAGTTGGGATAGGTGCCGACGGGACGCGGCGCCTTGCAGATGCCGGTCGTCGGTTGCGTTCCGTTGGTGCCGCCGCCGCCAGTCGGGCGGCGGCAGGCACCACCCTCGAAGCGCATGCCCTCCGGGCAGCAGTTGGGATAGGTGCCGACGGGACGCGGCGGCTTGCAGACATCGCGCTGCGTCGACGTTCCGTTTGTCCCGCCGCCGCCGGTCGGGCGACGGCAGGCGCCACGCTCGAACCGCGTGCCCTCCGGGCAGCAGTTCGGCGGCGTGCCGTTGGGCCGGCTGCTTGGGCACACGTCGTCGCCACGCGTTTTGCTGGCGTTCGAGCCGCCGGTGAATTGCTTGCAAACACCATTCTCGAAGCGCGCGTTCTGCGGACAGCAATTCGGGAAGGTGCCGTTCGGCCGATCGGGCGGACACGCGCGCGTCGTCTCGACCGGCGGTGGATTTGCCGGCGAAGGATTGGCGGTCGCTCCGCCTGCAAGGCATTCGCGGCCATTCCAGCGCGTGTTCGACGGACAGGCGCACGCACCCGATGACGTCAGAACCATCCCTCGAAAACACGACTGCGCGGGGACCGAGAGCGAATGGAATTTCTGCGTCGTACAGTTCGGCGGCTTCTGCACATTCGCGGCGAGCTGGGTGGAGTTGTTGCCGCCCGGTCCGTAACGGCAGACCCAGTTGGTAACGGTACGATCGACGCCCTTGTCATCCTTCACGATGCATTTGGCGCGGGCACAGCCGAGCTGCGTCGTCGATCGCCAGACGACCTGCGTGAAGTGCCCGTTGACGCCCTTACCATCGGGGCCGGGATCGCAGTTCGACTTGAAGCCGCCGACGATCTCGGGTGCCTCGAACTTGTAGAGCTTTTCCTCGCAGCCCCAGGTGTCCTGGAACGCTTCGACATCGCTTCCGGCCGGATATTTGTCGGGAATGGCCCACTTGTTGGCCAGGTTCTCGCCGATGCCCTCCGGGTTGCCGTGGGCACCGAGAATGCACTTGTTTGCATATTCCTGGGCGCCCTTCGCCAGATCGCAGCTCCAGGTGAGTGGAGCGGCACAATATCGGCCGCGCATATCGTTGTGGGCCTTGAGCATGCCCGACCACTCGTCCGGCACGCCCGCGCAGGCGCCTCCGTTGCCGCCGCTCGTCCCGCCGCCTTTGGCCTGTTCGGCCTTCCTCGCCTCGCATTTGCGGAGGAGGCGATTACGCGTACTTGTTTCCACAAAGAGTCGGATTGCACTCGTGTTCGGGCTCATGCACCATTGGAAGTGCTTTGAAATAAAAAGGCTCCAGCGCGGCCCCCTATACCAGCAACCCAGTTCCCCGTTCTTGAGCTGGGCGGTCGTGGCCGCACCCGCATATTTCCAGCACCTTGCCGACCTCGCCCGGCACGACACGAGATCCTGATTGCGTTGCCACTGCGCATTGGCGTCGCCCGACAGGCTCCTACGCTTCTGTTGAAGGCAATATGTGAAGTGCGAGCCTTTCCGGGTTGCCCAGGCGCCGGAATATTCATCACCGGGGAGCGTGCATCCCAGCAGCTGCATCTCGTGGATATTTTGCTGAGCCGTCTTCTCGTAGTCGCTGCAGATCCGGTCCAGTTCGGCCTGATCGGTCCTGGCGCTGACGGTCTCGGAGGCGTTCTTGGAAACGCAGCCCTGCGTACCGCCTTCGCTGCGCGAGCGGATGGAGAAGAAGTATTCCTTGTCCGGCTTCAGACCGTAGAACGTGAGATAGTTGCGGTTGGTCGCGCCACCGGTGATGTCCGGCGCCTCCGGCACGGGTCGGCCCTGCTTGTCGCGAATGTAGATATCGTAGTGGCCGACATTACTCGACCACTGAAGCATGATGCCGGTCGAGCCGAGCGGCGTTGCCCTCAACGAATGCGGGGTGCCGGGGCGTTCGTCATCATCGCAGCCGGCAGTAGCGGGCGCAGCGCCGGCAAGCACCAGAACAAGCAGCACTGCAAGCCGGGCAATGAAGGATCGCGTCGAACACCAAGCATTTGCGTCCGGGTTCGTGCGTTTTGATCCGAGCCTGGACAGCATGCGTCGTTCCCAAAAAGCCGTTTGAGGGCTTTGCGCCGATGGGCAGGATGCCCTAAGGCCCCCCCGCCGGCATCATCCGATCGGATGAGGCCCGCGGCTTCCCCGATGCCTTCAGGCAGCAGGCGATGCGTTAACGGTGCCGCGCCACTTGGCGAGCAGCTTGACGCGGGAGCCGGCATAGCGCTGCCGGGTTATGGGAGGCGGCTAGGCGGGTGCTATCCGCCAGCAGCGGACCTCAACGATGCTGCCAGACTTTTACGGCTGACAGGACGAGAATGGCTGCAAGCATAGGCAGCAGCAGCGCACCCGGCACGACGCCGAGCAGCAGGCCGCCGATGCATGTGCCGACTACCGAGCCCGCCGCCATGACGAGCAAGAATATCTTGTTCTTGCCAATCACGGCGAAGCTGTCATCCCGGCTGTAGCGCGTGAACCCTACCAGCATGGTCGGAAGGCTGACAGCAAGCGATAGACTACCTGCCAGTTTGACATCTGCGCCGAACAGCAACACCAGCGTCGGGATCAAAAGCTCGCCGCCAGCAACGCCCAGCAGAGACGCCACCGCGCCAATCGCGAAGCCCGCAACAACGCCTGCGACAACCAGCGGTATCCCGGAAAGAGAAGGACTTGCTGGGGTGGCCGCATCGTGGCCAAACAGCAGCACTGCCGCTATCACAACCAACAACACGGCGATGATGGGGTACAACACCTCCTGCTTTATCTTCACCGCCCAGCTCGCACCGGACCAAGCGCCAAGCAAGCTTCCGCAGAGTAGGTTGACGATGATGGGCCAGTTGGTTGCAATCGCGGTGAACGGCACCGTCGAGGCGCGGAACGGCAACGCAGATGCCACCACGACCAAGCTCATCGCCTTGTTCAGGATTACTGCTTCAAGCGCCGCAAAACGGAACAGGCTGATTAGCAAAGGCAGCCGAAACTCGGCGCCGCCAAGGCCGATCAAGCCACCAAGCGTACCGATGAGCGCGCCAGCGCTGAAAGCGGACGCAGGTTGCTTGGTACGGTAGCCAGTGTCAGACCGTTGTTCCATCGGGTATCGCTCAACTTCGCCGCCGCCACTGCATCCGCAAGCCTATACCCTGTCAACGATGGACGGTGGCCTCATCGGCCAAATGTCCGGCACGGCTCAGGGGCGCGCGTCGTCCAACGTGCAGCGCCACTTGGCGAGGAGCTTCACGCGGGAGCCGGGGTAGCGCTGTTGGGATATTTCGGCGCGGCGGACGCGGTCGGTGCGGAAGTGGCGGAAGTCGGCGCGTAATTCGCACCAGGCGATGACGATGCGCGACATCTCGAAATAGCCCAGCGCCAGGGGCCAGATCACGCGCTCGGTCGCCTTCCCCTTCTCATCGGTGTAGGCGATCTCGACCTTGCGGCAATTGCGGATGGCGGCGCGTAAGGACGCGACGTCGATGGTCTCGCCGGGCAGCTCCAGCGGCCAGCGCGGGGCATCGACCGCAGGCTCGAACAGCACCGGCTTCAAATGGCTCGGCAGCATCTGGCCGATCTTGGCGACGACATCGGCGGCGGCGCGCGCCAGCGAGGCATCGCCGCGCGCCCCGACCCAGCGCAGGCCGACCAGCATCGCCTCGATCTCGTCGGCGTTGAACATCAGGGGCGGCAGGTCGTAGCCGTCACCCAGCACGTAGCCGATGCCGGCTTCGCCGCGGATCGGCACGCCCTCATCAATGAGGCCGGCGATGTCGCGATAAACGGTGCGCTGACAGACCTCCAACTCGTCGGCGATCGCTGCCGCCGTCACAGGTCGGCGGTAACGGCGCAGGATCTGGAGCAGACGGAGGAGACGGTCAGCGCGGGCCATGCGTGAACTCCTGCCACAACGCTGCTGACCGAACATGTCAGCAGCGTGTCAGTATGGTCGCGCCACGCACACACTGCAAACCCGCGTTGTGCGAGCACATGACCCTAGGCGACCTGAATGATCACGCTCTACACCTTCGGCCCGGCGTTCGGGCTGCCGGATCCCAGCCCCTTCGTGACCAAGGCGGAGGTGCTGCTGAAGATGTCAGGGCTGCCCTATCGCACCGACACGTCAGGCTTCAAAAAGGCGCCAAAGGGAAAGCTGCCGTACATCGACGATGGCGGGATAACCGTGGCGGATTCGACGTTCATCCGCCTGCATCTGGAGCGGCGCTACGGTATCGATTTCGACGCCGGCCTCAGCCCAGCAGAACGCGCCGTCGCGTGGGCGTTCGAGAAGATGTGCGAAGAGCACCTTTACTTCACGCTCGTGCACGCCCGCTGGATGATCGACGAGAATTTCGATGCCGGCCCACGATCGTTTTTCGACAGTGCTCCGGTGCCCTTGCGCCCACTCGTCTGCGCAATGGTGCGGCGGCAGGTCAGGCGCAATCTGCATGGGCAGGGGCTGGGACGCCACTCCGAGGACGAGCTGGCTCAGCTGGCAACGCGCGATCTCATCGCGCTGGCGGACTTCCTAGCGGACAAGCCCTACCTCATGGGTGCTACGCCCTGCGGCGCAGACGCCACAATATTCTCCTTCATGGCAGCTACGCTTTGCCCGGTCTTCAAGACGCCGATCCGCATCGCCGCCGAGTTGCAGCCAAACCTCGTCGCCTACCGGGACCGGCTGATGGCCAAATACTACCCGAAGCTGGCGAAGGCCCCGGGGCTGGCGGCTTGAGAGCTGTTGACACGAATAATCGGGCCTTGGCGGCGCCGGGTTCCTAACGACGGGCGCGTGACAAAGCTGAGCTTTCTGAGGGCAGGCATGAAACGAATACTTAAATATGCAGCTCTTCTGATGGGCCTCGTGGTGGTGCTGGCGGCTGGCTATGGCGCCAAGGGCTACATTGATGCGCTGTCGGATTCCGATGCCTTGCGCACTCGGGCCGACACGTTGATCGCGCAGGGGCGCGGGGGAGCGGCGCTCGGAGCGGAGCGCCTCGCCATCTTGCTGAAGGTGGAGGACCCGGGTTTTGCCGGTCACGCCGGGGTTGATCTTTCGACGCCCGGGGCCGGACTAACGACGATCACCCAATCGGCCGCCAAGCGACTGGCCTTCGACAAGTTTCGTCCCGGCATCGGCAAAGTGCGCCAGACCGGGTACGCGCTTGGTTTGGAACGGCGTCTTTCAAAGGAGCAGATCCTGGCCCTGTGGCTCGACACGCTGGAAATGGGACACGGGCCGGATGGTTGGATGACCGGGTTCTTCACCGCGAGTTCCACAGTCTATGGGCGGCCTCCCTCGGAATTGAGCAACGCGGATTTCATGCGGCTCGTGGCCGTCCTCATCGCCCCCGCCGCGTATAGCCTCACGCGGGCCGATGCCGGGCTCGACGAGCGCGTTGGAAGGATCGAACGGCTGGTCTCGGGCGCCTGCAGTCCGGCCGGCTTCCGCGATGTCTGGCTGGAGGGCTGTTCAAGCAGTTCGTGACCGACCTTTGGCGCGACAGTTGCGGCGCTTTCGCCGGAAGGGCCCGGACATTATCTATGGGTCGCGGAGGTTGCCGGCTCCGCGCAGGCTCCCGCATATTTGCTGCCCCTTTCGGCGTCGGTTAGACAAGACCCATGGCCAAGCCTCCCAAGCTCCCCGCAGCGCCGTCGCTGATGAAGACCATCCACGTCCGTGGCGCGCGCGAGCACAACCTGAAGAACGTCGATCTCGAGATCCCGCGCGACGCCCTCGTCGTGTTCACGGGACTGTCGGGCTCGGGCAAGTCTTCCCTGGCGTTCGACACGATCTATGCCGAGGGCCAGCGGCGCTACGTGGAGAGCCTGTCGGCCTACGCGCGGCAGTTCCTGGAGATGATGCAGAAGCCGGACGTCGATCACATCGACGGCCTGTCGCCCGCCATTTCCATCGAGCAGAAGACGACCTCGAAGAACCCGCGATCGACGGTCGGCACGGTCACCGAGATCTATGACTACCTGCGTCTCCTCTTTGCGCGCGTCGGTGTCCCCTACTCTCCGGCCACGGGCCTGCCCATCGAGAGCCAGACCGTTTCGCAGATGGTCGATCGCGTGCTCGCCATGCCGGAGGGTACGCGCATCTACCTGCTGGCGCCGATCGCACGCGGGCGCAAGGGCGAGTTCCGCAAAGAACTCGCGGAGCTGCAGAAGAAGGGCTTCCAGCGCGTCAAGGTGGACGGCACCTTCTACGAGATCGATGAGGCGCCGAAGCTCGACAAGAAATTCAAGCACGACATCGACGTGGTGGTGGACCGGCTCGTCGTGCGCGCGGACATCGCCAAGCGGCTCGCGGATTCGTTCGAGACGGCGTTGAAGCTCACCGACGAGCAGGTCGTCGTCGCGGAGTTCGCGGACAAGCCGCTTCCCGCCTCCGAGACCAAGGGCGCCAACAAGTCGAAGAACGAAACGCACGAGCGCGTGACGTTCTCGGCGCGCTTTGCGTGCCCCGTTTCCGGCTTCACCATCGACGAGATCGAGCCGCGCATCTTCTCGTTCAACGCGCCGGCCGGCGCCTGCCCGACCTGCGATGGCCTCGGAACAGAGCTGCAGTTCGAAGCCGACCTCGTGGTGCCGAATGCGGAGCTGTCCATGGAGGGCGGCGCCATCGTGCCGTGGGCGAAGACGGGTGCGTCATCGCCCTATTACGAGCAGACGCTGGAAAGCCTCGCCAAGCACTTCAAGGTGTCGATGGATACGCCTTGGAACAAGCTGCCGAAGCACGTGCAGCTCGCAATGCTGTACGGCACGGACGAGGAAGAGGTGACGTTCACCTACTTCGACGGCACGCGCAACTACAAGACCGTCAAGCCGTTCGAGGGCGTGATCGGCAACATCGAGCGGCGGTGGCGCGAGACCGACAGCGAATGGGTGCGCGAAGAGCTGGGGCGCTACCAGGGCTCGCATCCGTGCGAAGCGTGCGGTGGTTATCGCCTCAAGCCGCAGGCGCTGGCCATCAAGGTGAACGGGCTGCACATCGGCCAGGTCACCGACATGTCGATCAAGCATGCGAACGTCTGGTTTGCAGAGCTGCCGAAGACGCTGACCAAGCAGCAGAACGAGATCGCAACGCGCATCCTGAAGGAGATCCGCGAGCGGCTGCAGTTCCTCAACGACGTCGGCCTCGAATATCTGACGCTGTCGCGCTCGTCGGGCACATTGTCGGGCGGCGAAAGCCAGCGCATCCGGCTTGCCTCGCAGATCGGGTCGGGCCTAACCGGCGTGCTTTACGTTCTGGACGAGCCGTCCATCGGCTTGCACCAGCGCGACAACGACCGGTTGCTGGCGACGCTGAAGCATCTGCGCGACATCGGCAACACGGTGATCGTCGTGGAGCACGACGAGGACGCCATCATGCAGGCGGACCACGTGGTGGACATCGGCCCGGGTGCCGGCATCCACGGCGGCGAGGTGATCGCGCAGGGTACGCCGCAGGAGATCATGGACAACCCGAAGAGCCTCACCGGGCAATATCTTTCGGGTGCGCGCCAGATCCCGCTGCCGAAGAAGCGCCGCGCGCCGCAAAAGGGGCGGGTCATCCGCATCGTCGGCGCGTCGGAGAACAACCTGCAGGACGTGACGGCGGAGATCCCCGTCGGGGTGCTGACGTGCGTCACCGGCGTGTCGGGCTCCGGCAAGTCGTCGCTGGTCATCGACACGCTCTATGCTGCCGCCGCCCGCAGGCTCAACAACGCGCGCATCCACGCCGGCGCGCACAAGCGCATCGAGGGGCTGGAAGAGTTCGACAAGGTCATCGACATCGACCAGTCGCCCATCGGCCGCACGCCGCGCTCGAACCCGGCGACGTACACCGGCGCCTTCACGCCGATCCGCGACTGGTTCGCGGGGCTGCCGGAAGCGAAAGCGCGCGGCTACGGACCGGGGCGCTTTTCGTTCAACGTCAAGGGCGGGCGCTGCGAAGCCTGCCAGGGTGACGGCGTCATCAAGATCGAGATGCACTTCCTGCCGGACGTCTACGTCACGTGCGATGTCTGCAAGGGCAAGCGCTACAACCGCGAGACGCTGGAGATCACCTTCAAGGAGAAGTCGATCGCCGACGTGCTCGACATGACGGTGGAGGAAGGCGCCAAGTTCTTCTCGGCCGTGCCATCGATCCGCGACAAGCTGGAGACGCTGGCGCGCGTCGGTCTCGGCTACGTCAAGATCGGCCAGCAGGCGACGACGCTGTCGGGCGGCGAGGCGCAGCGCATCAAGCTGTCGAAGGAGCTGTCACGGCGCGCCACGGGACGCACGCTCTACATCCTCGACGAACCGACGACGGGCCTGCATTTCCACGACGTGGCGAAGCTGCTCGAGGTGCTGCACGAACTCTCCGACGCGGGCAATACCGTGGTGGTCATCGAGCACAATCTGGAGGTCATCAAGACCGCCGACTGGATCGTCGACATGGGTCCGCAGGGCGGCGATGGCGGCGGGCGTGTGGTGGTGGAAGGTACTCCGGAAGACGTAGCCGCGACGAAGGAGAGCTACACCGGCCAATACCTGCGCGATCTGCTGGGCCGGCGCGCCAAGGGTTCGGGCGGCAAGAAGCAGGCGGCGGAGTAGCGTCTGACGACGCCATAGATTTGAGCGCGGCGCGCGGGGATGCATGTCGGACGCAGGGTATGAAATCGAGATCGTGCGCGTGCCTTACGCGTCCACGCTCGGCAGGGCGGCGCTGGCGCTGCGGCACGAGGTGTTCGTCGTCGAGCAGCACGTGCCCATCGAGTTGGAGATCGACGCCGACGATCCGGACGCCACGCACTTCGTCGCCATCTGCGACGGCGAAATCGTCGGGACGCTGCGCATCGTTTTCAAGCCGGAGCATGCCAAGATCTGCCGCGTGGCGATCGGCCGGGAGCATCGGGGGCGCGGCATTGCCCGGCATCTGATGATCGTCGCAATCGACTATTGCAAAGGTCGCGGCGTCGACCGCTTCTACCTGTCGTCCCAGGTCGACAAGGTCGGCTTCTATGAAAAGCTGGGGTTCGTCGCCTTCGGCCCGCAATACATGGACGCGGGCATCCCGCATCTGGCGATGAAGACGTATTAGCGTCGTCAGGCGATGATGCTTCGGAGCGAGGCGCTCGGCCTCAGCTCTCGGACTGCTCGCGGAAACTGCCGAGGTCCACGACGTTGCTCTCCGGGCCGTTCACCTCGGAGAAATGCGTGACCTTGTTAGAATCGCACACATAGATCCACTTCGCGTCGAACAGCTCGCCGTCACGGATATAGCCCAGCACAGCTCCCTTGTTTGGACGCCAGAAGAGCCATGGCGGCAGCGCCGTGCCGTTCTTCACCCAATTGGGCTCGTTGTATTCGGAGACAGGCTTCCAGTGGATCATTTGAATTCCCATGCGAGCGGCCAGCCGGACGACCGGGCCGCGACGGTTGAACGATGGCGCGGCCCGTCAGTTCCGCGAACGGGCGTCAGGCGCGGGCCGCGCTGCCGCCTAGCGCTTCTTGCCGACGTTGACACTTGAGCTGAACGACGACGCCTGCGGCGCCGGCTTGGCCTTGTCCTTCTTCGGCTTGCGCTTTTCCTTGTTGCTCTTCTGCTGTCCTTTGGCCAAGACGCGTTCCTTCCTGTTGGGACTTGCGTCTCCGGCCCCGCCTCGGCGGCGATAGCGCGTGGCTAGCGTCGCGGCAAAACAAGCACGCCAACTCCTCTAGCACGCTCACGGCGCCGGCCGGGGGATATTCGGCGGCAACGCACGGGGGGATGGGCGGCGGAAGCGCGCGGGAAGTCGGCGGAATAGGTGACTGCCGGCACGAGGACCGTCGGCTTCTGACCCATCACGGACATACGGGCTGCGAACGCCCACAGGCGAGGGTTAGTCGCGAGCCGTCGCCCCGGCCACCCGCTCGCGCCAGCGAGTTGCAAACTCATCAAGCTCATTCTCGGCGACGTCGGAGACGGCCAAATAGATAAAATTGCGCCCGGTCCAGCGCAGCAGCGAATATCCATGTTGCTCGCGTCCGACTATTCGGCGGGATGCGCTCCCATGGTCCCGAACCTAATTTCGACTGCTGCACGTTCAACTACAGGGTGTCGGTGCCGATCAACGATGGGCGGTACGAAGGTGCGGGATACCGGCACCGGGCCGACGGTGATCGTCTCGGAGGCCAGCACTACGCCCTTGGAGTTCCGCTGCTGCAGGCTGGCGCTGACTGCCGTCGTCGCCGATAGCACCACGTTGACGCCGCGCGTGCCCGTTTCGAGGGCGAAACTGCCCGGCGTGTGGCCGAGTTCATCACTGAGGCGTTCCCGGAGACACCCTTGTGTCAATGTCCGTGCGATCGGAAACCCCGGCTGTTGTGGCCACCCCACCTGCGCGCTATGCATTTTCTTTTTGAAAGGCGCGGGGGATGGCCCAGGAAATTGATCTGAGGGACTTCGAAGATTCTTCCTTCGTAATCCGCTTCGAGGGACCCGAGGGCGCCATAGCCGCCCACACACTTACCGACGCATTGGTTGGCTTTGAGCAGGCCCTCAAAGCCATCAACACCATCGTCAACCCCGGGTCCGAGGTTGCCCTGATGGTTGACGACATCAGCCCGGGTAGCGTGCGCATCGGCGTAGCAATCCGCCGACTTGCTATGAGCGGGATCTTGCTCGCAGCCGGTGCGATGGCCGGGCCCACGGCTAAAGAGCTCGGCAAGGACATCCTCGTCGAACTACTGGGCAATTATCTTTACGACAAGCTCATGAGTTCGTCGGACGCCGCCCTCTGCAAAGTGGACATCACCGAACGCGGCTACACGATAGAAGGCAATAACTGCAAAGTAACGATCTCCCGCGAGGCGGCCCACTATGTTCCAGCCGTCAATGCGAGTGCAAAAGTCGCTTCTGGAGTGAAGAAAGCCATCGAAGCCGCAAAGCGTGACCCGTCTGTCCGCTCCGTAGGGGTCACCGAGCATTCAGAACGCGCACCCAGCATTACCATTCACCGCGATCAATTCGACGCCGTGAAGCGGCGCATCGATGACCGACGCCAGGCGGTTCGCCTCCCGATCGTCGAAGCGATCAGAACATCGATCGATTCGCTTGGCGAGATACCGAACCGGCGTGTCCGTCCCGAGCGCGCCCATCTAACAGTGGTCAAGGCGGTGTTAAAAAGGGGCAAGCGGAAGTGGCAGTTCAACTGGCAAGGCATCCCGGTATCGGCTCCGATCCAAGATTCCTCTTTCTTTGATGCTCTTGAGAGTCGGGACATCGCGCTTCGCCAGGGTGACGCCCTCGATGCGGAACTGGCCATCACGCAGGAATACATCGCAGACGCTAAAGTTTGGCAGAACGTGTCCTACACCGTGGTCAAGGTCTACGCCGTTACTCTCGGCGAAACGCAAACCACGATGAATCTCTCCACACCGCCGAAGAGGTCGAAAGCGCAAGGCGAAGATACGGAAGATACCAAGGGTGCGGGCTAGGCTGCTCCCAGTGCTCACCTCCGCCGACGAGGCTTCTCCTCCTCGGCAAAAACCTGCGGCCAATACTTCCGCATGAACTGCGCGCCGCTTTCCTCGATCGCGCCTTTGCAGAACCATCCCAACGCGGTCACGACGCCTATACTGCATACGCCGCCCACGATCGCCCTCCACAAACCGTTCGATGGCTGGATTGATGGCCGGGCGACCTGGTGTTGGATTGTCAGCGCACGTTTAGCTTCCATCGGCACAGGCCGGGGCACCAAATCGTCGAGGGGGACCTTGTACGGCGCCCCCCGACCCTCCGTCGTTTTGATCAGGAGTGTGTGGTTGTCCTTGTCGTAGCCGGTCAACCACGGACGACGCGACTTCTTCTTGTCTTCAGGCGTAGCCATCAGGGCGAAACCTCGAACCAAAACACGTCGCGCTTCCCCCGCACGCGTGCTCTCAATATGCCTGCGCGATTCAGTTGGCAACAGCGATTCCACGCGACTTTGAGCGACAAAACGGGCGCGTTTCATTCTGACAAGATCTTGTAGTTTTGCGCCGTGCACACCGCGATTGAGGATCACAGCGCATCATCTCGGCGGCGCACGATTTTCTCCCGGGAACCCCGCGAGCGCGCTCGAAGGCGTCATTGATTTTCGGTCGAAGAATTTTAACTCCCGCGCGCTACTTGCAGCCCACATCTTGCCGCCACCGTAAAGTTGCCCTCGCCCTTGGGGCGCGTGAGCACTTAATGGTGATGTCGAACGCGAACTTGATCGGCACCTCACCCAAGTGCTCCAGGCCGCCTGTGGCCCATGGCCGTCGAATAATCCCCGCCCCTTCACCTTCCCGCATACTCACCCCATCCCGCCCCGCTGAGGGGTCGTGCTCGAGGCGTCCGGCATCGAGGGCGGGCTGCAGGTCGGGTACTCCAGCCGTCACGCGCGGCGGACTATCCGAGGCTCGCCACGCCCACCCGGTGAGAGTCCGGGAGCGGGAAACCGCTGAAATGCCGTGGGTATGCCCATAATCCTGCGCGGGGCGGCAAACGCCGCTTCATTACAAAACATCAGCGGCGCTTCCCGCCCCGCAGCCCTTCTTTTGAGTGGCGCCAACCGACTCGCACTCCGGCGAGCCGGCCGGTTGGCGCGTGGTTGAGTGGCGCCAACCGACACCGACGTCGCGGAGCCGGCCGGTTGGCGCGTGGTTGAGTGGAGCGAGACATGGCGGCGATGAGCGATGACGACCTTGCAAAAATGCGGCTCAAGATCCGCGATGGGCTGGCACGCCTCGCCCGCCGCAAGCTGCGCGACATGCGCCGGCGCTCAGGCCGTCCCCGCTCCATGCGTCTGTCGAAAGAAGCCCGCATTCTCAAGGCGCTCATCGCCGAGGCGCGGGCGGTGGGGGTGAAGTGAGTTGGAGCGGCGCGCGCTCAGTTCGGCAGTGCGACGATGGTCTCGCACATGCCCGTCACACCGCTCAGCGCGTTGGTTTCGAACAGCGGCTTGCCGGCGTAGCTGTCGAGGCATTGCGCAACCTGCGCCTTGTCGACGTCCGGCTTCTTGAAGGCGTAGGCCGCGAGCCAGGCATCCTTCTCCGCCTGGGTGGCCTTGCCCCAGTCCGGCGCCTTGCTTGCTTCAGTCAGCGGACCAGCGAGACACACGGTGGAGGAGAGCGCGAGCGTCGTGAGGGCGAGGAAGGTTGCGAGCTTCATGGCCGGGCCTTCAATGGGCGGGTTCATTTTTCGACGCTCACTGTGCGCATGATCGTATCGGCCGGCAAGCCCTACTCGGCGGCCATCGCATCGGCTAACTTTGGAGCCATCCCCAATCGCCGGGCTCGAATATGCGGATTTCATACGAGCGTTTCGCGGAGGACACCTGATGTCGGAGACAGGTTGCCCGGTCTGTGGGTACCCGAATTTTGTCGAGCTGAACGCGGATGGTGAGTCCACATACGATTTATGTCCGTGCTGCGGGTTCGAATCCGGCGTCGATGGCGTCGGGCGCGATCGCCAACAGCGCAACAACGATCTGCGCCAAAGGTGGCTTGCCGGCGGTGCGCTCTGGTGGTCGTCGGCGAGGCCCGCAGAGCCGGGGTGGAACGCGGGCGATCAACTTCGCGCGGCGGGACTGTCCGCCGACGACGATGATTGTTGAGAGCGCCGAAGGCCGGACCCGATTGGCTGGCAGTAGGAGCGTCGGGGCCGATTTCAAGATGCAAACAGGCCTAGCAGTGTGCATTGCGCCGACGCGCGTTGTCTCATTCCGCGGTGGCGCGCAGCGATGCTATCGGGGTGCGCGACCGAAATCATAAGCACAAGGATGATCTATACCAATGGCGCCCGATGCCAAACGCTCGCCTCTCACCCTGCTCCCCTCGCTGATCTTCGGATCGCGCTGGCTGCAAGTGCCGCTGTATCTCGGCCTCATCGTGGCGCAGGCGGTCTACGTGTTCCTGTTCCTGAAGGAGCTCACGCACCTCGTCTCGCACGCAACGTCGTTCGGCGAGCAGGAGATCATGCTGATCGTGCTTGGGCTGATCGACGTGGTGATGATCTCCAACCTGCTGGTGATGGTGATCGTCGGCGGGTACGAGACGTTCGTTTCGCGGCTGAAGCTCGATGGGCATCCGGACCAGCCGGAATGGCTCGATCACGTGAACGCCAGCGTGCTGAAGATCAAGCTGGCGATGGCGATCATCGGCATTTCGTCGATCCACCTGCTCAAGACGTTCATCGAGGCGGGGAACCTCGGGCAGCAAGGTGCCAAGCTCACCGAACCGGCCGTGCTGTGGCAGACGATCATCCATATCGTATTCATTCTCTCGGCGATCGGCATCGCGTATGTCGACAAGCTGGGCCGTGATATCCCCAGGGAGGCGGCGCAGCATTGAGGCTCGGCGGAGCAGCGCTTTCGGAGGACGGCTCGATGGAGATCAAACGTGCGGGAACGCGGCCGGTGAATGACGGGCCGGTAGCCTATTTCTCCGGCGCGGTCACCATCGAGCCGTTGATCGCGGCCGAAGCGCCGGCGCGCGTTGCGGCGGCGAAGGTGACGTTCGCGGCTGGGGCTCGGACGGCCTGGCATACGCATCCGCTGGGACAGACGCTGATCATTACGGCGGGGCGCGGGCGGGCGCAGCGCGAGGGCGGTTCCATCGAACAGCTGCTGCCGGGCGACGTCGTATGGTTCGCGCCGGGGGAGAAGCACTGGCACGGTGCGGCTGCCGACGAAGGGATGACGCATATCGCCATCCAGGAGGCGCTCGACGGGAAGACGGTCGAGTGGCTGGAGCAGGTCAGCGATGCGGAGTACGGCGCTCAATAGAGCGCTCGGGGCGCTCAGGTGCCCCAGACCGTCTCCTCGGTCCATCCGAGCGCCGTAAACTCGTCGGCGCGGAGCGGCGCTTCGGCTACGGAGAAGAACTCATCGAGCTGCGGTGGCTTCACAGACGTGCCGGATAGCATCGCATGCGCTTGTCCGCGATGATGGATCTGATGCTGGAAGAGGTGCATCAGCAGGCGGTCGCGGCGCTCGGTCTGGGCACGTTTGCCGCGGTTGACGCGCACGATGGCGTTGAGTGCGTCGACATCGAGCGCCGCGCAGACCGCGATCAGTCGCTGGTCCATGGCTCGCTGCGCCTTGGTGAGATCGGTGAGCGCGGCGTACGGCAGCTCGTTCTCCCAGGCCGCGGGGCCGAGCCATCCCCCTTCCAGCGCGTCGATGTAGAATAGGTCGACGACGTAGATGTGATTGAGCGTCGCCTGCAGGCTGGGGAAGAAGCTGGTGCGTGTCGCTTCCCATTCCTCCTGGGTGAGCGCCGCACATGACTGGAGCAGCCGGTGATTGGCCCAGGCATTGTTGTAGGCAAAGGCTCGGTAGGTCTGTGGCAGTCCGGCGGGCATGTATCGTTTCCTCTGGTATTCCGCGAGGCCATCGACTATCGGGGCGCGCCAAATCCGACGCGGATCGTCGGAAAACGCGGGTGTCGCGCTCGGCCGCAGGTCGGCGTTGCGGCTTACGCAATAAGCGGTATGGTCGAAAGACGCTGCATTCACGGGATGGCGGATTTTGTCACTGGAAGAACAACGCTCCGCTGTTACGCGCGCACATCGTGCATGGGCAGCAGGCGATATCCGGGGCCTTCTTAGCCTGATGCACGAGGATGTCGTACACCTGTCAAACGTCGATGGCGTGCAGGTCCCGTATGCCAGCAGTTCGGTCGGGAAGGCGGATGTCGAGTTCCGCCTCTCGCTCATCCTCGCCATGTTCGAATTGCGGCGCTTTTCAATCGAACGGCTGGTGCATGGCCCGGACTTCAGCACCAGCTCGGTTCGCGCGATCTACCGTCACAAGAAGACCGGTGAGATCCTGGACGTGATGATCCGGTTTCACACTTGGGTCGAAGACGGGCTCATCGTGCGCATCGAGGAGTTTGTCGATGCGCGCTACCTCGAAGCCTACGAGCGCTTCGTCTTTCACATGCAGTCGATGGCTGAGACTGCGGGTGGCGGCTAACGCGGCCGTTGAGGCCGTCAGTACGGGTATGCGCGGTAATAATAGACCGGCCCGTGATCGTAACCGTAGGGGCGACGCTCATAGCGGCTGTAGCCGTAGCGGCCGTAGTCGTCGTTGCCACCCCAGCGCCGGAGCTGCTCGCGGTCCTGACGGTCGAGCCAACGGCCCTGGCGCTCTTTCGCTCGTGCGCCTTCGACGGATTCGACGGTGTCGGCGGATGCGGCGGTCGGTGCGAAGGAAATTGCCAGCAGAGCGGCGCCCGCAATCAGCATTTTGCAACGCATGGGTTCCTCCAGAAATGGCCATTCAAGTTGCGAATAGAACGCATGGGAGAGTGGGATGTTCCTCGCTCAGGTCGCTGGCAAGCTTCGCGCACGGCGCGATCCGTAAGCGATTGGGACGTCCGGGCGTATCAGCGATTCGCCCTTGTCTGTGGGACCACCAGCTGCCTGGAGCGCCTTACAATGCCAATCGCGGCCATCGCTGAACTCGTCGCCAAGAATTGGCAGAAGTCGCTGCCGTTTATCGCAATCGTCGGAGCGATGGCGTGGGTTGCCGTGTTCGCCGGTAACCCGACGAGCGAGCAAGCGCTGTTTGCGGCGCTGCTCGTCATCTACATGGTGCACCAGACCGAGGAGCACTTGTGGCCCGGCGGCTTTCGCGAGTTCATGAACGCGTACGTCTTCCATAGCGGCAATCGCAACTGGCCGGTTAACATCGACGGCGTGGCGCTGGTCAACATCGGATATGTATGGGTGCCGTTGGCGCTGGCGACGATATGGCCGGACACTCTGCGGTGGGTGGGGCTCGGCTGGGTCGGGCTGACGCTTATCAACGGACTGATCCACGTTGTGTCGTCGCTACGCTTCCGGGTCTACAATCCGGGGCTCGTGACATCTGTCGTGCTGTTTCTTCCGTTCACGATATGGATGCTGTGGCACGAGGTGAGCGACGGCATGCTGACCGCGAATGAGGTGTTGGGCATTCTCATCGCCGGTGTGGTGCTGCACATTCCGGTAGCAGCTCTGTTCGTCATCCCATTCCAGCGCGCCCGTCACGCGGCATAAAAAAGCCGCCTGCTATTGCAGGCGGCCAAGATTTTCCGAGAGGGCGTGGCATTGAAATGCGCTTATTGGGCGGGTGCCGCCGGCTTTGCGTCCGTCGGCGGAAGGCTCTTCGCCTCTGCCTCGGTTAGCTTGAGAACGATGCGATCGGGCTCGACCGCGCCGAGCTTGTCGTTATCCACCAGTACGCGCGTCTCGCCGATGCCAAGAAAGCCGCCGATGTCGACGTAGAGGACGTCATCGGCGATGGCAGCGACCTCGCCGATATTCTTGCCGTCGCTGGAATAGACAGCGCGTCCGACCCAAGCCTCCGTCGGCTTCATGTCGTTGGTGACGTTCACGTTGAGATCGACGGGACCTGCTGGTGCTTCGACCTGCACGCCGCCGGGTGTCTTGACCTGCACTTCGGCAAGAGCAGCACCTGCGGTGCTTGCAGCCAGCGCGGCTGCGAGAATGGTGCGGGTGATCATGATTGGACCTCCGTATGTTGCGGCGGGAGAACGCCGATCACGGGAAGCCGTTCCACGCAATCGCAGAGGTGCGGCGCATGTGCGCACGGCGTCTGCGAATGTGGTATTGCGTTGCAAGGAACCGAACCGTTGCGAAGTCTATGAAAATCAAACACGAAGCATCGAAGACCGTGGCGCACGGGCGTCGCAAGCCGACATCGTTTGTGATCGCAGCGGCTGCAATGTTGGGAGTCGCAGGCTGCTCCGGCATCGGGCCGCAGGGCGGAAGCGGCGAAGCGCTGGCGCCAACCGCCGATGCAGCGGTGCGCAATACGCCGGTGGTTCCTGGTCGCGCCGCGCGCGTCTTCGTTTTCGCGGGCTTCGGCAACAAGTGCGAGCCGCTTCCGGCGCCGCAGATCGCGATCACGCATGCGCCCGCAAAGGGCGACATCTCGTTCGTGCCGGGACAGGATACGACGATCCAAGCGTCCGCGCAGGGGACCTGCATCGGTCAGAAAACGAAGGGGACCGGTGTCTACTACACAGCACGCGCTGGAACCAAAGGCACTGATCGCTTCCAGGTGACGGCGACGCTGGCATCAGGTGAAACGGTCACACGGACATTCGAAGTCAACATCGCCGAGTGACGAAGAGACGCCATGCCGCGTGTGATCGTCGGCCGCGACCCCCGCACGCGTGCCGTGCTTTGTGCCCATTTGGCATTTAGGATCGATTATGGTTGCTGATCCGCAGATGTTGCACAGCGCGGTCACACCGGGCACGGCGTAGACCTCCCCTCAACAGCAGCGAGCCTTCGAGCGCAATGCGATTTCATTCGACGCTTTTTTCTCGACGTTCCGTTTTGATGGCCGTTGCGGCGACGATGGCGTGCGCTGGCGGATTGTCTGCGATCGCTGAACCGGCCGCGCTCACGAAGAGCCAGATCGAAGCGCAGAGCGCGTACGATCAGGCCGTTGCGGGCTTCAAAGCCGTGCTGGCGGAGCGCCGCGCACAGATAGACGGCAAGAAGAAGCTGCCGAACCTGCCCGGACAAGCGCTCTATCTGGCGCGCGTCAAGGTGATGTCGACCTACAAGGATCTGACGGACGCAATTCCAGAGCGCATCGGGGCGCCGAACAAGTTCAACGTGCCGCCGGCGTATTTCGACGTCGCGATTGAGCCGCTGATCACGGAGTATGCCGAGCTGTTCCGCATCATGCAGACGCCGCCCGCGAAAGCCCAGGCGTCCGAGACGCCGTTCAGGGATGTCATCGACATCGGCACTGTGATCGCAAGGGCTCAAGGCCTCGACGCAAAGGATGCCGAGAAGGCCGGCGAGATCGCGCTGGCGCTTTTCTACGCCGAGACCAACGGTCGCCAGAACATCGGCAATGCGCGGTCGAATACCTACAAGGGCAGCCTGCAGACCGGCCCTTCGGAGAACGCGAAAGGCCGCAAAAAGTGGGCGGCCATCCGGGAGAAGGTGCGCAAGATCGATCCGCAGTTCGCGGCGCGCGACGATAAAGAGGAGAAGCGCGCGGGTGGCACTGACGAGCGGTACAATCACTGGATCGCCGTCCGTAACGGCCTCATGAACGCGCATGCCGACCTTTTCGGCCGGATTCCTGAGATCGTGAGAATGGTGCCGGACGACATCGACCAGATGAAAGTCTTCGAGCTCATCCAGATCATTCCGAGCCCGACACGTTCAGCACTCGCATCAGGGGATTTCATGAACTACCGGATCTCGGATCCGAAAATCATGGGCTACCTGCGCAACAACGCGGTGTTCACCTTCGGCAAGAAGGACCGCGCGAAGACGTCTGCGACCTACCGCGAGATCCTCGACGGCATGTGGCTGTTCGACGACAAATTCAAACGCGCGCAGAAAAAGTTCGAGGACGTGAAGGCGGGTAACGCGAGCTAGTTTGCTTCGCGCGTGCCTTGGGTCTTCGTGGCTAGGCGCGCCGGCACCGCGATGTCGAAATGGTGCGCGGTCTCTTGCGTTCCGAGCGACTGGTACAGCGCGATGGCCGGGCCGTCGACCAAGTCGGCCTGCACGAAAATCACGTACGCGTCGATCTCCACGGCAACCTTCTGCAGGGCTCTAATGAGGCCCGTCGCGATGCCTTGGCGACGGTGCGCTTCCCGTACCGCGAGATCGTAGATGTAAATCTCGCGGCGATCCTGCTCGAACTTGTCGAGCACATACGCGGCGAGGCCGCCGACGATCTCATCATCCAGGCGCGCGGCGATGGCGATAAAGGTGTCCCTCATCAGCAACCGCTGGAGATAATCGTCGCTTGGCACCGCCGCGTGATAGCTCTGCGGGTCTTCGAACACCTCACCGAAGAGGCGCAGCATCTCTTTCAAAAGCGGTACGTCGGAGCCCGCGAGTTGATCGTAGGTGTATCGATCCGAGGGCGCCATTCAGCATCTGCAGCGTCAGTAGGACCAACGCTCGACGTCGCCGCGCGGCACGTCACGGGCACGCATATCGCGCAACCGCGATTGCGAGGCGCGCCGTGTGCGGGGCTCGTCGGAATAGGCATAACCGCCCTCGAAGCGCTCCCAGGTCACGGTGACCTTGGTGCCGAGAGGCACGCGCGGGTAGAGGTCGAGCACATCCCGGTTGTACATGCGGATGCAGCCCTTGGATGCCTCGGTGCCTATGGTCCAGGGCGCGTCGGTGCCGTGAATGCGATAGGTGCTCGAGCCAAGATAGAGCGCGCGCACGCCGAGGGGGTTCATGGGGTGGCCGCCCGGCACCCAGCTCGGAAGGCGGGGATTTTCGCGCAGCATGGTCGGCGTCGGCCGCCAGGAAGGGTTCACGCGCTTATCGGTGACGCTTGTCACGCCCTGCCAGCGGTCCTGCTCGCGAGGGATGGCGATGGGGTAGCTCAGCGCTTCGCCGGGCCGCGTGATGAAATACAGCCGCCGATCGCCAAAGCTGACGATGATCTGCCGGGCAGAATATTTGGTGTCGAAGCCGACGACCTTACGTCCGCTGCCGTCCCGGTCCTGGCCGCCGTCCCAATCCCAGAAAAGCTGGGCCGAGGCCGGAGCTGATGCCGTGGTGAGACAAGCGATAAGGGCGGCCATGCCTAAAAATGCGGGTCGCGGCAAACGCATCATCGATCAAATAGCCCTTTTGGATTATCCCCCTGCCCGCTCCTGCGACAACACTGTGGCAGCAGCGGGGTCATGTGGGTTCGAAATGGGCACGCCCAACGCCGGTTGCCAGTCCTATCGCCACAATTAGAGGGCATCTCGAGACGAAATCGGGCCGGCGTCTTGCCTCGCCCGCATCAACTCTTGTATGCAGCCGGCTCGAAAAGCCCATTGCACCAGACGGAGCAGAACATGCCGACGTTGTCCGACTCGCGCCGCAAGAAGATCCAGGCCCGCCAGCGCAAGGCTGAGAATGCCAAGAAGCGCGAGGCCAAGATCGCCAAGAAGGCCCGCAACTCGAAGGCCGGCGCCAGCGCCTGACACGGTGACGCAAGTCCGGACAACGGTGCCGCGCTCGATGCGCTATCGGCTCGTCATCTTCGATCTCGACGGGACGCTGGCCGATAGTTTCGCGTGGTTCCTCTCCAACGTGAACGCGGTCGCCGACAAGTTCGGCTTCCGTCGCGTCGCCGACGAGGACGTCGAGCGGCTGCGGCACGCGTGTCCGCGCGAGCTGCTTGCCCATTTCGACGTGCCGCGGTGGAAGCTGCCGCGCATTTCGCGCCACGTGCGCCGGCTCAAGGCGCAGGACGCCGACATCCAGCTGTTTCCCGGCGTCGAGGCTATGCTGAAGTCGCTTGCCGACCAAGGCATCGCGACGGCGATGGTCTCATCCGACCATGAGGCCAACGTGCGCCGGACGCTCGGTCCGAGCGCTGAGCTGATCGAGCACTATGCGTGCGGGGCCTCGCTGCTCGGCAAGGCGCGCAAGTTCCGCCGCGTGATGCGCCGGGCCGGTGTGGCGGCTGGCGAAACGCTGGCGATCGGCGATGAGCTGCGCGACCTGGAAGCCGCACGCAAGGTCGGGATCGCATTCGGCGCCGTGGCATGGGGATACGCCAGCCCGCTGGCGCTCGCAGAGCGCCGTCCTGAGGAATTCTTCGAGGCGATGATCGACATTCCCCAGCGCTTTCGCGTTGGCAGCTCGATCGCCGAGAGCGCGCGCTAGCGGCGCGGCACGACCAGCTTCGACGTCAGCACCTGGACAACCTCGCCACGTTGGTTGCGCGTCTCGGATCGCACGGTGACGATGCCGCGATCCGGCTTCGAGCGCGAGGGCTTGATCTCGATAATCTCGCTGAAAACCTGAAGTTCGTCGCCGGGGCGGGTCGGGCGCGGCCAGACGATCTCGCCACCCGCGCCGATGACGCCGCCGGCGATCGGCGCGCCGCCTTCCACCAGCAGGCGCATGGTGACGGCGCCGGTGTGCCATCCACTGGCGGCGAGAGATCCAAACAGAGAGTTCTTCGCCGCCTCTTCGTCGAGGTGGAACGGCTGGGGGTCATAAGCGGCTGCGAAGCGCTTGATCTCCTCAACGGTCATGAGGTGACGCGCGCTCTCGAAGCGCTGGCCGACCGAGAGATCCTCCAGATAGAGGCGCGTGGTCATCGCCGTATCAGGTGGGGAGCACCGAGCGCAGCTGGTCCTCGTACTGCTTCACGGCGGCGAGCGCGCGGTCCTTCATGACGCTAGCGTTCGGGCCACCCTGCTCGGGGCGAAACGCCTCAATGGCCTTCTGGGCGTTGGTCACGATGCGGGTGGCACCGGCCTGCGGGTTGAGTTCGCGCAGGGTCATCTGCTGCAGGAGCTGGGTGAGAATGACGCCGGTCGCCAGGATGAGCCCGTTCAGCTCGGCATTCTCGCGCTGCAGCTTCTCGATGGCGGCTTGGAGTTCTTTGGTGTCGGACATTGGCTGGCTCCGTGCGGGAGGGATTGCAGGAGCCCCGCTATAGCAATGGTTTGCCCGGCTGGCAGCGCCGATCTTTGCGACACATGGCCCTCCGCGGCCGGCATCATGGCGCAACGGGCGGTAAATTGCGCCGCTGCAGGCGCGGACGGGCATGTTCGATTCCCGGTCAACACGCAGCAAAGCGCGTAAGGCCATGCCATAAATGGGGAAATCCGCAGCCTTTCATTTGCCCCGACTCCTGTCTAGGAGTGGGACATCGGGCTGGCTCAGGGAGCGTCAAGGCATCCAATGCTTGCAGGAGCCCACAGGCAAGGACGGGCGTGGACGCTGCTGGTCTCAGCGGCGGTGGCCGGTCTCGTCTGGTCTCAACCGGCCGTCGCTCAGGCGCCTGGTAAAGGCGCGGGACCTTCCGAGGCGGCAGCGCAGCTCGCCGACATTTTCAGCCAGCTCGGTGACCAAATCTACGAGGAGTGCATCTTCGAGCTGTCACCTGAGCAGGTCGAGGTGCAGCGCGCGCTGATCCTGGCCTACGTGCAGCAGGGCGCACCGAGTACCCTGGCGCGCCAGCTTGCGGTCAAGCAGATCCAGCCGCCGAAGCTCTCCGACAAGTGCGAAGCGATCCGCAGCCAGCCGGCTCCGGCACCGACGCCGTGGGAGACGACGCTCTCACAGGAGAAGAAGCCGAAGCTCAAGGCGCCTCCGAAGGTCGCCGCCGAACCGGCGCTGCCCGAGACCCCGGCGTCCCCCACGGCACTCGCGACGCTCGCCGGCATGAAGATGCCAGCGAGGTGGGACTGCGGTCCGAGCGTCGACTACGTGACCATCAACCTCAACGGCTTCAAGCGGAAGCTGACGGGCGGCGAGATCTGTAATCCGTTCGAGGATGTCGTCAACGAAGTGCCGGCGGCCGCGGGCCAGTTCCGGCTCGGCTATGCGATTACCAGCGGGCGCCTTTTCATCGTGTCAGACGATCCGCGTTATGCCGGACGGACAATTGCCTGGGCGCTTTCGGGGCGCGACATCTGCCGCAACAATCCGGACCCTGTGTGCTTTGCGGCGCGCGCCATCGGTCCGCTGCCGCCAGGTGAATATTCGTTCGCGGCTGAAAAGGCTCAGCGCGTCAGCTGGGGACCGAAGACCAAACGCAACGTGGCCGGCGTCTGGTTGCGCAAGCTCTATGAAAAGGAGCGGTTCACCCCGCAACAAAGGCAAGCGATCCTAGCGCGCGGCAACATCGCCATTCACGTGCGGCTGAAGGGCGAAATGTCGGAAGCCTGCATCGGCATGGAGCCGAAGGGGTGGGCGCACATCGCCACGTTGATCAAGGAAGGGCGAGCGACGGGCCTCAACGCCTACATCGACGATCCCTATCCGCAGGTGGCCGGCAAACCGCCGATCATCGAGGGCTCGTCGTTCTCGCTGACGTCCCTGTTCAAGTAAGCTCCTGGCAGATTGCTCGATCAACGCGGAAACCGCCCGCCGGGAAACGGCGGACGGCGTTTGATCGACCTTGCTTACTCGCAGGGCACGGTGAGCGTCATACCGACCGAGGCGAAGAATTTCTTGCAGTCGGTCGGCTTCGTTGCATCGATCTTCTGCGTCGATGCGGTCTCGAACTTGGCGGCGTCCACGGAGGCAACAGTGATCGACGAGTTCTCTGCTTCGGCGGTGCGCTTCGCCTCGATCTTCGTGGCCACCGGCTCGACCTTGGCAACCTTCACCGTTTCGGATTTCTCCGGCTTGGCGGCCTTGGCGACCTTCACCTTGTCGATCTTTTCGGCCTTGGCTGCCTTCACAGGCTTGCTGGGTTCTTCAGCGCGGGCGGTGCGCTTGCGTGAGCGGCTGCCACGGTCCTCGTGGCTGACGTAGGCGCGGACGCGGCTGCTGCCGTAGGAGGACGATGCCGCACGATCGGTGGTGTGGTTGCGAACGACCTCGGGGACGTATTCGCAGGAGATGCAGGCCTCTGCGGCAGAGCTCAGCAGCGCGGAGGCGCTCATCAGGATGGCAGCGGCGGCGAGAATTGTGCGGGTCATCGGACAGCTCCAGGTCGATTGGCTCGATTTCTGGAGGGATCATGCCGGGCCCCTACGCGGGGCGCTGTTCCGTAAGAGACAATCCGCCAGGCAAAGCTGGCTGCGGTCTCTGATGGCCGCGGCGGCGCCGAAGCGCCACCGCCGCCCAGTCTGTCACGATCAGTCAACCGTGATTGCGAACACTTTGAAATTCTTGTCGACGCGGAAGTCGTAGTTGCCCGACTTGCACTTCACGTCCTCGGCCTCGTAAACGCCGGTGCCTTCGGTCTCCTTCTCGAAGGTGCCACCCTCGCAGCCCCAAGCGGCGACGATCTCCTTGAGCTTGGCAGCCTCGTCATCGGTCACTTTCTCGTCGGCGAAGGCAGCGCTGCAGCAAAGGCCTACAGCGGCGATGGTCGAAAGAATGAGGCGCATGGAATGTCTCCTTCAAGAGGCGGCGAAATTGCCACTTGTTCCCATATTGGGAAACGCTAGCTGACGGAATGCTGACGAACGTCGTTCGGTTTGACGCAGATCAAACCGCCTCTTCAATAACCGTTAGCTCGTCGTGACTTAGGTTGCGTTATCGTCACGCGTGCAGGTGAGCCCCATGATTGCGCAGCTCGGTCGTAGCGCTCCGTTCCCGATTGCGATTCTCATTTTCGTCTGTGTTCTTCTGGCTGGCCGAGCCCACGCGGATGATACCGCCGATGTACGAGCAGCGAGCCTCGAACTCGGCGAGGCACTGTTCAGCGAGCGCTGCGCATCGTGTCATGGGGCCAATGGGAACGGAGACGGACCGGCCGCTTCGGCATTGAAGACCGCACCGGCTGATCTAACGCAGATCACGCGTCGCGCCGGTGGCGCATTCCCAGCCGCGCACGTCGTCGAGGTCATTACATACGGCGGCAACATCGCTGCGCACGGCAGTGGCCCTATGCCTGTCTGGGGCCGCGTCTTCAGTGATGAAGGCGGACGCGGCAAGATGGGTGCGGCTCGTTCACGGCAGGCGATCATCGCGCTGAAGCGGTATCTCGAGACGATCCAGAAATAGGCTTCGCGACCGCCATTTCGCGGCTCGCATTGTGGCGAGCGCGAAAAGTTATTCATCTGCTGTTTAAAAACCCGGCCCCTGTGTGCACAACCGCGCCGCCGCAACAATCACTGCGCGGCGCGCCGTGTTAGCCGTCGCTCGTCCGCGTATCCCGCGTAATAGGGAAGCAATAATCGAGCGAGGGAGTACGTAGTTTGAAACAGATCTATCTTGCGATCCTGGCGGTCGCCGCCGCTATCGCGACGCTGACGCCGGCCAACGCGCAGGTCGAAGCTCCGTGGCGGGGATTTTACGCAGGCCTCAACGGCGGTTATGCGTGGAACAGCGCCAACGGAAAGTTCAACAACGCGACCGATCTTTCAGGGCTAACACTGAACGGCGCGATCGTCGGCGGCCAGCTCGGCTACAACTGGCAGTCCAACCAATTCCTGTTCGGCATCGAAATGGATGCTTCGACGCGCGCTGGTGGCGAAGACACGCTCGTCGCCAATCCCGGCACTGTCAACGCAGCCAACATCAGCGCCGACCTCAACTATCTGGCGAGCGTTCGCGCGCGCCTCGGATGGGCGATCAACAACTGGTTGCTCTATGGCACCGTCGGCTGGGGCTTCGGCGAGTTCACCTTCAAGGAGGACATGCCGCAGGTTCCGTTCAGCGGCAAGATCCGGGTCAACGACAACGGCCTCGTGTTCGGTGGCGGCGTCGAGTGGATGGTCGCATACGGCGTATCGCTGCGGGCGGAATACCTGCGCTATGACCTGTCGGCGGGCTCGACGATCTCGACGAACTTCCTGACAGCAAGCGGAGACGCAAACATCGGCTTCGACAACGTCGATGTCGCTCGCGCGGCACTGAACATCAAACTGAGCAACTAAATCTTACGCCTCGTGGCGGGGACATTCGGGGATGTTCCCGCCGCGCGGGCGGTATCGTGCGCCAACGCACCAATAAGCTGCTCAGTTGCCGAGAATTCTATCGGTAGCGACAAAGCTCCAGCAAGCATCTGGCTTTACTCCGTAGGCTGCGTATAGCTCAAGGAGTGACGCCAATGAGAACGCTAATCGCCTGCAGCGCAGCCGCGGTTCTGGCCGCTTTCGCGCTTTCACCTGCATACGCCGACACGACGCAAGACGATCGCATGTTGAAGGCGCCCGAGAAGAGAATGGGCGACGAAGGCAAGTTGCCGGCCACCGAAAGGATGGGCAACAAGGTGCAAGATATGACGGGCCCGCGCACCGCGGCGACGCCCGGCAGCGAGCACACCGGACCGTCGGGTCCCAAGGGTCCGCCGAAGCGCATGGGCGATGAAGGTACCCTCCCTGCCACCGGCAAGATGGGCAACCGCGTGCCGGACATGAATTCCGACTCTGACTAGCCCTATCCTTCCTGCGAAACATTAGGTCTGCCGTCGGCGTTCAAAGCGCGCCGGCGGCATCGTCTCGTCCGCATCGGCGCGATGGCGACACAACGACGATACCGGCGTCCTTGCCGCACCCTCTTGTACGCCTGTCGCATCGGACTTATACAAATTGAACGACATCGCGCAGGCGCGCAGCGAGGACATCGACATGATCACCAGCGATAGACTTCTCAAGAGCGCCGCTGCGTCTCTTTGCCTTTGCGTTGGCGCTTCGGCCATCGCGAGCGCTGCGGAAGTGAGCTGCCCGCAGAGCGATACCGGCATCACGCTGCCGAAGGGATTTTGCGCGTCGGTCTTCGCCGACAAGATCGGCCATGCGCGGCAGATGGCCGTCGCGCCGAACGGCACTGTGTTCGTCAACACGTGGAGCGGGGTCTACTACAACAACGACACGCCGCCGGAAGGCGGCTTCCTCGTGGCGCTGCAGGACACCGACGGCGACGGTCGCGCCGATAAGATCGAGCGCTTCGGACCGACGTTCGCGGAGGGCGCGCGTGGCGGCACCGGCATCGCGATTTACAAGGACGGCCTGTACGCCGAACTGAACGACAAGATCGTGCGCTATCAGCTCAAGGACGACGAGATCGCGCCGACTTCAAAGCCTGAAACCGTCGTCTCGGGGTTCCCGCTCAACGGTGATCATCCGATGCATCCGTTCACGATCGACGCGAGCGGCAACATCTTCGCGGCGATGGGATCGGCCACGAACGCGTGCGAAGTCAAAAATCGGATGCCGCACTCGAAGGGGAACGATCCCTGCACCGAGCTAGAGACCCGGGCGGGCGTGTGGAAGTTCGATGCCAACAAGCGCGACCAGGTGTTCTCGCCGAAAGAACGTTACGCATCCGGCATCCGCAATGGCGAAGGGCTCGACTTCGATGCTGCCGGGCGGCTCTACATCACGCAGCATGGACGCGATCAGTTGCACGAAAACTGGCCGGAGCTTTATTCGCAGCAGCAGGGCTTCGACCTTCCGGCCGAGGAAGTGATGATCCTCGCCGAGGGTGCCTCGTACGGCTGGCCGAAGTGCTATTTCGACGCCGCGCAGGGCAAGCTGGTGCTGGCGCCTGAATATGGTGGCGATGGCGGGAAGGCGGTCGGCGATTGCGACAAGGCAACGCCACCGGTCGCGGCATTCCCCGCGCACTGGGCGCCGAACGATCTCAAAATCTACAAGAGCGAGGATTTTCCGGAAGGCTATCGCGGTGGCGCGTTCATTGCATTCCACGGATCGTGGAATCGCGCGCCGGGGCCGCAGGGCGGATATAACGTCGTCTTCCAACCGCTGAAGGACGGCAAGAAGAGCGGCGACTACATCGTGTTCGCCGATGGCTTCGCCGGCAAGTATAAGGACCCCGGCCGCGCGACGCATCGGCCCTCGGGCCTCGCCATCGGTCCATATGGCGCGATGTATATCAGCGACGACGTCGGCGGCCGCGTTTGGCGCGTGGTCTATGAGGGCGACCCGGATGCCAAGGGCATCGAGGCCGCGCCCGCTCCGGAACAGCAAGCAGCCGCGTCGCCGGAGGCCGGTCCGCCGGAAGGCACGCACCCCACCGCAGGACTGACGCCTCCGCCGGGGTCCACCCAGGAGCAGGTCGATCTCGGCGCGAAGATCTTTGCAGGCGAAGTCGCCGGTGCGACGTGCGCGGGCTGTCACGGCACGGGCGGCATCGGCACGCCGGTCGGTCCGAACCTCACGACCGGCAAGTGGCTTTGGGGCGATGGCAGCCTCGCCTCGCTCACGTCAACGATCGCGGACGGCGTTGCCGAGCCCAAGCAGCATCCCGGCGCCATGCCGCCGATGGGCGGCGTCGAACTCTCAAAAGACCAGCTCGATGCCGTCTCCGCCTACGTCTGGGCGCTCGGACATTCGGGGTCGAAGCAGTAAGTCGGTTCGGCGGCTCCAGGCCTAGTGACCGCCCGCACGGCGTTGCCGATAGTTCCACCCGACTTGCCACGACATCCGCTTGTCGGGCATGTCCATCCGTCATCATGGTGCGGCTCCGATCCAATGCCGGAGCCGCCACCCCCATGTCGAAAGCCGCCCTCTTCCTTGTTGCCGCCGCCACCGTCCTGCTTGCGCTTCCAGCGTCTGCGGCAGAGTACAACTGCGCCGAGAAGGCGACCGGCACCAAACTCAACGACCTCGACATCACCATTTCGAAGCGCGAGGCGGCCATCACGGAGATGAAGGAAGAGGTCACGGCGGGGGGCGGCTCGACGGAGCAGCAGAAGAAGGCGCTCGGCAGCTTCGAGGAAAAGCTTGCGAAGGCGAAAGCCGATCGCGAGGCGCTGCTTAAGGAATGCAACGCGAAATCAGCCCCTTAGGGCACGCCTGAGCGGCCTGGGCCGGTAGACAACGGTCCCGGCAATCGACCTTGAGGGCGAACGGTGGTAAGGGCTGCGCCAGAACCCTTGCGCGCCAGCGGGCGCGTGCCCAAATCAGGCGCCATCGACAGAATGCCCAGCGATACCGCGTCCACCGCAACGTCCGCGCCGAAGGCGACATCCGCGCCAGCCGCAGGCGGCGCGCCGGGAAAGCTTGCCACTGAAATCCAGCGGCGGCGCACGTTCGCGATCATCTCGCATCCGGACGCCGGCAAGACAACACTGACCGAAAAGCTGCTGCTGTTCGGCGGCGCGATCCAGCTTGCTGGCCAGGTGAAGGCCAAGAAGGACGGGCGCAACACGCGCTCGGACTGGATGGCGATCGAGAAGGCGCGCGGCATCTCGGTCGTGACGTCGGTGATGACGTTCGAATACGAGAACACCGTATTCAACCTGCTCGACACGCCGGGCCACGAGGACTTCTCCGACCACACCTACCGCACGCTGACGGCGGTCGATTCCGCGATCATGGTGATCGACGCGGCGAAGGGCATCGAGGCTCGCACGCGCAAGCTGTTCGAGGTCTGCCGGCTGCGCGACATTCCGATCATCACCTTCATCAACAAGCTCGACCGGGAGTCGCGCGAGCCTTTGGAACTGCTCGACGAGATCGAAAAGGTTCTGGCGCTCGACACCGCGCCGATGGTCTGGCCAATCGGCATGGGCCGCACGTTCCGTGGCACGTTCGACCTGGCAAAGCCGCGCATCCGTCGCGTCGACGAGGCGCACGAAGGGATGCCTGTCTCAGGACCGGAAGATCCGGTGTTCGAGACGCTGCTGGAGCCGGACGATCTGGCGAAGTGGCGCGATGAGATCGAACTCGTTCGCGACCTGTGCGGCAGCTTCGACCTCAAGGCATTCCGCGAAGGGACGCTGTCGCCGGTCTATTTCGGCAGCGCGCTGCGGAATTTCGGCGTGCGCGATCTACTGGATGCGCTCATTGCCTACGCGCCCCCTCCCCTCAGCCGGAAAGCAGCGACGCGCACCATCGAGGCGACCGAGCCGGCGATGACCGGCATCATCTTCAAGATCCAGGCGAACATGGATCCCAATCACCGCGACCGCATGGCGTTCATGCGGCTGTGCTCGGGACGGCTGACGCGCGGCATGAAGGTGAAGCATGTGCGCACCGACAAGACGATGGCGCTGACGGCGCCGCAATTCTTCTTCGCGCAGGATCGCTCGCTGGCGGAGGAAGCCTACGCGGGGGACGTGGTCGGCATTCCCAATCGCGGCACGCTGCGGATCGGCGATGCCCTGACGGAGGGCGAGGACGTGCAGTTCCTCGGCATCCCCTCATTCGCACCGGAGATCCTGCGGCGCATTCGTCTCGGCGATGCGATCAAAGCAAAGAAGCTCAAAGACGCGTTGAAGGAGATGGCCGAGGAAGGCGTGGTGCAGCTGTTCTCGCCGCTCGACGGCATGCAGCCGATCGTCGGCGTCATCGGCGCGCTGCAGCTCGACGTGCTCGGCGACCGGCTGACGCACGAATATGGGCTATCGACCGGCTTCGAGCAGGCGCCGTGCGAAGTCATGCGCTGGATCGAAGCGCCGGATAGAGCCAAGCGCGACAAGTTCATCGAGCAGAACAAATCGGCCATCGCCGTCGATGCCGACGGAGATTACGTTTACATGGCGCCGTCGGTGTTCAGCCTGAACTGGGTTGCAGAGCGCAATCCCGACATCACGTTCAAGGACGTGAAGGCGGTTACGCAAGGCTAGTGGGCAGCGCGCGGTTCGCTCAGGCGAGACCTGCAAGCCAGGCGCTGAGCATCTTCTGCGCGGCTGTGCGAAGCTGCGGCACTGCTTCTTGCGCCGCAGCGCGCATTTGGGGGACGGTGAGCTTTGCCGATGCGAGGTCGCCGCCGTAGGCGACGAACCAATCCTCGAGCGCCGGGAAGTCTCCTTCGGGGTGGAATTGCAGCCCGAGGGCGTGCCGGCCCATGGCAAATGCCTGATTGCGGCAGATGTCGGTGGACGCGAGCAGCTCGGCGCCGGCGGGGATGTCGAACGTATCACCATGCCAGTGCAGTACCGGCACGCCGGCGAGATGCTGCAACGGGCTTTGAGCACCAGCCTCGGTGAGCGAGAGCGTCGAGAATCCCAGCTCTTTGGGACCGGGCTTCACTTCGGCACCCAGCGCTGACGCCATCATCTGGCCGCCGAGGCAGATGCCGAGCGTCGGGAGCCCGGCGGCAAGCCGTTCGGCGATGATGCGCTTCTCGTCCTTGATGAAGGGAAACGAGGCTTCCTCGTAGACGCCGATCGGACCGCCGCAGATGACGAGCAGATCGGCGGCTTTCGGATCAAGGCTCGGCAGGTCGTGCACGGCGCTGCGATACGAGATCTCGTAGCCGGCATCCCGCAAGGCCGGGCCAAGCGAGCCGAGGTCCTCGAACACCAAGTGATAGAGCGCGATTGCCTGCTTCATTGCGTCGGTGTGTCCCCGATCTTGCGGCGGCGTCAGCGCCACCGCTGTTGTCAGTCGATACGCTTATACGACGCTGCGGCGGCGGCGATGACACAACAATTCGTCCAAGACGCGGGGGCGTTGCAGATCGACATCAGTGGGTTGGCGATGTGGTGAGTTCTAATCCTAATAGTTGACTTATTCGGTCATGTATTGCCTCGTTAACGCATACGGCGGTGCGTTTTAGCGGCGTCTTTGTTTTGCGTTTGTGGGGGTTGCGTATGAGTTTGGGTAGTCAGCTGGCTCAGGGCTGGCAGTCTTTTGCCGTAGGAAACGGTCAAGAGCGCGAGGAGCAGTCCAGGCAGCCGGTTTCGAGCTGGCAGCCGATCAAAACCGCTCTCATTGCCAGCGCTACGTCCGTCATTGCTTATCCGGTTGCCGCCCAGCAGGCGCCCGATCCGGTTCCTCTTCCTCCACTGAACGTCGAAGCCGGCGCGAAAAAGAAGGCGCCTGCGAAAAAGGCTGCTGCTAAGAAAGCGCCGTCAGCGCAGACCGCTTCTCCAACACCGCAGGCCCCGTCAACGAGCGCCAGCACGGCTCCGACGCCGGCAGAGCCCGGTGCCAATCCGTATGCCAATCCGAATGCGCCCTATCAGGTGGAGCGCTCGGCTTCCGGCAAGTTGACCGAGCCGCTACTGGACACGCCGCGCACCGTCACTGCCGTGCCGCAGCAAGTTATCGAGGACAAGAAAGCGTTCGATCTACGCGAACTCGCGCGCCAAACGCCTGGCGTGACCATCACTGCCGGTGAGAACGGCGCCTCGCTCGGCAGCAACTTCCAGATCCGTGGCTTCAACGCCCGCAACGACATTTTCGTGGACGGTATCCGCGATCCGGGCAGCATCGGACGCGAGGTGTTCTCGGTCCAGCAGCTCGAAATCTACAAGGGGCCGAGCGGAGTGATCTCGGGCCGTGCCACTCCGGGCGGCGCGTTCAATTTCATCACAAAGACGCCCGATCTCAACGGCAACTTTTTCGAGGTTGCGACGACCGTCGGCACCGACCAGACATTCCGCACAACTATCGACGCCAATCAGGTCATCACACCCGATCTCGCGGTGCGGTCGAACCTGATGTACCATCAGGCTGATGTCGCTGGGCGCGATTTCGTCGAGAGCGAGCGGTGGGGCGGTTTGTTCTCGGTCACGGCAAGGCCGGTCGAGGACGTCAAGGTCACGCTCGACTACTACCGCTATCGTTATGACGGCATCCCCGACTATGGCGTGCCGGTGAGCCGCGCCGCAAAGGTCCCCTTCAGCGAGATCGGCGTGCCGCGCAGCAATTTCTATGGCGACCTCTCGATCGACTACGCGAAGGATGAGTCGGACGTCGGAACCGCGACCGTCGAAGCGAAGCTTTCCAACAACCTCAAGCTCGTCAACCGGACGCGCGTCGGTGCTAATTACCAGGGCTATCTGGCCACGGCGCCACGCCCATCCGACACGCAAAACGACATCAACGGCCTCGTCACAACTACAAATCCGCAGCGCATCCAGGATGCGAGCGTCTTCGCCAATCAGACTGAGCTGACCGCCAAGTTCGATACCGGTGGCTTGAAGCATACGATGGTGGCGGGTGTCGATGTGAGCTTCGAGAGGTTGGACCGCCTGAGCCACACGATTGGCGGCGGTTCTGCAACGCCGACATCCATTCTCAATCCCAATCCTTACCGCAACTCGCGCTTCATCACCGGACGCGCAAGAACTTTCAATGCCGACATCGACGACGTTGGCGTCTACGTGCAGGATACGGTGGAACTCAGCCATCAATGGATCATCAATGGCGGCGTGAGGTTCGACGATTTTACGCGTGATCAGATTGGCTTCGCTGCCAACGGAGCGCCTCAGAGCCCGGGTACGGGGAACACTGCAAAGGTGAACGAGGGGCTATGGAGCGGGAATATCGGCGCGGTCTATAAGCCTTTGCCGAACGCCAGCATCTATGCGGCTTACGGTTACACGGAGACGCCGATCGGTAACGAGATCGACTCTACGGGCGTTGAGTACAACGGGCTCAACGCGGCGAATGCGAATCTCGGGCCTGAGGAGACGAGCGGCGTCGAAGTCGGGACCAAGTGGGAATTGTTCAATGGTCGGCTGCTCGCCACGGCAGCTCTTTTCGAAACGATTAAAGACAACGCGCGCGTCAATAATCCTGCGGCCGGCGGGATCGGTAACGAGGGCAAGTATCGCATTCGCGGTGTTGAACTCGGCGTCGCTGGCAACATCACCGATGCCTGGAGCGTATTTGGCGGTATCGTCCTCCTCGACACCAAAACTCTGGGCTCGAACGTCGCGGACGAGATCGGCGCTGGTCTCGCCAATACCCCGCTCACCCAGTTCAGCCTGCTGAGCAAATATCAGCTCACCAAGGATCTGTCTGTGGGTGGCCAGGCCATCTATCAGTCAGAATTCTATAGTGGGCACTTCGCCAAGAACAGCTTGGGTTACCACACAACGAACTGGTGGCGCTTCGATGCTTTCGCGGAATACGAGTTCGATGATCATTGGACCGTCGAGGTCTCGGGTCTCAACCTGACGGATGAGGTCTATTACGATTCACTTTATCAGGCGGCGAATACGTTCGCGACCGTGGCCCCAGGCAGAACCGGGTATGCTACGGTAAAATGGAAGTACTGACGTCCGCATATTAGACTACCGCCGGCCCCGGACACCGGGGTCGGCGTTTCAATTGCACGGACTTGAGTTGATGCTCGTCACCATCCCAGACGTTCTGAAGCCCGAAGAGCTGGCGCACATTCGCCGCGTGCTCGAGAGCACGAACTGGGTGGATGGGCGCACCACGGCCGGCGACCAGGCAGCCAAGGTCAAGCACAACCTGCAGGTGCCGGTCGATGCCGCCGAGGCGCAGGAACTGGGACAGATCATCCTGCGTGCGCTCGGGTCGAACTCCACCTTCATGTCGGCGGCGCTGCCGCTGCGCGTGCTGCCGCCCATGTTCAACCGCTATGACGTCGGCATGACGTTCGGTGCGCATGTCGACGGATCGATCCGCGCTGTGCCTGGTAGCGGGCAGCGGATGCGGACTGATGTTTCCTCGACGCTGTTTCTCACGCCTCCCGAGGACTACGACGGTGGAGAGCTCGTCGTGCACGACACCTACGGGACGCATTCGGTGAAGTTGCCCGCAGGGCATATGGTCGTCTATCCGGCAACCAGCATGCATTCGGTGACGCCGGTGACGCGCGGCAGCCGCTGGGCGTCGTTTTTCTGGACGCAGTCGCTCGTCAAGGACGACTGGCGACGGCACATGCTGTACGACCTCGACAATTCCATCATCAGTGTGCGGTCACGCCTGCCGGATGACGATCCGGCGGTGGTTGCGCTGACCGCCCACTATCACAACCTGATACGCCACTGGTCCGAGACATGAGCGAGATCGCGTTCCACTCCGAGGTGGGGGCGCCGGGGCGCTACGATCTTCTGTACGTGAGCGTTCTCGACGGCGATGCGCCGGAACAAGCGCTGGATCTGCCCGGAGCGGTCGAGAACGCCGAGACCCTCGCGGCCAGCGGGTCGCCACTCGCGCAATTCCTGCTCGGGCACATGCTGCTTTTCGGGCAGGGTATGGCCCGCGATGAGGTGGCGGCGTTTCGGTGGTTCTCGCTGGCGGCCCAATCGGGCCGGGCCGATGCGATCAACATGGTTGGGCGCTGTCACGCCTGCGGATGGGGCGTGCCTGTCGACCGGGCCGAGGCGGCTCGGTGGTACAGGCGCGCGGTCGAGAAGCAGAACGCTTGGGCGATGTTCAATCTCGGCGAGCTGATGCTTGCCGGCGAGGGTGTCGCACGCGACGCTGGCGGCGCACTGAGCCTCTTCGTGCGGTCAGCACGCCTCGGCAACGCCAAGGCGATGAACATGATCGGACAGATGCGCGAGGATGGCGCCGAAAGCCGACGCCGCTTTGCTTCGGCGGTGCGCTGGTATCGCAGGGCCGCCGAACGCGGATGCTTCCGCGGTCAGCACAATCTCGCGCGCTTTCTCGCCCGCGCCGGCCAGATGGATGCCGCGGTGGAATGGCTACGCGCCAGTTTCTCGATCGCGCCGCCGGAATTCTGCCGCGAGGTCGGCCGTGACCTCATCTCGCATCCCGATATGAGAATGCAGAACGTCGGGCGCGAAGGGCTGGCGCGTGCCAGCGCGACCTGACGACCGCACGCTTTCGGGAGCGCCGCGCAGGGCCGCCCAGCCCCAACGCGCTCCCGCCTTGGTGGAGGTTGCGGCGTTCTTGACGGCACATACGGTCCACGAAAGTGGGCCCAGCGTCCGCACGTTCCAAAGGAACGACCGTGCCGCGACATACAATCTGCGCATGTAATATCCGTATTCAGAGTATCAGCGCACCGTATCCGTCGAGAGCGAGCCTTGGAAGCGCATCTTTTCAGCAATGCGCCATTCAATGCGGCGAAACCTCGATGTTCGCATAGGTCCGCGCTATCTTTTCTGCTCGCGGGACGGTCAAACCGTCGTCCGATGCGGTCAAGCGGCTGCGGAAGCGGCGATCTAATCTCGCGGCGGCATTGGCTGGGAAAGCGGTGACAAGGCATGGAGGTGCCCCTGTCGGAGAGCAATCGGAGCCCCTTCGATGAGATCGCCATGCGTGCGGCGCGGCGCTATGCGCTTCCGGCGGACATCGTGGCATCGCTGATCAACATTTCGGAGAACATCACGTATCGCCTCGAGGCTGCCGGCGGCGGAGATCGGTGGGCGTTGCGCATTCACCGGGATGGGTACCATTCGCGACAGGCCATCGCGTCGGAGCTGGCGTGGCTGCGTGCGCTCAGCGATAGCGGCGCGGCCAATGTCCCTGTGCCGGTGCGCGGCAATGACGGAGAATTCATCCAGACGCTGGCGACCGATGGCGTCGGCCCTCCGCGCAATGTGGTTCTGTTCGATTGGGAGAACGGCCGCGAGCCCGCGCCCGACGACATCACCGGCTATGAACGCCTGGGCGAGACGGCAGCGCGCATGCACGCGCACGTCAATGGCTGGCAGCGCCCGCCGTGGTTCGAGCGGCATACGTGGGACTTTGCGACGACGCTCGGCGACACACCGCATTGGGGACGCTGGCGCGATGGCATCGGCATGTCGGCGGGCACCGCGTCCGCTATTGCCGAAGCCGCTGGCGTCATCGAACAACGGCTCGCGACGATCGGCAAAGGCCCCGATGTCTTCAATCTCGTTCATGGCGATATGCGGCTCGCCAACCTGCTGCTCGACAACGACACAGTGAAGGTCATCGACTTCGACGACTGCGGCTTCTCGTGGTTCCTCTACGACTGCGCGACGACCGTTTCGTTCTTCGAGGAAAAGCCGGAGGTTCCGGAGCTGATCAAGGCTTGGGCGCGCGGCTACCGCCGCATCGGCAGCCTCGACGCCAGTGCAGAATCCGAAATCGAAACGTTCGTGATGCTGAGGCGCATTCTGCTCGTCGCCTGGATCGGCTCACATGCCGACACGGATCTCGCCCGTTCAATGGGTGCAAGCTACACCGCCGGGACGGTCCCTCTGTGCGAGCGCTACTTGTCTCGTTTCGGACGGTCCACACAGCCGCCACGCGCACCCTCCACGCGCCCCGGCTTGTGGCAACGGATATTCGGCTGACCCTGCCCGGCGATTGAGCATCGCGCCTATCTCTCGTTCATCGCGTCTTGTTGACCGTTGCTCATCCTCTGCTAGCCTCAGTCTCGTTGCTTTGCAGTTTAGCCTGATCCGAGCGCATGGATACGCACGCTGGCGCGCGCGCCATAACTGCTGCCACTCATTTGAAGGCGCGGGCCGAGGCGCCGGGCGTGCTCGCCTCTTCCGCGACTGGCGTCGTGTCGTGGATCGAGCGCTTCAAGGGCGACGTCGATCGAATCTTTGGTCATGCCGGAATCGCGCCGGAGATGGCCGGCGCGCCGACGCTGGTGCTCGACCTCGATTGCTTCTGCCGCCTCTTCGAGGAAAGCGCTAGGCAGACCCACAACGACAACTTCGGCCTGTCGTTCGGCATCGACTTCGATCCGCGTGATCTGGGGCTGTGGGGCTATGCTGCGATCTCAGCGCCAACGCTCGGCGTGGCTCTTGATACGCTGGTCGAACTTTTTCCGCTGCACCAGCAGTCGTCGGTGATGCAGCTCGTGCCAACCTCGGCCGAGCTAGTGCGCCTCGAATACCGGATCGAGACGGCGGAAATCTGCGAGCGGCGGCAAGATGCCGAGCTGACACTCGGCCAGGTGACAAATCTCATTCGCGGATGCCTGGGGCGCGGATGGGCGCCGGAGGAGGTTCACTTCGAGCATCCAAAGCCCGCAGCCTGGCGCGAACATGAGCGATCTTTCGGCGCGCCTGTCTTCTTCGCGCAGCCCACGAATGCTCTCATCATCAGACGCCGCTCGCTCAGTGCGCCGATGCCGACCAGCGATCTACGGCTGATGGCGCACATGCGGCATTGCCTGGAGCGCCTGTCGGAACGCAAGGATCTGCGCGCCAGCGTCATCGATCGCGTACGGGCAGCTGCGCGGGCGCGGCTGCCAGATGGGGCTCCGCACATCGAGGCGATTGCTGGCGAACTACGCGTGCCTGTTGGGGTGATCCAACGCGAGTTGAGCTACGAGGGCACGACATTCGGCGGGCTCATCGAGGCGATGCGCCGCGATCTGGCGATGTCGTACCTGGGGCAGAGGCAGCTTTCGCTTTCGGAAATCGCGTTCCTGCTTGGGTATTCGGAGCTTTCGGCATTCAGCCGAGCGGTGCGGCGGTGGACAGGCACGCCACCGCGCCAAGTGCGCTCCGCGCTGTTGGCAGGCCGCCGCGACGCTTGAACCTACTTCAGCGCGTCGAGGCTTTCCGGCAGGATCTGTCCGCCGTCGACGATGATCGTCTGGCCGGTGATGTACTGCGCCTCCTTGGAGGCCAGGAACAGTGCCGCGTATCCGATGTCCTCGACCGTGCCGAGTTTCTTCAAGGGGATCGACGCCGCCATCGACTGTTCGTACTCCGGACCCAGCGCCGCCAGTCCCTCGGTGAGGATGTTGCCGGGGAGAACCGCATTGACTGTTATCGCGTACTTCGCAAGCTCGATGCAGGCGGTGCGCATGAATCCGAGCTGGCCGGCCTTGCTCGCGCCGTAGTGCGTCCAGCCCGGAAAGCCGGTGACGGGACCGGTGATCGAGGACGTGATGACCACGCGGCCCTGGTCTGACTTCTTCAGATACGGAAGCGTCGCCTTGAGCGACAAGAATGTGCCTTTGAGGTTGGCGTCTAGAACCGTGTCCCAGTCCTCCGGCGCCAGCTCCTCGATTCGGCCCTGCGGGAAGATGCCGGCGTTGGCGCAGAGAACGTCGATGCCGCCGAATGCCGTCGCCGCGGCGTCAGCCATCAACTGCATGTCTTCCATTTTGGTGACGTCGGCGGCAAAGCCCTTGGCCGTCCCTCCGGCCCGGGCCAATTCCTCAGCACAAGATTCTGCTTCGGCAAGGTTGCGCGACACGATGAGCACCTTGGCCCCGTTCCGGGCAAACACCCGCGCGATGCCTTTGCCGATACCTTTGCTGCCGCCCGTCACAATGACCGATCGACCCGCGATGGAAGTCAGCATTGTCTCACGCTCCCGGAATTGCCATCCAATGGGATGGGCAAGAGTTGCATACACCGGCGCTGCTTTGCTACCGCGCTGCTTTGAATGCCACGCTACATGGCCGGCGGCTGGATCGTTTGACCGCGTGATGGGGGAACTTGACCGGCCTGCGCTCAGGCTTCCCAGCCGCACCGATATTCGGCACGCGTTGCCGCACCGATTGAACAGGGCGTCCGCTTGCGGTCAAGACTGTGGGCGCTGCATCGACTAAAGTGGTGTCTTCGAGAGGTTCCACCGTGGTCCGAAGCCCAAAAATTCTGGAGCTCAATGCGTTCGATGCGGCATCGGGCGTGCGCCTAGAGCCCGATACAGAAAATCTGATCGGACGTCGGCAGCGTACCTTCGGTCCCTCGTCGATGCTGTTCTATAAGCGGCCGCTCCACATCGTGAGGGCCGAGGGTGTTTGGCTCATCGCCGCCGACGGCACGCGATATCTGGACGCCTACAACAACGTGCCGTCGGTGGGGCATTGCCATCCCAAGGTCGTCGCCGCCGTGGCGCAACAGATGGGTCTCCTCAATACGCACTCGCGCTACTTGAACGACGGCATCTATTTCTACGCGGAGCGGCTGCTCGGGACGATGCCTGCGGAACTTTCGAATGTCGTTTTCACGTGCACCGGCAGCGAGAGCGTCGACCTTGCGTTGCGGATAGCCCGCACGTTGACGGGCGGTGACGGAGTGATCGTCACGCAGAACGCCTATCACGGGAACACGTCCGCGGTGACGGAGATATCGCCATCGTCGGCGAGCACAGCGCCGCGCAACCCGGATGTGTTCCTCGTTCGCGCGCCTGATACTTTCCGTGGCGGCACGGAGGATATCGGTGCAGCATTCGCCGCCAGCGTCAGATCTGCCATCGCGTCCATGCAGGCGCGCGGCGTCAAGTTCGCCGCGTTCATCGCCGACAGCATTTTCTCCAGCGATGGCGTGTTTCCTGGGGACCCTGGCTTTCTCGCCGCGACTGCAGAAGCGGTGCGCGATGCCGGGGGGCTCTACATTGCCGACGAGGTGCAGCCGGGTTTCGCGCGCACCGGCGAAGCGATGTGGGGCTTTGCGCGGCATGGCGTCGTTCCGGACATCGTTGCGCTCGGCAAACCGATGGGCAACGGCTACCCGATGGGCGGCGTGGTCATAAGGCCTGATCTCCTTGCCGAGTTCGGCTCACAGAACGGCTATTTCAATACCTTCGGCGGCACTCCGGTTGCTGCCGCAGCAGGGATGGCCGTGCTCGACGCCATCGCCTCCGAGGGACTACAGGAAAACGCCAAGACGACGGGCGCCTATCTGCTCGACGGATTAAAGGCAGTCGCCGCTGGCGCGCCGGTGGTGGGCGACGTGCGGGGTTGCGGTCTTTATCTCGGTGTCGAGCTTGTACGGGCCGGCAGCGAGGAGCCTGATCCGGGTGCTGCCGAGCGCGTCGTCAACGCCATGCGAGAGCAGCGCGTGCTCATCGGCACGGCGGGGCTGCACGGCAACATCCTGAAGATCCGCCCGCCGTTGCCGTTCGCGCGCGAACATGCCGATATGCTCATCGACGCGTTTGCCGGAGCCGTCGCGCAGCCTTAGCCAGACAATACGAGAGACCATGCAGCCGAAGCACTTCATCGACGGGTCATGGATGGCACCATCCGCGGGCGGCTTGCTCGACGTGATAAATCCGGCCACCGAGCAGGTGTTCGCGAAAATCGCAGCAGGAACGAGCGCAGACGTCGACCAGGCGGTCGAGGCGGCCACCAGGGCCGGCCGGGGGCCGTGGGCGCGCACGACGGGACGCGAGCGCGCGATCGTGCTGCGCGCCATCGCTTCCGCCATCGAGGCCGAAAAGCAGGCGCTCGCCGAACTGGAAGTGCGCGACAACGGCAAGCCGCTGCCGGAAGCGCTCGGCGACATCAGTGACGCAGCCTATTGCTTTAATCTCTACGCCACATACGCAGAGGAACTCGACGACAACCAGGGTGCTCCGATTGCGGTGCCCGACGCGCGCTTCAAGACAACGGTGAAGTACATGCCGGTGGGTGTCGCCGGCCTTATCGTTCCGTGGAACTACCCGCTGCTCATGGCGGCGTGGAAAGTCGCGCCTGCCATCGCCGCCGGCTGCACGCTCGTGTTGAAGCCCTCCGAGTTCACGTCGCTCACTGCACTGGAGCTTGGACGCATTTGCGCGGAGGTTGGCGTTCCTGCCGGTGTGGTCAACATCGTCACGGGGCTCGGTGGCGATGCCGGTGCGGCGATTGCAGCGCATCCTGGCGTGCGCAAGCTCGCGTTTACCGGGTCCGTGCCGACAGGCATTGCAGTCGCCGCGGCGGGGGCACGGGAGATCAAAAGCGTGAGCCTTGAGCTTGGCGGCAAGTCGCCCATCGTCGTGTTCGATGACGCGGATCTCGAACAGGTCGTCGAGTGGGTTCTGTTCGGTATCTTCTGGAACCAGGGACAGGTGTGCAGCGCGACCTCGCGGCTCATCGTTCAGTCGGGCATCGCGCCAAGGTTGATGGAGCGGCTCGTCGCGGAAGCAAAGAAGATCAAGATCGGCGATGGCATGGACGACGGCGTGCTGCTCGGCCCACTGGTGAGCCGTCAGCAGTACGAGAAGGTGCTCGGCTACATGGAGATCGGCAAACGCGAAGCGCACCTGCTGTGCGGCGGCGGGCGTCCGGCCGGCTTCAACGCCGGCTACTTCGTCGAGCCCACCATATTCGCCGACGTCCCGGCGGACGCTCGCATCTGGAAGGAAGAGATCTTCGGGCCCGTGCTTTCGGTCGCGACCTTCGGCACGGAAGAGGAGGCGGTGCGGCTTGCCAACGATAGCGAGTTCGGGCTCGCCGCGGCCGTTATGTCGGGCGATCTGGAACGGGCGGAGCGCGTCGCGGACCGGTTCGAGGCCGGCGTCGTCTGGATCAACTGCTCGCAGCCAAACTTCCTGGAGCCGCCCTGGGGCGGCATGAAAAAGAGCGGGGTCGGGCGAGAACTCGGCACCTGGGGGCTCAAGAATTTCCTGGAGATCAAGCAGGTCACCGCCTATGCCAGCAAGGAGCCGTGGGGGTGGTACCTGAAGTGAGGTTGGCCGGCCCACACATGCGCCCATTCGCGCGATGGGCTTCGCTTGCACGGCGCGGCAAACGCCCCTATAGGGATGCCCCTGCCGGTCCCTTCGTCTATCGGTTAGGACGCGAGATTTTCAATCTTGAAAGACGGGTTCGACTCCCGTAGGGACCGCCAGCTATTTCAATGACTTAGCTGAATTTCCACCTGCGCCTTTGCGAGGCATCAGGGCCGGTTGAGCGCAAGCTCCGGTCAGGCGCCAGGGCGGGTGGCGAGCACCTCGGCTATCGCGGCAGCGAGTTGCTCCTGCAGAAACGGCTTGCCGATGCGCGGGAGGCTGGAATCGGTGCCTTCGGGAAGTTCCGCATATCCGGTCGCGAGGAGCACGGGGAGATCCGGTTGGATCTCCTTCGCAGCTCTGGCCAGCTGCTCGCCGTTCATCTTCGGCATCGAGAAATCCGTAATCAGCAGGTCGACGCGCCGCTCGTTGCGCAGGATGTCCAGCGCCTGGTTGCCGGAATTCACCTCCAGCACTTCGTGCCCCAGGTCCTCCACCATCAACGCCGTGCTCATGGAGATCAATGCATCGTCGTCGACGATGAGGATGGTGATTTTCGATTCCGTTTTGGGCGCGGCGGCCTGAGGTGCGACGGCATGCTCGGCGACGGACATTTCGGTGGCAGGTAACCACAGCTCAGCGCGCGTGCCACGACCGGCTTCACTGTGCAGACGCAAAGCGCCACCGAGCTGGCGGGCCAACCCATGCGTCATGGACAGGCCGAGCCCCGTACCCTTACCGAGTTCCTTGGTGGAGAAGAACGGCTCGGTAGCCTTTTTCAGAGTTTCGGCATCCATGCCGACGCCATTGTCCTCGACCGTCAGGCGCACATAGGTGTCGGTGGAAAACTCCGCCTGTTCCACCGGTTCGGCGACATCGACTTCTATCTTGAGATCTCCGCCGCCGGGCATTGCATCGCGCGCGTTGACGACGAGATTGAGAATGGCCAACTCGATCTGGTTGGCGTCGACGAGGACCCGCGGCAGCGTGTCCGGAACGACCATCTTGAGCACGATCTGGCCACCGATCGATCGCTCGATGAGATCGCCCATACCGCGCAGAAGCTGCGCCAAGTCCGTAGGCTCGACTTTCAAATCCTGGCGCCGCGCAAAGGCCAGAAGCCTCTGGGTGAGGGCTGCGCCGCGCTGTGCGCCCTGCATGGCGCCGTCGATCAGACGCATGAACTTCGGTTCAGGCGGAATGCGCTTGCGCAGAAGATCCAGGTTTCCGATCACAGCCATGAGCAGATTGTTGAAGTCGTGCGCCACACCGCCGGTAAGCTGACCGATCATCTCCATTTTCTGCAGTTGACGCAGCTTATCTTCGGCCGCCTGGCGCTGCGCCATCTCCGCAATTGCCATGGCATGCGCGCTCTTCAATTCAGCGGTGCGCTCGGCAACGCGCCGCTCGAGCGTTTCCTCGCTCTCTCGCAACTCCTCGATGCGTGCGCGCGCCTCATACTGGCGCCGGCGTCCCTTGTGCGCCGACTTGGCGACGCTCATGAACGTTAGCGGATGAAATGGCCGCTCCAACAGCGTGACGTTGCCGAGCAGCTCAGACAGACGCGGGATCTCTTGATGCAACTGCCGACCATCGCTGCGATGGGTTAGAATGATAAACGGCAGATCGGACCAGGGCGGCTGAGCGTCGACCCACGCCGCCAGCGGGCGCACATCGGCGGAGCGCATCGCTTCCTCGGCGACGATGACGAACTCTACCGCGTCGTTGAGAGCATGTTGTAGGTCGCTAAGACTTCCGCAGATTTCCGCGGCAACACCGGCCTCGTGCAGCAGCGACGCTGCAACAGCAGCGTCGCGTCCATAAGGCGCGAAGATCAGTGCCTTGGCATCGACAGAGCTAGGAATTTTCGCGTCCCCCTAGGTTTAGAAGAGGATCGGCATTTCCATGAAATGTCGGCACTCCGCGCAATATTCCCTGGAAGTCGGTCAGCGGCTCGCCGATGGTCAGACCTTCTCTGCCGATGCGGTACTCGCGGATGGTGTTCTCGTGCCCGCCCGCGCGCTTCTTGATAACGGAAATGGCTCGGCGCACCTGGGACATCGCTTCGAAGTAACGAAGCAGCACGACGGTATCGGAAAGATACGTGACGTCGACCGGTGCCCGCATTTCGCCGACGAGGCCATGCTGCGCAACGGTCAAGAAGGTATTTGCGCCCTGCCTGTTGAGGTACTGAAGAAGCTCGTGGATGTGCAGGACCAGCGATGACTCGTCCGGCATCGCGGCCTGGTATCCGTTGAGGCTGTCGATGACGACCGTTCTGACGTTGCCTTCATCGACAATCGTCCGCACGCGCTGAGCAAATTCTCCGGGTGAAAGCTCTGCGGCGTCAACCTGCTCGATCTGCAACAGACCGGAATCTCGCATCCCTGCCAGATCCAGACCGATCTCTCTCGCGCGCTTGAAGAGCAGCGCAAGCTCCTCGTCAAAAACGAACACGGCTGCCCTCTCGCCGCGCCGTATGGCTGCGAGCACAAAATGCAGAACGATGATGGATTTTCCCGTTCCCGCTGGCCCCAGCACCAGAGTGCTCGATCCGCGCTCGACGCCGCCGCCAAGCAGCGCGTCGAGCTCGTCAATTCCGCTCGATAGCTTTCCTCCATCGAAGGGTGCTTTGTGCTCGATGGCTCGAAGTCTGGGAAAGACCACGACACCGCCCTTTGCGATCGTGAAGTCGTGATATCCACCGCGAAACATCTGACCGCGATACTTGAGGATGCGGGCGCGGCGACGTTCGGCACCGTAGTTCGGTGCGAGTTCCTCCAGCTGCACGACACCGTGCACGATGCTATGCGCGGTCTTGTCGGTGGCTTCGGAGGTGCGATCGTCCAATAGAAGGACGGTTGCAGCCCGCTGGGCGAAATAGTGCTTCATTGCCAAGATCTGGCGGCGATACCGCAACGAGCTCTGCGCCAGCAGGCGGATCTCCGAGAGGCTATCCAACACCACGCGCGTCGGTGCGACGCGTTCATAGGTATCAAATATGGCTCTGGCCGCTTCGCCCAGCTCCAGATCCGAAGAATAGAGAAGGCTCTGTTCGCGGCTTTGTCCCAACGCGCTTTCGGGCGGGGCTAGTTCAAATATTTCGATGTTCTCGTCGAGCACCCATCCGTGTGAAGCGGCGACCGCCCGCAACTCGCTTTCGGTTTCCGAAAGCGTTATGTAGAGGCAGCGTTCGCCGTTTCGCGCGCCTTCGATGAGAAAGCGCAGCGCGACGGTGGTCTTTCCCGTTCCGGGGTCGCCCTCGAGCAAAAACACATGGCCGTTGGCAAGCCCGCCGCCCAGGATATCATCCAGGCCGGGGACGCCGGTTTTCGATTTCATCTGGTCAGCCGCCATTCAGCGCTCCAATCCTACAGGTTTGGGAAGGCGTGAGGCGATTGCTGAAGAAGCTAACGGCACTGCGCCGGTTGCAGCCCTGGCCGAGGTAACCAGCGGCCAGAACTTCGGTGGAATTAAGCAGCGTCCAGGCGTGCGCGCGACCAAACAGATGCAGCGATCGTAGCGCTAGCAAACGAGTTGTCGCCGCACTCCAACGATCCGAAGCAGCCACCAGTGGCGACAGTCTTCGATTCCTGGTTTCGCTCGCACGCAATCTCACCTTCCCTGAAATGCGGACTAAGTAACGCCGCACCGAGGGGCTTTGTTCCCGTTGTGCTCAAAGGCCGGCAGCGCGACAGCTGGCGATCCCTGCCGCCTCGCCTCGCTCGTCAGGCGAGGCCCATCCTGCGCTGCGTGCGATAAGCGAAGGCGCGCAGCAGACGGTCGGCGGTGATGCCCAGAAACGCGATGCAAAGACCTGCCGTCAGTCCGCGTCCGGCATCGGCTTTTGCGAGCGCGATGAACACCTCCTGGCCGAGGTCGCGCGTGCCGATCATGGCGCAGATGACGATCATCGCCAGCGTCATGAGAACCGTCTGATTGATGCCGAGCATGATTTCGGGAATGGCGAGCGGCAGTTGCACGTGCCAGAAAGTCTGACGCCGGGTGCATCCCGAGACGACCGCGGCCTCGATCATGGTCGAGGGGAGTTGGCGCAATCCGTGGTTCGTGTAGCG